>NZ_LR733630.1:1296666-1945000 GCF_902506275.1 Exiguobacterium sp. 8A | reverse complement strand
AAGTGGAAAAGGATGTGGCGCTGCACAGACAACTAGGATGTTGGCTTAGAAGCAGCCACCATTCAAAGAGTGCGTAATAGCTCACTAGTCGAGTGGCGCCGCGCCGAAAATGTAACGGGGCTAAACATACCACCGAAGCTATGGATCCCGTAAGGGATGGTAGGAGAGCGTTCCAAGCAGCAGTGAAGCGGTATCGTGAGGAGCCGTGGAGCGCTTGGAAGTGAGAATGCCGGTGTGAGTAGCGAAAAGAGGGGTGAGAATCCCCTCCGTCGAAAGCCTAAGGTTTCCTGAGGAAGGCTCGTCCGCTCAGGGTTAGTCTGGACCTAAGCCGAGGCCGAAAGGCGTAGGCGATGGACAACAGGTCGATATTCCTGTACCGCCGTACCACCGTTTGAACGATGGGGGGACGCAGAAGGATAAGGTGACCGTGCGACTGGAAGTGCACGGACAAGCAGCGAGGCCGTCGGGTTGGCAAATCCGCCCGGCATACAAGGTTGAGCTGTGACGTGGAGCCCGTAGGGCGAAGCACCGGATTTCACGCTGCCAAGAAAAGCCTCTAGTGAGGAGGTCGGCGCCAGTACCGCAAACCGACACAGGTAGGCGAGATGAGAATTCTAAGACGCGCGGGATAACTCTCGTTAAGGAACTCGGCAAAATGGTCCCGTAACTTCGGGAGAAGGGACGCTTATGGCAACATAAGCCGCAGTGAATAGGCCCAAACGACTGTTTAGCAAAAACACAGGTCTCTGCTAAATCGCAAGATGAAGTATAGGGGCTGACGCCTGCCCGGTGCTGGAAGGTTAAGGGGATGTGTCATCGCAAGAGAAGCACTGAACCGAAGCCCCAGTAAACGGCGGCCGTAACTATAACGGTCCTAAGGTAGCGAAATTCCTTGTCGGGTAAGTTCCGACCCGCACGAAAGGCGTAACGATTTGGGCACTGTCTCAACGAGAGACCCGGTGAAATCATAGTACCTGTGAAGATGCAGGTTACCCGCGACAGGACGGAAAGACCCCATGGAGCTTTACTACAGCCTGATATTGAGGCTTTGTACGCGATGTACAGGATAGGTGGGAGTTTGTGAAGCCGGAGCGCCAGCTTCGGTGGAGACACCCTTGGGATACCACCCTTTGCGTATAGAGTCTCTAACTCGCAGCCGTGATCCGGCTGGAGGACCGTGTCAGGCGGGTAGTTTGACTGGGGCGGTCGCCTCCTAAACAGTAACGGAGGCGCCCAAAGGTTCCCTCAGAATGGTTGGAAATCATTCGAAGAGTGCAAAGGCAGAAGGGAGCTTGACTGCGAGACCTACAAGTCGAGCAGGGACGAAAGTCGGGCTTAGTGATCCGGTGGTTCCGCATGGAAGGGCCATCGCTCAACGGATAAAAGCTACCCTGGGGATAACAGGCTGATCTCCCCCAAGAGTCCACATCGACGGGGAGGTTTGGCACCTCGATGTCGGCTCATCGCATCCTGGGGCTGGAGTAGGTCCCAAGGGTTGGGCTGTTCGCCCATTAAAGCGGTACGCGAGCTGGGTTCAGAACGTCGTGAGACAGTTCGGTCCCTATCCGTCGTGGGCGTAGGAAATTTGAGGAGAGCTGTCCTTAGTACGAGAGGACCGGGATGGACGCACCGCTGGTGTACCAGTTGTTCCGCCAGGAGCACCGCTGGGTAGCTACGTGCGGACGGGATAAGTGCTGAAAGCATCTAAGCATGAAGCCCCCTCCGAGATGAGATTTCCCTTTGAGCAATCAAGAAAGACCCCTCAGAGACGATGAGGTAGATAGGTCATGGGTGGAAGCGTGGCGNAGGAAATTTGAGGAGAGCTGTCCTTAGTACGAGAGGACCGGGATGGACGCACCGCTGGTGTACCAGTTGTTCCGCCAGGAGCACCGCTGGGTAGCTACGTGCGGACGGGATAAGTGCTGAAAGCATCTAAGCATGAAGCCCCCTCCGAGATGAGATTTCCCTTTGAGCAATCAAGAAAGACCCCTCAGAGACGATGAGGTAGATAGGTCATGGGTGGAAGCGTGGTGACACGTGGAGCTGAATGATACTAATCGGTCGAGGCTTTGATCTAGTCTAATGGTTTGTGTTGATGAATCCTCAGTTTTCAGGGAACAAACCCTAAAACAATATTGACATGCGTATGACGCGGTGTTAATATTCATTTTGTCTGGTGGCGATAGCGAGACGGCCACACCCGTTCCCATGCCGAACACGGAAGTTAAGCGTCTCAGCGCCGAAAGTAGTTGGGGGATCTCCCCCTGTGAGGATAGGACGTTGCCAGGCAAGATCGTTCCGCAATAGCTCAGTGGTAGAGCAACCGGCTGTTAACCGGTAGGTCGTAGGTTCAAATCCTACTTGCGGAGCCAATTTAGGCCCGTTGGTCAAGCGGTTAAGACACCGCCCTTTCACGGCGGTAACACGGGTTCGAATCCCGTACGGGTCACCAATATGGAGGATTAGCTCAGCTGGGAGAGCACCTGCCTTACAAGCAGGGGGTCGGCGGTTCGATCCCGTCATCCTCCACCATCTTTATTTATTACATCAAACCTATATATATGCCGGTGTAGCTCAGTTGGTAGAGCATCTGACTTGTAATCAGAGGGTCGAGGGTTCGAATCCTTTCGCCGGCACTCCTCGGGGGGGTAGCGAAGTGGCTAAACGCGGCGGACTGTAAATCCGCTCCTTCGGGTTCGGCGGTTCGAATCCGCCCCCCCCCACCAGGTTTGAGCCATTAGCTCAGTTGGTAGAGCATCTGACTTTTAATCAGAGGGTCGCAGGTTCGAGCCCTGCATGGCTCACCATTTTTTGCGGAAGTAGTTCAGTGGTAGAATACGACCTTGCCAAGGTCGGGGTCGCGGGTTCGAATCCCGTCTTCCGCTCCATATTCTTATCCCTGTATTGGGGCCTTAGCTCAGCTGGGAGAGCGCCTGCCTTGCACGCAGGAGGTCAGCGGTTCGATCCCGCTAGGCTCCACCATATGTTTTTTTCTTAAGTTAGTGATGACTTAAGTTTTTTTTTGCCTAAAACCATGAACCATTCAATTGAGAGTACAGAGAAAGGCAGCCTGCCACCATTCAGGCTGCCTTTTTGCATGTTTATTCATCATTCTGCCGAGTTGAACCAAACAAATGATAGCGTTTACAATTTAACTATCAAGCGTATAAAGGGGGAATGGCGATGCAATGGTCATATATTCACGTGCCGCTGCGTTACGGTCAGGGGAAATTAGGGGTCGATCAAGGACCGACAAAGTTAAATGAAATGGGGATGCAACAACTTCTTCCGACAGAAACGGTCAAACATACGATTCGTGTCTTGCCAGAATCTGAAATTCGAGAAAATGAAGAACACTTAAAACGGGTTGATGGTGTCTTGCATACCGTCACGGAATTGGCAGAAGTCGTACATCGTGAAATTTCGGAAAATCGATTCCCTTTGATCGTTGGGGGCGATCATAGTATGGCAATCGGTACTCTTGCTGGATTGGCTCAAACAGGTCCTTATGGAGTCATTTGGGTGGATGCTCACGCTGACTTAAATACAGGCGAAACATCACCGTCGGGGAATATTCACGGAATGCCACTTGCGGCAGCGATGGGGATGGGCGACGTGCGTCTGACAGAAGTGGGCGGACGTGATCCGAAGCTATCACCAGAGCATTTAGTTTATATTGCCCTGCGTGATATCGATGAAGGAGAAATGAATGAAATCAATCGACTCGGCATCAAAGTCATTACAGTAGAAGAAGTACGTACGCGTGGCGTGGATGTTATCATGAAAGAGTCATTGAGTTATCTTCGTGAACGAGTAGACCGTTTTTATATCAGTTTCGATATGGATAGTCTCGATGCATCCCTCGTTCCTGGAACAGGTACACCGGTTGATGGCGGTTTGACAGAAGTCGAAGCCAAAGCGATTTTAAAAGAAGCGATGCAAGCAGAAGACTTGATCGCAGTAGAGCTCGTCGAGTTAAATCCGGCATTAGACCGGGATGACGTGACGGCTCAGTTGGCCTATCGCTTATGTGAAACGATTATAAAATCTAAAGAAAACCTGTTATTGGAAGGCGAAACCGTCTGATTTCCTTACAGTTTCCAAACCCGTTTGCTACAATGGGGATGGAAACTTTTTTTGATTTTTTGAAACCATTTCAATATCAAGACGTATATAGAGATGACCGCATGTGTAGCGGAGAGGGGAAGTGGATTGATGGAACGGCTGACCACCCGTTTGGTTGATGAATTGAGGGCGGGGAATCACGATTCGTTTGCCGAACTGGTAGAACTATACAAGGATGGCGTCTTTGCAATCGCCTATAAAATTTTGTATGATCGTGGCGAAGCGGAGGACGCTGCCCAAGAGGCGTTCATTCGTGCCTATACACGAATAGATACGTACGACGCGCAATATAAGTTCAAAACATGGCTCTATCGAATCACGACAAACGTTGCCATCGACCGATTGAGGAAGCGGAAGCCGGAATATTCGATGGATGCCGAAATTGCGGGTACAGACGGTTTGACTTATCAAGACCACTTAGCTGATGAAGCGCCCCAACCCGATGCCCAAGTGGTTCATCGCGAAATTCGAAGTGAAATGCATGAGGCAATCAAGCAACTTCCAGACAAATATCGCATTCCGTTATTATTAAAATATGTAGATGATTTGTCGCTTAAAGAAATCAGCGTGATGATCGACATGCCGGTCGCAACGGTTAAGACAAGGATCTTCCGGGGAAGAGAAATGTTAAAAACAATCTTTCAAAATAGGGAGGGGTTCAATTGACTCCTGAAGAAAAAGTACAACAATATTTGGAAGATGGCGTTTTGCCCGAAGAATCTGACGAATTGCGTCAATTGTTAGAGGACGATGAATTATATGAATCGTATCTACAATATGAACGAATCGACGCAGAACTGAAAGCATTGCCTCGTCCAAAGTTATCAGCAGATTTTACGGCCCGAGTGATGGCCGCTTTACCTGAAACTCCTGTACAAACAGCACCTGATCCCGTCGTACCGTTTTCAAAATCAGTTCGAAAAGAACGCAAACCGCATTCGAAACAAATGCAATGGTTGCAACGGCACCCAGGTTTGATTGCGGCCGTACTGTTCTTTAGTTTGATGTCTAGTGCGACACTCGGACTATGGAGCAGCGCTTCAGAGACGATGACCTATACAAAAGTACCAGGTGTGATCGTATCTGAGAATGAAGTCATTGTCCCGGCCGGTGTCACGGTTGAAAAAGACATCACGGTCCAAGGTGGCGATTTACGGATTGAAGGTACCGTCAATGGAAACGCGACAGCCGTCAATGGTCGTGCCTATTTAGCAAGTGCCGGTCAAGTGACAGGTGAACTCGAACAGATCGATCAGATGTTCGAATGGATTTGGTACTCGATGAAACAACTTTTCTAAAGACGCTTCCGGCGTCTTTTTTTCGTTTCAATCTGGTTTCGTTTTGACGTGACGCAATGCGTATCTATAGAAATGATGATATAATGGAATTTGCACGATTTAGCTAGGTAGTTGAGGAGGGGAGCATTTGCCGCTACTTGAACAAGTATCATTTTTCTCATTTTTAAATCTTTCAGAAAACGTACATTGGTACGATTATTTGAATGATGTTTTAGATATCGTCGTCGTCACGTATGTCATTTACAAGTTGATGATGATTGTGCGTGGGACAAAAGCAGTACAATTAATTAAAGGGATTTCCATCATTCTAGTCAGTTGGTTCTTGAGCGGTTTCTTCGGATTGAAAACGCTCCAGTTCTTGCTAAATCAGGTGATCACGTACGGTCTCCTCGGAATTATCATCATTTTTCAGCCAGAGTTGAGACGTGGTCTTGAACATCTCGGACGAACGAGTAACTTATTCAGTCGTACGGGAACAAGTGATGAGGAGCAACAACGACAAATGATTGAAGCCATCGTCAGTTCCGCACAGTACATGTCAAAACGGCGAATCGGTGCATTGATTGCGATTGAACGCGATACGGGATTAAACGAGTATGTGGAGACCGGCATTCGTATGGACTCGCATATCACATCCCAGTTGATTATTAACTTATTCATTCCGAATACGCCGCTTCATGATGGCGCGATGATTATTCAGGACGGGAAAATTGCGGCGGCAGCTTGCTATTTACCGCTTTCGGAAAGCCCGCACATCGATAAAGCACTCGGGACACGTCACCGAGCAGCCATCGGGGTCAGTGAAGTGACGGATAGCGTCACTCTTACCGTCTCAGAAGAAACGGGAGCAGTCTCACTTGCAATCGCGGGCCGCTTGTATCGGGAACTAGACGAAGAAGCGCTTCGCAATAAATTAATTCAAGAACTCGTCATCGAAGAAAAAGAGGCGACCCTCTCGTTCTTCGGCAAAAAAGGAGGGGATAAGTAAGTGATTGATCAGTGGTTACAACATAAGTGGTTTCTCCGCTTCATCGCACTTGCTTTAGCCGTCCTTTTATACTTAATGGTCGCTGAGACCAGTTCTTCGAATAACGCATCTAGCGCATTGCCAATCGTCGGACAAAGTTCCATGACGCTCGATGTGCCGGTCGAAGTGTTTTTTGATGAGGTCCAGTATGTCGCATATAATGTTCCGGAAGAGATGGGTGTCGAGCTTCAAGGGCCATCTAGTAGTTTAACGATGACGAAATTGGTGAAAGATTATCAGGTGTTCGTCGATTTGACCAATCTTGGCACCGGATTCCATCGTGTCCCGGTCGAAGCGCGTGGATTCGGCGGAGACGTCAATGTCAAACTAGATCGAGAGACTGTCGAAATCTATATCGATCGGAAACAAACGATTGAAGTCCCTGTGTCCGTGAATCTGTTGAACAAAGATCAATTACCGGACGGAAAAGTCGCGGGCGATGTCGAAATCGAACCGTCGACTGTAAAAGTCACAGGTGGTGCGAGTCGGATTCAAAACGTCAAAGAAATCACGTTGAATGTGGATGTTGCCAATCAAAGTCAGACGTTCACACGAGAAATTCCACCGACCATTTTAGATGCGAATGGAAATCCGTTGAACGTGTCGGTCGATCCGAATATCATCAATGTCACCGTACCGATTTATGACGAGAGCGCGATGATTCCAATCGAGGTCGTCACGAGCGGAGAGGTGGCAGACGATTTCCGCTTAGTTGATACGTTGCTAGGTGAGACGGAAGTCCGTGTCTTTGCACCAAAAGCGGTGCTAGATGAACTCCAGCAAGTGGAGACAGAACCGATTGAACTTGACGATTTAACGAAGTCGGGAAAAGTGACCGCTACCCTTCGTCTTCCGGAAGGAGCGACTTCACTCGGTAAAAAAGAAGTAGAAGTCCAGGTGCTCGTTCGTCCAAATGATGAGACGAAAGATGACACGGGTGAATTGACAGAGCGGATTCGGTTGACCGTCCCCATCACTGTCCGTGGATATGACCGGACGAATTACACGATTCAAACGCAAGAAGTGGTCAGCGTGACGCTCTCGGGCAAACGTTCCCTTCTTGAAAGCATCTCATCAAACAGTGTCAACGTGACGTTAGATCTGACCGGATTGCCGAGCGGAACACATGCGGTCGATGCAGATTATGAAGTACCAAAAGGCGTGACCGTGATCTCGCCAAAGACAATCGATGTTCAATTGACGAGTGTCGATGAAGAAACAGAAACATCTTCCATTCAATAAAGATGTTCAATCATACAAAAGTGAGGATTTAATCTTATGGGTAAATATTTTGGAACAGATGGAGTTCGCGGTGTTGCCAACTCTGAGTTAACTGCGGAATTAGCATATCGTTTAGGTCGTGCGGGTGGCTACGTGTTGTCGAAACATTTGCCAGAAGGCGAACAGCCGAAAGTGTTGATCGGTCGTGACACACGGATTTCAGGACATATGCTTGAAGGTGCATTGATTGCGGGTCTTCTCTCAATCGGTGCAGAAGTGATGCGTCTCGGTGTCATCTCAACACCTGGAGTCGCTTACTTGACGAAATCGCTCGACGCGACGGCAGGTGTCATGATTTCAGCATCGCATAACCCTGTGGCGGATAACGGAATCAAATTCTTCGGTAGCGATGGTTTCAAATTAGACGATGCAACCGAGCAAGAAATTGAAGACATCTTAGATGCTGCGGAAGATACGCTCCCGCGTCCGACAGGTAAAGATCTCGGTTTCGTATCGGATTACTACGAAGGCGCGCAAAAGTATCTTCAAATGTTGAAACAAACGGTAGAAGAAGACTTTGATGGTCTTCACATCGCACTCGACTGTGCACATGGAGCGACGAGTGGTCTTGCGGCTCGACTGTTTGCAGACTTAGAAGCAAATGTGTCGACGATCGGAAACTCGCCAAACGGTTTAAATATCAATGAAGGTGTCGGGTCGACACACCCTGAGCATTTGGCTGAATTCGTCCGTGAAAAAGGAGCGGACATGGGCCTTGCCTTTGATGGGGATGGAGACCGTTTGATTGCGATTGACGAGAACGGTGAAATCGTCGACGGAGACAAGATCATGTATATTTGCGGAAAATACTTGAGTGAAAAAGGGCGTCTCAAAGACAACACGATTGTCGCGACGGTCATGAGTAACCTCGGTTTCCATAAAGCCGTTGAAGAAGCGGGCATGACGGCGCTTCAAACAGCAGTTGGCGACCGCTATGTCGTTGAAGAAATGAAAAAACATCAATATACACTCGGTGGCGAACAATCAGGTCATTTGATTTTCCTCGATCACTCGACAACGGGTGACGGTATGTTATCTGGTGTGCAATTGGCAGAAATCGTGAAATCGACAGGGCGTAAACTGTCTGAATTAGCGGCAGAGATGCCAGTTTATCCGCAAAAGCTCGTGAACATTCGTGTGACGAATAAAAACGATGCGATGAACGGAGAGCGTGTCTTGGCAACGATTCAAGAAGCGGAAGCGGAAATGGCCGGAAACGGTCGAATCCTCGTCCGTGCATCAGGTACAGAACCACTTGTTCGTGTCATGGCTGAAGCCCCGACAGCGGAAGAGTGTGACCGTTACGTTGAAAAAATCGCACAAGTCGTACGCGAAGATTACGGTGTAGACGGATAAAATTTTCAAAACCGGGAATAACACAAGGGAATCCACATCGGATTCCCTTTTTGTTTCCGTTTTGTCATCGAGAAAACAGCGGATTTTCTTGACGAATGGGGGTGTGATTTGTACTATTAAGAGCGTGACCTTGGAAACGGAAGGACACAAGAGTACGAACAAGCGCCAGAACTCTGCGGAGTTGACGAGGTTGGAGGTTATCGAGATTTCGGCGGATGCCTCCTCGTCGCCTGTCACGACGACAAACATGCTTTTAAAACGCCCGGGCGACCGGACGGACAAAGAAGCGTGTACTGACAGCTCTTAGAAAAAGCCCGTTTCCTTTTTCGAGAAATCGAAGAATAGAGGAGATTTGTTTATGTGTGGAATTGTAGGAATGATTGGGAATACCGGAGCGAAGGAAGTCCTTCTCAAAGGTCTTGAAAAACTCGAGTACCGTGGTTATGACTCGGCAGGTCTTGCGTTGATGCATGAGAATGTCAACGTTCACAAAGAAGTCGGTCGCATTGCTGCGCTACGCGAAATCATCCCAGCAGAAGTAGACGGCACGATTGGAATCGGCCACACACGTTGGGCAACACACGGGGTACCGAGCGTACCGAACGCCCACCCGCACCAAAGCACGACAGGACGCTTCACGCTCGTGCATAACGGCGTAATCGAGAACGACGAGCTCATCAAGAAGACGCTCGACGTCCCGTTCCTTTCAGAGACGGACACGGAAGTCATCGTCCAGCTCATGGAGAAGCACTTCGTCGAGCTCGGCGACGTCGAGGCGGCGTTCCGCAAGACGCTTTCGGACCTCCACGGTTCGTATGCGATCGCAATGATCGACTCAGAGGACAAAGAGCGCCTCTATATCGGGAAGAACAAGTCACCGCTCCTCGTCGGACTTGGTGACGGCACGTTCAACGTCGTCGCATCAGACGCGATGGCGATGCTCCAGGTGACAGACCAGTACCTCGAGCTCCACGATGGCGAGATCGTCATCCTCACACGTGAGGCGGCGACGATTAAGACGCTCGACGGCGAAGTACTCGAGCGTGCACCATACACGGCCGAAATCGATGCGTCAGACATCGAGAAGGGCACGTACGCGCACTACATGTTGAAAGAGATGGACGAACAGCCAGCCGTCATCCGTAACATCATCCAGCACTACCAGAACGAGAACGGCGACATCGAGCTCGCAGAAGGCGTGCGTGAACTCGTCTCGGAAGCAGACCGCGTCTATATCGTCGCATGTGGTACAAGTTACCACGCTGGTCTTGTCGGGAAGCAATTGATTGAGCGCGTTGCAGGTGTACCGACTGAAGTACACGTCGCATCAGAGTTCGGTTACAACATGCCACTTTTGACAGAGAAGCCACTCTTCCTCTTCATCTCACAATCAGGTGAGACAGCGGACAGCCGTGCCGTCCTCGTCGAAGTGAAAAAATTGGGCCATAAAGCGCTCACGTTAACGAACGTGGCAGGATCGACATTGTCACGTGAAGCGAACGAGACGATGCTCCTCCACGCAGGACCAGAGATCGCGGTCGCGTCGACGAAAGCATACACGGCACAGATTGCCGTCCTCGCAATTCTCGCATACGACATCGCTCGTGCGAACGGGAAGAAACTCCCGTTTGATCTCATGCAAGAACTTGCACTCGTTGCGACAACGATGGACTCGATCATGGCACAAAAAGAAATCTTTGAAGAGCTTGCAGATAAGTTCTTGAAAGAGTCACGTAACGCATTCTTCCTCGGACGTGGATTGGATTCATATGTAGGTCTCGAAGGCGCATTGAAGCTGAAAGAGATTTCATATATCCAAGCAGAAGGGTACCCAGGTGGGGAACTCAAACACGGTCCGATCGCCTTGATTGAAGACGGGACACCGGTCATCACGCTCGTGTCTCAACCAAACACACACCTCAACATCCGTGGAAACATCAAGGAAGTTGTGGCGCGTGGTGCCATCGCATGTACGATTTCAATGGAAGGAATGGAGCATGAGAACGATGCATTCGTTCTTCCACGTGTTGAACCACTTCTCACGCCACTCGTGACGGTTCTTCCACTTCAACTCATCTCGTACTATGCAGCACTTGCTCGTGACTGCGATGTCGACAAGCCACGTAACTTGGCGAAGTCTGTAACGGTTGAATAATGTTCAAGACCAAAATCTTTCGGGATTTTGGTCTTTTTTGTTGCAATGAGTTAACAAATCATCGTAATGTTCTCAAATATGTCTGTTCATTCTCCGGAACGGGTACACTCAACATGAAAATGAAGAGAAGGAGAGATTCGATGAAACAGAAGAAATGGATGACAGGTCTCGGTGTCATGATTCTCGCGACATCATTGGCCGCTTGTGGGGATACGGCAGAGGACACATCGATGGAGATGTCAGAAGAGCAAAGCATGGACCATTCAGCGATGGATCACTCCGGGTCTGGAGAAGTTCCAGACGGGCTGATGGAAGCCAGTGATCCGACTTTTCCAGTCGGATCAACCGCGATGATGACAGCGGATCACATGCCAGGGATGGAAGGTGTGGAGGCCACGATTGTCGGTGCGTACGATACGACCGTCTACGCCGTCAGCTATACACCGACAACAGGCGGTGACCCGGTAGAGGATCACAAATGGGTGATTCACGAAGAATTGGACAATCCAGATGAGGAACCGTTGTCTGAAGGGGATGAGGTCGTATTGGCCGCCGACCATATGGAAGGGATGGACGGCGCAGAAGCGACAATCGATACAGCGGAAGAGACGACCGTTTACATGGTTGATTACACGACCAAAGACGGGGAAGAGGTCACAAACCATAAATGGGTGACCGAAAGTGAATTAGAAGCAATGAAATGAATGTGATAGACCTCGAGTACATCTCGTGGTCTATTTTTTTCGATAAATATTTATTGATAAACGATAAATCATAGCATATGATAAAGAAAATACAACTAAATGAGGTGTTTGGCAGATGAAACGGGAAACCATCTTTTTGAAACTAGCAGTGATTGTCTTGTCGCTCCCGATTCTCGCGGCCTGTATCTTTTTACTCCCTTTCCTTTGGCGAGAGGCGGTGGAGAGCGGAGGATGGATTGCAAATTCGATGCGACCGATTATTGGAGGGGTGTATGTAGCAGCGATTCCCTTTTTCGTTGCCTTGTCACAGTCATTCATCTTACTTGGATTGATTGATCGGAATGAGGCATTCTCCTATCGGTCGGTGAAAGCACTTCGTGTCATTAAATATTGTGCGTTGACCATCACGGCCATCTATATGGCGACACTCCCGTTCTTCTATTGGTTCGCTGAGCGTGACGACTCGCCAGGATTTTTAGTCATCGGATTCGTCTTCGTCTTCGCCGCATTTGTCATTGCGGTTTTCGCTGAGTTGTTACAGAAACTATTGAAGCGCGCCATCGACATGAAACAAGAAATCGATTTGACGGTATGAGGTGAGAGAAATGGCGATGATTGTGAATCTGGATGTGATGTTGGCGAAACGGAAAATGAGTGTGACGGAACTGTCGGAACGAGTCGGGATCACGATGGCGAACTTATCGATATTGAAAAACGGAAAGGCCAAAGCGATTCGTTTCTCGACACTTGAAGCGATTTGCGAAGCACTCGACTGTCAGCCGGGAGACATATTGGAATATCGAGCGGACGAACGAGCAGAGTGAATCTCTGCTTTTTTATATGAATTTGAAACGTGTGCTTACTATGCTCCGTATATAAAAGTATCAGTCAGGGGGAGATGTAGAATGATTCAAACATGGACAGAACGGACACATGAGGCCTTGAAAGGAAAAACGGGGAAACTCATCGGTTGGTCTTTTGCAATGGCGATTTTAGTAGAAGTGTGGCTTATGATAGATCCGACGTATTACGGAATCCAACACAGTTCTACTATTCTTATGATGATCAGTGTGGTTGGACTCATCCTATATGTGATGTCTCTTCCAATGTATATCGGATACAGCTGGATCATTTTAGATACGGTGCGAAATAAGAAATTGCATTTTCAAGATGTATTTAAACCGTTTCGGAAGAATTACCGCTTAAATTTAGCCACATTCCTACTCATGGTTCTCTTCCAACTATTGTGGGGGCTGCTTCTAATCGTTCCAGGAATCATAAAGTACTTTTCTTACGCATTCACTTTCTTTATATTGCGAGATGAGCCTCATTTGTCCCCAACAGAAGCAATTACAAAATCTCGTGGGATGATGCGTGGACAGAAGTGGGAAGCATTTAAATTGATCCTGCCAATGATTCCGGTCTTTTTGACGGGTTTCACGTTAAGTATTATTTTCAAATTACCGATTTTGTCATCCTGGTCGCTGTTAGTTGCGACTTCCCTTGTTCGTCCGTTAGTAGTTGCGCGCTTCGCTGTCATGTATGAAGATACGCGTCGGGCTTACGACGAACAATGGAACAAGCCAGCCTGAAGCATATCAAACAGAGGGTAAATTGAAAGAACGTGCTACAATCTTCATGAAGAGAAAGGGGAATGCGGAATGAAGATTGGGATGATTGGGGCCGGTCTGAGCGGAATCATCGCAGCGCGTGAACTCGTGCGTCAAGGTCATGCCGTTGAACTGATTGAAAAGAGTCGAAGCGTCGGGGGACGCTTAGCGACGCGTCGAATCGGTGACGGACGGGCAGACCATGGAGCGGTATATTTCACGGTGCGTGGAAAAGAGCTCGAACGAGAGGTGCGGTCGTGGATGAATGCGAACTGGGTGCAAGTCTGGTATGCCGACCCTTATCCACGTTATGTCGCGATTAATGGGATGAATGCCCTCGCTAAGCGTTTAGCTGAAGATTTGACCGTACAGTTGAATGAACGAGTGGAGAACGTTCAAGTGGAAGAAGACGGAACCGTCACGGTCAAGACAGACGTGACGACGCGTTCATATGATCGAGTCGTGATGACGGCACCGCTTCCACAGTCATTCGAACTACTAGGGAGTTTGGTCGACCAGATCAAGCCCGCGCTACTTCGTCTCGTATATTCGCCGACGTTCGTGGGTCTTTTTGAATGTGCCGGTGATGTACAGATTGGAGCAGACGGTATTCTCGATCAAGAACTGGTACCTGGTGTATTAAAAATCGTCGATAATCGCCAAAAAGGAATCTCTGCGACACCACTCGTAAGTGTCTATATGGAAGAGGCGTGGAGTGAGGCGTGGTATGAGCGACCGGAAGCAGAGACACTTGCTGAAATAGAGCGGTTAGTGCGTGAAGAAGTCGGAGACCTCGGTATCCAATCACGGCAGTTAAAACATTGGCGTTACGCGCAAGCGAAAGATGTATGGCATGAGCCGTTTTATCAAGTAAGCCATCATCCCATCTATTTAGCAGGGGATGTCTTCCTTGAAGCTGATGATCCATCCGGACGAACGCGATTCGAAAGTGCCTATCTGTCTGGGTTACGTGTGGCAGAATCGGTGCAAGAATCAATAGAAGGTTGAAAATCAAGGAGACTTCGATATGAACTCGATTAAGTTAAAATCGTTAAGTATTGACGATCAATCAGCTCTTCACTTATTTGAATGTGAAAACCGTTCTTACTTCGAACGCTCTGTCCCTAGTCGAGGAGATACATACTACGAACCGCAGGGATTCCGTCATGCGTTAGACCGTCTTTTAATCGAGCAAATTGAAGGTACAGGGCGCTATTATTTGATTTGGCATAATGACACGATCATAGGGCGTATGAATGTGCATTCGATTAGAGATGGAGTCGGTGAGGTGGGTTATCGAATTGGGGAAGATTATAGTGGGCGTGGATACGCTACTTCTGCACTCCAACAACTGCTCGTATGCCATCTCCCGGAATATGTCGAACTGATTGCCGAGACGCTAATCGATCACCACGCATCACAATGTGTATTGATGCGCGCTGGTTTTACACGTAACAATCAAGTACGACAGGTTGAATGGGAAGGGCAGACTTTATCATTTTATACGTTTGTATATAGATTTATGAACCGATAGGGCACTCCTTATCGGTCTTTTTATTTGACGCCATTTAGTTTAGGGCATAAACTATAACCATCTAGTTTAGGGGGTAAACTAAAAATGAAAGCATTGATGCGTGAAGCGGTGCAGTTGTTTGAAGAAGTGATGTTCCATGGGACGGAACATGTCATCGAAGCGATGGAGGGAGACGTATGGCGCGAGTATTCGCGTGAACAGCTCCAACTGTTGAAGTTACTCGATCAGTTTGGACCAACTCCTGCTGGGCAATTGGCGCAAAAACAAGGTGTCCATAAAAGTGCGGTCTCGAATCGCCTGAAAAAGTTGGTCGAAAAAGGACTCGTCACGAGTCGACGAGGACAAGATCAACGGGAACGAATGATTGAATTGACCCCAGAAGGGAAACGGCTCGTCGAAGAAGTGGACGGTGCCGTCTATCGATATGTGGAATCCCTCATCGATGGAGAAGTAGACGAAATTGAAATCGAGCAGTTTGTTCGGACGTTCCGAAAAATAAAGCAATTGCTCCGAATCGGGGAGGAATAACACATGCATAAAATCATTCAATGGCGCTGGGGAATTTTCATTTCCCTCATCGTATTGACGGCAGCATTATTTGTCGCAGCACCGAACTTAACGAAACAAGCAGAAGAGGCAGGGAGCTTCCAACTTGCGGACGACATGGACTCACAACGCGCACAAGCGATTTTAGATGAAGCCGGGAAGAGTGACAAGACCATCTCCCTCGTCTATGAGTTTGAATCAATCGGAGAGACGGAGCGAACAGATGTCGCGCGTGTCATCGAAGAACTTAAACAAAATGAAACGGTCGTGACAGATGTTCTCGATCCGTTCGAAAACGAGGAGACAGAGGCACAGCTTGTCTCAGAAGACGGACGCATCGTCCTCGTCCCAATCACGGTAGAAGGTACGACGGAAGAAATCAATGCGTTTGCTGATGATGTCCGTGAAAACGTGCTCCCGCAAGAGGAGACAGTATATATCACCGGGGAAGAAATCATTAACAATGATGTGAATCTAAGTGCACAGGAAGGGTTGAAAAAGACAGAAATCATCACGGTCGTGTTGATTTTTGGATTACTCCTTCTCGTCTTCCGTTCCATCGTGACCCCGTTCATCCCGCTCATCGCGGTCGGATTCACTTATCTATTGAGTCAATCCTTTGTCGCGTTCTTCGTGGATTGGTTCGGGTTCCCGGTGTCCAACTACACGCAGATCTTCCTTGTCGCCATCTTGTTCGGGATTGGGACAGACTACTGTATCCTGCTTCTTAGCCGTTATAAAGAAGAACTCAGTGCAGGACATGCCATCGAAGACGCCATCGTCAATACGTACAAGACGGCAGGACGGACGGTCCTCATCAGTGGACTCGCGGTCTTCGTCGGTTTTGCCGCCATCGGATTTGCTGATTTTCCAATCTTTAAATCAGCGGTCGCCGTCGCAGTCGGGATTGCGGTGTTGCTGCTGATTCTCTTCACGGTCGTCCCATTCTTTATGGCGACGCTCAAACAGCGACTGTTTTGGCCGTCGAAAAAGGCAGGCGAGCATCATGACAGCAAGCTTTGGGCTAGCTTGAGCCGATTGTCGGTCAATCGCCCGTTCGTATCGATTTTGGTCGTCGGGTTGATTACAGTACCTGTCTTATTCACATATGACGATGCCCGTTCGTTCAATACGGTCGATGAGATTGGAGACGGGTACGATTCGGTTCGTGGACTGAATTTGATCTCAGAAGGGTTCGGTCAAGGGGAATCCCTTCCGGTACAAGTCATTTTGAGACAAGATCAAGCCATTACAGAATCAGAAGTTCCCTATATCGAAAAGTTTGCAAGTGAGCTTGAAAAAGTCGAAGGTGTGAATGGTGTCCGTGCGCTCACACGTCCTACTGGTGAAGTCATCGACGATTTTTATGTCGATACGCAGCTCAGTGAAGTCAGCGATGGCTTGTCTGAAGCGCAGACGGGTCTCGGGGATGTTCAAACTGGATTGGATGAGATTGAGCAAGGATTGAACGGGATTGTTGGACAACTACCAAGCGGTTCAACCAATGCTGGGGCACCGCTTGCAGAAGCAGCAGCGGGGCTGAATCAGTTGAATGGTCAACTTGGTCTCATCGGGCAAGGATTGACAGCGACTCAAAACATCCCGGCCGCAGTCGGACAGCTCGGTCAAGTATCAGCCGGTCTCACACAAATTGAGTCAGGAATCAACGAAGCGGCGTCCGCATTAAATGCACAAGGTTCTCAGGTCGGTGAACTTGGTAGCGGGTTAGCGCAACTGGCGACAGGTGTCGCGGAAGCGAACGACGGGCTAGGACAAATTGAGTCTGGTCTCGGCGAAGCCGTTTCGTTCTTACAACAGTTGAGTGAAGCAGATGCGCTTCGGGAGACAGGCGTGTATCTTCCGGAAGGGACGCTCACATCAGATGAGTTCTCACCTGCAGTCGAACGATATGTCTTCGATGAAGGAATGGCGACTCAGCTCGAGGTCGTCTTAGAGATGGACCCGTATTCGCCAGAAGCGATTGATACCGTTGAGACAATCAAAGAGACGATGAATCGTGCCGTGACGGGAACACCGTATGCGGATGCGACCATCGGATATGCCGGGATCTCAAGTATCAATAGCGATTTAAATGAAACATCGACGAATGATTTCAATCGAACGGTAGCCATCATGCTCGTGACGTTGTTCATCGTTTTGACAGCACTGTTCCGCTCGATGATCATGCCACTCTATATGATTGCTTCGCTTCTCTTGACGTACTATACGTCAGCGGCAATCACAGAGCTGATCTTTGTAGAAGGACTCGGCTATGACGGAATTAGCTGGGCCGTTCCGTTCTTTGGCTTTGTCATGTTGATTGCCCTTGGAATTGACTACTCCATCTTCTTGTTAGATCGATTCCGGGAAGAGACAATCAATGGGAAGACGGTCCGTGAGGCGCTCATCCACTCGATGACGAAGATGGGTACCGTCATTATGACCGCCGCGGTCATCCTCGCCGGGACGTTCGGTGCCATGATTCCGTCAGGCGTGCTCAGTCTCGTCCAAATCGCGACAATCGTCATCACCGGTTTGTTATTGTATGGCTTGATTGTGTTACCCCTCTTGATCCCAGCCATTACGATTTCATTTGGCGATGGTGTCTGGTGGCCATTCCGACAAAAGAAAAAGTCATAAGCAGAAACGGATGTCTCGTATGATGAGATATCCGTTTTTTGGGATAGATTGTGGTGGATTCGGGAACAGAAAGGCAGGTCCATTATTGAAGGAGGAATACTGTATGGAAATCGTCATTACTGCAATCTTGAAAGCCCATCCCGGAAAAGAAGAGGCGTTACGTGACGCGCTGCACCGTGTGATTCCGCCGTCGCGTGCGGAAGAAGGATGTCTCGCGTACGTTCTTCACGAGGCGATTGATGCACCAGGTACGTTTGTCTTCTATGAAAAGTATAAGGATGAAAATGCACTCAATCACCATATCCAGTCGTCGCACTATCAGGCGTATCGTGATGAAGCCGGAGAGCTTCTCGCCGTCCGTGAGGTCTATCGTTTACATGAAGTCTGAAAGGAGACATTCTCATGATTACGCAACCCGTGATTCCATGTATTTGGTTTGAGCAGGACGTTGAAGAGATTGCCGAGTGGTATGTATCCATCTTTCCAGATTCGTTTGTCGACTATACGACGAGATTTTCAAGTTCACCAGCAGGCGATACGACGATTGTGACGCTATCGCTCGCTGGACAATTCTTTCAGTTGCTTGGGGGAGGGACGGTGCAAGAACGGAATCCGTCTATTTCCTACATGGTGTCGCTTCCGACGACGGAAGAAATCAATGCGCTATGGGAACGATTATCTGACGGAGCGGATATCTTGATTCCATTAGACACGTACGACTTCAGTCAGCGTTATGGGTGGTTGCAGGACCGCTATGTTGTCTCCTGGCAAATCATGCATGATGGCGGGATGGACATTCAGCTCGTGACGCCATGTCTATTGTTTGTCAAAGAAGCGTTCGGTCGTGCCGAGGCGGCGATGAACGATTGGATCTCTATTTTCAAAGATTCATATGTATTGGACGGACATACGGTACGATACACCGAAGAAGACGGGGACGAGCTTGACGGGAAAATCAACTATGCTCGTTTCGTCTTATCCGGTCGAGAATTTGTCGTGATGGACAGTAATGAAAATCATACATTTTCGTTTAACGAGACCCAGTCGCTCATCGCTTTTTGTGAGTCGCAAGAAGAAGTCGATTCGTACTGGGAGCAGCTATCGGCTGTACCGGAAGCAGAGGAGTGTGGTTGGCTGAAAGATCGCTATGGCGTCTCCTGGCAAATCATCCCGTGGGAAATGGAAGAGATGATGACGGTAGGTTCGCAAGAGCAGATTGAACAGGTTGTACAGGCATGTCTGCCCATGAAAAAGCTTGATATCGCGACATTGCGTAAAGCTTACTGAACAAAACTCCCGAGACAAATAGCTCGGGAGTTTTTTCATGGACTCATTTGCGAGAGGGCATCCTTCTCGATGATAGTATCCGAGAGCCGGAGCTGACTGGAAGCGCGGTCGATGTAAGGGGCGCATCGATCGAATGCGACTTGCTCTTCCGTCTCAATGGAATAGCATGTGCCGTTACCAGTACGTTCGGTCAAGTCTGGTTCATAGTAATGATCTTCATATCGGAAAGCGCCCGTCCGAAAGACGGTTAGATTTGACGTATCATTTAATAGGGAGTCGCCAAGCATATATGCTGGAGAGATTCCAAGTAAGTCGAGAATCGTCGGGGCGATATCGATTTGTCCACCACTCGCCTCCATGACTTCTCCTGTCGTCGGTCCAGGTGGTTTGATGAAGAGAGGGACAGCACGGTCAAGTTGAAACGCGTCAACCGTCGAGTCCACTTCTTCGAGGGTAGCCATCTCTTCTCCTGGCGCCGTCAGACCGCTATCGTGGTCACCATACATGACGAGAAGCGTCTCATCCCAGAAACCATCTTGTTTCAATCGTTCGATGAACTGACCGACAGCGGCATCGACGAAATGAACGGTATGGTAATAGTTTTCGAGAAGGGGATCGTCGATATCAGATAGGTCCAACCGCTTCTCGTCTTCCGGGATATCGTACGGTGTATGACTCGTTAAAGCGACTAAAAATGCGTAAAATGGTTCATCCAACTCTTCCATGAATCCGACCGACGTATTCAAGAATTCTTGGTCGTTGAGTGCCATCCCGATGATGCCTTGGTCGGGGTAGTCTTTGTCGCTAAAGAAATGATTGAATCCGATATTGTCATAAAAGTCATTGCGATTCCAAAAGTCTTTTCGGAAAGAATGCATGGCTGCCGTATCGTAGCCCACCTCGTTCAAGGATTGAGAGAGCGCGCTGAATTGATTTCCTGGGAAACGCGTATAGACGGAACCAGATTTGACAGGATAAAGTGACGTGTTGACGATGAACTCCGCATCGGACGTTCGCCCTTCATGCGTTTGATGATACACGTTCGGGAAGTAAAGCATGTCACGTCGCAGTCGGTTCAAATTCGGGGTCAGTTCCTGTCCATCAATCTGTTGATCGATGACGGATGTTTGGAATGATTCGAGTTGTAAAACGATAACGTTCGTATCTGGACTTGGGGCACTTAATTCTTGATAAGAGAGTGCTTGAATTTGAGAACGCTCTTCGTCTGTCAGGGCTTCGTTCCATCCCATAGCGCGTTCGACGCCTCGGGCGACATCCATCGCGTGATAGCCCCAAAATCCAAGATGATAGTATTCACGCATATTCGAGATGGGGTCGTCCGCGATCCACTTTTCTCCACGCTGATAACTGAGGGTGAGCGGGATTGTGAAGAGAAGAAATCCGAGTGTGAAGCCAGCGAGCGCCAATCGTCTTCCGTTTCGTTTCCCTTCACGGACAGGATGACGTTTCATATAACGCAAAATCAAACCGTAGATGATGAGGTCGATGAAGAAGAACGCATCGATTGGGCGGATGAGCGTCAAGAAGCCACCTCCGACATCTCCCATCTGCCCGATGTCGGACAGTAAGGCGACGGATAATAAGTCTTCAAAATAGCGATAGTACCAGACGTCCGAGACGAGCAGGGTACTATGCAGGAACAGAGAAACGTATAAAATCCATCGGCGGATCGGATAAGACACGGCGAGTGCCCAACTCGTCAGGAGAAAAATCGTCGCCAAATTGATGAGGAAAAACGAGAAGTCGAACGCCGTCGCGGTCAACCAGCTAAAAAAGAAGAGCTTTGCCAGAGAGAGTGACAAGTAGCTCCAATAATCGAGATATTTCATTAGTGATCTCCTAACTCAAGATGTAGTTACTGTATCCTTTCCTTTCTTATGAACAGAGAAAACGTAGAAAGTGTGATGGAGATTCATTCGTAATCAAAAATATGTAATATATATATTGCGTTAATGGAATATATATATTACATTTTAAGTATTGTGCAACTAAATTAGGAGACAGACATGGGAAATAGAGTAAAAGAACATCGAGTAGAAAAGAATCTTACTCAAACCGATTTGGCAGAGGAGATCGGTGTGACTAGACAGACAATCGGTTTGATCGAATCAAATAAATATAATCCCTCTTTGAAACTCTGTATTGCCATTGCGAGGGTTCTGGGCGTCACTTTAAATGATTTATTCTGGGAGGAGTAAAAGATGAAAGAATCATGGGTCACAATGTTTTTACCAAATGACGAATATAAAGAAAGGCGGATATTGTACTTTATAGCCGAGGCTTTCGTTTTGTTCATTGGATTTTTGGGAGTAGTCGTTCTATTGAATAGATTTTCAGGTATATTCAACACTGAGTCTTCATATATTTTATTGAGTGTTATAGCAATTCTAAGTCTCTATGTATGGATTCGTTATATTGTCTCAGGTATGGAGTATGCAAACATTGTTGAGAAATCTGAATATAAAATGGAACTAAGGAAACTGATTGGTTCTACATCGAAGTTTGCTGTTTTGTTTGCTGGAGTGGCAATAGCATTAAAGGTGACGGGTGTAGTGGTTTACTCTTGGGTGGACTTGTTAGCAATGACACTTCTTTCAAATGGGTTACTTCTGGTCGCACAATTCATTTCACTTCAACGGTCATTTAGAAAAAATCGTGAGCTTTCATGACCGAGGTGATATATTCGTTTTACTTCAAATAGGACGTCTATGTCTTTAAGAGTGCATAACAAAACCAGGTCCCATGCAAACATGGACCTGGTTTTGTTGGATAACTGTGAAGCTCTGATTATGTAATCTCGAACGTATCACGCAGTTCAATGATGGTTCCTTCCGGTGCTTTTAATTTACTTAAATGTCCATCGACGACGAAGTAGATGTTGCCACCGTGCTTCGGTAAAAACGTGACGCCGAGTTGTTCGAGTCGTGCGACTTCCACTTTGAGGTCATCCACATAAAGAGCAAAATGGACGGGACCGGCCACATGTTTCGAGTAGTCTTGTAACGTTTCATCCGTTTTAGCAGTCTGGAGCTCAATATAAAAATCACCGAGCTTGAGCCAACTGTTGAAGTCACGCGTATGGAAGTTTGGCGACTCCTGGACGAGTTCAAAACCGAGCGCTTCGTAAAATGACTTCGATGCGGCATAATCCGGTGTTTGGATACAGATATGATGGATTTGTTTCATTAGTTGTTTCCTTTCGTTTGCAAATCTTTCACTCGATCACGGTGGAACGGGGAAGTCAATTCTTCTGAGATGAGGCTGATCGTATGTCCATCCGGGTCTCGTACGTCAAAACAGGACATACCACCGAAATCGTGAAGCGGGGTCGCAATTAACCCTGCTTGTTCGAACGATTGATACGCGAGCTGGATGTCTTCACAGATGATATTGAAATAAACATGGGCTTGTCCGGACGCATCCTTAAATGTTGCAGGTTGCGTTGAAGTAGTTTGAATCAATCCGAGTTGAGTTGAGCCATCTGGCAGACAGATTCCGATGCCCCCTTCCCAGCGCCCGATTTCTTGGGCATGAAAATAAGTTGTATACCAGTTCAGAGACTGTTCTACATCTGATACGGGAATGAAGATACTTCCGATTCGGAACATAAGATCCCCTCCTTTTTATTGTTAGTGTAGCGAATACAAGCCTTCGAAGATACGGGAGAAGAAACTTTTTACGGGAGAAATCGTATGGGAGAGAGAGAAAATCAATGAGGTGAATGTATGAAAGTAAACGAAATCACGATTCAACCGGTTGATGCAGTCAATCGAGAGGCGGTCATCGCCATGACAGTGGACGAGAAACAATCTCGATTCATCGAGACGAATGCCGAATCCCTTCGAGAGATGATTGAGGATACGAAATACAATTGGCAGAGCTTTGCATTTTATGAAGGCGAGCGACCGGTTGGCTTTATGATGGTCGGAGCGGAAAACCAGTCAGAACGTTACGTGTGGCTCGACCGTTTCATGATTGATCAAAACGAACAGGGGAAAGGCATTGGAACGAAGTGCCTACGCATGGCAGTGGAATTCATCCAGACACAATACGACGTGGATGATATCATCCTCAGTCTCCATCAAGAGAATGAAGCCGCGAAACGATTTTATACGAAGAACGGCTTTGTCGACAGCGGCTTAATCGATGAATGGAATGGTGAAGCGATTTGGGTCTATCATACAAAAAACCGACCGTCATGAGTCGGTCGGATTCTCGGATGGACTTGTTTTTTGCGTGACATTCATAGCTGCCAAGAAGAAGGGGATAGCGGCAAAGAGAAACAAGGTAACGAACCAGTTTTGAAGAAATGGATCGACAAACGTCGGTTTTTCCAACCAGTTCCCGGTTGAGATTTCGGCGTACCAACGTATGTAGAGTGCGATGCGTTCGAGCGTGTATAAGAATCCGGACAAAAACAACAAAATACCACCCGCTACAAGTTGATTGAAACGAGACATAAAACCCCTCCTCTATAGATGTTGTCTATAGTTTACCATTTTAATCCAAAAAGGGGCTTTTATTTGAGTACGCTCGGTCGCAACTGTTTGACGCGTGACAAGACGAGCCAACCGAGAAGCGCGCCCGTCAAACTAGAGGCAAGGAAGGCCGGGACAAAGAAAAATGCACCGAACGTCGAACTCATCAACAGTTTTGCGTACGGGACGGCAATCAACGAAGCGATGACGCCGGTCCCGATGATTTCTCCGAGAGCGGCAGCATAGACGCGGTTCGTGCGAACGAAGAAAATGCCGGCAAGAAACGCACCAATCATGCCACCAGGGAAAGCGAGCAGTGATCCTGTGCCGGTCATAATACGAATGAGCCCGGTGACGAAAGCGACGAGAACGGCTCCGATTGGACCGACAGTGACTGCGGCGATCACGTTCACCATATGCTGAATCGGATAAGCACGGGCAACACCTGTGGGAATCGAGATGAACATCGAACCGACGACGGCGATGGCGACGAGCATTGCCATCCAAGTGAGTTGTTGAATACGCATGAATAGTCTCCTTTCAAAATAAAAACGCCACGTTTCCAGACGGAAAAATGGCGTGGATATACAGAGACGTATCCCAAGCCACTTCCCTACGCTGGTATGAGCCAGATCAGGTTCAAAGGGTCCGGCAAATGCCGTCTCAGCCCGAAGGCTCCCCTAGTGGTCGTTTATTGATTTGAGTATAGCATAAATTGGAAGGGGACGAATATGGAACAACTATCTGTTTTCTGGGAAAACACTGATCTCAAGCATGAGTTTGATCAGTGGATTGATGAATATATTTCGAATGAGACGTGGCATCTAGAAAAAGATACGGATTTGACGTATCTGGTTCATGGCAATGGCGTCTATGCTAAAGCGGTCACTTCAATCAGTCAGAGTGAAGGAATGTTGTCACAATATCTTGCTCATATGTTGCCTCGGCTCGTGCCAGACGTAGTCGCTGTGCATCCGGTTCATCCATGGTTCATCTTGCGAACAGTTTCCGGTCACCCGTTACGTGATGTACCTGATCAGGAACAGTATGAGGTTGCGCTACGAGAGTATGCCAAATTACAGCAACGAATGAGTGGTGAGACGGAGCAACTTTTAAAAATGGGGGTTCCAGACCGTCGTCCGTCTATTCTCAGGGAGGAAATCGAATCGACGTTCGTTGAGATGAGTCTAAATCTGGAGCGGGTGCAGCGGGAAGAAGTGTTGGCACTAAAACCTGAACTTCTGTCGATGTGTGATGAACTAGAAAGTGGTATACCGATGAGTCTCGACCATGGCGATTTGCATGGAGGGAATATTTTCTGGGAGCCTGAAAGCAATCAACCGGTGATTCTCGATTGGGGAGATGCGACAATCACACATCCATTCTTTAGCATGCGTGTTTTTTGGAACATCTTGTTCGATTTATTGCCGGAAGAGGATGATACATTATGGATAGAGAAAATCCATGAGTTACGAAAGGTTTATTTGAAAGAATGGAGAGACGTCGCGCCAACAGAAATACTCGAGCGTCATATGAAGATTGCGGAGGAATTGGGATGCGTGTATCGGGCCATCTCATGGCACACCTACGTCACAGCACATCGTCGGGACAAAAAAGATTCCAGCGACAAACCGGCACAATGGCTCAAGTTGTTGCTGGAATATCGTAAGTTACAACGTGATACGTATTAACCTTCATTCTTGGCTAACAGGTCCTCATAGTCCTTCTCGTTCCAAAAGAGCGGTGAGATGGATTCGGGGCCTTTTAAAATTTCTCCGTCCTGATCATATACGATGGCATACCCGCTCTCGACATCGAATACGAACAAGTCAGCAGTGACTTCGGTCACGCCGTTCCCGGCAATGATCACGTCATCGATTGGCTCCCGTGCCAGTTCGACGCCCGCTTCATCGAGTTCGACGAGGAGGGCTGACGTGTAGGCATGGCGGTCATAGACCGTTTGGAATTCATCCTGTGTGAGGACGACATCGGTAGGTGGGGCACTTGTACCGAATTTCCGATTTTCAATCTCTTCGACGTATTGAAGGAAGGATTCCTCTTGCCAAAATAGCGGAGCGACCGACTCAGAACCATTGATCACCGTTCCGTCCTGACTATCGAAAATGGTAGCATACGTCCCGTCATCGAGCTTGAATGGGTAAATATCCGCATACGTATGCTCGAGGCCGTTGCCTGCGATGATGACCCGTTCGAACGTCTCCCGAAACGGTTTGATTCCTTGTTGTTCAAGGGCAGTAAGGAGCGGTTTCGTTTGTTCGTATTGGTCATAGACGTCTTTAAAGTCCTCACGCGTCCATTCGGTGATGGGTTCATCGGGTGATTCGATTGGGGTTGGATTGTCTGCCACCGTATCTGTACAACCCGTGAGTAAAAGTGCACTTAATCCGAATATCGCCCATCGTCTCATGTTTCCATCCCCTTAACTGACATTTTCCACCATTTTATCATTCATGATGAAAAAGCAGAACCTGTGCACATTCTCACTCGGGGTGAGGACGTGTCGCGTAGGTATCGAGTGTTCTCTTGAAGTGAAGTGTATCTTCTTCAGAAATCGTCACACCTGAAGAGGTGCCGTAGCGAACCGCATGATAAACGGACGGGTTCATCGGTAAATCGATGCGTTGGAACCACTCTTGCAATGTCTCATGAGCACGCAATCGCTTGACTGGTACGAGAGATTGGTTGAATGTGATCAGTGCATCGCGAATCGGGACGTTCGTGAACGCTGTGAGCGTTGAAACGGACGAGGCGTTCTTGTGTTGTAGCGATTCTACAAGCGGGTCTATGCTTGAATCATCATCATCTCGTGCGTTCGTCAAATGCCGTTTTCGTTTTCGATAGACATAGAAACTGAAGCAACAGAATGCGATCAAAGCGACGAATAGTCCGAGATTTCGTCGTGTTGATTCTCCAGATCCCGTGATTCTCTCAAAAAAGCTATGTTTTCCTTTTTGAGGATCCAATTCAAACGGGTAATCTGCTTTGGATTCACCAATTAAAATTCCATCATCCTCATCCGATAGGAGATCAGTTGGAAGACTATGACTTTCCTCGACCGGTATCGTTTCCGGGTTATAGAGCCACTCGAATACACTCGTCGCAATCACCATTATCGTAAAGGTGCCGAGGAGTGTGGCGACAATCATGAGAAGAAACTTGTTCGTCCAGCGCAAGAGGGTACCTCCTTTTGAATTTTCAGACTATTTGTTGTTTATCTTACCATAAAAAGGTAAAGTTTGATTAAGACAAAAAATGGAGGTCGTCATATGGGCATGGAGCAGGTCATCAAACAGTTGAACGAAGTGTATTTAGGAAAAGAGGATGTCGTACGCCTCTGTTGTACGGCGTTACTCGCGGAAGGACATATTCTATTAGAAGATGTGCCAGGCACGGGAAAAACGTTACTTGCCAAAACAATTGCGGCCAGCTTCGACGGGGTGTTTTCCCGGATTCAATTCACGGCCGACTTGTTACCGTCTGATGTGATCGGAGCAGACTATTTCAACATGCAGACGCAGACGTTCGATCATCGCCAAGGACCAATCTTTGCGAACATCGTCTTGATTGATGAAATTAACCGAGCGGTTCCACGAACGCAGTCCGCCTTGCTTGAGGCGATGGAAGAACGACAAGTTTCCATCGGGGGAGAGACATATCCGATGCCGAAACCATTTTTCGTCATCGCGACGCAAAACCCGATTGAATCAGCGGGGACGTTCCCCTTACCGGATGCCCAACTCGATCGCTTCTTGATTTCGATTCCAGTCGGTTATCCTGATGTTGCGGAAGAGAGAGAACTCCTCTTACAAGTGATGCGCCAAACGAGGAAAACCGTAGAGGCGGTTGCGACGTTAGACGAGTTACGCCGTGCTCAGGAGGAAGTGAAGCAAGTATCGATTCAAGATGATGTCCTCGATTACTTACTCGGGCTCGTTCACGCGACCCGGGAACATGCATCCGTCGAGGTCGGTGTCAGTCCACGTGGAGCCATCGCGCTCATGCGAGCGTCTCAAAGTTATGCCTATCTGAACGATCGATTGTACGTCATTCCGGAAGATGTGAAAGCCGTGGCACCTTATGTCTTGTCCCATCGTTTGACGTTGACGCTTGAAGGAGGCATCAAATCGACGAAACAGGACATTATCCGTTACATCTTAGACACCGTCTCTGTGCCGGTAGAGGGCTGAAGATGACCTTCTCGACACATAACGCCCTACAGAAACAATGGATTCCGGTTTATGGATTCGCTGGGGTGATTCTCGTATTCGTCCCGTACATGGAGATTGTCGGATATGCGCTTTGTTTACTTGCGGGCATCGTTTGGTTCTTTGAACGGACACGGAAACAGTTGGAACAAGCTCTTCGGCTTCACATACATAGCCATGAATCCCTTCTCTTTGTCGGGGATGAGACGGAGGTACAACTGATTTTAGATGGAAGTGAAGTCGTCGAACGACTCGGGCTTCCGGTTCGTGTTCGGCTGAAATCCAATACAGCGCTCAGTTTTCCAGCCCACGACCGGTCCCCGAATAGTTTGGATTTGACATTACGGACAGATCAGGCTCGTCACATGCTTCACATTCAAGCCGAATTCCGAGGTCCTGCCTACATCGAAGAATGCGTACTTGCTGTGACGCTCCCGTTTCATCTCGGGACGTACTTACTCGAGTGCCCCATCGAGAAGCGGTGGACGGTATTACCGTCCCTTACGTTACACCCACCGGTCGGCACGAAACGTTTAGCGCTTGGTGACCGGCCTTTGACCGCATCACCACTTCGGAATCCACTGCAGGTTCTGGGGTCAAAGCCTTATGAAGGGGAACCGGTAAAAGAGATTGACTGGGTCGCGACGGCAAAACTTGGACGAGTC
The DNA here is from genome assembly GCF_902506275.1 of Exiguobacterium sp. 8A. Classification (GTDB taxonomy): domain Bacteria; phylum Bacillota; class Bacilli; order Exiguobacteriales; family Exiguobacteriaceae; genus Exiguobacterium; species Exiguobacterium profundum. The sequence goes on along the minus strand of NZ_LR733630.1, from coordinate 1,916,047 downwards.
CAGTCGAAAGTCTTTCAAAAGACATCGCTCGATACGTTCACGTTCGCAGTCGATTTGAGTGGGCCGTCCGGCTACACGTTACATCACGACTTCGAGTCGATCATCAGCCAAGTCGCATATGTGACGACCCGACTCTTAAAAGAAGAGTGTAAAGTCGAGCTGTTCATCAACCGCTTCAACGGGGAAGGGAAGATGGAACATATCTCTCTTCAAGAGGGAGAGCGAGGTTCACGCCTCATCCTCTTGATGCTGGCCGACCTCCATCCCGGGAACCGTTTCATCTCGACAGACGCGTTCGTCCGTATGGTCGAGCGGAAACGCTTGAAGCAAAGTCATCTCGTCTGGTTCAATCAGCATAACCTGTATGACTAACAAGGAACTTTCTTTCTTCTGGCGAACTGTAATCATACAGAGATGATCGAAAGGGAGAGATCCATATGGCAAAGCGAAAGTATGCGAATCGACGAGACTGGGAAAGGATTTTAAAGAACCGCTATGCGCAAGTTCGTGTTCAGACGGAACAATTTTCAGGCGTCGTCGCCTTATTCCAAATCGATGAGGTTCGGGCACCATTATATAAAAAGCATAAAGGGGAAGAATTCATCGTGGCGGATGCCGGGTTTGCTTGGCTCCAATATTTCCCGGACAATGAACCGTTCGGTGTGACAGCGATGATCAATCCGGAAGGCGAAATCGTGCAGTGGTATATCGACCTCGTTGACCGAATCGGCGAAGAAGAGGGTATCCCTTATATGGATGACTTGTTGCTCGATATTCTCGTGTTTCCAAATGGGGATATCGTCAAAAAGGATGAGGATGAGTTTGAAGAGGCGACCAAGAGCGGCGAGCTGACACCTGAACAGGTCGAACGTGGATGGCGTGAATTCGAAGCGACGCTCGAACGAATCGAACGTGGAGACTTCATCTACTTTGATTTGGCAAAAGGACATTACGAACAGTTAAAACAAAAGCTATGAGCGAATTCACTCTCTCTGCTACAGTAAGAGCGTAGGAGGGGGAGTTTTTATGAAAAAAATTGAAATTGAGACGTGGACACGACGTAAGCACTTCGAGTTTTTCAAAGCGTTTGATGCGCCACATTTCAACGTGACGGCAAACGTAGATGTCACGAACCTATATACATATGCCAAGGAGAGCAATCAATCGTTCTTCAAACTCTTTTTATACGGTGCGGTGAGAGCGGCGAACGCGATTCCGGAATTGCGCTATCGTATCCGTGGTGAAGAGGTCGTCGAACACGAGGTGGTCCACCCTTCGTTCACAGTCATGTTAGACGAGGATGTCTTCAACTTTTGTGCGGCTACGTTTTATGAAGATTTACCGACATTCTTACAGGAAGTGACGACGCGGATGGAGCGAGCTGCCGATGAAGTCGTGGTCGGGGATGACGAGCCCGACGACTTACTGTATGTCACGAGTGTTCCGTGGGTCACGTTCACGAGTATCATGCACCCGACGCATCAGCAACAACATGACAGCGTGCCGCGTATCGCCTGGGGCAAGTTCGAACGTCAAGGCGAGCGTCTGGTTATGCCGTTATCCGTCCAAGCCCATCATGCACTCGTCGATGGGGTACATATCGGTAAGTATTATGAAACGTTACAAGCATGGTTAGATCAAGAATTCGCACAGGAGGGGACCGACGTGACAGAAGAGAATGAGTTTGATCGAGCCGTTCGTCTCCGTGAGGAGGGACAACTTGAGCAGGCGAAGCAACTGTTCTTGTCGCTCTTGCGGAAAGATGAAAAGAATCCGAGGCTACATGCGTACTGTGCGTGGTGCTATGACTCGCTCGGTGAAGAACGTCAAGCGGTCCCGCATTATGAACGGGCCATCCGACTCGGGTTGACGGGGGAAGAGTTGGCGGAATCATATCTCGGACTCGGCAGTACGTATCGGGCACTCGGACGATACACGGAAGCGGAACAGTTATTTGAAGAGGCAATCGAGCAATTCCCGAATCACGGGGCGCTCAAGGTATTTCAAGCGATGACCCATTACAACGTCGGTCGCCATGAAGAAGCGACGGGAACGTTACTTGAACTGCTTGCAAGTCCGAAACCGGACGAGAGCATCGCGCGGTACCGGCGTGCCATCGCATTTTATGCAAGAAACTTAAATGAGACATATGACTAAAGGAGAAAGACATGATTTCACTACGTCCGATCGATGCACAAAATTGGTATACATGCTGTCACTTGGAATTAAGTGAGCAACAACAGTCGTATATGGAGCCGAATGCGATTTCGTTACTTCAAGCGTTGTACGAACCGACATTACGTCCACGTGCGATTTATGAAGATGAGACGATGGTCGGCTTCCTCATGTACAATACAGAACTTGAAGAGTTGGATGCATTGTGGATTTACCGAATCATGATCGACCATGCTCATCAAGGCAAAGGGATTGGTCGACAAGCGACAGAGCTGATGCTTGAAGAAATCGGCGCAGAAAAACCGATTGTCGTCGGCTATCACCCCGAGAACGAGGCAGCGCATCACTTATATGGAAGCCTAGGATTCGTTGATGAAGGCCATCGATTCGGTCGTGAAATGGCTGTAATTCGGCGAGGGGAATGAGATGGGAACAACCCGTCTTATTTTTTAAATCAAATCGATTGACGGAAGAATTGTCGCATGATATATTTATCTCGAATTAAAGATATTTGAATTTAAGTTAATGGCTCTCTTGGACAAAGGAGGGAGACAGATGGAACCATCTGATGCATTAAAAACAATTACTGTGCTGTTACGTGCCTCTCAGTCGTTACAAGACCTGGTGAAGCAGGAAGTGGCGTCTTACGGGTTAAACGCGACCGAGTTCGCCGTACTCGAGTTTTTATATCATAAAGGGGATCAACCGATTCAAGTCATCGGGAAGAAAATTCTCCTCTCGAGCGGAAGCATGACGTACGTCGTGGACCGGTTAGAAGAAAAAGGGTATCTCATTCGTAAGGCTTGTCCGAGCGATCGTCGCATCACATACGCTGCGCTGACAGATGACGGAGAGCGCTTGATGCAAGATATTTTCCCTAAGCATACGGAGCATATGAACGCTGTGTTTGAAGGGATGCAATTAAACGAAACGATTGAACAGTTGAAACAAATAGGAAAGCGGGCAGAAGCCGCAAAAAATTTTAATCATGTATCTTGAAATCAAGATATAAAAGGAGAGAGAATGATGAATCATGTTAAAGGAATTCACCACGTCACAGCAATCACGAGTAGTGCCGAAAAAAACTACGATTTCTTCACTCACGTGTTAGGCATGCGTTTGGTGAAAAAAACGGTCAACCAGGACGACATTCAAACGTATCACTTATTCTTTGCGGACGATAAAGGAAACGCAGGGACAGATATGACCTTCTTCGACTTCCCAGGTATCCCGAAAGGTAAGCACGGAACGAATGAAATCGCGAAAACGTCGTTCCGCGTACCGACAGATGAAGCGTTGACGTATTGGGTCCGTCGCTTCGACCGTCTCGGCGTCGAGCACGAAGGGATTCAAGAACAGTTCGGGAAGAAGACGCTCTCGTTCATCGACTTTGATGAGCAGGCGTATCAACTCATCTCGGATGAGTTCAACGAAGGCATCGCGTCGGGCGAGCCGTGGAAGAACGGTCCAATCCCGCTTGAATACGCGATTACGGGACTCGGTCCAATCTTTATTCGCATCGCAGATATCACATATTTCAAACAAGTGATGGAGCAAGTGATGCTGTTTAAAGAGATCGAGCGAGAAGGTGATGTGTATCTCTTTGAAGGAGGTGAAGGTGGAAACGGAGCGCAAGTGATCGTCATTCACGACGAGACATCTCCACAAGCGCGTCAAGGGTTCGGTACCGTGCACCATGTCGCATTCCGTGTCGAAGACCGTAGCGTCCTCGATGAATGGACAGCACGTCTCCAACAGTTCGGTTTGCCGACTTCTGGCTACGTCGATCGCTTCTTCTTTGAATCATCCTATGCACGTGTCGCGCCGCAAATTTTGTTCGAATGGGCGACAGATGGACCTGGATTCATGGGAGACGAGCCGTACGAGACGGTCGGTGAGAAGTTGTCACTCCCGCCGTTCCTCGAAGCGAAACGTTCGCAAATCGAGGCGATGGTACGACCAATCGATACGGTCAGAAGCACGAAAACATTTGAGAAAGAATATGAGGGCATGAAATGAGTTTCTTAAATCGCTTGATTGGAAAATCAGATGCATCACAACATAACCAAGGAGGAACTACTATGTTAAACATCGGAATCGTACTCGGATCAACTCGTGAAGGTCGCGTCAGTCCACAGGTCGGGGAATGGGTGAAAGAACTCGCCGACAAACATGGCGATGCCAACTATGAAGTCATCGACATCGCAGACTACAACTTGCCACTTCTCGGCGAAGCGGGTCAAGACGCATCTGGCGTTGCAGCCTGGTCGGAGAAAATTGCGCAAATGGACGGATTCATCTTCATCGTCCAAGAATATAACCATTCCATCTCAGCATCTCTTAAAAACGCACTCGACTACTTACGCGTCGAATGGAACAACAAAGCAGCCGGAATCGTCTCATACGGTTCTGTTGGTGGAGCACGGGCAACAGAACATTTACGGGGCATTTTGAGTGAATTGTCAATCGCTCACGTACGTGTCCATCCTGCACTCTCACTCTTCACGGACTTCGAGAACGGTACGCATTTCGCTCCGAAAGAAGTTCAAGCACAATCGGTCAACGATATGCTCGACCAACTCCTTCCATGGACGGAAGCGATGCAATCGGTCCGTACGAAAGCCGGAGAAGTTGCAAACAATTAACAAATCGCGAAGCCAGCCTAAATTTAGGCTGGTTTTTGTGCGTTTTCAGAACAGGTCGTGTAAAGTTGGAAGGGATTAGGGGGAGTGCAGATGTGGAATCGTAAAATCGTCACAGCATCCATCGCTTCGCCCGTCTATGCGATTCTGTTAGCGTGTGGGGTCACTATGATGGGTGTACGAGAAAATGGAGGGATGAGTGGCGTACTGAATGGCTTCCTTTTGATGACGGTTGCCTATGTAGCGGTCAGTTTTCCGATTATGTTGACCTACGGTGTCGTGACCTCATGGTGCAGTGACTGGTTGGCGAATCGACTCAGTTCGAAACGATTCAGGTGGTTCACTTCGTTTGTTTTACATATACTATTCGGGCTCGTCTTGTCATGGCTCAGTCTTCTCGCAGCGACCTTGTTTTACTTGGTGGATCGTCTACTACAGCATCGGGGAGACATAACAAAACCACAAACAGTGAAAAGTCTGCTCATCCCAATCGGATATTTGCTTATTGTAACGGGAAGTGTGTATATCATCGATGTCATCCAAGATCTTTTCGTTCGATTCAACTTCTTTTAGGGAAACGAACAAGGATACATTAACATAAGGAGGGGTAAAAATGAGATGGATGATTTATGGGGCGAATGGCTATACGGGTGAGCTGATTGCACGACAAGCCGCTCGTGACGGAATGCGTCCGGTTCTTGCCGGACGAAACGCAAGAGCGATTCATCGCCTAGGAGATGAACTGGGTTGCGAAACATCGATTTTCGCATTGAGTCGTGAAGCCGCAATCGAGGCGCTTCACGATGTAGATTTAGTCCTTCATTGTGCAGGTCCTTTCACGGATACGAGCCAAGTGATGATCGAGGCATGTCTAGAGACAGGTACGCATTACTTAGATATTACCGGGGAAATCGACGTGTTCGAATATGTCCATTCTAAACAGCGAGCGGCTCAAGCCAAAGAACGTGGTGTGATTTTATGCTCGGGTGTCGGATTTGATGTCATTCCGACCGACTGTGTCGCGCGGAAATTAAAAGAGTTGATACCGGATGCGACAACACTCGCTCTTGGCTTTTCGGCGGCAGCTGGCATCTCACCAGGAACCATGAAGACGGCCGTTCGTGGACTAGGGTCGAGTAGTGTGGAACGTGTGAACGGCAAATTATCACCATTTCCAATTGGGGCAAAGCGGAGAACGATTGATTTTGGTCGCGGAAGCCGTACCGCGATTGCGATTCCGTGGGGAGACGTTTCGACCGCCTACTACACGACGGACATTCCGAATATTACGACATGGGTACCAGTGCCGACAGCGGCCGCCTATGCTGCTCGCGCTTTGTCATGGTTCAGCCCGATTCTTGGAAAAGAGGCCGTGCAGGAACGATTGCTCCGTTATGTCGACGAAAACGTATCAGGACCAGACGAGGCTTTACGTGAAAAATCATCGACGTACGTATGGGGCGAAGCAACGAATGAGGAAGGACGAAAAGTAGTCGTCCGTATTCAAACGGCAAGTACGTATGCCTTCACCGTGTACGGGGCGCTCGCCGTCGTCAAGCGGTTGCTCGGTTCGGGTGGGATGCTTGCCGGAAGCTTTACACCAGCCATGCTATTCGGATCTCACTTTATCGAAGAGATTCAAGGTTCCTCTTCGTTCGTGATTGATGAGATTCGTCCATGAATCGAGAAGTATGGGATTTACTCGACGAAAACCGGCAACCGCTCGGTCGAACGCACTTTCGTGGGGATGAATTAGAGCCGCATACGTTTCACACGGTCATCGAAGTGTTCACGTTCGATCCAGATGGGAGATTATTGCTGTCGAAGCGTCATCCGGATAAGACGTATCCGCTTCTGTGGGAAGGGACGGGCGGCTCGATTTTGGCTGGGGAAACGAGTCGACAAGGTGCGGTCCGTGAGCTAAAAGAAGAGTTGGGACTATATGTATTGCCTGAGCAACTCCGGTTCGTGACAACGATTGAGCGGGGCACATATTTCTTGGATATGTATTGTCTCGTGTGCGAGAAACCAATCGACTTTGAACGACTGTCACTGCAAGCAGATGAAGTCGTCGATGTGACGTTACAAGAGTGGGAGACGGTCCTTGAGTGTGTAGAACTCGTCCCTTCTGTTCGGGAACGGCTGATTCAATACGGTCATCTCATTCGACCGTGAACATGTGCTACACTCAACATGGAATATACAAGGGAGGGAAGAGCGTGAATCGTTTAGAATTGGCAAGGCGTATCGAACGCATCAAAGCAGAGGGGACGTCTGCTTACATTCGACATCGTAAACAAACCCCTCCCTATGAAGGTGCGGAACTACACGTAGAAGGAAAAGGACACGTGTTCAAAATGGGGAATATGAGTTTTGCGGTCGGATTTGGATTGAATCGGCCGACAAGCTTTTACGACCTGCATCAAATGGAAAAATGGGTACGCGGGAAAAATGTCTCGCGTCTACATATTGAGGTTTGTCCATTAGCGGAAGACTCCTTGCTCCGCTTATTGCAAGAACGTAACTACACGCTCGATCATTTTTTGGACGTATGGACGTTGGATTTGACACAGCATGCCTCCACATCTGTACCGACTCAGGTCGAAAAAGTGAAGGATGAGACACTCCATGAGTGGGCATACGCCGTTGCGGCTGGATTCGCCGAGTCGGGCACAATCCTTCAAGAGACGGTCGATACAGCCAAAGGCTTTTACGCACTGCCGAGTAATCATGCTTATCTCGTGCGAGAAGAGGATGCTGTCGTAGCGGGTGGGATTTTAGCCACGCAAGACGGGATTGGAGAGTTGTTTCTGACGAGCACCGTTCCGACGTATCGGCAAAAAGGGTACCAGACACAACTTATTTTGGAACGAATTGCCGAAGCGAAAGCACTTGGATGCAATCTGTTGACGGTTACGACGAAAGTCGATTCGGCGTCTGGTCGCAATATGGAACGGCTTGGATTTCAGCCGTTCTATCAAAAAGCGGTCATGAAAAGTCCAATCCTTAAATAAGCAGGTCGCCTCGGGTGAGGTGACCTGCTTTTCGATTACAAGAGCGATTCAGCCCCATCGACGTATACTTCAGAGCCGGTGACGTGGCTCGACATGTTGCTCGCGAAAAATAAGACGACATCGGCGACTTGTTTCGCGGAGCCCGATTTTCCGGCAAGCGGTTGATTCCCGAGTGGATATTCGATTGGAATGACAACTTCTTCGAGCAACGCATCGTCTCGATTGGTCGAATCGTCAATATTCGTATCGATGGCCCCGGGACAAATGGAATTGACACGAATCCCGAATTGAGCGAGTTCCGCAGCAGCCATTTTTGCAAAGCCGGTTTGACCTGCTTTTGTCGTCGCGTAGCCACTGAATCCGAAATTTTTAAAATAGCGGTTCCCGTTAATCGATGAAGTGATAATGATACTCCCGCCATTCTCTTTCAAATGAGGAATAGCATGTTTGACGGTCAAAAAGGTTCCAGTGAGGTTCGTCTCCACCACGCCATTCCAATCATCCAATGATAAATGTTCAATCGGTGTGATGGTCCCGTTTCGACCGGCGTTCGCGAAGACGATATCGAGTTGACCAAATCGTTCCATTGTCCGTTCGTAGGCCTCTTTCATTGCGGATTCATCCGACACATCTGCACTGATGCCGATGGCGCGTTCTTCCCCGACAAGGCTTGCGAGACGCATCGCATCTTCTTCATTCAAATCGACAATGGCGACTTTTGCTCCGGCTTGAATGAAGCGGATGACCGCGGCACGTCCGATTCCGGAGGCTGCCCCGGTCACAAACGCTACTTTTCCAGATAGTAATTTATTTGAAATCAATCCGATCACTCCTTTTTATGATTCTGTTCTCATATTCCACAGTTCTGGAAAAGTTACGCTTCATTTCAAAAAAATCATGGAGCGGTGACTTCGATTGTGCGTGCGATGTTCAAGTTCGAATCCGTCGGGATGACCTCGATTGTCACCAGTTGGCCGCTCTGTAGTCCTTGTACGCTATTGACGATGCCGGTAACTTCGGTTTGATCATTGATCAAGATGACACGCAATGTGACTTTTTCAGAGGATTCGGTAGATTCAATCAATATTTGGGGGATATCGATTCGTTCAATCTGTCCTTCGACCATGTTGTCATTCCACGTGCTCATCCAATAAACGGCGACTAAAAAAAGACCGAGAAAGATTAAGGCAAAGTTTAATCGTGAACTCATGTCTACCTCACTCCTTTGTCGTCCCGTTCCGCATCTTATCTAATTTACCTTTACCCGGAAATTCCCTCATTACTTGAAAAAATAGTAGGAATCACAAGAAAAATGGGGAATAGAAAGAAAAACGAAAAGGTGAGGTGTGGGCATGTGGATGATGGTTGGTGCGCTAGGATTGGTTGCTTGTGTTTGGATTGCGTTTGGTTGGTTCACCATTGGTAATGCAAAGCGACGAGTATGGGGAGGTCTTTTTTCACTCAGTATGACTTGTCTGTTTGCACCGCTCTTCCTCGTGAAACTTGGAGAACAGTATGGATTTGTTGGGATTCAAGTAGGGTTGACCGCTTTATTCGGCGTACTCGCAGGTGCATTTTTCTTTGTGGCACTCGGATGGACAGGACGCCCGGCGAAAGTTCGAAAAGTGAGAACGTTATCGGAAGACCCTGATTTATTTTGAAGCATGATTTACCACTCCTACGGTATAATGCGGTCATAATGATGTTACGAGGGAGTGGGGATCATGATTAAACCGCCAAAGTTGCAAGTGGGGGATACGATAGGGATCATTACGCCTTCTTTTCCGGCACCTGTTCAGTTTGAGGGGCGTTACCAACATGGGGTTGAACAGCTCAAGCGGATGGGATTCAAGGTGAAAGAGGGCACGTGTACATATAAAACAGAAGGATATCGGTCCTCGTCCATTCGGGATCGTGCTGACGAACTAAACGCATTTTTACATGATCCTGAAGTGAAAGCGATCATCAGTACAATTGGTGGAACAAATTCGAACTCGGTGTTACCATATATCGATTATGAACAACTCCGACGTCATCCTAAAATCATCATGGGATATAGTGATGTCACGGCAATCTTGATGGCCTGTTATGCCAAAACGGACGTCGTCACATTTTACGGTCCGGCAATCGTCCCCTCATTCGGTGAATACGGAGGGATGTTCGAGACGGGGGAGCAATATGTCAAAGACATTCTCTGTTTAGAACGAACGGCTCCGTTTCAGTTACATATCCCTGATGAATGGACGGAAGAGATGCTCGATTGGTCGACGCAACAACGTGTCAAGACGTTCCAACCGAATGAAGGATGGATTTCTCTGAAGGATGGAAAGGCACAAGGAACGTTGATTGGCGGGAATCTGAACACGATGTCTGGGTTCTTCAAGTCGGATTATTATCCCGATTTGAAAGGCGCGATTCTATTTCTAGAAGACTCGTTTAAGACGATGGCTGAAGAAGAACGTTCGCTTAGTATGCTGAAGCTGGCGGGTGTGTTTGATGAGATTTCGGGTCTGATTATCGGGAAGCATGAGCATTTTCAAGATCAATCAGCTCCCTTCTCATTCAACGACTTGTTGCTTGAAATCATCGGAGAAAAAGATTTTCCGATTTTGACGAATGTCGATATCGGGCACACGTTTCCATCACACGTCTTCCCGATTGGGATTCAAGTTGAGTTGGATGCAACTAATAGGGTTATCCGATTTTTAGAAGATGGGGTGTCGGAATGAAGGAGCACCTCACTATTTTTGACGAGAATTACCGGAAAATAGGGGAGAAGGAGCGAAATCAAGTTCATGTTGACGGGGATTGGCATGAGACGTTCCACTGCTGGTTCTGGAAAGAAGACCTCATCTATCTTCAGCGGAGGAGCATGGAGAAACAGGATTTTCCCGGGAAATATGATATTACGGCAGCGGGACACCTCGCAACAGATGAGACAATAGCGAATGGCGTTCGTGAAATTGAAGAAGAGCTCGGACTGTCATTGACGTTCGAACAGCTCACCTTTATGGGAATCTTTGAAGACGTGATTGAACTGGACGAGTTTCTTGATCGCGAGTTTGCACATACGTATTGCTATCTCTATCAAGGTGAGCCGATTCATTTTGACGACCAGGAAGTGATGGATGTCGTAGCTGTTCAAAGAAATGAACTGAGGTCGCTGACAGAAGGATGCATGTGTACGATTGAAGGATGCTCTCTTATGACGAATCATCTTGTTGAAATCACGCAAGCCGATTTAGTTCCGCATCGTCAGACTTACTGGCAAAACATATTTGAGAGTTTGACACGAATGGATGCTTTAAATCGTTAAAGAAAGAATACGCTGTTCGCCGATCGGTCCACCGATTCGACGTCCGGTATCGCTCCACCCAACGCTCATATAAAGGCAGAAGGCGGCTTCGTTTTTCAGATTGACCGACAGGACGATTTCACGAATGTGAGGGAAATGTTGCTTTACGAACTGCGGAAGTGCTTGGAGTGCCGCTTTAGCGTAGCCTTTCCCTTGGTCCTCATAGTTAATGGCAAAGGCGGAGAAGAGCAAAGCATTCGACTCGGTCGTATAGGAAGTGACGCGTTCGTTGTCATGCAGTAAGAACATCCCGACTGGTTTCGACGCGACGATGACAATCGGATAAATGCGATCGGGCAATGGGTCATCCATGTCTTTGGGCAGGGTCGTATACTTTTCTTGGTCCGTCGGTAGTGCGAACGTATTGAGAATCGATTGATGCGTATCATTTCGATATTCGAGCGTAATTTTCATAAGGAGTCTCCTTCGGGCTTTATTGATTTTCATTCAGAAAGGGGAATTATATGTCGACACAGTTTACATACCGTCAAAATCCACCATTACAAGATTTATACCGCGCGTTCATGAGCGGTTTTTCTGATTATATTATTCCGTTTCAATTTGATGAGCAGACGTTCGAAGATGTTTTTCTTGTTCGTGATCAAAATCAGCCGTCCCGTTCCATTGTAGCCTATGATGGTGAAGAACCTGTCGGTGTCGTGTTAACCGGGATTGCACATCTTGATTCAGGACGGCAGACACGTTGTGGTGGGCTTGCTGTCGCCCCACATGTCCGAAAAGCAGGAGTCGCGACCGAATTGATGAAACGATTTGAAGAGGCGGCAGTAGGCACTCGTTTACTCGAAGTCATTCAAGGCAATGATGCGGCAGTGTCTCTCTATGAACGACTAGGTTACGAAACGACTCGAGAAATCCTCTACTTCCAAGCGGTGTCATTAGAAACGAACGCAGACATGACGTCTGAACCGATTCAAACGTTATTTGATGAGTTGTATCCGGCGGCGAGTCACGTTCCGATTTGGCAACGCGATGTGCGCGTGACCCAACAAACTGCTGAGTTAGTGAAAGTCGTAGAAGGGAATCGAATAGGATTTTTGTTATACCGCGATCACGTCTTGCTCGATGTTTTTGGACAAGCAGAAGAAGCGAAATGGCTATTGCGGGCGGCCGCGAGCCGATCGCCACTTCATGTCACGTTGACATCAGACCGTCCTGAATGGGTCGAAGCGGCACGACGATTGGGATTTGTCCAAGACGAGATTGCCCAATTTGAAATGGTGAAGGACGCTTGATGAAGCGGTTGTTGGTCATCTGTATCATTACGCTGATTAGTGGAAATACCGCGACCCTGATTGCGCTGACAACAAATCTTTCACCCGACCTGTCGCGAGGTATACTAGCAGTTAGTGTGAGTGTAACACTCCTTTCCATCGGTGGTATCGTCTGGGTGGGATACTATACAAAAAAACGCTAGTGAAATCCTTGTGAAGTGACACTTGAAAATATCACATCATGCTGTCATGTATGACATGAAAATGAAAAACTTCATATATTGAAATTTTTAACCCCCAGTGGTATATTCGCACATGTAGCTTTTTTGAAGCTCATGAATGTATCAATTTGGAGGGTTTATTATATATATGTGGAAACAACTCATCATGACAGCGGGTGTTGGTGTTCTCTTATTTCAAGGACAAACCGCATCTGCCGACAACATGTCCCCGCAAGACCTCGTTCAAACGGAAAAGTCATTGCAACAAACGGAGCAGCAGGTTAAAGATACGAAACAATCCATTCACGCCATTCAAACGAAGTTGAAGCAAGTCGACCATAAGGCGGAGGCATTGCGAGATAAAATTGAAGGAACTTCTAAAGAATTAGAAGAAGTGGAAGAGTCACTCATTCCTGCAGAACAGTCGCTCTTCGCAAAAGTCGTTTCTTCGGTGTTGCCGAGTGCGAAAGCGGAAGCCGCTGAAGCGGAAGAAGCACATCAAGAGCTTGTTGAAAAGAAAAACCAAGCAAATGAAGCATTGAAGCAACTGAAAGAAGAACAAGAGCAAATTGAAGCGACACGTCAAGACGTGAAAGCGTCATATGACGAAAAGTCGAAACAATATAAGAAACAAACGAATCAGTTGAGTGATTTAAAGAAACGGTATGAAGCGATGGCCCCCGATCGGTTCTTAATGCCGGCGGAAGGTCGCCTCTCTCAAGGGTTCGGTTCGGCGAGTGGACAGTTCGGATACACATTCCATAACGGTCTCGATATTGCTGCCAAAACAGGTACACCTGTATACGCCGCGGAAGCTGGAAAAGTGACAAAAGTCAGCTCCAGTGGACCTTATGGAAACCACATACAAATCGAACACAACGTAGACGGTCAAAAATGGACGACCGTGTATGCACACTTGCACAAAGTGGATGTCAAGACAGGTCAGTCAGTACGCCAAGGCGAACCGATCGGTCAAATCGGAAACACGGGCAACTCGTCAGGTCCGCACTTACACTTTGAGATTCATAAAGGGGACTACAATTTCTCGGCTAGTTCAGCTGGGAATGCCGTCGACCCGATGAAACTGGCAGAGCGCCTCGGTGGTGCTTCTCCGGTAAAAGCCACGTTTTAAGCAGACAGATGCCCTGAGCCTCTCGAATGAGGTCAGGGCATTTTTTACTGTTCGCGCGTCGGATCGTGGTTGCCTTCGCTGTCGGCAATCGTATCTGAGCTTCCGTAGTCTTCTACTTGGGAGAAGGCGTCCGTTTTTTGACCAGGTTGATCCGTTCCGTCTAACTCTTTGCGTCGAGCTGTCTCATTAGGGTTCAACACGTCTTCTTCGACCGGTCGATCGACTTCATGCGCGTGTTCTTCCTCTTCTTGTGCCCGAGCGTGTTCGATGCAAAGGGTGGCTTCTGGAATGACTTCCAAACGGTCTAGTTCAATGTCTTTCCCACACACCTCACATTGTCCATACGTCCCATTCTGAATGGCTAATAGCGCCTTATCGACGTCACTCAAGAACTCTTCATCGAGCTCATTAAGGGCTTGGTCTCGTTCCCGTAAAAAGAGCTCTTCGCCCGAGTCGGCAGGGTGGTTGTCGTAATGAGAGAGCTCTCCTTCATCATATGTCTCTTCCCGATTATCCATGTATCCTTCGGTTTTTGCTTTTTCTTTCAATAATCGTTTTTTAAACGTTTCGATTTGTTCTTCAGTCAACATATCCATTCACTCTCCAGTTCTCAAGTCATTAATATAAGGTTTCCCATTTTATTTGTGTACAAACCATTTGAAGTGGAATCCCTCATGTCGAGCGATGTTTAGAAAGGGTATGATGAGAATAAAGAGTTCTTTTAAAAAAGGAGGAACAAATCATGAGAAAAGTCGAAGTAGTGAAATACAATCCGGAATGGAATCAAAAGTTTGAAGAAGAGGCTGGTAAATTGAGTCGGTTATTCGAAGAGGAACTTGTCGCGATCCATCACATTGGAAGTACATCGGTCGAAGGATTGGCGGCAAAACCAATCATCGACATGATGCCGGTCGTACGGGACATCGAACGAGTCGATGACTACACGGAGCGGATGGAGGCACTCGGGTACCGTGGACTTGGTGAATATGGGATTCCGAAACGTCGCTATTTCCGTAAAGGAGAAGGAGAAGAAGAACGGACGGTTCACGTGCATGTGTTTGAAGAAGGGAATCCGGATGTCATAAGACACCTTGCCTTCCGGGATTACTTGCGAGCTTATCCTGATGTTCGCGATGCGTATGGTGAGCTGAAGCTTCAACTTGCGGCACAGCATCCAGAAGACATGGAAGGATACATTCAAGGAAAGCATGACTGGATCATCGAGACGGAACGGTTGGCGACGAAGTGGTATAAAGAAAATCAAGACGCGTGAAACCTTTTTATGGAAATGGTCGTATAATACATCAAACCTTAAAAGGGGAGATGTCGTATGAAACGATTTCTCGGGAAATGTGTAGAATATTCTCTGGCCGCGCTTGTCTTCATCGGTCTGTTCTTTATCCTCCGTGTGATTGCCGGAGACTCGGACAAAGGATATATGTTGACATTGCTCGGTACATTTTTTCTCGTCTTACCTAGTTCGCTCTTGATTGGTTACTTTTTGGCTCGTCCGCTTCAACGTCGCCTAAATGGGAAAGGAACGGAGGCTTCGAGTGAGCATACGTTGCGCGGAACTGAAAAACCGCACGGGGTAAACGAAGATCGAAACCATTCAAACTATACCGGATGATGGAGATCACATTTACCCCTACGACCGATGCCCGCCTCATCGCACGGTTGAATCGTTCCATCCATGAGCATCACGTCCATATAAATCCGACCTTTTTTGCGGAGTATGAGGAAGGGAAGATGTATGAAGCCTTTTCCACGCTGATTGGAAGACCCGGTCATCACTATATGGTGATGCAGCTTGAAGCAACTCCAATCGGTTACATATGGTTCGAAGAGAAAGTGGGTGAGGCGAACGCGTTTCGTCAAGCTGTTCGCGTGGTGTATGTTCATCACATCAGTATCGACCCCATGTATCAACGGAACGGTTACGGTCGACGTGTGATGGAATGGATGGAGCAATGGGCGCTTGACCACCAATTCAAATCGATTGAACTAGATTACTGGATGAACAATACGGATGCTGCTTCGTTTTATAGCGAAATCGGGTTCACCCCAAAACGTCAGATTGTCATGAAAAAATTGGAGGAATAACATGATGGAACTAATCACAATTGTATTAGGAATTCTAGGAGTACTGTCGTTAGGTTGGTTCTTTTATAGTTACTGGCTCGGATATAAGGGGGGCAATATCGTCATGACCCTCGATGAGCACTATACAAAACTAGAAGAGTACGTACCTGCTATCTTGTCGAAACTATACGAAGATGGAAAGAGCGCTCACTATCTTGGCGACCGCAAGTTTGAAGTGGAGGGCAAGCGTTACGTTCTCGTCGAACGGACCGTACCGATTGGTCATGTTCCGACACAACAGACGGTGTTACAACCGGATCGATCATAATCAGAAAAGGGAGCTCTCAAGTCGAGAGACTCCCTTTGTTTATTTGACGGCTGGGGGACCGAACCCGCCGCTATTATAATCGCGGAAAGCTTGGCGGATTTCTTCTTCCGTGTTCATCACGAATGGACCATGCGCAATATAGTCTTCGCGAATCGGTTTTCCGGAATAGATGAGCACCCGTGTACGCGTCGTGGCCTTCAGTTGAAGTGTGCTCATCGCTTCAGATGTTTCATCGAACGTCAGTGTCGCCACATCAGTTTTACTGAGCGGAATTTTGGAAGACCCAACTTCAATTGAACCAGCGAGTACGTACAAAAAGCTGTTATGATTCGCAGGCAAGATGTGTTCGTATTCGCTACCTTCTTTCAGCGTTATTTCTGTCATCGTGATGGGGACGAGACTTTCCATCGGCCCTTTTACACCCGCAATTTCGCCGGAATAGACACGAAGCTGTCCGCCGTCGAAACGAACGAGGGGTGCGTCCTCGACGTATACGTTCTGATAGGAAGTGGTTGTCGTTTTTAACGACTTCGGCAAATTCAACCAGAGCTGCAGCGTATGGATCAAATCATCGTCAACCGCTTCTTCGGCGTGTCTAGCGGCCCATCCGGCGTTCATATACTGAACATCACCGGCGTCCAAAATCGAATGTCCCCCATGATTATCAATATGTTCTAGACGACCATCGATGACATACGTGATTGTTTGAAACCCACGATGGGGATGGTCCGAAAACGTCCCACGCTTGAACCAGTCTTCTGCCATCAAAATAAATGGATCGAACTCCTCTTTTTGTTCTGGAGGTAACACCCAGCCCTGTTGCACATGGGGATATCCGTTTTGTCGATAGGATACGCGCCAATGATGGTTCACGTCACGTATAAATGGATTTGTCACAAAGATTCACTCCTTTCCCTTCCTATCTTCCCAAAAAATGTGTCTCATCGTACTATATTTGCTTCATGAATATGCAAAAAGACAGACGCATTCGCATCTGTCAGATTAAGTGTTTTGTTCAAACAGGTTATACCACTTGATGGCATCCTCACGTAGTAGCTTAAAATGGGCGCCTGTCTCTGAATTGGTCACGTACACATCTGCACCATCATAGCTAACATCAAACGTTTGGGCGCATATCCCTTGAAATAGGGTCACATAAGGTGTGGAAGCGGTCTTGCCTGCATAGGCGGTCGCGTTAGCTCGTTTGATGGCGCCAAAAATAAATTCCATTTCATCTTGACCGACATGTTGTAGGAAGGAGGCATCTTTTGATTCCGTTCCAAGGAGTGCCAAGTCATGAAAAATGACATGACGTTGACTACTTAATTTGTCGTGAATTTGTTCACTCAATTCTTTTCCATACAACAACTTGGGTTCATGATACGTCAAGGAGACGTTCTGACGATGGGCCGTTCCGTTTTTCATGAACGTAAAACTGTAGAGTGGATACTCGTGACCCGGTACAAGAACCGAAGGGAGTTGCGGAGCTGTTTTGGCTCCGAACATTTGTGAAATATGCGCTTCTTTCGGTCGCAATACTTCTTGATAGTCATTTTGATCTCGGCTCGTATAAATCGCGTATTGTAACACCTCATCAGACTTTTCTGTCCCGAGCCCGAGTGACAAATAGGGATGCCGTGTTGATTCGACAGGAATGACGAGGCGGTCTTTGGCTTCGGACGATGTAAAGGTCAGTTCAAATTCACCACTGAAAGGCATCGTGATATGGAAAAGTGTATGCTCGATCCCTTTTCTTTCTGGATAGGGCTCATTACCTATCGGCTTTTTCATCTCTTGTGCGAAATGCTCATATTCATGGGGCTCAGCAAATCGGAATTTCGGAACATCCGGATAAGGTTCGGCCGTATATTGAACATCGTTTAAACTTTCAGGAAGCGTGTTAATTTCGGTGGCATATGTGACGGAATCGAGTTGACATTGGACATATGATTTATTTTCGACAGTGAAAAAAGTTGCGGTTGGAAAAGAAGATTCGGTGGCGGCATCAGTCAACGGTTGGTTCAATGTGACCGTCCCGAGCCAATGTCTTTCACCACTTGGAATTCTTTGAATCGCGTTGTCAGGCTGACATAACTCGATAATCGCTGCACGATCCGATTCGGGCATTTCAATTTGTTGTCCGTTTGGTAACAGGGCACGTCCTTGATAATATTCAGGAGCGGGTTGGAGTCGGAGTGCGCGTTCTTCCTCGCATCCGAATAAGAAAAACAGGATGACGAGGGTACTGAAAATCAGGTACTTTTTCACATCGGTACTCTCCTTCGATGAATCACTTTCACCATTCTAGCACCAATTTTTTGTGACTTTAGTCTTAGGAAAATTAATTTGTTATTTCGAAAAAAAATCAAAAAAACCGTCCAACTTGAACTGGACGGGGGATAAAACCATTTATGACTTATTTTTACTTTTTAACTTTTTTTGTATGTCGATTTTTGACGAAAAAACGTTGATATTACGAGACATTGAAAAAAGCCGATTATTCTTCTAAATCATCACTTTATAATTCAGTGGGATTTATTTGATGAAGTTTCCTTCAATCAACATCTCGACCGCGTGCCGCCTTCAAAATTTCGAACCATTCTTCACGAGTGAGGTCGACTTGAAGGGCGTCGACTCCTGTCTGAACGCGCTCAATTTTTCCGGATCCGATGATCGGCATGATGTTCGCAGGGTGTTTGACGAGCCATGCATACACAATCGAGTCAATTCCGCTTGCATTGTGACGTGCACGAATTTCCTCGAGTTTTTCACGAAGGGGTGCATACTGTTCATCTTTGAAGAGTTGACCACCGGCTAGTGGACTCCAAGCCATAAGTGGCATTCGTTTTTCGTGACACAAATCGACCGATCCATCCTCAAAATGCTTCAATTGCATCGGAGAGAGTTCGAGTTGATTCGTCACAAGTTGGAATGGAAGGCGAGATTGAAGCAAATTCTGGGTAGCCGGAACATGGTTAGATACACCGAACTCACGTACTTTACCACTATCGCGCAAGATGATGAAGGCTTCGGCCACTTCATCCGGATTCATCAGCGGATCTGGACGGTGGATGAGTAATGTATCAATGTGGTCAATTGCCAACTCTTTTAACGAACGCTCTGCTTGCGCGATGATATGCTCTTTTGTCGTATCGTAATAATTGAGTGTTTGACCTGGGTTAAATGACCCCGTCAATTTAATTCCTGTCTTTGTGACGATCTCCATTTGGTCTCGGAGTTCAGGCTTTAACTTTAAGGCTTCTCCAAATAAACCTTCACATGTGTAACCCCCATAAATGTCTGCATGGTCGAATGTCGTGATTCCAAGCTCGAGACATTGTTCGATAAACGTGAGGCGTTCCTGTGGGGTCATGTCCCAATCAGCGAGCCGCCACATCCCATGGACGATGCGTGAGAATGATAATTCTTCTGTCAAAGCGATACGTTGCATAATAACTCCTCCTTGGTTGTCAGTCGCTCTTCATTATACGTCTTACGAGAATGGACGTCACTTGTCACCTACTCAAGCAGTTTTGGCGTCAAATGAGCTTGTATGCGCTATGATGAGAGGGAAGAGAAATAGGAAAGAGGCGTGACAGATGAGTGACTATGAACAATATGCGGACGTCACCTTCGAACAGGTGGGTGACTCGTTTCAGGTAGCCTCGATGCACCCAGATCTTCGTTTACATGGGATTGGACGAAGTGCGGCCGTGTTTCGTTTAAAGGAAAAGGATCGTGTCATTAAAGTGTTCTTTCCAGGTTATGAACAAATCGCAACCGAAGAGGCAGCGATCTATGAAAAACTTAAGGGACTCCCTTACTTTCCGAAGTGCTATGAGTCTGGTCCGTCATATTTAGTGATGGATTACATCGAAGGAAAGACGCTGTTTGAGTGTCTGACGGAAGGCGTCTGGATTGACCCTTCTTACATCGAGGTAGTGGATGAAGCGCTTCGACAGGCACGTTTATTAGGACTGACACCATCGGATGTCCACTTGCGTAATATCATTTTGACGCCAAACGGACAGATATTCTTGATTGATTTGGCACGCTTCAGACAAGGGCAACAAATCGATCATCAGTGGGAAGACTTGAAACGAATGTATCGATTGTATCGCTATCGTTTCATGCCGAAAAAATATGACGAGACATTACTGAATCGAATCGCTTACTTGTATCGCAGGTTCGTGAACGATCCGGATTCTTGAGCCGGGTCGTTTTTCTTTTGCCGATTAGGGAACAGGAGTAACGTGTCCGAAATTGCAGAAGAGAAGAAACGAAAGGGGAATGATGTATGGCTCATCGTATCTATGCGAACGAACTCGAAATGCTCCACGAATGTGTGGAAACGTGCAACTATTGTCTGGAATCTTGTTTAGAAGAAAAAGATGTACAGATGATGGTTGATTGTATCCGACTGGATCGGGAATGTGCCGCTGCCTGTGCGTTTCTTGCGGAAGCGATGACGCGTGATTCGGCATTCGTTCCTGAACTCGCGCGAGCGTGTGCAGTCATCTGTAAAGCATGCGCACAGGAGTGCGGGAAACATAAGCACGCACATTGCCAGGAATGCGCAAGAGTTTGTACAGAATGCGCCTCAATGTGTGACCGCTTGGCCGCATGATTTGAGTGACCGGTTGATGGGACCGGTCACTTTTTTCGTGTCTTTTGAAGAGGGGATTCGTATAATGAAAAAAACGAAAAGGTGGTATGGGGATGATTCGCAATTGTCGACGAGATGATCTTCAAATGATTTTACATATTTACAATGATGCGATTGTAAACAGTACGGCCGTCTATCACTATCAACCGGTGACACTCGAGAATCGAGTGGCATGGTATGAGGAGAAGAAAGAGCAAGATTGT
Source organism: Exiguobacterium sp. 8A (assembly GCF_902506275.1). GTDB lineage: Bacteria > Bacillota > Bacilli > Exiguobacteriales > Exiguobacteriaceae > Exiguobacterium > Exiguobacterium profundum. The sequence continues at coordinate 1,894,997 of NZ_LR733630.1, read as the reverse complement.
CCAATCATCGTATGGGTAGAGGATGACGTCGTCATGGGGTTTGCGACGTTCGGTCCGTTTCGTCCGTGGCCAGCGTACCATTATACGGTTGAACATTCTGTATACGTGCATCCCGGTTACCGCGGGAAAGGCATTGGCAACAAACTGTTAAAAGAAATCATCCGTATCGCCGAAGTGAGAGGAATGAAAACGGTGATTGGTGGAATTGACGCATCGAACGTGACGAGTATCCTTGCGCATGAAAAAGTTGGATTCGTTCATTCCGGTACGATTCGAAATGCCGGATATAAATTCGGCAAATGGCTCGATTTATCGTTTTATCAACTTGATTTAGAAGGTCCTGCATCGCCTACCGAAGAGTGAACGGTCTAGAAAGATGGAGCCACCATACGATATACTGGAACGAGTGAATCGAATGGAGGAAATAGAATGACTGAGTACCCGAATTGCCCAAAATGCCAATCATCTTATGTGTACGAGGATGGTCCGTTGCTTGTATGCCCAGAATGTGCCTATGAATGGTCACCGAGTGAGGCGGCAGAAGCAGAAGCAGCGTCACAAATTAAAGATGCGAACGGAAACCCGCTTCAAGACGGAGACACTGTCACCGTGATCAAGGATTTGAAAGTGAAAGGAACCTCGCTTGTCGTCAAACAAGGAACGAAAGTGAAGGGGATTCGACTCGTGGAAGGTGACCATGATATCGACTGTAAAATCGAGGGACTTGGTGCGATGAAACTGAAGTCGGAGTTCGTGAAGAAAATTTAACTTAAAGTCAGACTGTTGACGAATGGGGGAGTGAAATGCGACCTCATTCGTCTTTTTTGTAAATTGTGGCTCAGGATAATATATAAGCGTATTCAAAATATAAAGGAGGGAGAACATGTTTTGGAAGAAAATGATTACCTTCCTCAGTGTGATTTCGTTATCTATATTAATGGGATGTGGTCAACAAGAAAGAGAGCTAGTGGTTGGCAATTATACTGATGAACAAACGATTGTGTACGATGAAAATAGGGTGACGGATGAAGAAAAGATTAAGGACTTCAAAACGATGATTGAAACGAGTTCAATCACAAATGAACGTCCAGAAGGGCTTCCTCAATATGTAGTGACCATCAATAATCCAGCTGAATCCACGATGGAATTGATGGTGAACTTTTGGGTAAGTGACAACAACAAGTTCATTTTTTCAAAAGGGATAGAAAGTCGCGAATATTTTAAAGTTGATGAAGAACACATCAAGGATGTAAATGAACTCTTAGAATGATTGAAATGGTGAAAAATGGTATATGTTTCGTGTAGATATGAGATGATTGTGAAGGCATTCTAAATCGAAAAAGAGGGGGATGGTATGTCGTGGGACAACGATTTATATTGAAGTCGAAACAGCATATGAGTGGCGGGATTATTAAAATTGTCGTGGATCAGTATACGGGCGTGCATTACATCATGACTAGTGGATTAGGATTGAGTGGAATGACGCCGCTCTTAGATGAACATGGAAAAGTCGTGATTGAGAAGCCGAAATCACCTTCGTGAGAAAATCGAATGAAGAAACAAAAAAACCAGGCCGACAAGCCTGGTTTTGTATTGATTGTATTAAGAGAAGAACGGTTTGTACTCGCGACGTTCATGCATGATGGACACCCATTGAAGCGTCGTGAACTCTTCGAGTACCCATTCACCGTTGAAGCGTCCGAGACCAGAGTTTTTCTCGCCTCCGAACGGCATGTGCGGTTCATCGTTGACCGACTGATCGTTGACGTGAATCATGCCAGTTTCGACTTTTCGTGCAAAATTGGTTGCACGGTAAACCGAGCCATGAACGGCACCGCTCAATCCGTACGGTAATTCGTTCGAAAGACGAACAGCCTCTTCGTCATCTTTAAACGAAAGGATGACCGCGACCGGACCGAATATTTCGTTTTTCGCGAGCGGCATGTCATTCGTGACGCCACTGAGGACGGTCGGTTCGAGGACGTTGCCGTCCGCTGTCCCGCCAGTATGAACGGTCGCACCGGCATCAACCGTTTTCTCGATTTGGTCTAAGATGCGATCGACTTGATCGTGGTCGATGAGCGGGCCGACTTGCGTATCTTTTTCATTCGGGTTACCTGCTTTCAACTGTTTAACGCGCTCGACATAACGCTCCACGAACTCGTCATGAATCGATTCGGCGACGAGGATTCGGTTCGTCGACATACAGATTTGTCCTTGGTGGAAGAACTTGCTGTAGACGGCTGATTCGACGGCACGATCGAGGTCGGCATCATCGAGCACGACGAACACATTATTTCCCCCGAGTTCAAGTGCTGTTTTCTTCAACAAACGACCTGCCTTTTCCGCAATCCCTTGACCGACCTCGGTCGAACCTGTGAACGAGATGAGACGTGGAATCGGATGTTCAACGATTGCGTCCCCGATTTCAGACCCTCGTCCAACGACAACGTTGAGCACACCTTTTGGAAGTCCTGCTTCTTCGAAGAGGGATGCGAATAGGAGACCACCCGTTACCGGTGTCGCTGTGGCCGGTTTGACGACGACCGTATTCCCGGTCGCAAGAGCCGTCACGATTGAACGGACAGCCAAGTGGAATGGGAAGTTCCACGGGCTGATGATGCCGATGACACCAAGTGGTTTGCGATATACGCGGTTCTCTTTATTCGGAACGATCGAAGGTTTGATGAGCCCGTCCATACGGAAAGGGAACGTCGCGGCTTCTTTGATGATAGCCATCGATGCGGCGAACTCACTCTCTGCTTTGATGCGTGTACTACCGGACTCTTTCACGAGCCAATCGACGATAAAGTCTTTGTTGTCCATCGTCAGCTGGGCAAACTTCTCAATCAATTCACGGCGTGCTTGTGGAAGCATATCGGCCCAGTCCGTCTGAGACGCTTTTGCTGCTTCATAAGCACGATTCAAGTCCTCTTCATCCGCTGATTGAATCGAGAAGAGAGTCTCGTTCGAGAATGGATTAACGTTGTCGATCGACTTCTCGCTTGAGCCATTTACCCAATCGCCATTGATGTACATGTTCGTAAAATCTGTATGCATATTTGAACACTCCTTTATTTTTCTTCACCATAAGAAGTATTCACTTGTTTTAGAAAAATAAACATATCAATGTTTTGGATTTGGTAAACTTGAATCAAGTAAATTCAACAAATTTAGGAGCAGACGATGAAAACTTGCTGTGTGAGTTTATTCCTCTTCGTGCCTTGGGCATTTTTTGTGGCGGCAATGGATTATGTTTGGGGTTTTCCATTTGGATATTTAATTGTACCGATTGTCATTTGGTGGGGAACGAAGCAATCTTTGAGACATTTGCGAATACGCTTTGTATTAGCTTCCTTGCTTGGATCATATGGTGTGTCGGTTTATTTTGCCTACTTGTTTGAGAACGATTGGGGATACTTCTTCAAGCCGTTAAATCTTATGGGGATTGTTCATATGTGGTCGGTCGTGATATTGATTGGGACACTCGTGATTCTGATTAATCATGGGGGTCAAAAATCAAACGAGTCATCTAATAGACATTGAGAGGGGGGATGCATGATATCTCCCTTTTTTGATGTTCGTTTCTACTTCCTGTACAGTTAAGACGAAGAGAGGGGTTAGAAAGAGATATGAAACGTTATGAAGCGATTTTATTTGATATTGATGACACACTACTAGACTTTAAACAAAGTGAACATGTCGCCTTGGAACAGTTACTTGCATCCTTCAACGTGCGGATGACAGATGAGGTGAAGTCGCGGTATGTCGACATTAATAGCGGCCTATGGCGCGCATTTGAGCGCGGCGAAGTAGATCGTGAAGAAGTACTCATCGGTCGTCACACGAAACTGTTTGATTCGCTCGGACTCACGGTGGACGGTCCGCAGGTCGAACAGCAGTATCGGGACTACTTACATGCAGGCGTACACATGATTGAAGGCGCGTTAGAGATTGTCCAAACGCTGAGCGCGCACTATCCACTCTATATCGTCACAAACGGTGTGACAGAGACGCAATTCAAACGGCTAGAGTCATCGGGACTATTGCCGTACTTCCAAGCCGTCTTCGTATCGGATGCGACCGGCTCGCAAAAACCGATGAAACCGTTCTTTGACTACGTCTTCGACCGAATCCCGAATGTAGAGCCAGAGAAGGGCTTAATCATCGGCGACTCAGTCACGGCAGACATCGCCGGTGGGCGGATGTATGGTTTGGATACTTGCTGGTTCAATCCAAACGAAGTGGCCGCGACCATCGAGTCAACGTATGAGATTCGACATTTAAACGAGTTGAAATCGCTACTCTAAGTTCAAGCTGGATTGAGTGAATGAGTTGGCAAACGGTTCGGGAGTTGAGCGAGTATTTCCGGATAAAGCGTGACGTCTTGTAGACGGTCAAGCTTTATCCAACGATAAATCAGGTGATCTCCTTCAGGTCCATAAAAGTCTCCGTCTTGGAGCGGGAGGTCACCGTCTACATAAAAGTACAGTCCAATCTCATGAAACGGCTGATTGTTGTACGTAAATAAGTTCTCGTGCACGAAAGCGAACGTGGTATCAGTCACGTGCATGTTCAACTCTTCATGTAGCTCGCGTGCGAGGGCGGTTGCGGCTTCTTCACCGAGCGTGACGCGCCCCCCGGGTAATGCCCAAAAGTCATCTCGGATGTTTCGGTGAATCAATAAGTGACCGTCTTTCACAAAAATACCAGCAACGCGGTAATTGAAGACACCGTGTTCAGTAGGAAATACGAGATCCATCTATATCACTTCCAATCATTGTAATCTGTTCTAGTATACCTGAAGGAGGGATCATATGTTTCAACCACATACGCAATATCGAGATGAAGATTTTCGTGACGTGACACTCCGTGACGAAGTGTTGTCACACGTCACGTTCGAGAACTGTCGCTTCACATACGTTGATGCGACGGAACTACAGACGGAACGCTGTCAATTCATCAACTGCGACTTCACGGATTCAAAATGGAATGCGTCCCGTCATGTCGGGAGTTCATTTTTGAACTGTCAATTCCATGGTGCCAATTTGTTCACGAGTGAGTTTGAGCAATGTAAAATGACGGGGTCTTCCTTTGAGGAGAGTCAGTTTGAGGGCGTCCGTGTAACGGAAGGGGATTGGTCATTCGTCAACCTTCGTCACGTGTCGCTCAAGAAGATGGATTGGTCCCACGTTCGTTTGGTCGAGGCGGACCTGTATGGAACGGACTTGACCGAGACGGTCTGGCATCAGGCGGACTTGTCACGGGCGACACTTCAACATGCGGTGTGCCGTGGCGCCGACTTCAGAGGAGCACTTGTCGACGGGGTTGATTTTTCGAACGTGACGTTACAACAAACAAAACTAGACGCGATGCAGGCGATTCAAGTCGCGCGCTCATTGGGGGCGATTGTAGAATGAAACCAGAACAAATCATTGAACAGTTGATTGCGTTCGCAAAAGAACGTGAGCACATTCGAACGGTCGTCTTGAACGGCTCACTCGTCAATCCGAACATCCGACCAGACCCGTACCAGGATGTGGACCTTGCCTTTTATGTGGAAGACGTCCGAGCGGTTGCGGCCGATCGCTCATGGATTGACACATGTGGAGAGGTCTTGATCATGCAGACACCTGAAACGGCTGATTCCGGACGACACGTAACGTTTTTAGTGCAATATGTAGACGGACATCGGATTGATTTGACGATTCGGAGTGTGGATCAACTTGAAACCATGCTCGAAGCCGACTCGCTCAGTCAAATTATCTTCGACCGAGACCGTCATCCAGTCGTCACGCCGTCTGACACGTCGTATCGCGTGAAACGTCCGTCTGCCGATGAATATGCCGCATGTTGGAATGAGTTTTGGTGGGTATCGCTCTATGTCATCAAAGGAATCAAGCGGCATCAAGTGTTATACGCGCTCGACCATCTCGATATCATGCGGAATATGCTCCGTCAGATGATGAAGTGGAACATCGGATATGCGACGGAATTCTCAGTAAATCTCGGGAAGTCCGGTGACGGGATCCGCGACCATTTGCCAGAAGAGTTATGGGAGATGCTCACGGCAACATACGCTTCAGCTGAGTTGAGTGCCATTGAAGATACACATGATCGATTACAATCACTCTTCTTCTTTTGCGCGCAACGCGTCGCCGAACAAGGCGATTTCGTGTTCCGAGAAGAAGAAGCAAGACGTGTTCGTTCCGCATGTGCAACACTTCGACATTCAAACGATTAATGACGGCGAGAGCCGGGAAACGCTCCTTATAGAGAAAGGAGCGTTTTTTCATGAATCCATACACGACATTTATTGCCCTACTTGTTGGAAGTCTGGTCCTCTTTGTCGGCATTCGTTTAAAGAAATGGCCGATTATTTTGGTTGCGATGCTTCCCCTTGGTCTCGTGGCATTTAATATGTTTTTACTCATCACGGGGCGATAGGAAGATTTTCACTTGTCTTTTTGATAAATCGATTTGATGAAGAAGGCACTCGGTAACAAAATACCGATGGCGCCTTCGATGATAGCGAATAATCGGGTTAAACCGACCGGTAACAAATCACCAAAGCCAATCGAAAGTAAAGTGACACCGCTAAAATACAATAAATTTTCCCAAGTCGGTTCGACGGCATTCATGGATTCGAGTGAAGTCACGAGAATGACTGAATCACGAGACAGTGCATAATAAATCAATGTGAATCCTAACATGACACCGAATAGGCTGACGAACAACTGAGTGAACAATCTTCCATCAAATCCTGTTTGCTTGTACGTTCGACGTTTGAAAAACCAAAATACGTTCAAACTGATGAACAGTAAGGCAATCGTCAATAAAATGGTATTCAATCTCTACACATCCTTTTCAGTACGAACAGAGTCACTTACCCATTCCCGTAACGAAGAATAGGAAACGGAATCAGAAAAGGTTTGCAATTGATGAAAAGATTGATAGAATGTGGTCGAAGACGACTGAATTTCATAATGTTTGCCACTAGGGGAGTCGCGTCACGCGGCTGAGATGGACATGGTCCAGACCCTTCGAACCTGATCTAGTTCACGCTAGCGTAGGGAAGTGGGCGAGACGACTCATATGGCTTCACCTAGATATGATTGTTCGAGACGCCGCTTCCGTTATGGGAGGCGGCGTCTTTTTTATCAGTTTATAAGGGGGAGTTATTATGAAATTTACAGATCACTTACGTCAAGAAGCGGATGGATTGTTTGAAGCAAGCTTTCATCACCCATTTGTTCGTTCACTCGGAGAAGGGACGCTCGATGAGAAGAAATTCAGACATTACGTCATGCAAGACTCATACTATTTGAATCAGTTTTCAAAAGTGCAGGCCAAAGGGGCAACCCTCGCTCCGACGATGGAACTATCGAGCCGCTTTTTGACGCATGCGCTACACACGATTGAGGCGGAACTCTCCCTTCATCGAGAGTTCTTTACGATGCTCAACGTGACGGATGTCGAATTGGCGACATTTGAGCCAGCACCGACCGCTTATGCATATGCCCTTCATATGCAACAGGCAGGACCGACTCTCGGGGACGTATTGGCGTCAATCCTTCCGTGTTATTGGGTGTATTACGAGATTGGGGAACGTCTTAAAGACAAGCGTCCTGATCATCCGATTTATTCAGCTTGGATTGCGACGTATGGTTCGGAGTGGTTCCGTGAGCTGGTGGAAGAGCAAATTGATCGTTTGGATGAACTGGCTGGTCAAGCGACAGAAGAAGAGCGCGTGCGCTATACGAAACTATTTTTGAAGAGTTGCTATTACGAAGTCGCTTTTTGGGAAATGGCTTGGACGCTTGAGTCGTGGTCATTGTCGCAGGAGGTCAACCAATGAGACATGAGATTTGGAATGAGATTCGACAGCAGGCGCCATTGATTCACAATATCACGAACACGGTCGTGGCGAACTTTTCGGCGAATGGATTGCTCGCCATCGGCGCCTCTCCTGTCATGGCGGATGCAATCGAAGAAGTAGCGGAGATGACATTCGTGAGCGATGCGCTCGTACTTAACATCGGTACACTTGGAACGATGACGGAAGCGACGATGATTCGCGCAGGTCAGGCTGCGAACGAAGCGGGATGCCCGATTATACTCGACCCGGTCGGTGTCGGAGCGACGTCATTTCGACGAGATGTGGTCGAACGCATTTTGCGTAATGTTCGTGTATCGGTCATTCGAGGGAATGCAGGAGAGATTGCGACATTGATTGGCGTCGATTGGGCGGCTCGTGGTGTCGATGCTGGTGACGGTGCATGCGAGCCTCGACAATTGGCGCTTGAAGCAGCGAGACGATACGGATGTGTCGTGGCCGTGACAGGAAAAGAAGATATGGTAAGCGACGGGAACGTCGTTATGGAAATACATGGCGGGACGAAACGCATGACCGAGACGACCGGTACGGGATGTTTACTCAGTGCAGTGGTCGGGGCTTGCTTAGCAGTCGAAAAGAATGCCCTTAAAGCGACGGTGACCGCCATGTCAGGTTATGCCTACTGCGGTGAGTTGGCGAGTGAACGAGCGGAAGGACCTGGAGACTTCGCGATTCACTTTGTAAATGCTCTTCATCAATTAGCACAGCATACCATCCCGACGAATCGAATTGAGGTGTCGACATCATGAGACCTCAAGTGTTGACGATTGCAGGATCTGACTCAGGAGGAGGGGCCGGTATTCAAGCCGATCTTAAAACGTTTCAAGAACTCGGTGTATTCGGGACGAGCGTGTTGACTGCGATTACAGCCCAGAACACACTTGGGGTCCATGGGATTGAAGCGATTTCCACGGAAATGATTAACCAACAAATTGAAGCGGTAGCGGATGATTTTAACATCACCGCTTGTAAAACCGGGATGTTGGTGGACGCTGAACGAATTGAAGCGGTAGCGAAGGGGCTCGAACGATATCATTTCGAACATGTAGTAGTCGATCCTGTCATGGTGGCGAAAGGTGGCGCTTCCTTGCTACAGGAAAGTGCAGTCGAAGCACTGCGCACGAAGCTGCTACCACAGGCGACCATCGTGACCCCAAATATTCCTGAAGCAGAAGTGCTGGCAGGAATGGAAATTCGAACCGAGGCAGACCGCATGAAAGCCGCACAGGCGATTCGAGCACTTGGTGTCGATACCGTCATTATCAAAGGTGGGCATACGGATGATGTGGAGGCCGTTGATTTGATTATGAGCGAGACTGAAACGTTCTGTGTAAAAGCGCCTAGAATCCAAACGAAAGATACGCACGGGACGGGATGTACGTTCTCTGCCGCATTGACGGCCGAACTAGCGTATGGGAAGACACTACGCCAAGCCGTCGTAGATGCGAAGCAGTTTATTCATCAGGCGATTGCACATGGATTATCGATTGGACAGGGGCATGGACCGACGAATCATTGGGGACATCGTTTAGCGAAAGAAGAGGTGATTACCGTTGACGTTCTGTACGAAACAAGCGCTCGCTAAGCAGCTTCGCCTTTACTTTGTGTGTGGAACGACGGACGCGTCCGATTTGGTGGCGACCGTCAAAACGGCACTTCGATGTGGTGTGACATGTTTTCAATTTCGCGAAAAAGGTAAAGATGCATTGTATGGAGATAAAAAAGAAGCGATGGCAAGGACGCTCCAACGTCTGTGTCGAGAAACGGGTGTTCCGTTCATCATCAACGACGACGTCGACTTGGCGCTCGCGATTGACGCGGATGGCATTCACGTCGGACAAGACGACTTACCTGCCAAACAGGTTCGAGAACGGCTAGGACCAGATAAATGGTTGGGGGTGTCTGTCCATACGATGGAGGAAGTCAGAACGGCTCTTCCATTTGCAGATTATGTCGGCATTGGTCCGATTCATGAGACGCAAAGTAAACTGGATGCAGGACATGTGCGTGGTACGGAACTGATTCAACAAGTTCGCCGACATCACCCACTGCTTCCGATTGTGGGGATCGGGGGCATTCGTCCAGAGCATGTTCCTGCTATTATGGCTGACGGGGCTGACGGTGTTGCCGTCATCTCTGCCATCGCTTCTGCACCGGATGTAGCAACGGCTACCCGGCGTTTCGCTTGTCTCTGAATTCATTTTTGAGGAGGAAGACAGATGAACGTATTTGTAATCGGTGCAAACGGTCAAATTGGCCATCAATTGGTGGAGAAGTTACACAAGGAAGGAAAGCATCACGTCACGGCGATGGTGCGTAAAGAAAAACAACTCGAGGATTTTAAGTCAAAAGGGTACAATGCGGTACTCGGTGACCTCGAAGGTTCAGTAGATGATTTGCAAAAAGCGATTGATGGAATGGATGTTATCGTATTCGCGGCAGGTTCTGGTGGAAGTACTGGAGCAGACAAGACACTCTTGATCGACCTAGACGGTGCAGCGAAGAGTATCGAAGCAGCACAAGCGAACGGGAACATCAAACACTTCGTCATGGTCAGTGCCTTGAAAGCGGAGGATCGCTCAGCTTGGCCAGATTCGATGAAGCCGTACTACGTAGCGAAGCATCATGCAGATCGTTTACTCGAACAGAGTGGACTCACGTACACGATTGTTCGTCCGGGTGCATTGACAGATGATGCGGGAACGGGCAAAGTGAACACGAAATTCGAGGGAAGTGGAGAGATTCCACGCGAAGACGTCGCATCATTCTTGGTGCATGTCCTTCATAACCATTCAAACGTGCAGAACAAAGCAATTGATTTGATCAAAGGGGATACCCCAATCGAAGAAACGCTATAAGTGTGTGACATCAAAAACGGGATGAGAAAACCATCCCGTTTTTTGTCGCGTTAAAGAGGGAAAAGAACGCAGGATAACGAAATAGAAGAATACGAACAGGTGAGGAGGTTCCGCATGACCGAGATGTTCATTTATCTGGCGGTCTATTTGTTGCCGTCATTTTTACTTGGCTTTTTAGCACTCGATGTCTTTCAACGAAATCCGAATAAAGTCGAGCATCGTTTGCTGAGCCTGTTTGTGTTCGGTTATTCGATGCTCTTCTTGGCTGAATTTGTCCGCCATCTATCGCCGATTGAATACAGTCCGGCACTCATTGCCTATTGGTTTGGGAATGCTGGGATTTTCATTTTTATCTTCTCTGTTCATTTCATATTAAGTATCACAGGCGTCGGCGCAAAGGCACCGAAGTGGTTGTATCCATGGGTCGTCTATTTACCATTGATTCCTGTTGTGTTGACGTATGTCCGTCAGGAGAATATCATCAACAGTCAACAGTTTGAACAAGTAGGCATTTGGATTTATCCTGAGTTCAACTCATCGTATTTAACTACGTTGACCGTCGGAAACATTTTTCATCTATTGATTATTGGTCTCATTTTTTATGCATTGAAGCGTGCGGAACGAAGAGAACACCAACGCGTATTGCGCATGCTTTTTTGGACTGCAAATGCCGTACTAATATGGGATATTGTATTCGGCTACTTTCAATTTCGTGGGTTGATCCCGCCCTATTCATACATGTATGGGGGGCTTGTTTGGGCGGTAGCATTGGTCGTTGCGATGAATCGTTTAGACTTCTTAACCTCTTATGTAAAACGATATGGGACACTTTATAATTTAAATCCATCCGCCATCTTGTTGATTGACCCGGATGGGAGGGTGGAAAGTGCGAATCCGGCCGCACGCACGCTATTTCATACTGTCCGTGTCGTGAATGAACGGTTTATCGATTTGTTGCCAGAAAAGAAAAAAGCAGAGTGGATGGAACACTACAGCCAACATTTTCGGACACGTAAAAAGTTTATAGAGTTCGAAACGAAGATTATGACAAAGTCTGGGCAAGAGCTTTACGTCGTCATCGATGGTGATTTTGTCGATATCGACCGCACGATTCACGGGATGATTATCATTCGGGATGTCCACTCGTTTAAAGAGGCCGAGCAAACAATCCGATTCTTTGCCTATCATGACCCACTGACGAAGCTGGCGAACCGACGTGCATTTTATGAACGCGCAGACCAGGCGTTGCTTAGTTCCTCGATGCTGTCTTTATTGATTATTGATTTGGACGGTTTTAAAGCAGTCAATGATACGTACGGTCACCAGATTGGAGATTATTTCTTAACTCATTTGGGTGGATTGCTGGAAGCGTCGACACGAGACGTTGGCTTGGCCTCTCGTGTTGGCGGGGATGAGTTTTATATTTATTTAGTGGATTTAACAGAATCGGAAGTGCTTGCATTTATTCACGAACTTCAGATGACGTTAAATCAAAACCCTTACCACACGTCCGATGTGACGATTCCGATCCGTGCGAGTATTGGGGTCAGTCATGCTCCCGACCAAGGAACAAATTTAGACACGTTGATCCATAAAGCGGATCAGGCGATGTATCAGATCAAGCAAGATGGAAAAAATGATTACGCCATCTATGACGAGGCGTTACATGGTCCGAAATAAAGGGAAAATAGTAGTGTTTGATTATGGAGAGGAGGATGCAACATGTCAGAAAGACCATTAGTAACGATGCGCGCCGAAGGAGAAGCCGGAGGCGTTAAGACGACTGTGCGTGTAGGCGATCACACCCCATTTATCGTGGATGAGCCAGAACGACTCGGTGGGACGAACAAGGGACCGAATCCACTCGAGTATCTTCTCGGTGCCCAGTCGTCCTGTACGACCATCATGATTGCCTATGCCGCCCAGGATTTGAACTTTGAGTATGAAGGGGTCGAGTTTGTAACAGAAGGGACGCTCGATCCTCGAGGATTCCAAGGGATGGAAGGTGTCCGAACTTACTTTGAGTCGACACATATGAAAATCGTATTGGATACGACCGAATCAGATGAGCGAATCGAAGTATTAAGGAAGGCTGTCGAGGCACGTTGTCCAATTCATAATCTCATGCATGCAGCAGACGTAGCGATTACGGCAGAATGGACTCGAAAATAAGGATGAGGGCAACCTCATCTTTTTTACATAGAAATCGTGAAAAGAGTACGGAGGGAAGACGAATGCATCACCGACCGATGACGCGTGAATGGGCATGTCAAATTCAAGAATGGACCTATGGAGCTCCTTATGACTTCTATAATCAATCGCCTTCTGAAGAGGGAATCGCCGAGTTGATGACGTATCAGGTGATTGTAGAGGAGCATGAGCTGATTGGATTTTATTGCATCGGTTCCCCGGCTCAAGTGCCCAATTCGACATATCCGTATTGTTTAGAATTTACGGATATCGGGTTGGGGATGCGACCCGATTTGACGGGGAAAGGACATGGCCGATTGTTTGTGACGTACGTCATGGAGAGAGCGATGGAACGGGGCAAACCGCTTCGTTTGACCGTCGCCGCTTTTAACGAACGAGCGATTCATCTATACGATACGGTCGGATTTCGCACCATCACATCATTCGAGCGGAATGGTACCCCGTTTAAAGTGATGGTGCGCGATTAACCATATTGTTTTTGATGTGCCTTTTTACGTCGTAAATAATCCTCATCGGCACGAAGTTGATCCCAATACGTTTTGAAGATGCGAGCAGACTCTGCCTTCTCTTCGTCGATTTCGCGCTCATGGAGGTCACCGTCTTCTTTATATTTACGACCGCCTTTATAATTGGCATAGCGTCGGGCCCGCGTGTAGCCCATCTGGATGAACTTTCGGGCCATGTCCATCCCGACGAAATCGTCATTCGCGCGATACGCTTCAAACAATTCCATAATTTCTTCAGCAGATTGCTTCGCAATCTCGGGCGTCTTGAATCGCCAATGTGGCAAAATCTCACTTTTATACGGTTCGACGAGTAGTACGCCTTGTTCGCCACGCCCGACCCGATACAATTCGGGTTGTTGTCGGAAGTCGATTTCATCGAAGTTTAAGTCATAATCAAATGGCATGTTCATTCCTCCTCGCCTAACGTTTCCCATTAGGTCGGTGGAGGAAACAACTTGAAGGAAAAGGACGGGTTGATATGATCACTCTAGAGACAGAACGATTGATTTTACGGGCATTTACGTTAAAAGACGCAGAAGATATGTATCATTATGCAAAAGATGAGCGAGTCGGACCGATGGCTGGTTGGGCACCCCATGAATCGATTGAAGAAACAAGGGACGTCATTCAACTGTTTATCGAGGAAGCAGATGTATGGGCCATCGTCTTGAAAGAGACTGGGCAAGTGATCGGTAGCATCGGGTTACACGACCGAAGACCAGACCCTTCGATTCAACATGAGGCACAGCGTGAGATTGGTTATGTGCTCAGTCCAGACAATTGGGGGAATGGTTACGCGCCGGAAGCCGTTCAGGCGATGATTCGATTTGGGTTCGAAGCGTTAGGGTTAGAGCGGATTTGGTGCGGATACTTCAGCTTCAATGACCAATCGCGACGCGTCGTTGAAAAGTCTGGATTCACCTATGCGTTTACAAAACAACAGGAATTGACCCGGCTCGATGGACGAACGGTAGAATGTCTCGTCTATGTTCAACTAAATCCTACGTTCTCTACACATTGAAGCACGATTTCAATGTGTTTTTTCATGAAATCATAAAAATCCCTTGATATGTAACCGGTTACACATTAAGATGGTTTTGTAAGCGTTTCCAGAACGGAGGATGTCAAATGGCGACTATCAAACAAGTAGCAAAACATGCGAACGTCTCAGTGGCGACCGTATCACGCGTTATGAATAAAAGCGGATATGTGAGCGAAGAGGCGAAAGAAGCGGTCGAAAAGGCGATTGCGGAACTGAATTACGCGCCGAACCGAGTTGCTCGTTCGCTCTATAAAAAATCGTCGAATTTGATTGGACTTATCATGCCAGATATCACGAACCCGTTCTTTCCACAGCTGGCTCGGGCGATTGAGGATGTCGCCAATCAACATGGGTATCAAGTCGTCTTATGTAACACGGATGAACAACTTGAAAAAGAACAGACGTATTTAGTCGCCTTGCAAACGATGCACGTCGATGGCCTGATTATTACAACAAATCATTCGCACAATCCGAATTATGAGACGTTGGATTTACCGATGGTCGCACTAGACCGAATCGTAAAAGCGGGGATCGACGCCGTTGTATCAGATGGATATGAGGGTGGAAAGTTGGCGGCCGACACGCTGTTACAACGTGGTGCGACACGACTGGCACACATTGCCGGACCGGATCATCTCAAAACGGTCAAACGCCGAACCGAAGGATTTGTCGAAGTAGCGGGAGAGAAGCTCGTCGGGATGACCGAGTCCACGTTCACGTTCAAAGACGCATTGAAAGCGTCCCAAGAGCTGTTCGACCATGCTTGGCCATTCGATGGCATTTTCGCAGCGAACGATGTGATTGCAGCCGCCGTATTACAGGAAGCAGTCCGTCGAGACATTCGTGTCCCAGAAGAGCTACAGGTCATCGGATATGACGGGATCGAATTAGGCGAGATGACGTCTCCGCCGCTGACGACCATCGTCCAGCCTATCTATGAGATGGGGCGAGTGGCGACAGAACGATTGCTCGATTTGATTGAGAAAAAAGACACGCGACCGAAAGAGATGTTATTACCGGTCACGTTACTTGAAAGACACACGACAAAGCGGAAGGAGAGATAAAGAATGAAACGCATTGTTGTCATTGGCAGTATATCGATGGATCTTGTCGTCACATCCGACAAACGGCCACAAGCCGGAGAAACGGTCATCGGTGAGTCGTTCCGCACCGTTCCAGGGGGAAAAGGTGCGAACCAAGCGGTCGCTGCCTCCAAATTAGGCGGCACTGTTCAGATGGTCGGTTGCGTGGGAAGTGATCCGTTCGGTCAACAGGTTGTTGAAAACTTCAAACGACACGATGTCGATGTCACGCATGTTCAGATCATACCGGAGGAAGTGACGGGTACGGCCCATATCGTATTAGCAGAAGGGGATAATTCGATTGTCGTCGTCCAATCGGCGAACAAACGAGTCGTTTTCACGGATGAGGAGCTCGAACATTTTCTCGACGAGCAGGCGTTCGTGCTCCTGCAACTCGAAATTCCAATCGAGACGGTAAAACAAGTGACCGCTTACTGTAAAGAGAAAGGGATTCCGGTGCTACTCAATCCGGCACCGTCTCAACCGCTTCCACCAGAAGTGATTGAGGACGTCACGTATTTAACGCCGAACGAACATGAATGCCGTGACTTATTCAACGGAATGTCCGTAGATGATGTTCTCAAACGTTATCCGAACAAGTTACTCGTCACGGAAGGCGTCCATGGCGTTCGATTCCATGACGGACGAGACGTCCGTCATGTGCCAGCCATCCGAGCAAACGTCGTCGACACAACAGGAGCAGGTGACACGTTCAACGGTGCACTCGCTGTCTCCCTCATCGAACAAGACGATTTGGAGACGGCCGTACGGTTTGCCGTAGTCGCATCCGGCATGAGTGTCGAAGGCTTCGGTGCACAAGGTGGTATGCCGACACGACAAGATGTACAACAACGATTGGAGCGCGTGTGATGAAAAAACAAGGAATTTTGAATAGTCATTTAGCAAAAATCTTTGCCGACCTCGGGCATACGGATCGCGTCGTCATCGCCGATTGTGGGCTACCGATTCCAGACGGGGTCAAGCGGGTCGATCTTAGTCTCCGCATCGGGGAACCTTCCTTTCTTGAGGTGCTCGATGTCGTCGAATCGGATTTGGTCGTAGAGCGCATCACGATTGCTGAGGAAATCCTCACACACAACTCGACGATTGCGGATTCACTGAAAGAACGGTACACGAGCATCGACATGTGTTCGCATGAAGACTTCAAACGGGAGGTCGCAAAAGCGAAAGTGGTCATTCGAACTGGGGAAGCGACACCTTACGCCAACGTCATCTTACATGCCGGGGTCATTTTTTAAGGGGGGATTCGATGGATATTCAGTTGAAAGGCATCCATAAGTCGTTCGGGCCAGTCTCCGTCTTAAAAGGAGTCGATTTCGAACTGTTGCCTGGAGAGATTCATGCCCTTATGGGCGAGAACGGGGCCGGGAAGTCGACATTGATGAAGGTGATGACCGGTCTGCATGCACAGGATGAAGGCGAGATTCTCATCGACGGCGCGAAACGTCAATTCAAGCACCCAAAAGAAGCGGAGCAAGAAGGCATCGCCTTCATCCATCAGGAGCTCAACATCTTACCGGAGATGACGGTGACAGAAAATCTGTTTTTAGGTCGAGAACTGACGGGACCGTTCGGGATGGTCAAACAGCAGGAAATGACCAGACGTGCCCGAGAATACTTGGCTGAATTGAACGTGTTCATGGATGTCGATGAAGTGGCGCGCAATTTGTCGGTCGGTCAGCAACAGATGATTGAGATTGCCAAGGCGCTCATGACGGATGCGAAGGTCATCGTCATGGATGAACCGACGGCCGCCTTGACAGATCGTGAAATCCAGGCGCTCTTCGCCGTGTCACGTGCCTTACGAGATCAAGGCGTGTCCATCATCTATATCTCACACCGCATGGAAGAGATTTTTGACTTATGCGACCGAATCACGGTACTTCGGGATGGACAATCCATTTCGACTCGCATGATTCGGGATACTTCATTTGAGGAAACGGTGCGCGATATGGTCGGTCGCGAGATTGGAGAACGCTATCCGACACGTACCGCTACACCTGGGGACGTCGTGCTCGAAGTGGATGATTTAATAGGTAACCGGTTCCACAACGTATCGTTTAACGTTCGTGCCGGAGAAATCGTTGGGTTTTCTGGATTGATGGGAGCGGGGCGTACCGAGGTGATGCGTGCGCTATTCGGAGCAGACACCCACAAAGGGGGAGTCATTAAACTGAATGGGAAACCGATTCGAATCAAGAGCCCAGCCGACGCCATCAAGCACGGTATCGCGTTTTTGACAGAGGACCGAAAAGGAGAGGGCTTACTCCTCGATTTCTCGCTAAGAGAAAACCTGTCGCTCCCGACACTTGATAAACGAGCAAAAGGATCGGTCATCTCGAAGCAACAGGAGGAGACGTTCGCCGAGACATACTTACAAAAATTGCGGGTCAAACATCATTCGATGGAACAAAAAGTGAAGTCGCTGTCTGGTGGGAATCAACAGAAGGTTGTGCTCGGTAAATGGTTAGGTGTCGAACCGGACGTCTTGATTTTGGATGAACCAACCCGAGGCGTCGACGTCGGTGCTAAGAAAGAGATTTACAATATCATGAGCGATCTCGCGGAATCAGGTGTCGCCATCATCATGGTCTCTTCTGATTTACCGGAAGTGCTTGGGATGAGTGATCGGATCGTTGTCATGCGGGAAGGTGTCGTAACCGGAACGCTCACGAAAGAAGAGGCGACACAAGAAAAAGTAATGACGTATGCGACAGGAGGGCAATGATATGGAATTGAAAGCAACAACTTCGCTGAAGCGCCCGGGTCGACTCGGATGGGGACAAAAATTAGGACCGCTGTTCGGTCTACTCGTCATCGTCGTCGTCGTGACGGCGCTCGAACCAGGATTTTTATCATTAAATAATATCTTTAACGTACTCCGCCAAGTGTCGATCAATGCCTTGATTGCCTTCGGGATGACGTTTGTCATCTTGACAGGGGGCATCGATTTATCGGTCGGTTCGATTTTGGCGCTCGCTTCTGCACTGGTGGCAGGCATGATGGTGGACGGTCAACATGCGGTTATGGCCGTTGCACTCGGCTTGATTGCAGGTGCCGTTCTCGGAGCATTCAACGGGGCGGTCATCACGTACGGAAAAGTGGCACCGTTCATCGCGACATTGGCTACGATGACCATTTATCGGGGATTGACGCTCGTCTATACGGACGGAAGACCGATTACAGGTCTCGGGAATTCCGGTTGGTTTGAGATGCTCGGACGTGGTTATTTCTGGATCATTCCGGTGCCGGCATTGACGATGCTACTCGCATTCGGTGTCCTTTACTTCATCTTGAAGAAGACGACATTTGGTCGTCATACGTATGCGATTGGTGGGAATGAAGAAGCGGCTAAATTGATGGGGATTGGCGTCAATAAAGTCAAAATCATGATTTATTCGCTATCCGGTATGCTTGCGGCACTCGCTGGCATCATCTTGACGTCACGTCTCAATTCCGCACAACCTACAGCAGGAACATCGTATGAACTCGATGCCATCGCAGCGGTCGTTCTCGGGGGAACGAGTCTTGCGGGTGGTCGCGGCTGGATTGTCGGGACGTTGATTGGGGCGTTGATCATCGGAACATTAAATAACGGATTGAACCTTCTTGGCGTATCATCATTCTTCCAACTCGTCGTAAAAGGTGCAGTTATATTGTTTGCAGTATTGCTTGATCGTCGACAAAACGCGTAACACGCGAAAGGGGAAAACGGAACATGAAAAAATGGACAGCTTGGCTACTCGCACTGACAATGGTACTGATGGCAGCTTGCTCGACTGAACAACCGGGGTCATCGTCTGAAACGGAAACGAAAGATGGCGATTATGAAATCGGCTTATCGATCTCAACATTGAATAACCCGTTCTTCGTCGCACTGAAAGAAGGCGCAGAAGAACAGGCGAACGAAATGGATGCGACGTTGACGGTAGCGGATGCGCAAAACGACGCGGCGAAGCAAGTGAATGACGTCGAAGATATGATTCAAAAGGGGATGGATTTGATTCTCATCAACCCGACAGATTCAGAAGCAGTCGGCGCGGCGGTACAAGCAGCGAACGATGCAGGCATTCCCGTCATTACGGTAGACCGTAACGCTGAAACAGGGGACGTCGTAGCCCACGTGGCATCAGATAACGTCGCAGGTGGACAGTTGGCGGGTGACTACATGGTCGAACTCGTAGGCGAAGGGCAAAAAGTCGTCGAGCTCGAGGGGATTCCAGGAGCGTCTGCGACACGTGACCGCGGACAAGGATTCAACGAAGCGATCGATGGGAAATTGGAAGTCGTGGCAAAACAATCGGCAAACTTTGACCGTGCAGAAGGATTGACGGTCATGGAGAACATCTTACAGGACAATAAAGACATCGTCGCTGTATTCGCACATAACGATGAGATGGCACTCGGTGCTGTTCAAGCGCTCGAAGCGGCAGGTATGAGTGATGTCAAAGTCATTGGATTCGATGCGACAGATGATGCGGTCAAAGCAGTCGAAGGTGGGACGATGGCAGCTACGGTTGCGCAAAAGCCCGCTGAGATTGGTAAATTAGGTGTAGAAGCTGCAATCAATCATTTGAAAGGTGAAACAGTAGAGGAAAACATTCCGGTCGAACTCGAATTAATCAAATAAGTAAGAAGAAACCTCACGATGCCTTGATTTCGGGTAGAGCTCGTGAGGTCATTTTTATTTATATGGGGAAATGAGAAATTGTGTATCGTTGTTCATATATTTTAAAGAGTACTGCACTTCTATTAAAATGACGGTTTCGCTTGCTTTTAACATATGTGCTTTTCCGCGTTGAATTGAGATGGCATTGGTCGGTCTTACCTCAAATGATTCTCCATCAATCGTCACGATTGCTGTGCCTTGGAGAATCGTCCAAATTGTATCGGTCTCTTCATGATAATGGTAACTGAGTTCTTTCCCTGCTTGAACGAGCATACGTCGTGTCACACTGTGATGCCCATCGGCGAGTGTCTCATGATGGATGACTTCCGACTGTCCCCATCGCTTCCATTTGAATTTTGGATAGTCATCGGATGAGGCGAGATAATCTTTCAGCTGCGGGGTCGCCTCTTTCTTCGAGACGAGAATTCCATCCGCGTTAACGGCGACGACAAGGTCTTCTAGCCCAATCCCAATCAAAGGAAGGTTCAATTCATTGATCACATGCGTGTTCATCGATTCGAACAGTTCGACTTGACCGTGAGTTGTGGACGTCATTTCTTCAGTCAATGTGTTCCATGTTCCTAAGTCTTTCCAATCGCCATCGTAGCGGTGAACGAATACCGACTCTGCATGTTCGACAACGGCATAGTCAAACGAAGTCTTTTCTAATTCGTCATAGCGTGAAGTGAGGTCTGAATAAGTTGTCGGTAAGTTTCGTTCTGCTAGTTCATCAAGTAACAGATGTAACTTGCAAGCAAAGATTCCACAGTTCCAAAGCGCACCTTGTCCAATCAACTGTTCTGCTACATCGACGGTCGGTTTTTCCTGGAATAGGCGAACCGAGGACATTTGGGCCGTCTCGTCTGGAACGATATATCCGTATTTTGATGTCGGATGAAGGGGTGTGACCCCAATTAGATGCAAAGCATCATCGCTCGCTTGGACTGCTTCATCGACTTGAGGGAAATATTCAAAGAAGCGGAGGTCGACGTAAGCATCGACCGGCATCACAAGTACCGTTTCATCCAGAGGCACATGTTGCTCGTTTAAATAGCTTGCCCCGAGAACGATAGCGGGAAATGTATCACGACGAGTTGGTTCGGAAATGATATTAGTATCTGTACCAACTTGATGAATGACACAATCTTTTTGCTGAACATTTGTGATAATGAAAGCGTTAGTGTCTAAATCTTGTGTTTTTAGTTGATTATAAACTCTTTCAAGCATTGATTGTTTCGTTCCACCTCTGCTAGGCAATAAACGAATGAATTGTTTGGCATTCGAATTGTTCGAAAGTGGCCATAGTCTTTTTCCATCACCGCCAGATAATAATAGAATCTTCATCGAATGTCCTCTCTTCAAATAGAGTTTCTCATCTATTTCGCCAAACGTCGGACTATCCCTGTCTAATCAAAAAAGAGACAGCCGATTCCGGCTATCTCTTTACAATATAGGGCGAAGCAATGCGCGAACGGGACTTCCATCCCCTTCGACGATTGGGAGAGGGACGGCATTCAAATCGTAATCTCCCGGTAAGATATTGTCTAAAACGAGTCCTTCTAGGATATGCACACCATTTCGTGCTAACGCGTGATGGCCGCTCATCTCTTTACTGTCAATCGCATCAACGGACGGTAAGTCGAGTCCGATCAAGAAGATTCCGAGTTCTCCGAGACGATCGGCAAGAGCGGGTGTCAGTTCAGGAATCGTCTCTGGGAAGACGCTCTTATCGGGCCAACCATCCGTTTTTAAGATGAGGCGTTCCACCCCAGTCAAATCGTGACCATCCAAATCAGATGCTTCAATCTTTGCCTTATGCGGTAGATGAATCACACGGGCTGGTCCGATATATACGGACGGATCGAGGTCGATCACGCGCTTCCCATGGTCGTCAAAATGAAACGGTGCATCGATGTGGGTCCCGAGATGTAAACTCAATGTCATCTTCCCGACATTGACCGAACCACTCTCTGCCATCGGCCACGCGATTTCATACGAAAATTTTGTATCTCCCGGCCATGTCGCAACATCGGCATGAAGTGGCTGTGATACATCAATCCAAGTCATTGCATTCAGCTCCTCTTATAGTGATGTCCGGACCGTCCACAGTTCTGGGAAGAAGCGATGGTCGAGCACGCGACGTAAATAGTTCACGCCAGACGAACCACCTGTCCCCATCTTCTGTCCGATAATGCGTTCCACGGTGCTCATATGGTTAAAGCGCCACATCTGTTGCTGGCTACCGATATCGAGTAGCTTTTCACCGAGCTCATATAAGTCCCAATACGTGTCGACGTCTCGATAGACCTCGACCCACGCTTTTTCAACACTCTCGTTCCATTCCCAGTCCTGAGTGACATCACGTTCGAGTACACTCGCATCAATCGGAAGACCGCGGCGATGCATTTCGCGGACGGTCACATCGTAAATACTAGGAGCTTGTAGCGAGCCTTTGAGCAATGGATACAGTTTTTTATCGTGCGCGTAAACACTGAGCGTCCGTGCGTTTTTGAAGCCGAGCGCGAATTCGATTTGTCGGTTCTGGTAAGATTGAAAACCAGATGAAGAGCCGAGTTGATCTCGGAACTCTAAATACTCGGCCGGCGTCAACGTCGCGAGAACGCCCCATGACTGGATGAGTTGTTGCTGAATCTTCGAGACGCGGGCGAGCATCTTGAACGAACGTTCGAGTTCGCCGTTCGTGATGGCCGTCGTGGCTGCTGTCAATTCATGCAAAATGAGTTTCATCCACAACTCGCTCGTCTGGTGGATGATGATGAACAGCATCTCATCATGATGGTCAGAAAGGCGATGTTGACTTGATAAAATCGGGTCGAGCTGGAGATAGTCCCCGTACGACATGTCTTTTGAGAAATCCGTTTGAATCGATTTTTCTACTTTATGTTCTGTGCGTTCACTCATGACAGTTCCCCCTTATGCGACCACTTCGCGGACGTTCGCGAACGCCTCATATTCTTTGTCGTCCATGATTTTCTTCAACGCCACGATCACGTCATATACGTCGGTAAACGTATTATATAGTGCGACCGGTGCGAGACGGATGATATTCGGTGCGCGGAAGTCAGGGATGATGTGATGTTTCTTCAACGCTTTACAGATGCGTGCCGCTTCGGGATGCTCGAGGCTCAAATGAGCGCCGCGCTGTCGTGTGTCCGTCGGGCTACCGATGAAGAATCCGTGAGGTGCGAGCATCTCTTCGATCAAATCCATCATATACGTCGTGAGCGCGAGTGATTTTTGACGAATCGCTTCCATCCCGACTTCGTTGAACATCTCAAGCGCGCCAAGTTGAGGAGCAAGACTCATAACGTGTGGTGTTCCGATTTGGAACGCACCGGCATGTTCGGCCGGTGTCATCGTATGGTCCATATCGAACTGTTTATCTTTGCGCGAACCGAACCAACCGGCGAGTCCAGGTGTCGTGCCGAAGTGACGTTCATGAACGAATAAGCCCCCGACCGTTCCCGGACCCCCGTTCAAATGTTTATAGTTGCACCAGTATGCGAAGTCGACACCCCAGTCGTGGAAGTCATGAGGGATGGCGCCGACGGAGTGACAGGCATCGAAGCCGATCAAAATTCCACGCTCGTGTGCCGCTTTCGTTAGACGAGGCATATCTAAAATCTGACCACTCCGATAGAGGACGGTCGGTAATACGATGAGGGCGATTTCGTCAGTCATCGCGGCAATCAAGTCGTCTTCTACTAAGAAGCGCCCATCTGGACTGTCGACTTGGACAAGGTGCTCTGATGGGTTGAGTCCACGAAGTTCGAGCTGACTCTTCAAGGCGTAAATGTCAGACGGGAACGTGAGGGCGTCTGCCAAAATCTTCGTTCGTTTGCCTTCTGGTTTGAAAAACGAAGCGACAAGTTGATGCAAGTTCACGGTCGTCGAACCGGTGACCATCACTTCTTCCGACTTTCCACCGATGAGCGGCGCGTTCAATGCAGCCAGCTCTTCGGACAAGTTGAACCAAGGATGGCGACCGGACATCCAACCATCGATCCCGAGCTCTCTCCAGTCCGCGAGCGATTCAAGGAGCGTACGCTCGGCTCGTTTCGATAAGAGCCCGAGTGAATTCCCATCCATATAAATTCCGTCTTCCGGTAAGTAAAATTCTTCCCGATATGATGCGAGCGGGTCTTGTTTGTCTAGTTGTTGTGCGTAAGCACGTGTGAAATCGTTCATCTCCCCATATTCCCCCTTTAAAGCTTATACGTTGTCAAAATCGTAGCAATCGGACATAAGGAAGTCAACAAACAACGAGATGTCGGCGAGTCAAACTAAAAAACGCTCAAGGATCTTCCCGAGCGTTTAAAAATACAGCTTATTTTATTTTTCGTACGTTCTCTTGTCGGAGTAACTTAAATAATGTGAACACCATCAGCAGAAGAATAATCGTGAAGGGCAAGGCGGAAATCAACGACGCAGTTTGAAGTCCTTCTAAGCCACTCGCAATCAACAAGACGGCAGCGATTCCTCCTAACAGAACTCCCCAAGCGATTCGAACGGGGAGGGGCGGATTCAAGCTACCGTTCGTCGTCATACTACTGATGATGTAGGTGGCAGAATCGGCCGACGTGATCAAGAACGTCAAAATCAAGAGAATCGACAAGACGGAGAGGAGAAAACTGAACGGGAGCTCGGCAAACGTCACGAACAATGCGCTCGTCACGTCCGCATTGACGGCTTCAGCGATGGAAGTCCCTTCGAATAAATCTAGATGTAGGGCAGTGCCCCCGAATACGGCAATCCAAAGGAGCGCAATGAACGGAGGAACGATGAGGACACCGACGATGAATTCACGAATGGTACGTCCTCGTGAGACACGTGCGACGAACGCTCCGACAAATGGGGACCAGGCGATGGCCCATGCCCAATAAAAGATTGTCCAATCCCGGACCCACGTCCCCTGTTGATACGGTTGTAGACGAAGACTATAGCGAATGAAATTTTGTAAGTAGTCACCTAGACCGAGCGTCAAGGTTTCTAAAATGAAAATGGTAGGACCGGCAAAGAAGACGAAGACCATCAACACGAGTGCGGTACCTAAGTTGATGTTACTCAACCACTTGATGCCACGATCGAGCCCTGTCGTCGTCGATGTTAAAAAGAGAGCGGTCAAGACGACGATGATGGCGACTTGCATCCAAGCGGTGTTCGGGAGCCCGAACACACTGTTCAGTCCGCCATTGATTTGAAGAACACCTAAACCAAGCGACGTCGCGACACCCATGACGGTGGCAATGACCGCTAAAATATCAATCGTCTGGTTCAACGGTTGTTTGTACGGTCGTTCTTTTATAAGTGGTGAGAGGCTAGTCGAGATGAGTCCATCCGCATTACGACGGAACTGGAAGTAGGCGATGATCAGTCCGACAATCGCAAAGACAGACCATTGACTGACACCCCAATGGAAGAACGAATAGGCCATCGCGAGGCGTGCCCCTTCGACTGTCAATGCCTCCGTATCCGCATAAGGTGGCGTAAAGAAATGGCTCATCGGCTCGGCAACACCCCAAAAGACGAGTCCGACACCGAATCCGGCGGAAAATAACATGCCGATCCAAGTAAAGAACGGATATTGAGGGCGATCGTCATCCTTCCCGAGACGGATTTTTCCGTATTTACTGAACGCTAAAAAGACTAAAAAGAGCACAAACAAGAATACGGAAAGTAAATAGAACCAACCGAACGAGCGAGTCGTAAAGTTAAAAATAGATCCTGCGATTGAAGCGAATGTCGTTGGTGCAATCGCTCCAAATAGAACGAGTAAGGCAATCAAACTTGCTGAGATGTAAAAGACGCGATTCAAACGTGGCTTTTGTGTAGAATCTTTCATAGATGTCTCCTTTCAAAAAATATTATGCAGCACTATTGAACTACCCCCACCTACGCTTCGCTTAGAAGTGGAGGATTCCTGAGTTATCCTCTCTAACGAGAGAAACGTGATCAGGCTAGCCCCGTCGTCCCGACGGTTGAAGAAGCCAACAGGCGCTCGGCTTCTTGTCTGAGGTTCAGTCCTGCGTTCACATCACGGTCGTGGTGGACCCCGCAGTTCGGGCATGTCCATTCACGTAAGCCGAGATGCTTCACGTCTTTGTGTTGATGGCCGCAACTCGAACACAATTGGCTCGAGGCGAAGGTCTTCCCGACCTTCACGACGGTCTTCCCGTACCAGTCGGCCTTATACTCGAGCATCCGATGGAACGCCGACCAGCTGACCTCGGAGATCGACTTGCTCAACTTGCGGTTCTTCTGCATGTCCTTCACCTGCAGGGTCTCGATGCCGATGACGTCGTGTTTTTTGACGATCTCGGTCGACACCTTGTGCAGGAAGTCGGTGCGCTTGTTGGCGATCCTCTCATGGATGCGGGCGACCTTCCGCTTCTGCTTCTGATAGTTCTTCGCCTCGGAAAGTCTTACCCTCTTGTTCAGGGCGATTCGCTTACGACGGGACAACTTGCGTTGCTCCCGCGCCAGCTTTTTCTCGAGTGTACGGAAATAACGGTCGTTTTGGTATACGGTTTCGTTTGATAGGATGGCGAAGTTCTTCAGCCCGACGTCGACGCCGACCGATGAACCGGTCTTCGGTAGCTCACCGATCTCCTGTTCTGCAAGCAGGAAGACGAAATATTTGCCCGAAGCAGTGCGTCGGATCGTGGCGCTCAGGATGCGACCCTCGACCTGTCTCGAGTTGGCGAACCGCACCCATTTCAGCTTGGGGAGTTTGAGTGTGTTCCCGACGATCGAGACCTCGGGAAGCTGGGACCTGCCTTGGATGTTTGTCTTATAGGATTGCACAGGGTTTCGCTTCGACTTGAATCGGGGTCGCTCGTTCTGCTTCTTGAAAAAACGATCAAACGCATCGGCCAGGTGTCGGACGCTCGCTTGGACCGACGTGCTATCGACCTCCTTCAGCCACTCGAACTCTTGCTTGAGTATGGGAAGTTCTTTCGAGCAGGCATCATACGACAATCCCTTGCCGGTCGTTTCATAGGCCGCGTCCCATTTCGACAGGAAATGGTTGAAGACGAAACGCGAACAGCCGATCGTCTTGGCGATTAGGACCTCCTGTTCCTTCGTCGGATAGATCCGGAACTTGTAAGCCTTGTGCTTCACCATGATGTTCACCCCCTTGAAGGAATCATACCCGAAAGACAGGCTGGCGATTCATCTCCCACTTTCACGCAAGCCCTGTCCTTGACGTATAGAAGTGGGCGTATTCTCGCCTAATTTTAATAAACGATTCCCTAATCTTTACGTTGCAAACAGGAGGCGCGTTTTATCGTGTTTTGTATAATTGAATCGGGAAAAGAACCAAAGAGGAGGGAACGATATGAAATTGATTGCGATTGATTTAGACGGGACGCTGTTATCGCGCACAGGCGTGATAACAGAGGCAAACCAGGAGGCGATTCGTCGTCGGCAAGATAATGGTGATATCGTTGCGATTTGTTCAGGACGTTCGATTCATGATATCGAGGAGCTGTTGAAGCGAAGTGACCTCATCTGTCCGATTTTGTCAGGTAACGGAGCAATCGGGTTCTATGAGAACGAGCGAATTTACTATCATGCGATGGATCAGACAATCGTAAATGAACTGTGGGAAATCGCTGATGCGGACGATGCGTACGTTGAATTTTATACGAATGCGGGAGTGAAGGTTCTCCGTTCAGGAAGCGATTTACTGAAGCGGGAACTCGATGAGGTGTTACCACACGATCAATCGTTCACTCGCGAGTGGGCGGAACGTGAGATTGAAATTCAAAATGAGCAATTCGGTCTGACGTATATGGATTCGATGGCAGACATCAACTTTGCACGAGATGAAGTGTACAAAGTATTTGTTTATTCGTTCGATCGCCGTAAGCTACATCGCTTGCGTAAAATCTATGAACCGCGGAACGATATTTTGATTACGACAGCAGGGTGGACGAAAATTGAGATTGGGCATCCTCAAGCAAGTAAAGGCGCAGCCTTGAAACAGCTAGCTGAGCATGAACAGATTCCGATGCGTGACGTCGTCGCCATCGGAGATAATCTGAATGATGTGTCGATGTTCGAAGTGGCAGAAACTAGGATTGCGATGGGGAATGCTGTGGATCCGTTAAAAGATTTGAGTACACACATTACAAAGGATGTAGAAGAGGACGGGGTCGCTTATGCGCTGACGCATTATGTATGAATTGGATTATGGAGAAATCGTGAACGAGGATTGAATCTCACTTAAAACGGATATTGTATACATGTAACCATTCACTTTCTGAAATGAGTCGGGGAACGGGGAGGCACTTTCGTCACCTGTAGCTTATGGATGAAAGGGATGGGAAAAGTCCATATGAACGTGAATCGTGTATTCCAAACGATGATACGTCGGCCTCTGCTTGCCATCGGAGCAAGCATACCAGACAGACTGTTTGTATACGGAATTCCACATGATCCGCGTCAGAAGTGGACATCATAGGTGCCAAGTCCTCTCGTGCCCATTCGATCAAAATGTCTATGAGTCACCTATTCGATTTCATGTTTTCGAATGAAAAACAATTGGTGAACCAATGGACGATGAACGGATTGGAATGATGCGTCACGTTGGCTTGGACATCTCTAGTCGAACCAAATCATGGATGGGACGGTCAATCGAGCAAGGGCTTGGTTGGATGAAAGTCCGGGGACTAGAGAATCAAGAAAAGCGCCGAGTGAGGGCGCTTTTCTTGTGGTATCCTATTGAGTGAATGCAACCGATGGAGGGATCATATGCCAAAGCTATATTGGTTCGGAACGTTCCTTAGTGGAGTGATTCTTTTGACAACGGGAACGATGGAAGGTCTTTACCGCATACTCCCAATTGGGTTGATGGCTATCGCGGTCATCGGCTATTTCATACAGATTCGATTCGAGCAAAAGAAGCGGCGCCCTTGATTGGGTGCCGCTTCTCTATATTAGGTTATAAAGATTCGAGCAAACGTGTCATCACGTCATCGATTTCTTCCTGCAACGCATCAACTTGTCGTTGTAGCACTATCAATTCATCAAGGTCATCCAATTCATTCATCCGTTGGAGCAGCGCCTGATATTCTGTCTCTAATTGGGTTAGGTGAGCTTCCTCATCAACCGTAGATGGAGCGACTTTCGTCTGCTTCAGCGATTTTGATGGTTTGACGCGCTCCGTTACAGGTTCATCTTTCGATGCCTGTCCACGCTTGTCGAGAGCATAGGCGACATTACCTTCGAAACGCGTCATCGTCCCGTCGAGCCAATACGTGATGAGGAACAGCTTATTTAAGAAGTAGCGGTCATGAGAAACCGTAACGACCGTTCCAGGGAAACGTTCGAGCGCATCTTCAAGTGCCTCTCTCGATTCGATATCCAAATGGTTCGTCGGCTCGTCTAGAACGAGGACATTGATTTCTTCATGGACGAGGATGGCAAGCATGAGTCGCATCTTCTCCCCGCCGCTCAAATTTGAGACAGGCTTAAACACACTCGCGCCGTAAAATAGAAACTGAGCGAGAAGGTGCCTCGCTTTGCCTTCATCGACTGCGATCCGGTCCCGAAACGCCTCGATTAAGCGATGTGACTCATCGAACGTGATGTGTTGCGACAGATATCCAATTCTGGCTTGATCGGCTCGTCGGACGGTCCCAGCTTGAGGGATAACTTCACCGAGTAACATTTTCAAAAGCGAAGATTTTCCACTCCCGTTCGGTCCGACGATGGCGACGCGTTCCCCGTGACCTGTATAGAAGTGCACGTTTTCAAATAGAGGACGATCATACGTGAGTGTCACGTCACTCACTTCGAAGACGTCACGCCCGGTTCGCCCGTTCGTCGTGAACTGGATATTCGGTTGCTCGGCTTCGAGTTGTGGTCGTTTGATTCGTTCAATTCGTTCGAGAGCCTTTTCCATCGATTTGGCGCGACGATAGAACTTTTCATTCGGTGGATTGCCCTCGTTGGCCCATTGCCGCAACTGTCGAATCGTTTCTTTCATTTTTTTGATTTTCTTCTGTTGCTCCGTGTAAGCATGAAACTGGTCAAGCAACTGTTTTTCTTTTTGGGCAACGAAGTCCGTATAATTCCCAGGATAACTCGTCAATTCTCCATCCTCACACTCGACGATTCGCGTGGCGACCGCATCTAAAAAGACCCGGTCATGGGAGACGATGAGGAGCGCTGAAGCATAATCCTGTAAATAGGATTCGAGCCATGTCATCGCTTCTAAATCTAGATGGTTCGTCGGTTCATCTAAAATGAGTAGCTCTGGTTCCTGAAGAAGCGCCAAGGCGAGACCGATTTTTGTACGCTCGCCACCGCTTAGCGTATCAAACGGTTGGTCCACGAATGAGGTCAATTTGAGTCCATCAATCATTGCGCTGATTTTTGACTCGTAGACATATCCACCCGCATGTTCGAATTGTTCTTGGATAGCACCGTATGATTCGAGAAGACGTTCTAGTTGTTTGGACGTCGCCATTTCTTGCTCGAGATGAGCCATCTTTTCGCTTAGACGAATCACTTCCTCAAAAGCAGTGTAGAGGACGTCGCGGCCACTGTGTCCGGGGTAGTCAGGAAGCTGCACCAAATAGCCGATAGAGAGTCGTTGCCGGCGGTAAATTGTACCGGCGTCATGCTCTTCAGAGCCGACAAGGATGCGCAATAGCGTCGTTTTGCCACTGCCGTTTCGACCAACGAGCCCGACTCGTTCATTTTCGTTCATGAATAAATTGGCATCTGTGAGAACAGCGTGCCCACCGTATTGTTTTTGAATGTGTTGAAGATCGATCAACATAATAGGTTCCTCCTAAGGTTAGGGCCTATCAAAAAAACCGAGCGCAAAGAAGCGCTCGGTTTAGAAAGAGAGAGGCGCTTTGTCGTATATTCAGCAATGTCTAAAAAAGGACAGACGGGTCCCTTGATTAAGCGACATCGTGAAAAATCGCACGCAAAATGTACAAATGTTCAGTTGTCCAATGCGTACGTCCGACAAATTTCACCTTTCTCCCTCCTTTCATTCAATCTATATCTTGATTGTAAGCGTTTTTCATCTACCTGACAATGAAAATAGAGGGAATCGAAGCGAAGGCGTCGTATATAGTCGCCATTGAGGAGGCGAGAAAATGAGGAAAGAATGGCTAGGAGCACTCAGTTTGACCCTTGCGGCGAGTATATGGGGAGGAATGTATGTGGTCAGTAAATATGCACTCGCATATATTGAACCGTTCACGTTCGTCTGGTTACGATACGCTGTTGCATTTATGGTCTTATTCGTCGTTTGGTTTCGGTTTGGACGAGAATCGATTCGAAGGGCAGATTGGAAATGGATCGGACTTGTCGGTGTCATCGGATACGTTGCCTCGATTTCGTTTCAATTTATCGGAACGAAGCTATCGGATGCACATACCGGGTCCCTTGTGACCGCAGCGACGCCAGCTTTCATGGTGTTATTTGCCCGAATCCTATTGAAGGAACGACTGACTCCTGTCAAGATTGGAGCACTTGGATTGGCAACGGTCGGTGTTCTCATCGTGGTTGGTTGGGAAGGGGAAGGGACGTATCGAGTAGGCAGTTTCATACTTGTTCTAGCTGCCGTGACGTGGGCGCTCATGTCGATTTATGTAAAAATCGGCACACAGACGTTGTCGACCTTGACGCTCACGACATTTGCGATTGGAGTCGCCTGGTTATTGATGACGCCTTTGATGAGTATAGAGGTCATGCAAGCAGGTTGGCCAAAGTTAAATGGCGTCCTTTGGCTTAGTGTTCTCTATATCGGTGTCGTATCGACGGCAGGAGCGTTTTTCTTCTGGAACAAAGGACTCGAGTTAATGGATGCGAGTGTCGGGTCACTCTTTTTCTTCTTTCAACCCTTGGTTGGCGGGACGCTCGGGTGGCTCGTTTTGAACGAAACGCTCCATCTTAACTTCTTTATCGGTGCCGGTTGTATCATGACGGCTGTGACGTGGTCGACGCTCGCGGAACGAAGAGAACAACTGCCGATTTCAAATCGTCATCTGTAATGGCAAAGCGGTCGCCCTCATTTTGGAGGGTGACCGCTTTTGATTAAAATCCATGATGGTCGAGTTTGTCTTGTTCGCGCTTCATCTCGAGTTCAAGCCGTTGGATCGCGAGTTTCTCTTCTTCGATCTTCAATCGTCGTTCTTCGACACGTGCTTCTCTCGTTTTGATAATCGTATTGGCACCGACTGACGAGACGACAATCACCATAACCATGATGTAGAAAAAGAAATCCATATATAGCCCTCCTTCACTTGATTAGATTTGTGACAAGTCGTTGTGTCTCAAGGGCAACACGACCGTCTGTTGAAATCGCTGTATCATCGATGAGTGCGGAAATGAAGTGGTCAATCACGCCCTGGAAACCACGTTGCGTGAGTGTCGTGTCCCACGACCCGAACGTTTCGACCTCATGCCGACCTTGCTTGAAACGATGTAGCGTGACCATCTCTTCGACAGACAATCGTTCGCCATCCCGTACGATCGAGACGTGCTCATGGTTCACTCCTGCTGAACGGTGCATCGATGTCGTGTGCATTCCGTGCTCATCTTGCCACACGTGGCGGGCGAATCGAAGCTCATGCTTGTCATTGACTTCGACGTGACCCGAGACGAGTGTTAGCTTATTACCAGCGAGGAAACGTAGCGTATCAATGACATGTAAGTAATCATCGAGTAAGGTGAAGGTCGCATCCTTAGGGCCGACGTCATTCTCGCGATGTTTTACCACATCAATCATGTGAGCAGAGGACTCGTTTTGTAGACGCATATACATCGGAGCGAAACGTCGATTGAACCCGACCATCAATTTACGCCCAAGACGTTCGGCTTGAATGACGAGCTGCTCCGCTTCCTCGATTGTTGCGGCGAGGGGCTTATCAACATAAACATCGACGCCGTGTTCTAATAAATACGATACGATGTCATAATGAGTTTCCGTTGAACTATGTACGAACGCTGCATCGATGGATGAGGCGAGTTCATTCAACGTGTCGAAAGAGATCATTCGATACGTTTGGCAAATCATGTCTCGCTTAGATGTGTTCGGGGAAAAGGCACCGACTACCTCGATTCGGGGATGAATCGAAAGGATGGGTAAATACGCTTTTTGAGCGATATTTCCAAGTCCGACAATACCGATTTTTGGTTTTTGCATCCCATTCACTCCTTTGGTTCATCATAACAAAAAACCGGACAGCGGATGTGTCCGGTTCAGGAATTAAAGACTAGCACTTAAGACGATTTCACCTTGTGGCGTTTCATTGCCACGATTCGGTTCTTTTGTGACGGCGACGGTATCCCAGTCGACGTCGACTTCATCTGAGTCGAGCGTGTAGATAACCGTCCCGTTCCCTTTGTCATCGGTGACAAAAGCGCCGGTCGGAATCGGGGCACCATCTTTTAATAGCCATACTTGATATACCTCATTGGCATCGAGTGAGGCTAGACCATTCGTTTGGACGATCAGTTGTGTCGCACCGTCCTGCTCTGCAAGGTAAGCGGTCCCTTCCGATTCGCCGTCGAGTGGAATCGTTTCGGTTAACGCGATGGCAGGGGCATCAGGCTGATTGGTAAGCAAATATCCATTCCCGATCAAGGAGAGGAGGAGTGCCGCTGCTAAAGCGACCGTTCCCCAGACCGGTACGTTCCGTTTCTTCTTCTGTTTGAACGGTGTCACCGGTGGAACTGATGCAGAAGTGTCGGTTGTTATGACGGGTTCATTGTCTTCTTCTTCGAATACACGATCGAGGACACGCGCTTTCATGCCTCGGGGTGGCTCAGTCGGAGTAGACAAGAACGCGACGCCACCGACAAGAGCTTCAAGTTGTTCGAGCTCTTCTTGACAGTCTTTACACGTTGCCAGATGTTGTTCAAATTTCATTCGTTCTTCTTCCGTTAAATGTTGGTTGAAGTAGTCAATCAATTGGTCGCATGCGTTCATTGTTCTACCTCCTTTCCGATGAATTCATGGGATAACTGTTTCCTCAGTTGCCTTAGCGCCAGTCGAATCCTTCCTTTTACCGTTCCGAGCGGGATGCCGCATGCATCAGCAATTTTTTGCTGGCTCAATCCTTGAAAATACATGAGTCGAACGACCTGCTGTTGTTCGGCTGGTAATGTGGCCATGGCTGTCTCGATTTGGGCGCGCTCTTCTTGCCACTCGACTTCTTTCTCGACGGACGGTGAGTCGGAAGGGATGGCCTCAGCGTAAGATTCATCTAATTGTAAATCCGGTTTACGCTTCCGAATTAAATCAATGGCCACATGACGGCTCATTGTGAAGAGCCAAGAACGAAATTTTCCTTTTGACTCATCGTAAACGCCTCCGCCACGCCAAAGCTTGATGAATACTTCTTGCATGGCTTCTTCGGCCAAATCACGATCTTTTGTCAGTTGTAGGACAAATGCGTATAAAATGCGTTCGTATCGATCATACAATATTTCGAGCGCTTCTTTGTCCTTTTGCCTGACACGCTCATATAACTCTAAGTCAGTCATAACATACTCCTTTGCGCAGAAGGGATGTCCCTTGTATTGATCTAACGTATAAAATCGAAAAATGGATGCCTATTTTGTGTGACTATTTATTGAACATGTCACTGCTTGATCCGGAAGCTTCGAATAGATGAATAATCTTAATTTCTCTGAAAGCTGGTACGTGATGAAGCTTAGTCCAATCGCCGTCATCAGCATCAAGCCAATCGCAGTTAAGGGAGAGCTCATCGTCGTCCATAAGAAGTATGTGCGAATGCCAAAAAGAAAAGCAAATACAATAAAAAATCCGGTAATCAAGCTACTCATTTGGCAATAAGCTCGAGAGATTCGTGAAATCATAAGATGCCTCCTTTGTTTCATTGTACTATAGGAGGAAGAGAAAACGATAAGGAGACGATATCATGAAGCGATTTACGAATGAGGGACACATCCTCATATGTTTTGATTTTGATGAGACCTACTTTCCTCATGCATGTACACCGGAACAATTGGCATCCGTTCGTCGGCTCGAAGATTTTTTGGAACAATATTCCCATCGATTGTCAACGATGTGGGTGACAGGTAGTTCACTCAAATCGCTACGTGAAAAAGTTGAACAGGCAAACCTTCGCTTTTGGCCTCACCGTATCGCTTCAAGTTTAGGTACGGAATTGTATCATATTGACGTAGACGGAACGTTTTCTTTAGAAGAATCCTATCAAGCGCTATTCCCGAATGATTTTATATCTCGTGTGGAACGTGTTGCGTCACAGTTTGAACAGATGCGGATTGAACTAGAAGCGCAACCGGGTTTTGGGACGAGTCCTTGGATCCGTAGCTATTACATCCGTGACCAAATCGGGTCTTGGAGCGAAACGCTTCGCATGCTAGCTGATAAAGAAGGTATTGCTGTCAACATCAGCCAATGCAATCCGCAAGCGGGTGATCCGATGGATGCATGGGATATTGATTTTTATCCAATCCATGCCGGAAAAGAATCCAGTGTTCGATATGTATGCACCACTGTTTCCTTCTTACGCAAAGAAACATATGCGTTCGGCGACAGTGGGAATGACCTTGGGATGTTAGCGCATGTAGGAAAAGGCTATTTAGTGAGCAATGCGACCGAACAGGCAAAACAGATGTATCCGGAGATGACAACAAAACCTTATGCAGAAGGGATTTTAGAAGTATTGGAATCTGATTTGTCCTCTTTCATATAGTGCATGATTTCCTCTAATGAACGGATGAGGGTCGCACGAATCGTTTCGGAATGTGGGTTGAAGTGAAGACGTTGTTGCCAAATCCGACAAAATAAATCGGTCAAGGCCGCCTCTGCAGTTGCAGGATGGTCATTCAGATGAAGCGCATATCGATAAAGTAGTTTTTCATAGCGTGAGTATAAATGTTCTAAGGCTTGGCGATTTTTAAGACGAATTTGATCGACCAGGCGTTCATCGAGTGTAGGAAGCATATGCAACTCCTTTCGTATGGAATGAAGGTTTCAACGATAAAAGAATCAGGAACTTTACTCAGATAAAGCATCCTCTCTGTTCTTTCACTCATTTGCTCCCATTTAAACCAAGGAATATGAAGAATAGCGGTCGAATATGCATGCCCCTCAACGATTCAAAACGTGTGATAACAATTCGGACAAGTTTGTGCGTCTCCCGGCGCGCGTTTGAATGATGTTTTACACTTCGGACAAGTGACGGTTTCACTCTGTTGATTGAACAAACTGCCACGATTGAATAAAATGTTGCGAAGGTTTGGTAACGCGAGTGCAGCGAAAATCATTGCCCCGAATAAAAAGGCAGCCAAGATCAGTAATAATACATAAGTCATCGGTTTTTTCCTCTCTCATTTGATTTCCTTCATCATAATCGAAATTTGAATCAGCGAACAGCTTATCAATAGAAATGGGAACAAATGTTCTGTATAATGGAAATAAAGGAGGGAAAACAGGATGAGAGAAGAATTGTTACGATGGATGCGTTCGGGACAAGTCACAGAAATGGTGTATGTCGATCGACATGGGACATTTTCAGAGCGGCGGGTCAAACTGATTAAAGTGCAAGGGGAGTACGTTGTGGCATGGGATTTGAATAAACAAGCGAGACGAACGTTTCGAATCGAGCAAGTTCTTGCCTGTCTTCCCATCAACGAACGATTTAGAAAGCGAAAGGCGGAGATTGGATGATTGCCTTACCAACGTTAGCAGCGCCAGCTAAAAGGGCACTAGTCGCTAAAGGAATCGAGTCTTTGCATGAATTGTGTCCCTATACACGCCGTGAGGTTGCGAGTTGGCACGGAATCGGACCGAATGCCCTTTTTGTCCTTGAGGCGGAGCTACTAAAGCACAATTTAGCATTCAAAATGGAGGAACCTAGTACGTGAGTGAAACGTCTAGGTTTTTTTTGTGAAGTGATTGCTTTTCTTTGAAAACGGGAAGTAATATATTTGTCATCTCAATTGCCGTTAAAATCTAGTAACATGACGATAAGGTTTTATGAACCTAGCGACACCCATGAGAAAGGACGTACACAGCATGAGAACGAAACGTTTATCCGCCATTTTACAAAATGAGATGGATGACATTTTTGATCCATGGGTGACCGGAGTCGAAACCGATTCCAGGAAGGTCAGTTCAGGGAATGTCTTTATTTGCATTCGCGGCTATACGGTTGACGGTCATAAGTTCGCGGAGGACGCCGTCGCCAACGGTGCGAGTGCGGTCATCTCAGAATATCCACTCGATCTCGATGTACCGAATGTGGTTGTTGCCGATACGAAACAGACGGCAGGAGCGGTTGCGAGTGTATTTTATGACCACCCCTCTCATCGGATGCGTATATACGGTGTGACAGGAACGAATGGAAAAACTACGACGGCGACACTGACTTATGATTTGTTGCGTCTTTCAGGACGTCGTGCCGGAATCGTTAGTACGATTGGCGCGCGTTTTCATAATCAAACGGTTGAGACAGCCAATACGACACCAGAAGCCGTCGTCTTACATCGCATCTTAGCAGAGATGGTCGATGCAGGCGTCACGGATTGCGTACTCGAGGTATCATCGCATGCCTTAATGGAAGGTCGCGTAGCGGGAATACACTTTCATGCTGCTGCGTTTACGAATTTGACGCATGATCATTTAGACTATCATCGTTCGATGGATGAGTATGCCCGGGCCAAAGCGCGATTGTTTGAACAGGTGGAAGTGACGAATGGTGAGGCGATTGTGTTAAATGCGGAAGATCCGGCTAGTCATGTCATGGCTGAGTTTGCGCCGACATGTCAAGCCATTATGTATAGTACAAAAGAGGACATCGAGGCGGACATCCAAGTGATTTGGCGTGAAGAAACGGTACTCGTCAGTATGAAGGAGTTCAAGCTCGAAGTGCCCGTCCGATTCATGGGGGCGTTCAACGCAGCGAACTTAGCGGCGGCCATTGGACTTGTGTCGACTTCGGATATGGCGCTACGGACCATCGTTTCAAATGTTCCAGGACTCACCTTGCCAAAAGGGCGGTTAGAACGTTTAGCTACAGAGGATGCCGAGATATATATCGACTATGCTCATACACCAGACGGGCTAGAGAAATGTTTGTCTACATTGCAACAAGACGACCGTGCACTTGTCGTCGTGTTAAGTGCGGCAGGAGACCGAGATCCCACGAAACGTCAAGATATGGGACGAATCGCAAGCCGCTATTCAAACGAGGTGATTGTCACCGTACATGATATCCGCATGGAAGACCCGAAACAAATCATTCGTGACTTAGTAAAAGGAATCCAACCGGATGTGAAGTATGTGACGTTTGAAGCAAGGGAAGAAGCCCTGCGCCATGCGGCCACGCAAGCGTTAGAAGGAAAGCGTGTCGTGGTCGTCGGGAAAGGACATGACCACATCGAACGGATTGGTCGCCAGTCGATTCCATTCAATGAATCGAACATTTTATTAGAAGAATTGAAAAAGCGAAAAGGGCAGGAACCTGCCGTTTAACAAAACGATGACGTTTGTCATCGTTTTTTAATGTGTGAAGAACAGGAAGGAAGGTAATAACTAATAATGTAGTAGAATTGAAGGAGGAGAATAGACATGTCAGTTTTGTACAAAGAATTTACAAATGATGAAGAAGTCGTTACCGCCGTTCAATCGATGAAAACAAATGGGATTGATGAATCTAACATCTACGTCATCACACATGACGATGATCGAAGTAAGCGTGTCGCGGACAATGCCGATGCGAACACCGTCTCAGCAAGTGACGTCGGTTTGGGGACAGCTGCCAAAAACGTGTTCCGCAAAAAAGGAGATGAACTGCGAGCCGATTTTCAGGAGCTCGGCTTCACAAAAGAAGAATCAGAGCGTCTCGAAGAAAAGTTAGATCAAGGGAAAGTGCTCGTCGTCGTGAAAGACGCACCTGCCGGATTCACCATCTGATTTCACACCATGGAGAACAGAGAGGAAAAAGGCTGAATCGTGAGTGATTCAGCCTCTTTTCATGTGCTTAGCGAAGGCGGACGACGGTACGACCGCTCAATTCGCCACGCATCATCGCCTCGGCGTGACGAGGGACGTCGTGTAACGGAATCTCATGGATCATCTCGTTGAGAACTTTCGGATCGATGAGTTCTTCGAGGCGTTCCCATGCGTTCGTACGACGAACCATGGGTTGCATGACCGAATCGATGCCGATGAGCTTCACGCCGCGTAAAATAAACGGATAAACGCTCGTCGGCAACTCGGCGCCTCCGACGAGACCGCATGCGGCGACAGCACCTTCATATCGTATCTGGCTCAAGATGTTGGCGAGTGTATTTCCACCGACCGAATCGATAGCGGCATCGAAGCGTTGCTTGGCAAGGGGACGGGCAGGTCCTTCTAATTCGCTTCGATCGAT
Organism: Exiguobacterium sp. 8A; assembly: GCF_902506275.1. GTDB lineage: Bacteria > Bacillota > Bacilli > Exiguobacteriales > Exiguobacteriaceae > Exiguobacterium > Exiguobacterium profundum. The sequence continues at coordinate 1,855,290 of NZ_LR733630.1, read as the reverse complement.
GATCGTCTCGACACCGAGTGAGCGTAAGTATGGTGAATCTGTTTTACCAGTGGAGGCGACGACATGGTAGCCGAGGCGACGAAGCAACGTAATCGCGAAGCTTCCGACACCACCTGTCGCTCCTGTGACGAGCACTTCTTCGCCTGGACGCACACCAGCGTGTTCGAGTGCATCAATGGAAAGCATGGCGGTGAGTCCTGGTGTTCCGATGGCGATTGCATCTCGCATGCTCATTCCTTTAGGTAACTTCACGAGCCATTTCCCCGGTACTTGCGCATACTGGCTAAATCCACCGAAATGCCGTTCCCCAATCCCGAAACCAGTGGCAATCACCTCATCGCCAACTTTGATGTCGAGGTGGTCTGATTCGACGACAGTTCCAACGAATTCGCATCCCGGAATGAACGGATAGCGATTGACGATTTTTCCTGAAGTCGTCAATCCGAGCGCGTCTTTATAATTCAATGCGGAATAGTGGACTTCGACTAAGACGTTTCCATCCTCTTCTTTCGGAAGGACGTCGGCGTTCACTTCTTTTACTTCGGCATGAAGGCGTTCCTCGTGTTGGTCTAGCACGAGTGCTTGGAATGATTCATTCATCTGCTTAACCTCTTTTCCTATAGATGTCCTCACTCTAACAGTCTTTCCCTGGCAAAATGAAATATATGCACGAATCTTTAGGGGGAAACGGGTAGAGAGTGGTACAATAAAGGGGATTCAAATTGCGTAAGGAGGAATGTAGTATGCGGCACGATGACTATGAGTTTGACGATGTAGAAGTAGAAGAAGGCGAATTGTTCAACGTATACGATATTCTCCCACCAGACGGGACGATCCTGGAGATGGCGACAGCTGAGGAAATGGTTCGAGCGGCCGAATTAGAAGCGAAGCATCATGCGCTCCAACGGCTCCAAGATTCAAACTTCCAGTTAACAGGCGTGTCGTTCAAAGAACTTCTGACAGAATTTGAACAGTATGAGCAAGAGTCAATGGAGTTCTGGACAGGTGTTTATAACCGATTACGCATTCCTTGGGCGTGGACGATTCGAATCGATGTGGCCAATGGTCCGATTCACGTCGTGAACGATCGCGATATCTTTATCGATGAAGACGACTTCGAAGAATATGATGTTGATGATTTATTAGAGGAATACGAAGAAGATTGAATCAAAAACGTCTTTCCCTCATTCAGATGGGAAAGACGTTTTTTTGTCGTGGAGCAGGTCGTGACGGATTCGACTGAGTTCAGTCGCCCCAAATAATAATCCGACACTACATAAAATTGAAACACCACTCACCATCGCCCCGACGACAGCGGTATCACCAATCATTGTGAACGACATTGTGAGGCTAAACAGTCCAAATAGCAGTAATCCTCCAGCAATGGTTTTCATAAAATTCACCCTTTCACGTATCTATGCATGTAGTGTAGACGGTTTGACGAGAGAAGGGTGTTTCTTTTTTTGACCCGGTAAATTATTTAATCAAGTCGTAAATCGAATAGGTCTTGCCATTTTCTAGAGGACGGTCAATCAACTGTTCAGCAAATATACGAGCGACCGTTTCAGGAGAACGGAGTCGTCCTTCTGTTTCGTATGCACGGAATTGTTCAAGGTCAGCGAACGCCTCTTTCGAGGAAGAACGAATCTCCGCCTGCATCGACGTATCCATCACACCTGGATTGAATAGAGCTGCACGATGTGAGGTTCCTTCTAGCTCTAGTGCAAGCGTCTCCGTGAAATGATCGAGTCCTGCTTTCGTGCCACAATATGCGCTCCAACCTGAGATCGGACGTTTGGCCGCGCCAGAGGTCACATGAATCAACTCGGTCGGCTTACCGAAAGCGAGGACCGCATTCGCCAATAGCATCGGCGCAAGCAAGTTAGCATGGACATGAGCGGTCACTTTCTCACCATCTAATTGTCCGACACGATGAATCGGTTCAATCCATGCTGCATTTTGAACGAGCAAAACCGAATCAGCCCGCTCTAGAAATGGTGTGATCTCCCGAATGACTGCATCAATCCCCGAGACGTTTGATAGGTCGACTGATCGTTGCTGATACGTAACGTCTTCCGCCTGTGAGCGAGAGAGCCCGACCACCTCGTAATCTCTAGCTTGTAGTTCCTGAGCGATGGAACGGCCGAGACCACGCGATGCGCCTGTGATGAGAGCAAGTTTCATATACATTCCTCCTATTCGTGAATCGTTTTCCGAAAACCATAGAACGGACGAAACCGTAATTTCTCGTAATATGTGTGGGAATTTTGACTTGCGAGCATCTCAAGCCGTGTGTCTGGATAAAGTGTATGGACGTGTTGGAGTAACTGTTCGCCAAGACCACGTCTACGATATGTAGAAGCGACCAACAGTTCACAAACATACAAACTGACTGTCGTATCAGTCAATCCGCGCAAATAAGCGACAATCTTTCCATTTTCAGACTCCATCACATAGGTGACGTTTGATTGACGCCATGCCTCACGGGTCAACGCGTCACGTTCTACCAATTGGCTCCAATCTTCATCACGATTAAGTTGTTGAATCGAGTCAAAGTCTGATTCCATATAAGTACGAATGTTCATTCAATCCGTTCTCCAATCTGCATTTCAATCTGTTTCATGACGTCGAACGCCCCATCTGATTGATTTGAACAAATGACCGAGATGGTATCGATTTCTGGATAATAACTAGAATGGAAACTGACACCAGGGTCATAGCCCATCACGTGATATTTATAGACATCTCCCGATGCGTGATGTTGAATCCAAAGTCCGTATCCATAACTCCCGCCGCGGTCATTAACCGTCACGTGTGGTGTCAAAAGAAGCGACGTAGAAGCGGTATCAAGAAGCTGATGTGAAAACAGCGCTTTCCAAAATTGAGTCATGTCTTGAACTGTCACATACGCACCACCATCTGCTCCTCCTTTGATTGGAATCGCATATTGGTTTGTACGCCATGTGCCGTCCGAGTGGTCAATATAACCGAGTGCTGTTCTAGAAGGCAAGGCATCGAGTGAAAAGTATCCAGAATCAATCATACCAGCAGGATGAAAAATCGATTGTTCGACATAGTCGGTGAAAGATTGCCCGGTCACATCTTCTACAATCAACCCTAACAGAATATATCCTGCATTATTGTAGGAGAATCGAGAACCCGGTTCGTCTTTCATAGATTTTTGTTGAAACAACGGTAAAAAATCACGTAACTGTTGAAGCCGATACATCGGGATATCACGCCATAGCGCTTCAAAGTCATCAGAGACGGATTCATCAAAATAGTCAGGGATTCCTGATGTGTGCGTCAACAACTGATGTACGGTGACGTTTGGTGACAGATGAGGCAAGGCAAATGTTTGAAATGAGTCAAGCGAGGTGGAAAAGGATAGTTTCCCTTGCTCGACTAACTGGCAAATCGCGATTGCTGTAAACAGCTTGCAACCGGACGCAATTCCGAACCGTGTCATCACGTCATGTTGAATCTGTTCTGAGCGATTCGCATAGCCGTAAGACTGGTGGATTGATCCGTTTCGATTGGTGAGCAAATAGACACCCGAAAATGTCTCGTCAATCGATGGATGTGTGAAATGTGGCATGAGAAACCTCCATGTATTGAGTGATTCAATAATTCGACTATATCATGTCCATCACAATCTCTCTAAAATTTACTCAATTTTCAAAAAAACATTTACCAAATAACAGGAATTGAGACAGGTGTCTGACCTCGAACGTGGTACGATATGGGCGAACAGAGAGGAAGTGGATTCAATGACGTTATTCTTCTGGGGGATACTCGTTGGATTTTTAATTGCCTTGTGGCTATACAAACGTCCACAGCCACATTCACAGTCTCTTTCGTTTATGCATTTCGGGAATCAAACGAAAGATGTCATTTACATTTTTGAAACGAAACCGACGTGGCGTTTCCGATACATCAGTCCTTCTTTAGATTTATATCTCGGAGACGGGACGGTGATGCAAAGTTATTCAGATGCACAAGAATGCTTTCGGAGAATCCACCCGGACGATCGGCGACTATTACTCGATAAAGTGGCGGGACGCGTCAATTATGAAGAAGCGATTCTTCAACGATGGCGCACGAATGACGGCGCTTACGTATGGTTCGAGGAATATACGACGCCAATCTATGAGAATGGTGAAATCGTAGCGGTTCAAGGTGTGATTCGGAACATCGAAGCAGCCATGACCGAGCGTGAACGTCTCATGTACGAAAGTCGCCACGATAGCTTGACCGGTGTCTTCAATCGTCGAGCATTTGAAGAAACGATTGCTCAAGCTGAAAATGCGTGTGATGTCGGCATCATCGTGCTGGATGTGAACGATTTAAAAGTCGTGAACGACGAAGAAGGACATTCTGCTGGTGACCATTTGTTGCAACGAGTCGGCACAATCCTACAAGACATCGAATCCTCCGTATATCGGTTAGGGGGAGATGAGTTCGTCTTGTTTCTAGAGATGATGCCTGAGGACGCATGTGAACGAATGGTTCGTCAAATCGAAGCGACTTGTGAACAAGAATCGATTTCTGTTGCCATCGGGTTGGCGTGGGCGTCTCGTCCGGAAACGATTGAGGCGCTTTGGCAACGTGCGGACGATGCCATGTATGAACGGAAGCGACAACAAAAAGTAGACCTCCTTGACGTGTAAGTTCAAGGAGGTCTATTGGTTTAGCTACTTTGTTCTTCTACATCGGACGGCTCTTCACCCAAATTGTTTAGATAGCGTTCATAACGAGAAATACCATAGCGGTAAGATGCCCAGATGAGCCCGGACGTTATGACGACAAGTCCCACTGTCAGTGGAGCAAACCATCCGGAAACGATGCTGTTCGCATAAGCGAGTCCGATCGGTGAGAAGACAAGGTAAACGAAAATCATCGAAGCGACGAGCAAAATGGATGTCGAAAGGGAATGACGCCATGGTTTGACTCGCCCTAGTTCGATTCGGATCGGATTCGCTTGAAGCATCGGCCGTACACGCGCAAAGACAAGCATGATCCCCGTTTCGATGACGAAAAGGATTCCGTAAATATGGATAAAGTTGATACCGATTTCGACGCCAAACCATTGTTTCGTCCCCCATACGAGGAAATAGTAGGCGATGACGTGGAAAAAGACGACGGTCTTCGCGGCGATTGGCGGCACACGTTTAACAAGCATCCCGATTAAAACGATGACGAGAATCGGGATGTTGAAGAAACCGGTGAAGCGACGAATCAAGTCCCACAAGCCATCTGGTGCATACATAAGATTCGGGGCGACAAAGAACGAGACGAGTGCAACGAACGTCCCGAACCATTTGCTGACGCGAATCAAATCTTGGTCAGAAGCATCCGGTTTAAACTTCGGTTTGTAAATGTCGAGTACGAAGAGCGTCGCGATACTATTCAAGAGCGAGTTGAACGAGCTGAATACGGCACCGAGCAAGACGGCGAGGAAAAAGCCCATGAGCCACATCGGTAACAGCTCGGCAATCAAACTCGGATAAGCGAGGTCTGCCTTCTCGACGTTCGACCCGTACAAGTGAAACGCGATGACGCCAGGTAACAACATGAAGATTGGAACGAGTAATTTCAAGTAGCCGGTAAAGAGAACGCCTTTTTGTCCTTCCGCTAAGTTTTTTGCACCGAGGGCCCGTTGAATCACGTATTGATTCAGTGCCCAGTAGAACAAGTTCGCAAAAATCATTCCGGTAAAAATGGATAGGAACGGGACTGAGTCGTTGGCTGAGCCGATGGCGTTCAACTTTTCGGGATTCGTCGTCGCAATCGTCTTCATCCCATCTAACAGATTCCCGTCCCCTAGTGCGAGAAAGCCTAGTGTCGGAACGAGGAATCCAATGATGATGAGTCCGATCCCGTTCAACGTGTCCGATACGGCAACGGCACGAAGACCTCCGAAGATGGCATAAATCGCCCCGATAATCCCAATGAACCAAACGACGAGCCAAAGGGACTGCTCAAAGCTGATGCCGAGAAGGGCCGGCACATCGAACAGTTGCAGGACGGCTAATCCACCCGAGTACAGCATCGATGGAATCGTCACGCACATATAGCCGAGTAGAAATAACAAGACAGTCAATCGACGAACGTCCTCGTCATAGCGTTGACTTAAAAATTCAGGAATGGTCGAAATTCCGATGCCAAGAAAACGTGGCAACAAAAAGAGCGCCATGATGATGGCAGCGATACCGGCCGTCACTTCCCATGCCATCGCTGACATGTTGCCGGCGAACGATTGACCGTTCAACCCAATCAATTGTTCCGCTGACAGATTGGTCAACAGGAGCGATCCTGCAATGAAGACGCCTGTTAATCCGCGACCGGCCAAGAAGTAATCGTCGGCGCTTTCGACTTTTCCTTTCGTCATTCGATACGAGACGTAAGCGACGAGCGCCATGAACAAAGCGCCAGTCACGAGTATGTAGAGTACTTGTTGAAGCGTCATAAAATCCCCTCATTCCTTACTTATGTTTTATATGTATTTGTAGGAAATACCCTAAATTATAAGAAGGTAGTCCTATTGTTTTGATCGAATCATACAGAAACCATGAACGTGGGGACGATTGCGTACTTGTCGTACGAGAGTAGAAAATCGATGAGGATGGATGGACCGATGGGAGGGACCTCGTGAAGAAGTGGATGATTGGAATGTTATCTGTTGTAGTGATAGCAGGTTATATCATGTTTAGCGAAATGCTGAAAGAAGAAAACACGAGTGATTTGGCTGTGACCGAAAGCTTCCGACACATAGACGATTTAGCTACAAGCTCGCCGATTGTCATCGTCGGCAAAGTGAGCAGTGCTCCCAAACCGTTTACACATCAATCGGTCACATTCTTTGAATCACACATTCAAGTGCAGCGTGTCTATCGAGACGTGAATGGTCAACTGAAGTCAGCCGATACGATCACCCTTTTACAAAATGATATGGAAGAAGACCCGCTCGTCAAACGAGACGAGACCGTTTTGCTGTATTTACAAAGATATGAAGGACCCGTGATGGAGAATGCATATCGGATTGTCGGTCTACAACTGGGACATTTCAAAGTGAATCGGACGGGGACACTGACTTCGGTAGGAAAACCTAACCTTTATCAAGAAAGCGGGCTCAGTGCTGACTTGAGCAAGCTAGAGACATCATTGAAAGACAATCCTTATGTGGAAGAAAGAAACGAAGTGATGACGGATGAGGAAATCAGGGCTTTTAATGAAAATGAAGTGCGTTTGTTTGAGGAGTCTCAACAACATGACGAGTAAAAGCGGCGCTGACAACATCAGCACCGCTTTTATAATCGGATTTTTTTCAAATGTCATAAAAACTGGAGCATGGACGTCGCGACCGTGAAGTAGATGATGAGACCGAGGTTGTCCATCAGCGTCGTGATAAACGGTCCAGAGGCAACAGCGGGGTCTAACTTCAGGCGATTGATGAGAAGCGGGACAATCGTTCCAATCATCGTGGCGACACTGAGTGCGGCGAAGATAGAAACCCCGACAATGAAGCCGATCAGCATATTGTCGTATAGCAGCGTGATGACGCCAAAAATGACAATCATACACGCAATCCCTAAGATGATGCCGGTTCCGAGTTCGCGTCGAATCATCTTCATAACGTTCTTTCGATTGATGGTCCCGAGTGCAATTGAGCGCACAGCGACGACGAGTGATTGCGTGGCTGCGTTCCCGGCAGAGCCCATGACAAGTGGCATGAAGACGGCGAGTAGCACAATCGTCTCAAGGGTGTCTTCGAAACCGCCAATCGTCGAAGCTGTAATCATGCCGAGAAACATGAGGCTGACAATCCAAGGGGCACGTTTTTTCGCTGCTTCAAGCGGACTCATGTTGATATCAGACGAACCTTTCGTCGCGGAGAGTTCTTCAAAGTCTTCTGTCGTTTCGCGCTCGATGACGTCTAATACATCATCGACCGTGATGATGCCAAGTAGCTTTTGCTGATCATCGATAACGGGAAGGGCCAACAAATCGTACTTCTGGACAATCCTGGCCAAGTCTTCCTGGTCGGTCATGACGTTTGCCGAAATGACGCGGAACCCCATGATGTCTTCAATTTTCGCCTCGAGCGGTGCGACAATCAAATCACGTAAGGAGACAACACCAACCAGTTGGTGCGCTTGGTCGACCACATATAGGTAATAAATCGTTTCGGCATCTGGTCCGAGTTCACGCAACTCTTCAAGGGTCAGTCCGACCGTCTTATCAGCTTGAAGGACGACGAACTCGGTCGTCATGAGCGATCCAGCCGTTTCCTCCGGATATTGCATCAAGTCTTTGACTTCTTGTTCCTCGATATCATCCATCTGCTCAAATAGCGTGTCCATGAACGCATCGGGTAGTTCCCGCATCAAGTCGGCCGCGTTGTCCGAATACATTTCATTCAAGATTCGGACGGCATACGGTTGGGGTGTTTCTTGGATGAATGTACATTGCTCTTCTAACGTCAGTTTTTCAAATAGATCGGTGAATACCTCAGGGGAGATGGTTCGATACACGAACGACCGCTCATGTTGATTCAGTTCGATAAAATGATCCGCCTGTTCACCCGGGTGGAGGGAGAGAAAGAGGTCTTGAAAATCGACCGGGTCTCCCTTTTGAATCAATGTACGAAGCGCTGCTTCATGTTCGTTGTATTCCGTTTCTTCAATTTTCATATGCTCACATCCTGATCTCTCACATTTTCAATTTCATTTACGGTGAATAAAAAAAGTTTTCTACATTTTTTAGGGCGATGCTATACATCAGCCATACATCTTATTTCCCTTTGCCATCGTCCTGATTTCTAGAGCATTGTTTGTTCATTCACATGAGTGAACATTTATTCATATCAATGCGGAATCGACAACAGATGAACTGTCGGATTAGACATTCGCAAATTTGGTAAAGTGATAAGGTAAGGGTAGTCACACACCCGAATCACAAGGAGGAAGCGAGATGATCTCAATGACGAATCAACCGATTTCACAAGATACGACGCTGAAACATCCGATTCATGTGTATTCAGAAATTGGAGAATTAAAAACGGTATTACTGAAGCGACCGGGCCGGGAGTTAGAGAACCTTACTCCAGAATATTTAGAGCGCCTCTTGTTCGATGATATTCCCCATTTGCCGGTCATTCAAAAAGAGCACGATTATTTTGCGAGTGCGCTTCAAAATCGTGGTGTGGAAGTCCTTTACCTCGAAAAACTAATGGCCGAAACGTTATCACTCCCTGGTGTGCGCGAAAAGTTTGTCGCGGATATCTTATCGGAGTCCAAATCAAATATCAACGGTTCTTACGAAACATTAAAAGAGTATTTACTCGATTTTGATAACGAAATGTTGATTGAGACGGTGATGGCCGGTATCCGGAAATCGGAAATCAAGCCAGAAAAACGCCGACATCTGCATGAAATGATTGAAGATACGTACCCCTTCTTTTTGGATCCAATGCCAAACCTCTACTTTACACGAGACCCGGCCGCTGCAATCGGTCACGGACTCTCCATCAACCGCATGAAAGAACCGGCACGTCGCCGTGAATCGCTCTTCACGCAATACATTATGCGCTATCACCCACGCTTTGCGAAACATGATGTTCCCATCTGGTCGGACCGTGATTATCGGTTTGCGATGGAAGGGGGAGACGAACTCGTCTTGTCGAAAGAAGTCGTCGCCATCGGCATCTCGGAACGAACGACCGCGCAAGGCATCGAACGTGTCGCCCTCAACCTACTCAAGCATGGAGACAGCTTCAAAAAAGTCATCGCCATCGAAATTCCAAAATCACGCGCCTTCATGCACCTTGATACCGTCTTCACGATGGTCGATCATGATAAATTTACCATCCATCCGTTCATTCAAGGACCGGAAGGGAAGATGAACATTTTCGAACTCACGCTAAACGCGGAAGGTGAACTTCAGATTGCCCAGCACTCGGATTTGTTGAAGGTGTTAAAAGATGTCCTCGGCTTACAAGAGGCGACGTTGATCCCTTGTGGCGGTGGGGATCCGATTGCGGCAGCCCGCGAACAGTGGAATGATGGATCGAACACGCTCGCCATCGCGCCGGGTGTCGTGGTCACGTATGACCGAAACTATGTCTCGAATGAGTTACTTCGTAAAGAAGGCGTCGAAGTAATCGAAATCATGTCGAGTGAACTATCGCGCGGTCGTGGGGGTCCACGTTGCATGAGCTGTCCGATTATCCGCCAAGACATCTAAATGTGATAAGGAGGAAGCAGTATGTCTACAACGTTCAATTTTGATTTGAAAGGTCGTCATTTTTTATCGCTAAACGAGTTTTCGGGTGAAGAAATCAACTATTTGATCGATTTGTCTGCTGCATTCAAACGTCAGAAAAAACAAGGTGTTCCACATCGGATTTGTGAAGGTAAAAACATTGCCTTACTCTTTGAAAAACCATCGACTCGGACGCGTTGTGCATTCACTGTCGCTGCCATCGATTTAGGGATGCACCCTGAATATTTAGGCAAGAATGATATTCAATTCGGGAAGAAGGAATCGGTACGTGATACCGCGATCGTTCTTGGACGCATGTTTGATGGCATTCAGTTCCGTGGCTTCGCTCATGAGACGGTCGAAGGTCTTGCAAAAGACGCCGGCGTACCGGTGTGGAACGGTTTGACCGACTTGTATCATCCAACCCAAATCTTGGCCGACTTTTTGACGGTGAAAGAGCAAAAAGGAGATCTTGCCGGAATTAAATTTGTGTACGTAGGTGATGGACGGAACAACATGGGAAACACGTTGTTGATTGGTGGTGCAAAAGTTGGGATGGATATGCGAATCTGTGCGCCGAAATCGCTCTGGCCATCTGACGAGATCGTGAACTATGCGAAGTCGGTCGCCGTTGAAACAGGGGCTGTGATCACCTTGACAGAGAGCATTGAGGAAGCGATGGACCAAGCCGACGTCGTTTACACCGATGTCTGGGTATCGATGGGCGAGGAAGCGGCGTTCGCAGAACGAATCGAACTGTTGCGACCGTATCAAGTGAACATGGACATGCTTCAAAAGAGTGGCAATCCGGACATCATGTTCTTACATTGCCTTCCGGCATTCCACGACTTAGAAACGGAGGTCGGACGGGCGATTCATGAGCAATATGGGTTGACGGAAATGGAAGTGACCGACGAAGTGTTCCGCAGCCGTCATTCGTTCGTATTTGATGAGGCAGAAAATCGGATGCATACCATCAAGGCGGTGATGGCGGCGACGCTCACGGAGACACGCGAATGGCTTGATCGTTGACGAGGAGGGGATTTCCCCTCCTGCTTCAAAATAAGCGAAAGGGATGAGTAGAATGGCTACGAAGGTGGAGCATGACTCAGGTGGTTCGGCTGGAGTACATCCTGAAAAGAATGATAAGCGGTTAGGTCTCGGAGCGTTGACGGCACTTGTCGTCGGATCGATGATAGGCGGTGGCGCTTTTAACTTGGCTGCCGATTTGGCGCAAGGTGCGAATGCGGGTGCCATTCTCATCGGTTGGGTCATCACAGGAATCGGGATTATCGCGCTCGGTCTCAGCTTTCAAAATCTAACGATGCGTCGTCCCGATCTCGATGGTGGCGTATACAGCTATGCACGGGCAGGTTTTGGGTCGTTCGTCGGGTTTAACTCGGCATGGGGATATTGGTTGTCTGCCTGGCTCGGGAATGTGGCGTATGCCACACTGTTGTTCAGTTCGGTCGGTTATTTCTTCCCGATTTTTGAAGGGGGACAGAATATCGCGTCGATTATTGGTGCATCGATTATGCTTTGGCTCGTGCATACACTCATCTTACGTGGGGTTCATGAAGCATCGATGATCAACATCGTCACGACAATTGCCAAGCTCGTCCCAATTTTTGCATTCATTACGATCACCTTGTTCTTCTTTAATCTCGAAAACTTCACCTTCGATTTTTGGGGACAAGGCGGCTTCTCATGGGGAAGTGTTCGTGACCAAGTCGTCTCGACGATGCTCGTGACACTTTGGGTCTTTATCGGTGTGGAAGGGGCCGTCGTGCTATCTGGTCGTGCACGGAAACGTTCTGACGTCGGGAAAGCAACCGTTATTGGGCTACTTGGAACGCTCGTCATTTATTTGCTTATTTCTATCATGTCGCTCGGTCTCATGACTCCCGAAAATGTAGCGAACGCCTCGCAACCAGCGATGGCATATTTGCTCGAGTCGGCCGTCGGTCCGTGGGGTGCGATGCTCATCAACGGGGGACTCGTCATCTCTGTCCTTGGCGCATGGCTCGGTTGGACGCTGTTAGCGGCAGAAATCCCATTCGTTGCCGCCAAAGATGGAGTCTTCCCGAAATGGTTCACGAAAGAGAATCAAAATCAAGCTCCTGTCAATGCCCTTTGGCTAACGAATGGGTTGATTCAGCTCTTCCTCTTCACATTCTTGATTTCAGATGCCGCATATAACTTTGCCTTTTCTCTCGCTTCGAGTGCGATTTTGATCCCATACGTGTTCTCGGCCTTTTACCAAGTGAAAGTGGCGAAGAACGGAATCGGATACAGTTCCGGTGAACGAAAAACACGCGATTTAGCGATTGGATTGGTCGCTTCCGTTTATGGACTATGGCTCATTTACGCCGCTGGAATCGATTATTTACTTCTCACTACACTTTTATATGCACCGGGAACCCTTCTCTACATGAAGGCACAACGTGAAAATGGCATCAAGTCACTCACTAAAACGGAATGGATGGTCGCCGGTATGTTGACCGCACTGGCCATCTTCGCAGTCGTACGCATACTATCGGGTAATATCTCAGTCATTTGATCGGGGGTATGGATATGGAGAATAAACGTGTGGTCATCGCCTTAGGCGGGAATGCGATTCAGCAAGGCAAAGATGCAACAGCCGAAGCACAAATACAGGCAGTTGAGGCAACGGCGGAATCTCTCGCTGCACTCATCGCTGAAGGAGTCGAGGTCATCATCACGCATGGGAACGGTCCGCAAGTTGGAAACCTGATGTTGCAACAAGCCGCATCAGACAGTCCAGCCACACCAGCGATGCCGCTTGATGTCTGTGGTGCGATGACGCAAGGGATGATTGGATACTGGTTTGAAAACGCATTGACCAAAGCACTGCGTGCACGTGGCCTTGAACAGCATGTGGCCTCGCTCGTGACACGAAGCATTGTCGATCCGAACGATAGTGCGTTTCATCATCCGACTAAGCCAATCGGTCCATTTTATACGGAAGACGAGGCACTTCATCTCGAACGGACGACGGGTTATGTCTTCAAAGAAGACGCAGGACGGGGATATCGTCGTGTCGTCCCGAGTCCGATCCCTATGAAAATCGCCGAACACACCGTCATTCGAACACTCGTTGAAGCTGGGCACATCGTTGTCGCTTCCGGTGGCGGTGGCATTCCGGTTATGGAGACAGCGGATGGATACGTCGGCATCGAGGCAGTGATTGATAAAGATTTCGCGGCTGCAAAACTGGCTGACCTCGTCAACGCAGATGTGTTACTCATTTTGACGGCTGTCGAACATGTGTATGTCAATTTTGGGCAGCCAGATGAGATGGCACTTCAAGAAACGTCGAAAGAACAGATGGAGACCTATATCGCTGAAGGGCAGTTTGCACCAGGTAGTATGTTGCCGAAAGTAAGAGCGGCGCTTCAGTTTGCCGAATCCGGTACGAACCGTGTCGCCATCATCACGTCGCTCGATCAGGCTTTAGCAGCCATTGACGGGGAAGCGGGCACACGTGTCCGCCTGGCTCCATCGCTCCAACAATAAGAATGTGTCGCAGACGTGAAGCGTTTGCGACTTTTTTTGTTTTCTGCCCGGATTCAAGGGGAAGGAATGTTGTATGCCAAAAATGAGATTGCTATCATATTCAGTGTAAACGTTTGCACTAATTTCAGGAAGGAAGTGACGGAGAGCGGAATCGCTCGAGTGTATGCGCCTATTCGAAGAAAATCATGTATATCAGTCGTGGATGAGACCAAAAGCAAGGGAAGAGGCAATCGTGCAAGGAAGCTGTTATCGATTCACCGTTTTGACGAGTCAGTTGATTCGGATGGAATACGCGGAAGACGGAATTTTTGAAGACCGTGCCACCCAAGTGGCGTGGAATCGGGAATTTGACGTTCCACAATTCCGAGTGATTGAAGATGAGACAGAGCTCCAAATCATCACAGAACATGTTCATTTGTATTATACGAAAGGTCCGTTCGCACCGAACACGCTCTATGTGGACGTGAAAGGGAACTTTAGTACGTATTATAGCCGCTACATGTTCAATGGTCCGGAGCGGACGCTGAAAGGGACGGCGCGGACGCTCGACCATGTGGACGGGGCGACGGAATTAGAAGAAGGGATCCTCTCCAAACAAGGGTATGCGATCATTGATGATTCATCCTCATTTTTGATGACGGATGATCGCTTCGTCGAGCCGAGACGAAAAGGAATTCATGATATTTACTACTTTGGGTATGGCCATGACTATAAACAGGCACTTCGAGACTTTTACACGTTGACGGGTCCGACACCGATGCTTCCTCGTAAAGCGCTCGGGAACTGGTGGAGCCGGTACTGGCGATACGACGAAAAAGAGTATAAGACGTTAATGCGCCGTTTCAAGTCAGAAGATGTCCCGTTCTCGGTCAGTGTCATCGATATGGACTGGCACGTGACGGACATCCCCGAAGAGTACGGGAGTGGATGGACGGGCTATTCGTGGAACAAAAACTTGTTTCCCGAACCGAAACGTTTCCTCAACTGGTTAAAGGATGAGGGAATGATGGTGACGTTGAACCTGCATCCCGCGGACGGTGTCCGTGCGTTTGAAGATCAGTACGTGGCGATGGCCGAGGCTATGGGCGTCGATCCGGAATCGGAGGACCGAATCCCGTTCGATTTTTCGGACAAGCGATTCATTCAAGCGTACTTCGAACAAATGCACCATCCACATGAGGCAGACGGCGTTGATTTTTGGTGGATCGACTGGCAACAAGGGTCGACCTCGAAGATGGAAGGACTCGACCCGTTATGGATGCTAAATCATTATCATGCCATTGATATCGCCCGTGACGGCAAACGCCCGCTCATTTTTTCTCGTTACGCCGGACCAGGGAGCCACCGTTACCCGGTCGGATTCTCAGGAGATACAATCATCTCGTGGGCATCGCTCGCCTTCCAGCCGTATTTTACAGCGACAGCGACAAACATCGGCTACGGGTGGTGGAGTCACGACATCGGAGGGCATCATCGCGGGGAAAAAGATGATGAACTCGCTGCGCGTTGGGTCGCATATGGGGTGTTCAGTCCAATCATGCGTCTCCACTCGACGTTCAGCACATTTAACGGGAAAGAGCCTTGGCGTTTCGGAATCGAAGCCGAACAGTCGATGAAGCGATTCTTACGCTTACGTCACGAACTCATCCCTTATCTATATACGATGAATTATCGTAACCATGCCGATGCGCTACCACTCGTGTTACCGATGTATATCGAACATCCCGATGACGAAGCGGCTTATCAAGTACCGAATCAATTTTATTTTGGCAGTGAACTCATTGTGTCCCCAATCATCACACCGATGGACCGGAAGCTCCACGTCGCCGGAACGAATGTCTGGCTACCAAAAGGAGAATGGTTCGATTTCTTCACAGGACATCGTTACGAAGGCGACAAGTCGATTCGTGTATTCCGTGGTCTTGATGAACAACCAGTCTTCGCCAAAGCGGGTGCCATCGTTCCGCTCATGCCACATAAACCGCATGAGAATGAGACGGGGAACCCGAGCGAGCTAGAAGTACTCGTCTTTCCAGGTGCCTCGAACACGTTCACGATGTACGAAGATGACGGGGAAAGCCGGGATTATGAGACAGGTGCCTCGCTTGAAACGACGTTCACGCTCGACTGGGAAGCGCGGACGCTTCGCATCGAGATGTCAGGAGACTTGACCCTCGTTCCGGCGAATCGGACATTGACCGTTCTTGTTCGAGGCGTTGTCGGGGAAGGGGACTATGACGCTGAGACGCAGACGTTACACATCCCGATTGGTGAATTGAAGCAGGAGCAGACGGTGACGCTCCCCGTCGATGTGACACAGAACGCCCATCGACTTGACCGTCTCTATCGATTCTTAGATCGCGCGGAAATCGCCTACGATTTGAAAGATCGTTTGTACCAGATGGCGACGACGAAGACGCGTCTCGAGGCCTGGCTGTTTGACCTCCATGCGTTAGAACTCGATCGAGATTTGCAAGACGCGTTATTAGAACTGATGTTGGACTAAAATAAGGGGGGAGACCCCCTTTTGTCATGTCAGAAAACTGTCGGATTTTGAAAGCGTTATCATTTCAAATCATTTTATACTTAAGGTAGGGGGATTTAACTAGAAATGAGGGAATACAGATGCGACACAAGTGGACGATTGATGATTTACGGCAGTTGACACTGTTTGCGAACTGTTCGAGTCGAGCGCTTGAACAGCTCGTCCCATACGTCTATTGCCGAACGTATCGAAAAGGACAACTCCTATTCATGGAAGGAGACCCGCGAGAGCGCGTGTATTTCTTAATGAATGGATACATCAGACTCGAACGGATGAACGAGCATGCGACGCATCAGTATGCGGACTATGTGAAACCCAAACAGTTCTTCCCGTACAACGGTTTATTCACGGAGGAAGACTACCGTCATACGGCTGAAGCGGTGACGGATATTGAAGTCATCTACATCCCGACCGAACGATTCGAGCGGTTTGTGTCCACACAGTCGAACATGTTGCTCTATATCATCGGACAGATGAATCGTATTTTAGATTTACATGAACGACGTGTCCAAGAAATTATTACCCCGAGCGCGAAAGAACGTGTACTCAATACCATCCATTTTTTGATTGAAGATTTAGGGGAGCCGGACGAGCAGGGGGTACGTGTCCGCTGTCCGTTCACGGCGATGGAACTATCTCGTCTATCCGGAACTTCCCGGGAGACGGTTTCTACGATTTTAGCGAAGCTTCGCAAAGAAGACGTGCTTCGAATGGACGCGCACCAACTTGTGATCGGGCATCCTGAATATTTTGATCAAGACTTCGATTGACGCCGCTCGGGAGAGGGCGTCTTTTACATGTCGGAACGAGCGGAGCGTTCGCTTCAAGACGTAGCATATTGTATAATTAGTGATGAATCTCACAAAGCAATCGGATTGTGAATAGAGAAAGGATGAATGCAGTGAAACGACTGCAAGCCCTTGCGTTCGCCGAGCGAGGTCACATCATTGGACTGGTATTGTCTGCGGTCATGATTGGACTATCGATTTTGGCGCAAGCGTATTTAATCGTCGACATTGTCGACCGAATCTTTTTAAAAGATGAATCATTTGAAGCCGTCATTCCGGCGTTACTTTGGCTCGTCGTCGCCCTATTGGCACGAGCACTTTTTGGATACGTCTCCGGGCGAATCGGGGCGAGTTTATCGGAAAAAGCGAAACGGGCGTTACGTCTGCAATTGCTAGATCGCTATGCCACGAGCCCGGTCGAGTCCTCTTTGACGGGACAATCTGGGAAGAAGGTCAGTGTGTTCATGGATGCTGTTGACGAGGTTGACGCCTACTTCAGTCAATATTGGCCACAAGTGATTCAAACCTCGATTATCCCGCTTCTGATTTTGGTTGTCGTCTTCAGCCAACATTGGATTTCAGGTGTCATCATGATGGTGACGGCACCGTTTATCCCTTTGTTCTTTATTATCATTGGGATTGCGACACAGAAAAAATCTGAGGAACAGATGGAGAAGATGAATCAATTTTCCGGAAAGTTTTTGGATGTCTTACAGGGTTTGACGACACTTAAACTCTACAACCGGACCGAACAGGAAGCGAAAGCGATTGAGAAGAGCAGTCTCGACTTTCGGGATGCGACGATGGTCGTCTTAAAGACGGCATTCTTATCTGGCCTTATGCTGGAATTCATTTCGATGCTCAGTACCGGTGTCGTGGCACTGGAAGTCGCGCTACAGATGGTCGTTTGGGAGAACTTGACGTTCTTCTCTGGCTTCTTGATTCTTGTGTTGGCGCCAGAGTATTACTTGGCCATCAAAGACCTGGGCAGCGCCTTTCATACGGGACGTGGCAGTATGGGCGCAGCAGACCGGATCTTTGACGTATTAGACGCCCCGGATGATCGCATTCAGTGGGGGACGAAGTCGCTTGGTTCACGGAAGCCGGATCTTGAGCTTGAAGAGGTATCGTTTGAGTACGCTGGTGGACGCTTTTCCCTTCAGCCATTGAGTGGTCGCATCTCGTCGGGCACCCACCTCGCGTTAGTTGGTGCGAGCGGTTCCGGGAAGACGACTGTCCTCAACGTGATTTCAGGACTTTTGCAGGTGAAATCAGGTCGTGTTCTCGTAGATGGTGAACCTTTGCATACGTATGACGAATCTACCTGGTATGGAAATATTGCATATATCTCTCAAAATCCGTATCTGTTCGCCGGGACACTCGCCGAAAACATTGCCTTAGGTGAGGTGGCTGACGAACATGCGTTACTCGAAGCAGCCGAGGCAGCTGGACTATCCGAGGTGATTGACCAGTTGCCGAACGGGATCTGGACAGAACTCGGAGAAGGTGGATTTGGACTATCCGGTGGGGAACGGCAGCGCCTTGCACTCGCACGTGCTTTCTTTAAGCGACCTGGTATTTTATTGTTTGATGAACCGACGACCGGTCTCGATTTGAAAACAGAGCGGATTGTCAGACGCTCGATTGAAGAGCTGTCAAAAGGTGCAACGTTAATCACGGTTGCGCATCGTCTGCATACAATCAAAGAGGCAGACACGATTTGGTTCATGGATGATGGGAAGCGAATCGCAGAAGGGACGCATGAAGTGTTACTCGCTGTCCCAGAGTATGCGGAGTTGTTTGCACTTCAGAAAGGGGTGAGCCGATGAACTCGCTTTGGACGATTACAAAATGGATGATGCGCGAAAAGAAAGACATCCTCCTCTCCATCTTCTTTGGATATGCAGCAGGAATTGCGGCGGTCGCCCTCTTCGCGGCAAGTGGCTATCTCGTATCACGCGCCGGGCTCGTCCCGCCCCTGTATGCGTTGATGGTACCCGTCGTCTTGATTAAACTGTTCGGTGTCATCCGGGCAGGAAGCCGTTATCGGGAACGTCTCGCATCGCACCGAGCAACGTTTACGATTTTGAGTGAGTTGCGCGTCCGGTTCTATCGTCAGTTAGAGCCGCTCGTTCCGTCCATCTTTGCGAAATATCGGAGTGGGGATTTGCTCGCACGCGTCGTTGGGGACGTCGAGAGTCTTCAAAACTACTTTCTTCGCGTGTTTTATCCGCCAATCATTCTCGTACTCGTCTTTTTGAGCACCATCTTCTTTGTTACCTTTTACTCGTTTGCGGTCAGTCTATGGATCTTGTTTGGTGTACTCATCACGGGGTTCTTGATCCCGCTCGGCTTTGCACGAATCCGCGCCCGTCACGATGAGACGATTCGTGGATTGCGCGGAGATGTGTCGATTCAATTGACAGAGATGTTGTTCGGATACCGGGATTTAAAACTTCATCACCAACTCGATCGCACGAAACAAGCTGTCTATTCGTACAGTGAACGTTACATGGAGGCGGAGCGGAAAGACACAACGAATCAATTCTTTAATTCTGCGCTCGTTGTTGCCGCTTCCTTACTCGTCTCATGGGGCGTCTTGGCCATCGGTGCGTATCAGGTGGTAAATGGAGACCTGAACGGGTTGTTCTTGGCAATGCTGATCATGATGTCGCTCACAGCGTTTGAGAATACGACGCCGATGGCCGTGTTCCCCGGTCACTTTGCAGACAGTAAGCAAGCAGCAGATCGTTTGTTTGAAGTGACGGAGCCGAGTGAAACGATTGAGGAGCGTGAGGCGAAACGTCATGATGTGACGTTTACGGCCGCACCGTCTATTTCATTTGATCATATTCGCTATCGCTATCCAGACACGTATCGAGATGTGATAGATGAGGTAACGTTACACATACCGAGCGGTTCGAAGACGGTAATCGTCGGACCGAGCGGGTCAGGGAAGTCGACGTTACTTCAACTGGTAATGGCTTTCGTTCGGACGGAAGACGGCACGATTCGGTTGGATGATTACAATATGAACGATGTCAAACAAACATCTATTTGGCAACATGCAAGTGTTGTCTTGCAAGACAATCATTTCTTTTACGGAACCGTACGGGAAAACCTGGCGTTAGCCGGTGACTTCACAGATGAAGCGATGAACGTAGCACTTGAGCGCGTCCGTTTGTCATTCTCGCTAGACGAACCGGTCCTGGAGAAAGGGGCAAACTTGTCAGGTGGAGAACGTCAGCGCCTCGCCATCGCACGGGCACTTCTTAAAAACGGACTTCTTTGGTTGCTTGATGAACCGACATCGGCACTCGATGCAGGAACAGAGGCCCATGTCTTTTCTGAATTGCTACAGCAAGCCGGAGCGGGCACACTCATTCTTGTCAGTCACCGTTTGACGGGTCTCGAAACGTTTGATCAGATTATCGTCATGGAAGCTGGACGGATCGTCGAGGTCGGTTCTTATGAGGAATTGATGACGAAACGTGGCATGTTCTATGAATTGAAACAAATCGAACAAGAAGTGTTCGCATCATGAAAAAGACGAGCAGCCCCGTCGGTGGGCTGCTCGTCTTGTTTATGGCAAATATGGGTGCAACAAATGGGGGTTGTCGCAATGCTTTCAAAAAGAGTGTCGTGGAGGGGAATCCACGTGACGTGATATGTTTGGGGAACGTGCACGCCAAGCTTTTGGGAAGCTACAACTAGAGTATAGTTGATAACGATTCTCATTGTCAATAAGAATAATAAAAAAATCCATACGTGCGAACACGCATGGATTGAGTCATGAATTAATTTGAGGCTACGCCTTTTTGAACCGTGAATCGAATCAAACTGAACAAGTATCTCGTGAAGAAGAGAGCGAACGCATAGAATAGCGCAATGAACGGTGACTGAAGATCAATCCCCGGGATGTTCATCAAGAACTCTAGAACGAGAATAGAGAGTAAGAATACGTAGAGAGCGGCATCTAAATAAAGTGGCATAAGACGACCGCGTTGATGCCAAAACGTGCGGATGAGTGGTGCCACGGTCATCCCGATAATCCGTTCCGCAAAGCCGATACTGAGAACGGCGATGATGAATGCTGGGATCGTGTTAAAGGTCACCAAATCCGAGAATACGAAACCTGAAATCAATAAGAGAGGACCGATGATAATCATCATCGAAAGTGAGGTCCGGAAGAAAATCCACATGTTTTTCTGAATCGAACGAATCCCACCGATTGCCGATTGTTGAAGTGTCTTTCCACGTCTATAATCAATCGCGAACGAGCCGATAAACATAATTCCAAATAAAGATAACAAAACTGACATGAACGATGTTTCCCCTTTTCTGAATAAATCATGATGTATCGATCTGAATCAAAGTCTAGCCTAGTTTAACGATTCATTTCGAGAAAGTAAAGCGAGAAAACGCGCTCAAGTGTGAAGAGTTTGACACATTAAGAGGCGAGGATGAAACGATTCCGACCGGACTCTTTTGCGTGATATAACGCTTCATCTGCATGTTTTAACACACTGTCGATTTCAATATCATTCGAATGGCAAGCTCCAAGCGAAACAGTGATGTGGAGCGTACCGGCACTCGTCTCGAACGGGAACGTTGAAACCTTTTCTCGAATAGATTCAGCAAGCTGCGATACTTCTTCTCGATTAGCATGGGGCATGACGATTAAAAATTCTTCGCCGCCGAAGCGACCGACTAAATGGCGCTCATTGCTCTCATTCACGAGGAGCATGCCGAGCTCGCGCAAAACATCATCTCCGACGTCGTGACCGTATGTGTCATTCACCCGTTTGAAATGATCGATGTCGACCAAAATCAATGCGTATTCTTCCGCCTCGACCGTCAAGTTGGCCATGGCTTCGTTCAAGAGACGCCGATTGGCAATCCCGGTGAGCGCATCTGTACGCGCCAGTTGCTGTTGATGTTGGACGTTCTCAAAGTGACGGCGTAGTTCGAGCAGTAATCGATAGGCGGCGCACGCTCCCCCGTAAGACATTAACGTATAGACGATTAAGACGGGATAGAACAAATTTAGTGGAAGCGCGGTATAAATCGCTGCTCCAAAAATGGCAATACTGATTGTAGTGAATACGAGCAAAGTGGGCCGAGTATTATCCATGCGTTTCCGTAAAAGACCTGTTAAGACAATTAACGTAACTATTGTGGCGATGGCTAGATAGAGACCGAGCATGGTACCGTCTGTAAAGAACAGAACTAGGGAACGACCGATTAATAATATGATACCTGCGACAGCACCACTCACCCATCCCCCGAATAGAACGGCAAGCAAAACGGGAATATTACGTAAGTCGATGAGTATCCCCTCGAGCGGTAAGGCATTTACTAAAAGGAGGATGGCAATCAATCCGGTCTGTACCCCAAGTAAAATCCTTCCTTTGAGAGGAGACTGTGGCGTCAGACGAGGGCGGTTTCGAAACGGTAAAAAGGAAATCGTGAAGAGCGTGAACAAGATACACAGGTTGATAAAGAACGCATTTATGATTGTGAGCATCGGAGCTCCCCCTTATCCCGTATGGAAATATTTAGTTACAGTATATAGCATCTAGTTGGAAACAAACAGGAATAACCTGCTTGCGGAAAGAAACTCTCTTGAATGATTATTCAAGCAAATCGTTTTGGAATCCTTTTGGATTTGTTCAGATTCTCCTCATCTTTTAGAACTTTCGTTATGGAAAATCGAAAGTTTGGTATGATAAGAGAAAAGGAGGACTGTCCGTGCGTTACTGGGATCATTTTAAACGAGCGTTTATTCCGATTGCGCTCATTTTGATTGGATTAGCGATCTTTTATACTTTATCGGCTCGAGATAATATGGTGTTGACGCTATTAGGGGCTGCGATTGTTGGAGTCATCTTATTTTTGGTGATGCGTCATGTGAATCAGGTGGAAGAGGACTGAAGCGAGAACACATTTTGTGGTTCTCGTTTTTTGTTGTCTTGCCACATTTTTGGGTACACTACAAAGTAAGGAGGGATTTATCATGGCAAAAGCTACATTTGCGGGAGGCTGTTTCTGGTGCATGGTCAAACCGTTTCATAAATATGAGGGAGTGGAGCGTGTCATTTCTGGATATACAGGAGGACATGTCGACAACCCGACGTATCAACAAGTCTGTTCGGAGACGACAGGACATTTAGAGGCGGTTGAAATCACATTTGATCCAGAAGTCATTTCGTATGAAGAGTTGCTACGCATCTATTGGCGTCAAATCGATCCGACAGATGGTGGAGGGCAGTTCAATGACCGCGGTGAATCCTATCGTCCAGCCATCTTCTATCATTCAGAAGAGCAGCGGGCTGCAGCGGAGCGTTCGAAACAAGAAGTGGAAGATTCGGGTCGCTTCGATCGTTCGATTGAAGTCGATATCCGCCCTGCGAAAACGTTCTGGGAAGCGGAAGACTATCATCAAGACTACTATAAAAAAAATCCGTTCCGCTATGAGATGTACCGTGTCGGTTCAGGACGCGCGAAGTTCATCAAAGAGGCATGGAGCGATCGTAAACAACAACAAGCACTTCGTGAACGCTTGACACCGATGCAGTATAAAGTGACTCAAGAAAACGGGACAGAGCCACCGTTCCAAAATGAATATTGGGATGAAGAGCGGGAGGGGTTGTACGTCGATATCGTCGACGGGACACCACTCTTCACATCTCACGATAAGTTTCAGTCGAATTGCGGATGGCCGAGCTTCTCACGCCCAATCGAGGAGAAGCGAGTCGATTTGAACATGGACACGACGCACCACATGGTACGGACAGAAGTCCGTTCAAAACAAGGGGACAGTCACCTTGGTCACGTGTTTGATGACGGTCCGAAAGAGCTTGGCGGCTTACGTTATTGCATTAACTCGGCCGCTCTCCGATTCGTTCCTGTAGAAGAGCTTGAAGAGGCCGGGTACGGGGAATATAAACACTTATTCAACAAGTGAAGGGGAGAGGCGTATGTTCACAGCCGTCAAACAACAAATTCGATGCGAGACGATTGGGACTGTCCTTGATTTTTACGACCAGTCGATTCGACAGCTTTCGGAAGAGGCGAGACAAGAAAAATATGCGAAGATGAGTTCGAGCCCGTTCTCGTTCTTTCGGGGTAGCTCACACTTGTTCTACTACGACTTTGCGAAAGTACCGATCGCGTTTGACACAGGTCCCGATCATCCGACGTTCATTCAAGGAGACTTACACTTTGAAAATTTCGGTGTGTTCGAAGACGGGGCCGGTACCATCATCTATGACGTGAACGACTTTGATGAGGCGTATATCGGTTCATACCTGTTTGATTTGTTGCGGATGGCGGTCTCTGTCGATTTGTTCGCCGCCGAGTCCGGGTTCGATGGCAAAGCAGCCATTCAAGCGTTTGCTGAGTCCTATGCCAAAGCCATTGAAAAACATGCGCTTGGACGAAGTGAGCATATTCAATTCACGAAAGAGAATACATGTAAAGCGGTCAAAAAAGTCATTAAAAAAGCGGAGAAGAAGAAAGATGAATTCATGTCCGAACGGACGGAGGTAAGAGACGAGGAACGTTATTTTTCAACGAGTGACGACCTGCTTCCCATCTCCTCGGAAGTACGGGAGAAAATTGAAGCGGCATGGGGCGATTATCTGTCTTCTTTGTCAAATCAACACCGACATCATGCCGATCACTATGAAATCAAAGATATTGCCGTCAAACTTCAGAGCGGTACGGCTTCGATCGGTTTAGAACGCTACTATATTTTGATTGAAGGTGCCGACGAAGAGCATGATGAAGATGTCATTTTAGAGATGAAACAAGCACAATCTGCCGTCCCGTCTCTCTTTCTTCCGACACATCCGCTGTTTGAAAACGGATTGTCGCATCAAGGCGCTCGTGTCGTCGCTGCGCAACGGGCAATGGTCCACAGTCGTGACCCGTATCTCGGCTATTTGACGATTGACGACAAAGAATATTATGTGAGGCAACGTTCTCCGTATAAGCGAAAAGTGAAAGCGAAACATATGAAAGATGAGACGTCGCTCATTGAGACGTTGAAGGTGCAAGCGCAAATCACGGCGAAAATTCATGCACGGGCCGATGCGACCTCCAATGTGCTCGATTATACGGCAAGTGAACGAATCGCGGCGGCAATCGGTGACTCTCCGTCCCTGTTTATTCGACAGTTATCGAGATGGGCTGATTTTTATGCAAATCAAGTTCGTTTTGATTATGACGCCTTTTTAAACTGGGTCGAGTCAAGGAATCGTTAAGGAACTTGCGAATTGAGGATGAAATCCTGCACAATGGAAGCGTAAAGGATGTGTACGGACTATGATTACAGAACAACAAGTCATCGCCCAAATGCGTCAGGTGATGACACAGATTGAGTCGTCAACCGGCGAAGCGCAAAAGCGTCATTTGGCAAAGTTAATGGGTTTTTGTGAACTCTTGTTAGCGGAGACGTCTGAAGCAAAAAGCGTTGGGGCATCACAGTCCCCGACCGTGACAAGTGAAACAAAACCGCCACTTGATCGACAGATGGCTGCCTTTCTTGGCATTCCGATGGAGGAAGACGAGCAACCGAAATCGGATTCATTACTCGATTTTTGAACCACATGTCATGGACATGTGGTTTTTTTATGGATTCTCTTTCATTGACTTAAATACCATATGGGGTATAATGAGTGTAAGAAATGAATGCAAATGGAGGCGTGAATATGTTGGACTTTCTTTTTGTGGCGGTCGTCATTGGACTTGTGTATTTCTGGTGGAGTCGTCGAAACAATGTAAAAACTGTCTCAACGGACGATTTAAAACGGAGAATCGCAGAAGAACGGAACATTCAATTATTGGATGTGCGGGAGCCGCATGAATACCGCGGGGGACATATCAAGCAAGCGAAAAATGTACCTTTATCCGGATTCGGTAATGCTCAAGCGAAATATCCGAAAGAAAAAGAGCGTCCTGTCTATGTCATCTGTCAGAGCGGGATGCGTAGCCAACGAGCGGCAGCGATGCTGAAGAGTGCCGGATATACCGACGTCTATTCTGTAAAAGGTGGCATGAACTTCTGGCGTGGATAATAGATGCGACTGGACGAATCGGTTCAGTCGTTTTTTGTCACCACGTTTTCTCTTTTGCATTTTCGGGGATTCTGCTACGGTAGGGAGAGAGTGAAAGAGAGGAGATCAATCCAATGGCAGTGATTTTATTTGATATCGATGGCACGTTAGTAGATACGACCGGACCAATGACGAAGGCGATTCATGAGGCACTCGAGGAGCTTCCTCATCTTCCGAAACCGAGTGAAGAGGCGGTCCGCTCAGGATACGGCTTGGCAGGTAACGCGTTTTGGGAGCATGTCATCCCAGAAGCGACGCTTGAGGAGATTCGTCTCATTCGCAGACTCCGTCATACGACGCTTGAGCAAACGATGGAAGGACAAAATGTCTTATTTGACGGAATTCGTGAGATGTTGGAGACACTTCACGAGCAAGGTCATACGCTGACGACAGCGAGTAACTGCGGTGTTCATTACATGAATTTGATTTTAGATACGCAACAGATTCGTCCATATATGACGGCACCCGAATGTTTAGAATCTGTTGGGGGCGAGAAGAAGGCAGACATTCTGACAGCGCACCGTGTCCGGCACGGAGAGGCGGACTATATTATGGTCGGTGATCGTAAATCGGATGTCGAGGCGGCTCGCGCTCATGACTTCCCCGTCGTCTTGACAGGATTCGGGTTCGGTAATGAAGAAGAGTGGGCACTTGCAGATCACGTGATTCAATCTCCACACGATTTAGTCGAGTGGGTCAACCGATAAGAAAAGGCTTGTCGCATATCAATGTCGACAAGCCTTTTTGTATACCTATACTCACAATCCGAGAGAGATGTATTTTACTTCTAAAAATTCCTCAATACCGTGATGACCGCCTTCACGACCGAGTCCGCTCTCTTTCCAACCACCGAAAGGCGCTTGCGGCGTTGACGGAAGACCGTCATTCACACCGACAATCCCATACTCTAGCGATTCAGCTAAATAGACCGCTTCATTGATGTCTTGCGTGAACAGGTAAGCGGCTAAGCCGAACGGCGTGTTGTTCGCCCGTTTGATGACTTCATCGAGCGAATCGAACGTTGCAATCGGTGCGACGGGTCCGAACGTTTCTTCGTTCATGCAGAGCATGTCTTCATTCGCATAACGGATGACAGCAGGACGGATGAATAAGCCGTCTAGCACCTCGCCACCGTACACTTCACCGCCACGAATCTGCGCGTCCTCGATATGCTTTTCGACTTTGCTGAGCGCATCGTCATCGATGAGCGGACCGATGTCGACACCTTCCTCTAGTCCGTTCCCGACTTTCAACGCTTCGACCTCTTTAATGAAACGCTCCGAGAATTCATCGACGACGGCGCGTTCGACATAAATTCGGTTCGCACAGACACACGTCTGTCCACCGTTTCGGAATTTCGTGGCGACCGCTTGCGGAACAGCCTTATTTAAATCCGCTTTAGCTGTGACGATGAGCGGGGCGTGCCCACCCAGTTCAAGCGAAATCTTTTTCATCGTGTCCGCAGCATCACGCATGAGCATTTTCCCGACTTCCGTGGATCCTGTGAACGTCAATTTTCGGACCCGTTTATCTTGTTGCCACGCTTTGACGATATCTGATGCTTGTCCAGTGACAAGGTTGATGACCCCTTTTGGGAATCCGGCCTTCTCCGCTAATTTGACCAATTCGATGGCGGTCAACGGGGTCGCCGATGCTGGTTTCATGACGACCGTACAGCCCGCAGCGAGCGCTGGAGCAACTTTCCGTGTGATCATGGCAGCCGGAAAGTTCCAAGGTGTGATGGCTGCGATGACGCCGACCGGTTGTTTGATGGCAAAGATTCGTTTCTGGTTCGATGAAGCAGGAATCGTCTCTCCGTACACGCGTCGTCCTTCTGCCGCATACCAGTCGATGAATCCATTTGCATAGTTGATTTCGCCGATCGCTTCTTTGAGCGGTTTTCCTTGTTCCTCGACCATCGTTCGGGCAAGCTCTTCCGTATGTCCTGCAATCAAACGATGCCATTCAGTAAGTAGTTCCCCTCGTTCTTCTGCTGTTTTTTGTTGCCATTCTTCTAACGCCTCATGCGCAGCGTCGACGGCTTGTGTCGCTTCTTGTGTATCACTTTTTGTCACGACGGCCATCACATTGCCTGTGGCTGGATTTCGTACCTCGATCGTTTGTCCCGTTTCTGTCCATTCCCCGTTAATGAAGTTTTTCTCTTCTCGCATCTTGATTTCCCCTTTCCAAAAAGTGCACAGTTAATTAGAGGATACCCGTTTTTCTGAAACGCACACAAATTTACAAAAAAAGAGGGGATACTATGTGGATCATCGTCATTGGCTATTTAGTCGGAAGTCTGCTCGGGGGCAGACTGTATGGGGTGCTAAGTGGACATGATTTAGCGACAACTGGTTCGAAGAATACCGGTGCACGCAATGCGCATCGCATCGGTGGAGTAAAGGCGTTTCTAATCGTCTATGGATTCGACGTGCTCAAGACGATTCTCGTCCTACAGATGAGCGGACCATATTTTTGGCAGACGGCGTTCGCGCTCACGCTCGGGCATATTTATCCATTTTGGCGAATCCGTGCGGGAGGGAAGGGATATGCCGTTTTTTCTGGAATCATATGGGCATATGAGCCGTGGTGGTTTATTGGGGGTCTTGTTATCTTGTTACTCTTAATCAAATTAACGGGGAACTCTCGCGAGACGGGATTAGTCATGCTTACGTTATTACCGTTGGCAGCTTTCGGAAGTCTCGAAGATGTCATCTGGGCCATACTCATCGCTATCGTGATTACGTATCATCATGTGAAGGAGGAAAGAACATGATTGTGTATCGAAAAGCCGAAATATCAGATTTTGAAGCGATACATCGATTAAATTACGAAACATTCGTTGAAGAGATTCCACAACATCCACCAAATCCGGAAAGGCGACTTGTCGACCGATTTCACGAAGAAAATACATATTGGATTGGAGAAGTGGATGGGGAAGTGGTCGCCATGTGTGCGTTACGTGGCAAACGGCCGTTTTCGTTGGAACAAAAAGGAGTACGCATTCCTGATGGGAATTGGCTTGAGATTCGCCTCCTCGCTGTGACTAAACCCTATCGACGCAATCGGACGTTCGCTGGATTGATGCGCGCGGTCATCGACGATGCGACAGAGCGTGATGTCGATGGTATTGTCATCAGTGGAACGACACGTGAACAAGTGCTCTATCATCGATTCGGGTTTGTGCCGTTCGCGGATCCGATTGGTCCTGACGAAGCGAGATATGTTCCGATGATGTTGACGCGTTCGGCTTTTTATGAATCCAAATCAGCATCGATCCTACGTCCAAAAAGTTTGCTAGCAGGACCCGTTGAATGTTCGGACCGTGTGAGAGAACGACTCTCGATGCAGCCGCGCCCACATCGTTCAAACGAAACGGGACGAGTGCTTGAAGCGGTACAACGAAAACTGGCGGAACGAATCGGACTCCCTCATGTCTATACGCTCCTTGGAAGCGGGACCGTCGCTAACGATGCGGTCGCGGCTCGATTGGACGGACACGGCCTCATTTTCAATGAGGGTGAATTTGGAGAACGCTTGATTGACCATGCCCGGCGTGTCGGTCTGTCTTTTGACGTGGTCGCAGTGGACCAAGAGGGACAATGGGATATTTCGCAACTTGAGCGCATTGCACCAGACTGGGTATGGACGGTTCATTGCGAGACATCGTTAGGGATTTTAATCAACCTTGCCCCGCTCCATACATGGCAAGGCGTTGTCGCCATTGATGCGATCAGTGCCGTCGGAACGTTCGTCTATGACTATTCGTTTGCGGACTACGTGACCTTCTCTTCAGGAAAGGCGTTACGGAACGCCCCGGGTCTCGCGTTCGTGGCAATGAAGCATCCAGCGATTGCGACACCACATACAGCGCGCTATTTCGATCTATCCCTCTATCAACCGATTGCCTTCACACAATCGGAACCGCTTCTCTCAGCGATGGCGATCGCGCTGGATGAGTTGACAGAAGATGAAGTCGTTTCACATTCTGTAAAGATGAATACGTTGCTTAATGCCTTACAAGAGAACGGTTTATCGGTCGATGTGTGTCCCGCCCAATCACCCGGCATCATCACGATTCCAGTTCCGTGCGAGCTATCCTCGGTCGAGCTCGGGCGCCAACTGTCCTATCAAGGCTATCTCGTCCAGTATGAGAGTGACTACTTAAAGCAGGCGAACGTCATTCAAGTATCGACCATGGGTTGGACGACACCTCGCATGATGCGTGACGTCGGTGCTTATATCGCACAATGGATTCAACAAAAAACCGCCACTGCTGAGAGTGACGGTTCGCTTATACTCGAAAGTCTTGGCGTGCCAAATGACGAATCTTTCGTCCGAGGCGTCTCCAATTGAAATAAGCTAAAACGGAGACGACGCCACCTGACCAGAAGAGCCATTCATCCGGTCGAATATAGCCGAGTAGGCCGACGAGCAAACCGAGCAAGATGACGATGGCATTGAACGTCTGACGGTGCAAGAGTTCCTTGGATTCAAGGTTTCGTTGGAACATCGCTTGCTCCGACAGACGTTTTCGTGTCGGTTCTTTTAAGTAATTATCCAGAAGTGGAGGAACGTTTAACAGTTTCTTCGCGTAGTTGATTCCGGTCTTCACGTAACGATTTTGAAGCGTTGTCCCGTCTTCCTCGAGCCATTCGATGACAATCGGTTTACCGAGTGTGAACAGATCGATTTTCGGATCGAGGATTTGCAGAATCCCGAGCAAGGTCGAGGCGGCCCGACCGAAGAAGGCAAATTCTGCCGGGAGCTGAATCGGTTCGTTTTTGACGAGCAATTGAATGTCCTGTAACACCTTCTCAATCAATTTCGTATCGACGGTATCGATGTCCGTTTCTAGGTAGAAAGTGACCGCTTTCTCTAGTGCTTGGCGAATGTTTTGTTTGTTTGCCGTCGGTAAGAGGAAGCGCAAGTCTTCTAATCCATCGACGATGCTATCATAGTCGAGCGAGATGAATGCCTGTAAGATATTCCGAATCGTGGCCATGTCTTGCGCCGTTGTCTGTCCGACCATACCGAAATCGAGTAAGATGATGGTGCCATCGGCTCGAATTTGGACGTTTCCGGGGTGTGGATCGGCATGGAACTGCCCACCAAACAATAGCTGTTCGGCAGCGAGTGTGAAGAGTCGTTCAGCTAGGGCGGAACGGTCGATTCCATTTTCTTTTAAAAAGGCGAGGTCGGTGATTCGGCGTGCGTCGACCCAGTCCATCGTCAAGACGCGGTTCGTACAGAGATGTTCGTGATAGTCCGGGATGTAAACGTCTCGGTTATCGGCGTATTTGGCTTTAAAATACAGGGCGTTTTTTAATTCAGTTTGGAAATTTAGTTCATCCCCGATGACAAAAATCATTTGGCGATATAAGCTATCTAAGTCGGTTGATTTAGCGAGGGATGTCCGCTTTAACATCGATGTGACAATCCGCATCGCACGGAAGTCGGTCCGGATGATTTTTTCGATATTCGGACGCTGGATTTTGATGGCGACCCGTTTGCCGTTTTCAAGAAGCGTGGCACCATATACTTCTCCGATGGAAGCCGAGGCGACGGCGTCGATGCCGACGTCTTTGACGACTTGGGTATATGGGACGCCCCATTCTGCCTCTAGAATCGCGCGCGACTTCTCCCAACCAGACGTCGGGACACGGTCGACGAGCTCTGACAGCTCGTTCAAGACGGCGGGTGGTAGCAAGTCTGCACGAATTGATAAGAATTGTCCGAGTTTGATTAACAAGCCCTCGAGTCGTAGCGCGTTACGCTTATACTCACGCGCGAGCTTGAGCATCAGTGCTTCATATTCTTCTGTCGTGGCGACACCTTGTTGTTGTTTGCGTGAAAAGGCGTACAGCCGAATGATGAATCGGGCGAACATGGTGACGATAATCCATATGCGGAACAAAGCGATACGTTTCATTGTAATACCGACATCCTTTACGACAGTCGCACGACTGACCTGAATTTTTGTAACTATACTTTACCATACAATGCGTTGAAGAAAGGGCAAGGGATGTTCATGGAGTGGGAATTGCTCAACGTCGTCGGAACGATTGCGTTCGCGGCGAGCGGAGCCATCATTGCGATGGATGAAAAATACGATATTTTTGGGGTTTGGTTACTGGCGTTTATCACCGCCTTCGGAGGCGGCGCGATCCGAAACGTCCTGTTAGGAAACCCCGTCAGTTTAATTTGGCAACAGAATGATTTATTTATTTTATGTTTTCTGGTCGCACTCCTCATCTTCCTGCTCCCGAGTGTCGTCTTGCCACATTGGGAACGCTGGGGTGTCATTGTCGACGCCATTGGTCTCGTCGCTTTTGCCTTTCAAGGGGCGCAGGTCGCAATCAAGCTTGATTTACCTTTATCTGCTGCGATTGCGGCGGCTGTCTTGACTGGCGTTGGCGGAGGTGTGGTCCGGGACTTATTGGCAGGACGTAAGCCTCTCGTCTTACAATCTGAGGTGTATGCGATTTGGGCGATTCTCATTGCGGTCATTACGTATTACTTCAAGCTCGAAGGCGGTCTTGCTGTGTACGCGCTTTTAATTGTCGTTGCGACACTTCGAGTGATATCCTACTATCGGAAGTGGAATTTACCAGCACGAAAAGTCAGATAAGGGGGAACGGAAATGAAGATATTATTAATGATCGGTGCCGGATTGATGGCACTCGGTGTGGCACTTGGTGCATTCGGCGCCCATGCGCTAAAAGAGAGATTGGCGCCAAACATGTTGGCAAACTGGCAGACAGGTGTGCTCTACCATATGGTGCACGCGCTTGGAATCATTGGGATTGCAGCGCTCCTCATGCGCGTGAGCATCAGCCAGTTCAACGTGGCTGGATGGCTCATGTTTGCGGGAATCGTCTTCTTCTCAGGAAGCTTGTACGTCATGGCATTGACGGGAATTACAAAACTCGGAGCCGTGACACCGATTGGCGGCGTGTTATTCATCGCTGCCTGGATCTTTGTCATCGTCGGTGCGATGAAACTATAACTTGAGAATCGATTTATTCGATATCCATGCCTTTGCTCATGTTCACATGCAGCGACGGCATGGATTTTTTTGATGAGTCATCCTATTAATTGGAAAAGGGATATACAGCCCTATTCGCTTATTATTTTAAAATAAGGTAAAACGTTCTCTATTTACATAAAACATTACAGAAAGATGTCAAATCGAACAGTCTGAAAAGGTATTGGTAAATAATAAGTTCTATGCATTCATTGTCCGAACCTTTGTTCTTGCGTAATAAAATTGAAATATAACTTTAACAGGAAAATATCTATCAGTTAGATATAATTAGTCGTGTTGAAACTCAACCAAATGATCGTTTTTGTTACATACTGAAACGGCTTTAAATATGTAGTGTAGTAGGTACTCACGTTTGTCATTTAAGAAAGGATGTACCCCATTCATGAATTGGAAACGCACAGTCTCGACGTTGACGCTCGGTGTGATGCTCATCAGCACACATACAGTTGCGGATGCATCGACTTCGATTAAAGAGAAGCAAGAACAACAACAAAAAGTAAAAGAAAAGCGCGACAGTGTGAAAAAAGACCAGTCAGAAACATCTTCAAAAATTGAAGGAAACAAGGAAGAGATTTCAAAAGTTCAGGCTGAGGTCAACAAAATGGACGCACAATTGCAAGACATCATCAATGATGTCGCCATGAAACGCCAAGAAATCAAGCGCACCGAGATGAAGATCGAGGATCTTGAAGCCGACATTAAAGATTACCAAGAAAAAATGAAGGCGCAAGAAGCGATGATGAAAGAGCGTATGGCCACGATGCAAAAGAACGGTGGCGGTTCAATCAACTGGGCTGAGTTCATCTTCGGTTCAAAAAATCTCTCTGATCTCGTGACACGTATGATCACAGCTGGAACGATTCAGCGTAGTGACCAAGAGTTGTTTGATGACTATGAAGCGACACAGCGTTCGTTGAAAGAAGCGCAGGCTGACTTGAAAGCAGAGCGTGCTTCACTTCTTGAACAACAAAAAGCACTCGAAGTGCGTCAAGCCGAGCTTGAGAAGAAAATGAAGCAACGTGAAAAACGCATCAAAGAGCTTGAAGAGAAGAACATCAAGTTCGAATCGCAAATCTTTGACCTTCAAGAGATTGAAGCAACATTAGTCGCTCAAGAACAGGCAATCGCGGCTGAAATCGAAGCGCAGCGTCGGGAAGAAGAGGAAGCCCGTCGTCGTGCGGAAGAAGCAGCTCGTCAAGAGGCGGCACGTAAGGCGGAAGAAGCCCGCCAAGCAGAAGCTGCACGTCAAGCTGAGGCTGCCCGTCAGGCAGAGGCAGAACGAGAAGCGGAAGCAGCTCGTCAAGCTGCTCAACAAAAGCAAGACAATAAATCGAATACCCCGTCTTCGTCGTCTTCAAACAACACGGCGGCATCAACGCCAGCTCCAAAACCGGCACCGGCATCAACGCCAGCTCCGAAACCAGAGCCAAAACCGGCGCCGACGACATCGACGCCAGCTCCGTCTAGTTCGATGTTCATTCAACCGGCTTCAGGACGCTACTCACAAGGATGGGGTCCGGCGAGCGGTGCGTTTGGTTACACGTTCCATAACGGTGTAGACATCGCAGGTCCAACAGGGACACCGATTCGCGCATCTGCGACAGGTACGGTCATTCGTGCAGGTTGGGGTGGCGCATACGGGAACCACGTCATGATCGCACACGTGATCAACGGTCAAGTTTGGACCACGGTCTATGCGCACATGAACTCGGTATCTGTCAGCTCTGGACAGCGTGTGACGCAAGGGTCGAACATCGGGACACTTGGAAACACAGGGAACTCTTCAGGTCCGCACTTGCACTTTGAGATTCATAAAGGCGGCTACTCATACTCGGCAACGAGCGCAGGTAGCACGGTCAACCCGCGTCAGTTCTTCTGATGCATCAACCAGAAAACTCCTTTCGATTGCGAAAGGAGTTTTTGTGCGTAAAAAATCCCTCCGCGATTGCGAAGGGATACTCGTTAGTTGGCTTGCTCGATATCGCTTGGACGATCTTGGTTTTTACGCATTTGTTCACGCACGTAATAGATAATCGTCAACCCAATCAACCAAGGTACCCCAAACTTCAACAAGATGTTGAAATCCGTGAACCATGTCGTGATCATCAGGCTGAGCAGTAAGACCGCCCCGAGCAATGGGAGGAATGGATACCCCATCATGCGGACAGGGAGTTTTCGTCCGGTCCATTTTTTACGGAAGAACAAGTGGGAGACGAAGACCATGAACCAAGTGAAAATAGCTCCGAACATCGAAATTCCCATCAAGAATGGATACGATGACTCCATGAATACTTGTAGCAAAGCGGCGAGGACAATCCCACCCGTTGAAACGAGTAATGCGAACATTGGAATCCCATTTTTGCTGATTTTTTTGAATGCTTTCGGTGCATCGCCGGCTTCAGCGAGCGAGTACATCATGCGCGTTGATGCATAGAGTTGCGCGTTCATCGCAGATAAGGCAGCGATCAAAATCACAAAGTTGAGGATGCCTGCCGCGAACGGGACATCGAACTGTTCCATGACGAGCACGAACGGACTTTGGTCAATCCCTGCTTGCTGCCATGGAATCAGCATGAGCATGATCGCAAGCGTGATGACATAGAAGAACGTCAAGCGGAACACGGTCGCACGTAAAGCGCGTGGTACGGCCTGGTCCGGGTCTTTCGCTTCACCGGCTGTGACAGCGACGAGCTCGGTTCCAAGGAAACTGAAGAGGGAGATGAAAATCGTCACCCACATTCCGTAAAAGCCGAACGCGAAGAAGCCTTCGTTTCCTGTCGTGATTGACTCAATCGGTGATCCTGGTTCGCCGAACAATGTGGCGGCACCGAGGACGATGAATAAGATAATGGCAGTTACTTTGATGAAGGATAACCAGTATTCAGTCGTTCCGAACGTGTGAACGTGACGGGCGTTGACGTAAATGAGTAATCCACCGAAGAGGGCGACCCAGACGAACCCGTTCACATCAGGGAACCAGTAGCGCATGTAAATGGCGATGGCACTGACTTCAACTCCTACAGCCAGTACGTTTGCGACCCAGTAAGAGTAACGGACGAGAAAACCAGCGAGTGGATGAACGTATCGCTCGGCAATCGTTCCGAATGATCCAGATGTTGGATGGGCAACCGTCATTTCGGCGAGAGCACCCATGAGTAAGAGGACGATGAACGCCCCGATGGCATAGCTGACGAGCACGCTCGGGCCAGCGGTTTGAATCGCGAGACCGCTTCCTAGGAACAGCCCGGTTCCGATGGCGCTTCCGAGGGAAATCATCGTGAGTTGCCGGGTGGACAGCTCGCGTTTTAGTTTGTTTGTTTCCAAAATCGATTCTCCTTTAGCTGAGTGGAATGTTGTTGTGGACGACTATAGCAGACGAAAAAAAACAATGTCAATTCGAAAAAACGGTGAAAGTTTCTCATTTTTGACTGCACATATAGAGACAAAGTTTTTATAATTTTTTTATTTGACATGGATTCCTCTGCCCTGTATAGTACGAATTAACTTAACTGAAACGAATAAAGGCGTCGACGAAGAGAAGTAACGACGAATCCTGTATGACAGAGAGCTGATGGTTGGTGTGAATCAGTATATGGGACGTCGCGAATGGACTTCTGAGCTCTAAACCGAACTTTGAGTAGGCTTTAGCGGGTTACCCACCGTTATCACGGGGAAGCGGATGATTGTCCGTGAAGTGGGTTCTTTGGAACCAACGAAGGTGGCACCACGGGGTTACTCGTCCTTCTTATAGCACAGGCTATGAGGAGACGGGTGACCCCTTTTTCGTTTCGACAATATAAATCGAGGATTGAGAAAAGTAGCGCGAGAAGACGTTTCGTCCAGAGAGTCAGGGATGGTGAGATCCTGACCGAGGCGTCCGCGTGAATGGGCTCATGAGAGCATGGCTGAAGAGAGTAGGTCGTGACGGTTTCCCCCGTTATCGGGATACGATGTGATTGCATCGGAGAGTGGATTCTTTGGAATCAACGAGAGGTGGCACCGCGGTATTGAACCGTCCTCCATACGACGACTGTCGTATGGAGTTTTTTTATACACATTTTTAGAGGGGGAACAGACGATGATTCAACAATTGGAGACAAACGCATTATCAACAGCAGATATGAAAGTGGCAGCGAGCGAGATGTTCCAAGCGGATGAAGCGCAAATCGAACGAGTGCTGCTGGCGATGAAAGAGCGCGGTGAGACAGCAGAAGAGATGGCAGGACTCGCAGCATACATTCGTGAAGCGGCACAGTTCCCCCAAAGTGATTTACCCGTACTAGATGTTTGTGGTACCGGCGGCGACGGGGCGCATACGTTTAATATCAGTTCGACCGTCGCCTTTGTCCTGGCTGGTCTTGGGATTCCGGTCGCCAAGCACGGGAATCGAAGCGTCTCGAGTCGATCAGGAAGCGCGGACGTCTTAGAGGCATTGAACGTTCCGATTGTGAAGACGGCAGAAGAAGTACATGCTGACTTGAAACGGACGAATCTCAGTTTTCTATTCGCCCAGCATGTCCACCCGATCATGAAGCATGTCATGCCGGTCCGGAAACGGCTCGCGACGGCGACCATCTTCAACCAAATCGGACCGTTAACGAACCCGCTTCGTCCGAAACGACAACTTGTCGGTGTCTATCATCCATCGTTACTCGAGAAGATGGCGACCGCGATGCGTCATCTCGGGGTGGAGCGCGGTATGGTCGTCCATGGAGCAGGTGGACTCGATGAAGCGAGTCTCGCCGGTGTGAACGACGTGTACTTCTTTGATGGGGAACAGACGGCGCGTTATGCGGTCGACCCACGAGATGTCGGCTTGATGCGGGCACCGCTTGAAGCGCTACGTGGAGGCACACCAGAAGAGAACGCTGCGACACTTCTTGCCGTATTGAATGGAGAGTCGGGACCGGCACGCGACGTCGTCTTATTAAACGCGGCACTTGCCCTTTGCACGTATGGTACGACCGCAACGCTTCGTGCAGGAGTGAAAGAAGCAAAACGTAGTATCGATGAAGGACACGCCTTGCGTGTATTACAAAACTTACAACGTACGGAGGTCGAAGCATGAGTTATTTAACGAAAATCATCGGAACGAAAATAGAAGAGGTTAGCGGCATGCAGCCCATCGATGTCCCCGTGACGAAGCCAATCTCTCTCTTACATGTGATGAGCGAGGGATTCCATATCATTTCAGAGATCAAACGGTCGTCCCCCTCGAAAGGAATGATTCGGGAGACGGTCGACGTCGCTAAACGGGCACGTCAATATGAAAAAGCTGGTGCGACGATGATCTCCGTTTTGACAGACACGACGTACTTTAACGGTTCTTTTGACGACTTGCGACAAGTTGCCGA
Organism: Exiguobacterium sp. 8A; assembly: GCF_902506275.1. Classification (GTDB taxonomy): domain Bacteria; phylum Bacillota; class Bacilli; order Exiguobacteriales; family Exiguobacteriaceae; genus Exiguobacterium; species Exiguobacterium profundum. The sequence continues at coordinate 1,816,636 of NZ_LR733630.1, read as the reverse complement.
TGTCGTCACCATCCCGGTGCTCTGTAAAGATTTCATCATCGATGAACGACAACTCGACTATGCGAAGCATTACGGGGCGAGTGTGGCACTTCTTATCGTGGCGGCACTCCATCCGACACGTCTTCAGGAGTTGACGCGATACGCTCGCTCCATCGGTCTCGACGTCTTAGTCGAAGTACATGATGAGGCGGAGTTACGCATCGCCCTCGAACTTGATGACGTGTTGATCGGCATCAATAACAGAGACTTAAAAACGTTCGAGGTATCCCTCGAAACATCGATTGATTTGATGAAACGCTATCCTGAGGTCACATTCGTCAGCGAAAGCGGAGTCAGTTCGGTCGAGGCGGCTGCACGTTTACAAGAAGCTGGGGCAAGCGCCATTCTCGTCGGGGAAGCACTCATGCGTGAAGAGGACCCGACCCGGTTACTCGAGGAGTTGAAAACATGTTCGTTAAAATCTGTGGACTAAAAACAAAGGAAGCTGTTGAGGCGGCGGTCGAGGCGGGAGCGGATGCAATCGGGTTCGTCTTCGCCCCGAGTTCTCGACAAATCGACGTGACGACTGCGAAGAGATTAGCTGCACATATCCCACAATCGGTCCGGATCGTTGGTGTGTTTTTAAGTCCTTCAATGGAAGAGATCGAGGAAACGCTGGACGTAGGGCTGACGGATTTACAAATTCACCATCGGACGCAGTCAATCGAACAACTCCGTACCTTCGGATTGCCCATCATCGATGCGTCGACCGAGGAGACGGCAGATGTGCGTTTGATCGACCATCCGACCCCAGGGAGTGGACAGATTTTAGATTGGGGCACAATGGACCGGCCGCAACGTCCGTTTTGGCTAGCGGGCGGGCTATCCCCTGACAATGTCGGACAAGCAATTCAACTCATCCAACCAGACGGCGTCGATGTCTCGAGCGGTGTCGAGACGGACGGTGTGAAAGATATCGAAAAAATTCGTGCGTTCATTCAACGCGCCAAGGAGGAACTATGATGTATGCACAACCAGTGAACGGGAAGTTTGGACAATATGGTGGAAAGTATATTCCGGAGACGCTCATGCAGGCGGTCGAAGAATTAGAGGTCGCTTATGAAGAAGCGAAGCAAGATCCTGAGTTTCAAGAACGCTTCTCTTCCTTATTACGTGAATACGTGGGACGTGAGACGCCACTTTATTATGCGTCGAACCTGAGTCGCCGTCTCGGGACGAACGTCTATTTGAAACGTGAAGACTTAAACCATACCGGTGCCCATAAGATCAACAACACGATTGGGCAGGCGCTCCTTGCGAAACGGATGGGCAAACAAAAAGTCGTTGCCGAGACGGGAGCGGGTCAGCACGGTGTTGCGACTGCGACAGTATGTGCATTACTCGATTTAGAATGTACCATCTTCATGGGTGAGGTCGATGTTGAACGCCAAGCATTGAACGTGTTTCGGATGGAATTACTCGGGGCGAAAGTCGTTCCTGTCAAATCAGGCAGTCGTACGTTGAAGGATGCCGTCAATGAAGCGCTCCGTTACTGGGTCAAACATGTCGACGATACGCACTATGTGATGGGTTCCGTTCTCGGACCGCATCCATTCCCGCAGATGGTACGTGATTTCCAAAGCGTGATCGGGACAGAGACACGTCGGCAAATCCTTGAACAGACGGGACACCTCCCGGACGCCGTCGTCGCTTGTGTCGGCGGAGGGAGCAACGCCATGGGCATGTTCTATCCGTTCTTGAACGATGAGTCGGTCGCGCTTTACGGTGTCGAGGCGGCTGGAAGTGGCATCGATACGGATAAACACGCAGCGACCCTCACAAAAGGGGAAGTCGGTGTCTTACACGGGTCGCTCATGTATGTCTTGCAAGACGCAGCGGGTCAAATCGAGGAAGCGCACTCCATTTCAGCCGGACTCGATTACCCAGGGGTAGGACCGGAGCACAGTTTCTTGAAAGATATTGAGCGGGTGCGCTATGCGGCCGTCACGGATGACGAGGCACTCGACGCGTGTCTCGCACTCAGCCGACAAGAAGGAATCATTCCTGCATTGGAGTCTTCACACGCCCTCGCTTATGCAGAGACGCTCGCGAAGACGATGGGAGAAGACGATACACTGGTGATTTGTTTATCAGGGCGCGGAGACAAAGACGTCCATACAATCCGAGAGAAGGTGGCGACACGATGAAACTAGAGACAGCGATTCGACAGCGAGAAGGAGCGGCGTTCGTTCCGTATATCATGGCCGGTGACGGCGGGATGGAGCGACTGATTCCGACCATTGTGGAACTAGAACGGATGGGGGCGACGGCGATTGAACTCGGTATCCCATTCTCCGATCCGGTGGCGGATGGACCAATTATTGAAGCGGCAGGAATGCGCGCGCTTGAAGCTGGTGTGACGCTTGAAATGGTATTGAACCATTTAATAGAAGGAAAAGATCAATTTAACGTTCCGATTGTCTTGATGACATACTTGAATCCCGTGTTTCGGTTCGGGGTCCAACCGTTCTTTGACCGGGCGAACGAATGTGGTGTGAGCGGGGTCATTATTCCTGACCTTCCGTTTGAGGAGAGCCTCCAGTTGTTCGCAGATGTCAATCGGCATGACGTCGCCGTCATCCCGCTCGTCACGCTGACGAGTAGTGAGGCACGAACGGCATCCATCTTAGAAAAAGCAGAAGGATTCGTGTATGCGGTCACGCTCAAAGGAACGACCGGGAAAGCGGATGTATTCCCAGACGAGCTTCTCGCCTACTTAACTCGATTGACTGAGCAGTCACGGGTTCCCGTCTTAGCAGGATTCGGAGTCCATCGTCCGGAACAAGTACAGTCACTTGGGAATGCGTGTGACGGTGTCGTCGTCGGGAGCTTTATCGTCGAAGCGCTTCATGAAGGACGGACAGAGGATGTCGAGACGCTCATTCGATCGGCAAAGCAAATCCATGCATAAGAAAATCAGCGCTTCAGGCGAAGCGCTGATTTTCTATCTTCTCATAATTCGACTCGATCGAGTCCATCTTCACCAAATGTTTGGTCGAGTTGATCATGACGATACATCGAGGCGAGCACGTATAAGAGGTCACCTTCTTCGATGGCTGTCTGACCGTTCGGTGGAATCAAGTATTCGTTTCGGACGATGGCGTTCACGACGGTGTTCGGTGGGAGTGTGATGTCCGCGAGCGTTTTTCCAATCATGGATGAAGTTGCTGTGACCGCGTAAGGTACGAGTTTGTGTTGAGACTGTTTGCTCGAGACAAGGGCGATTGTGTATGGAGAACGAATTTTATCCGGACCGAGCAACCCTAACTTCTCGGCAAGTGGCGTCAACGTCGTCCCTTGGATCAGGGCGCTCGTCACGACGACGAAAAAGACGGCATTGAATAACAGTTGGCTATTTTCGGTACCGGCAATAAGCGGGAAAGTCGCAAGGACGATCGGCACGGCGCCTTTTAGACCAGCCCATGAGATGAACAACTTTTCTTTTCTCGTAAATGACATGCCAAGTGTCGATAAATAGACGGCAATCGGACGTGCCAAGAACATAAGGACGAATGAGATGAGTAGTCCTTTCCAAATCAAGTCCGGCTCGATGAGTTGACGAGGGAAGACGAGTAACCCAAGGATGACGAACATGATGATTTGCATGATCCACGCGAGCGCTTCTGAGAATTGGACGATTGTCACTTCATGCGCTGTATCCGCATTTCCGACAATCATGGCGGCGATATAGACGGCGAGTAATCCGCTTCCCAATAAGTAAGCTGTGACACCATAGGTAAGAAACGCCATAGAAATCATGAGAACGGCATGCAGTCCGCTCGAATCAAGTCTCAAGTGGTTCAACATGAGGCGAGACAGTTGTCCAAGGATGAAGCCGATCAATGCCCCGACAACGATTTGAAGGGCGAACATCCAAATTCCGTCCCAAATGGTCGTATCCGGCTTCATCATGAAGTCGAGAGCGAGAATCGTCAAAAACATCGCCATCGGGTCGTTCGTGCCGGACTCGGCTTCGAGAGTCGCACCGACTTTCGGTGAGATATTCTTTCCTTTAAATGCGGCGAAGACGGCCGCTGCGTCGGTCGAACCGATGATCGCACCGAACAAGAAAGATTCAATCCAATCGAAACCAAATACGAAACGAACGGCCACGGCGACTACTGTTGTAGTAATCAATACCCCAAGCGTCGCCAGCGAGGCAGAAGGGGCGAGGACGCTCCGGATTGATGACCATTTCGTTTGAAGACCCCCTTCAAACAAAATGACAATCAAGGCAGCGACTCCAATCAGCTGCGCTAAATTCGAGTCGTCAAAGAAGATGAGACCAGTAATGTCACTTCCCATGATCATGCCGATTCCCATAAATAAAATCAAGGCGGGCAAGCCGAATCGAGTCGAGATTCGTGTCGCCATGACACCGGCTACGAGAAGTAGACCGAAGAGTAAAATGAGTACATCAGTACTTATAACAGGTACGGGCAAACACAACACTTCCTTTCTGAAACAATACTCTTAAGTTCATTATACCATGAAATCGTCTGATATTTCAGAATTGAGGATTAGGCAAACCATACACATTGGAATTGTCGGTTATGAATATGGTAAAGTAAACACATCATAGAAGGAGGAATGATGATGTCTAAAATTCACGTCATTCATGAAAACGAAGAATGGACGAACCACCTTGTCCACCGTTTAAAAGAATTGAACTTGCCATATGAATTGTGGCACTTGGACCAAGGGACGATTGATCTCGAAGCAATGCCCCCGGAAGGTGTCTTTTATAATCGGATGAGTGCCTCCTCGCACACACGTGGGCATCGGTACGCACCAGAATTGACGGAAGGCGTCCTCGCTTGGTTAGAGGCAAACGACCGGACCGTGTTCAACGGCACACGTGCCATCCGCCTCGAAGTGAGTAAAGTCAATCAATACACGGCGCTTCGACGTGAAGGGATTCGCGTGCCGAAGACGATTGCGGCAGTCGGTAAGGCGCAAATCATCGAAGCGGCTGAGCAGTTAGCTTTGACGCCATTCATCACGAAACATAATCGTGCCGGAAAAGGACTTGGGGTCCAATTGTTCCATACGATCGAAGGACTCAAAGAATATGTATATGGTCCCTCGTTCGAGGAATCGGTTGACGGCATCACGCTCATTCAACAGTATATCGAAGCCCCGGAACCGTATATCACCCGTTGCGAGTTCATCGGCGGAAAGTTCCTTTATGCGGTCCGTGTCGACACGTCGGAAGGGTTCGAGCTCTGTCCTGCTGATGCCTGCTCGATTGAAGACCAGTTCTGCCCAGTCGGGGAGACGCCGCCGGCGAAGTTTGAAATCGTCGAAGGATTCGATGACCCCATCATTCCAAAGCTCGAACAGTTCTTGAAAGCGAATGCGATCGATATTGCGGGGATTGAAATCATTCGAGACCAAGACGGCAACGTCTACGCATACGACGTCAATACAAACACGAACTATAATTCCGATGCTGAAGCGAAAGCCGGACGCTACGGAATGCTTGAATTGGCTACTTTCTTAGGCGACGCACTTCACGTCACTACGACAAAATAAGGGTCAGGCGCTCGCCTGACCCTTTTGCTGTGTATGTTTGAGTTGCTCTTCAAATCGATGTTGGACTAATTCTGCTGTCGGTGCCATTCGTTCGATGAACGAATCTAAACGTTCCGCAGTGTCACGATCGGTTTCTTTAAACACGCGCATCGTTGTTCACCTCGTTAATCAGGATAACTTGCTTACATCATCCTTAATTCCCGAGGTGTTATACGCGTAAACCTTTTACACGCTAAAGAATGTGCTCAAATTTTCTTTTGGTAAGATGTTCCCAACGTAGAAGTCGCCGAACTCTCCATACTTCGCACTTACTTCGTCGAAACGCATCTCGTAAACGATTTTCTTAAACTGAAGTGAATCTTCAGCGAAGAGCGTGACGCCCCACTCCCATGCGTCGAATCCAGTCGACCCACCGATGAACTGTTGAATCTTACCGGCGTAGCTACGGCCAATCATGCTGTGACGATACATGAGGTCTTTGCGCTCATCCATCGACAACATGTACCAGTTGTCGCCGTCGCGACGAGCTTTACTCATCGGATAGAAACAGATGTGTGCGGCTTTTGGAAGTGTCGGATAGAGGCGTGAGCGGATATGAGGATTTTGATACGGGTCCCCGTCTCCAGATCCGCGATACATCCCGAGCTCGATGACCGACACGTATGAATACGACGGAATCATATAATCGTATAGCGCCGTTTTGCGGAAGGCGCGCTCGACATCTTCAAGTTCGTTGAATGTCGGACGAAGCACCATCAAGACGAGGTCTGCCTTCTGACCGAGAATCGAGTAAAAGGCGTGGCTTCCTTCGCCTTTTGCTTCAACTTCTTCGAGAGAAGCGAGGAACGCTGTGAACTCATCAATCATCTGTTGACGCTTTTCAGCATCGACGAGTTTCAAACGAGCCCAATCAATCGTGCGGAAATCATGAAGTGTATACCATCCGTCTAATGTGGCGGCGGCATGTTGTGTATCTGTTGTAGGTACTGGACGTTCTGACATAAAAAAATCTCCTTTCGGGACTTGGCTTCGCCGTCTATTTTACCATACACGCTTCACTGACTGGCAACTTTGAGGCACTGTGAGGGTTATCACGATTCATGGCGGGTAAAGAACAGAGGACAGAAACATGAAAACGGCTACAAAAATGGCTGTATCAGTCGGTTTGTCAAAACTGTTCTATTCATATAATGATTGATTCTAAGCGATTTATGGCGAAATGGGCAGAATAGTTTATTTTGAAAAGGGTACTGTGTATAATTGAAATCGCGTAAAGACACAAGTCAACGGCAAAACCATTAGCAGTCATGCTGTAAATTGAGAAAAGGGGTTCATTCGTTATGAAATTATTTGAAACGTTGAAGCAAAAAGTTAGCCCGGTTCGTCCGACCATCGTCTTCCCGGAAGGTATCGATGAGCGTGTTCTTGGAGCCGCTGTTCGATTGAAAGCAGACGGTATGGTAGAACCAATCGTCGTCGGTGCGAAAGCAGATCTCGAAGCGGTTGCGGCGAAACACGGTTTCGACATCTCAGGTTTGACACAATATGACCCAGCGACATACGAAGACATCGACGTCCTCGTCGAATCATTCGTCGAGCGTCGTAAAGGAAAAGCAACGGCTGAACAAGCGCGCGAACTCCTTACATCAGACGTGAACTACTTCGGAACAATGCTCGTTCACACAGGCAAAGCAGAAGGTCTTGTCTCAGGCGCGATGCACGCGACGGCTGATACGGTACGTCCGGCACTACAAATCATTAAAATGCAACCAGGCATCAAAAAGACGTCAGGTGTGTTCATCATGGTACGTGACGACGAGCAATACGTCTTCTCGGACTGTGCGATCAACATCGCACCGGACGCGGCAGATTTAGCAGAGAACGCGTTCTTGTCGGCAGCGACAGCGAAGACGTTCGGTATCGACCCACAAGTCGCGCTTCTTAGCTTCTCGACGAAAGGTTCTGCGAAGTCACCTGAAACAGAGAAAGTCGTGGAAGCGACACGCCTGGCAAAAGAAAAATCACCGAACCTTCCAATCGACGGAGAACTTCAATTCGATGCGGCATTCGTCCCTAGCGTAGCGGCGAAGAAAGCACCGGGTTCTGACGTTGCTGGTAAGGCGAACGTATTCGTCTTCCCAAGTCTTGAAGCCGGTAACATTGGCTACAAGATGGTTCAACGTTTCGGTGGATTTGAAGCGATCGGTCCGATCCTTCAAGGTCTCAACAAACCAGTGAACGACTTATCACGCGGTTGTAACGAAGAGGACGTCTACAAATTGACGCTCATCACAGCGGCGCAAGCAATCGACGAGCGCAACGAAGCGTGAGTCCGGAGCATTCTTCTTATAGAAGGATGCTTTTTTTGATGGCTCGTTATAAACTATTCAAGAAAGGAGTGATGAAATGGACGAACTAGATGAGAGTGTTTTATTACCTGAAGGACATCGTTACGCTATGTTTGGTGGCGGGGATGATGATTCGATTAAGACGTATTATGAAGGGGTATTTGAAACGGTCTTCATCGTGTTTCATCCATTCCTTGCTCCAATAGGTCACCCCACCATGATTGATCGTTATACCGATCTGGATAATAACGAGGTCGAACAGCAATTTCGGTCCGTTACATGGGAAGAGATGAGGCGAAGACTAGGTTTTCGTGACGTGAGCCGTATCGACCACGCGCTCCGAACGATGATTGGGGCGCTGAAACTACACGCCGAAGATCGAGAAGGGGCGAATCGAATCATTGAATATTGCGAACGTGAGAATGTGCTCCCACCAGGTGAAGGGGAACTGTCGGATCTGCTAAAGAATCAAGTGTTGCGTGTACTTTTGGAGATGGGAGAAGGCTGGATCTGGACCGGAGACGAATTTTGTACGGAACGGCATCTCATCCATCTCAGTGAGACGCTAGCCGCTGATACGTGGGGCATGCAACATCGGACGTTTTTCGGTTATCAACACGAATGGCTCATCGTATCGCCTTGGGATAGCCATTTCACGTTGTGTTGTGGCAGTCGCGCCTTTATCGAACAGGTCGTCAAACAATGTGAGCTCGAGGGGTTCTATTGTGATGCTGAGACGATGATCAACTGGAGTTTGTCGGAGCATAAGCTGAGGTAAACTAAAAGAGAAATCCATGATTGAAAGGGGAACTATGTATGCAAAGCATTCATGCAACAGAATTAAGAGAAAAGTTAGAGAACGGGGAATCTCTCCATATCATCGATGTACGCGAACAAGATGAATATGAGGCAGGGCATATCCCGAACGTACCACTCTATCCATTATCAGAATTCCCACAAGTGACAGAAAAGTTGGCACAAGACAATGTCTATCACGTGATTTGTCGTTCAGGTGGACGGAGTCAAACGGCGTGTGATTACTTAGAGTCGCAAGGCTACAAAGTCGTCAATGTCGACGGCGGAATGCTCGCTTGGGACGGCGACATCGAGGCGTGATGCTAGAGAATCCTTGGGTCGTCGTACCCCTTCTCATCGCACTTTATCTGACGGTCTATGCGGTGATGAAGCGATTTGACTGGGAGAAGTGGCGACTCGTCTGGGCAGTGTGGGTGATGCTCATCATCATCCTATTGACGATTGAACTCGTGACAAGTCTATAAAAAATGCGGAACCTCTTTTATAAAAAAGGTTCCGCATTTTTTATGCGTCTTGGCGTTTATCAAATGTGATTGATGCAATCGCGTCATGTTGGTGAATCGACTCTTCGTTACGGCATTCGACGAAGAAGTTCACAACTTGTTTCATCTCGTACAAGTCAGCCGCGATCAAGCGGACCATATCCTCGACGAAACGTGGGTTTTCGTACGCGATTTCAGTCGCACGTTTTTCATCCGGACGTTTAAGGACCGGGTGGAGTGGTGCTGAGGCGTTTGACTCTGCTGCATCGAGAAGTGCTGCACGCCAGTCGAATCCGTCCATCGATGTCTCATCAAGACCGGCTTCGATCGTGATGTACCCACGTTGGTTATGGGCACTGTATTCACTGATTTCTTTTGAGCATGGGCAAAGCGTCGTGACGTTGATGACGAGACCGACTGTCACGTTTGCAACACCCGTTTCGAGGTTATATGTCACACGGTGCATGACGTCCGCGTTCATCAAACCGCTAAGACCTGTCGCAGGTGCTTTACGCGTGAAGAACCATGGGTAACGGATTGTCAATTGGCCTTCTGTTTGTTCCATACGCTCGGCGAGCTCTTGCGCGAACTCGATTAACGAACGGTTTGATACCGTCCACCCTTGTTGATGGTACGCGTCGAGCTGCTCTGTCAAACGAGACATGTTGATCCCTTTACGGTCTTGTACGAGCGATGTCGTTAATTCAAATGTGGCGACCGTTGACTGGACCCCTTCTGGCGTCTCGACGTTCACGGGGTGCTTCACGTTTGAGATGCCGACACTGTCGAGGGCGAACAAGAAGTTTTTCGGTGTATTTTGTAAATCGACCATTTGTTCTTTTTCGGTCGGCTTTGTTCCTTTAATCGGTGGGACCGACCCGAACAATTTATGTCGTTCTGCTTTAGTAGGTAAAGCGACATGGCTTGTAGACATAATCGGATTCTCCTTTTTTCGAGCGGTTTAAAGCACCACTCGTTCTTGTTAGGATTTTATCACGAAATGATGGCTGAACGGGTATGATTTTGCTCTCATAACATGTTTTGAATATGCAATCGGAAAAAAATCCTTCAGATATTGAAGAAAGAGGATTGATTTACTTTGTGAACGGGAATAAAATGGTCCTGTGAACTTAAAAAATAGATCACTATTAAATATGAAGGAATTGAAAGAAAAAAGGAGATGTTTTTATGGATTGGCAGTTAGTCCTGCAGTATGCCTGGATCGTCGTCGTACTCGTCGGTTTGGAAGGCTTGTTATCTGCAGACAACGCGCTCGTCTTGGCCGTTATGGTCAAGCACTTGCCGCGTACAGAGCAGAAGAAGGCATTATTTTATGGACTCCTCGGGGCATTTGTTTTCCGATTTATCGCATTGTTCTTGATCTCGTTCTTGATCAACGTATGGCAAGTTCAGGCACTCGGTGCGCTTTACTTAATCGGGATGAGTGCGCGACACCTGTATATGACCTATAAGGCGAGAAAGATGGAGCCGAAGCAAGATTTGGCGGCCGAGGCGAAGGAAGAGACGGCTGTCACGGAGAAGCCGGTATCGAAAAAAGAATTTTGGCTCACTGTCGCAAAAGTCGAGTTTGCGGACATCGCTTTTGCCGTCGACTCAATCTTGGCAGCGGTCGCGCTTGCGGTCAGCTTGCCACCACTCGGTCTAGGTGAAATCGGTGGGATTGACTCGGGTCAGTTCTTCGTCGTCTTGACGGGTGGACTCATCGGGGTCGTCTTGATGCGATTCGCAGCTCGGATTTTCGTCAAGTTGCTTCATCAGCGTCCGACACTTGAAACGGCAGCTTTCATCATCGTCGGTTGGGTCGGGGTCAAGTTGACGGTGCTCGTACTTGAACACCCTGGTTTCAAGGAATTGATTGCCGGAACACCGTTCGAATTCATGGGACTCCCAGACGGGTTCGTCCACTCGACAGCTTGGACGATTTTCTTCTGGTCGGTCATGGTCGGGATTGCGACATGGGGCTGGTTCTCATCGAAACCGACAGCGGTCAAACAATAAAAAGTGGTCTCTCGTTTTTAAGCGAGAGACCTTTTCTTATGCAGTTACATTCTCTTTGTCGTAAATCGGTACCCAGCCTTCAGTCGTCACGAAAATACGAACGGCGACGACTTGGCGGTCTTCTTGTAACGTGAAGTAATGACGTGTGTTGACCGGCACGGAGATGAGATCACCTGGATTGAGCTCGATATTGAAGTATCCGCGTTCTGCATCGTCAATCGCAAAGATGCCGTGACCACTGACGATGAAACGAACCTCGTCATCTGTATGATGATGCTCTTTTTGGAAGTTGACGAGCAGTTCATCTAAATTCGGTGTCGCATCGGATAGCGAGATGACGTCAGCCGTCTTGTAGCCACGTCGTGCGGATACATCTTGAATCTCCTCACGGAACGTCGCCAAGATGGCTTCTTTGTCTTCGTCTGTCAGTTGGTAATTTTCCTGAAGAGAAGCCGGTAACTTCGCGATGTCCCATGCTTCGTAAAGGATGTCTCGTGATTCTAAAAAGGCACGTACCTCTTGTTGTTCGCTGACGCGTTCTTCTGTTTGTTGGAAATAAATCGTTGCCATGTTGAATTCCTCCTTATGAATGGACGCCTAAGGCGCGTAATTTTAATGAATAGCTGAACAAAAATTCATATGCTTCTAAATAACGTTTTGCCGCAGCTGGCGTCTCGCCCCAAACGGTGATTCCGTGGTTCCGAATGAGGACGGCACCTGCATCGCTTGTGACGTGTGTGGCGAAAGCGCGAGCGAGCGTCGGGATATCCGCGTGGTTCTCGATAATGGGGATCCGGACACTGGCCGTCTCTTCCCAATAACCGAGCGCTTTGATGATTTCTTGACCTGTGAACGTAACATGACCTTTTGCAGCATACAGTTCCGAGATGACGTTATTGTCGACCGTATGCACGTGAAGCGAACATGTTGCGTTCGTATTGTTGAAGATATCGACATGTAACAACGTCTCAGCCGACGGTTTGCCTGTCTGCTCTCCAATCAATTGACCGGTCGCATCAACGAGGACGAAATCTTCATCGGTGCGCTTTCGTTTATCACGACCGCTTGCCGTCACAAGGAATGTCAATGGGTCATCTGATACGCGGATCGCCAGGTTCCCGCTCGTTCCGGGGAACCAGTCTCGTGCGGCGAGCTCGTCTTTAATGTCGGCAAGTTCTCCCCACCGTTCTTGCACAGTCATACGTTCACTCCTTTCATATGAGCTGAAATATCGTAGAATGTCTCGAACGGAATATGCCGAATTCCTTCCGCCTCACATAGCGAAATCAATTGCCCCCGTGCATACACGACGTCGGCACGTTTGGCGATTTCAAAGTCGGTGACGGAGTCCCCGATGACAATCAACGTGTCGGTAGGTGAGACAATCTGTCGGGCAATCGTCGGCTTGCAGCATCCACAATCGTTCGAACAATGGACATCGCATGTATGAGGCCAGGTGACGTGTGCCGTCTCTCCAGAGAAATCAACATGATTGCAGTAGATGTGTTCCGGTTCGACGTAACCTTCTAGAATCGGATGGACGAAAAAGTCCATTCCGCCACTGACGACATCAAATCGAAAGCCGCATGACTGTGTCTCCTGTAAAAACTCGATAAACCCTGGTCGAAACGTTATGGTCGACTGAAGAAATTCACGGTACTTCAATTCCTGTTCACTCGGGAGCAAGCTGAACATCTGACCGACGCCTTCGCGAATGGAGAGCGTTTGGTTCAACACACTATCTTTAAGTTCGACCCATTCAGGTGGGGCGAAGCGTCGCATCAATGCGATGATGTTATCTTCTTCCGTGATGGTCCCGTCGAAATCACAGATGACGTGCGTACTCATCGTGCACCCCACGCATCTAAAGCAGTCGATAACGCATCGGTCTCGCTCGTCTTACCAATTGCTTGATCGATCGCTTGGCGGAACGCTCTCGCTCCGTCAGCCGCACCGTCTGGATGTCCGTGAATCCCACCACCCGCATTGATGACGACATCTGATCCGAAGTCACGAATCAAATCTGGTACGAGTCCAGGATGGATACCGGCAGACGGGACCGTCAGAATCGGTTTCGTCCAATGAGGTTCTGTCGCGTACGTCTGAATCTGTTGTGCCTCGTCTTTCGGTGTCGACAGTGAACCGTATGGCGACGGGAAGAGTGTCAAGTCTGCCCCGGCCAAGCGAATCAGTTTCCCGAACAGTAGGGAATGACGAACCGATCCGGTCAACGCTCCGGCAAAAGCGGGATGTGCCAAAATCGGGACATGAATCTCAGGATCTTTAGCGAGCTCGCGCAATGCGTCGAGCCCATACGTATATACGTTGAATAAGAGTGCGGTCGCGCCTGCCTCCATCAATCGCTTCGCCTGGTCGAGTAAGGTGAAAACGGGTCCGCTCAACGTGACGGCGTATAGAACGGAGCGACCGGTCGTTTCTTTATGCTCCCGGATGACCGATGCCCCGATCCGTGCCCGTTCGAGCGACGGGGTGAGCGGATTGTCATATAGAATTTCATCGTCTTTGACGAGGTCGATGCCGCCTGCGAACTGGTCCCGGAGTTGTGTCGCCAAAAAATCAAGGTCTCGTCCGATGACGCCTTTGAAGATGCTCATCGCGAGCGGGCGGTCGTGTACACGAAGGATGTCCCGGACCCCTTCAACTCCGAATGCGGCACCCGGAAAGTCCGGTGCGAGTTCCTCTGGAAGCGAGAGGTCGACAAGTTGAACGCCTGGGTCGAGGGAGAGCTTACCGAATGTCGTCGTCAGAATGGACGAAAAGTCCGGTGTCACGTTATGTAGCGGGTAGCGAATCGAGAAGCGACTTGTCGTTTCTTGTTGGGACGTGGCGATGACCTCACCTCGGAACGCTTGCAGTTGATATTGTTCGAGATGGTTCAACTCGGTCCATGTCCCGACGGTCAGCTCATGTGCGATTTTCTCAGCTACACGCTCGACGTGATCGGTATGTTTGATTTCATAAGTAGCGATGATTCCCATAAGTTCCTCCTTTCAGGTCAAACAAAAAATGACCTCATGCCAAGGCAAGAGGTCATTCAAAAAAACAATGAACTCTTATCTCTCAGCGTTAGCTGCAAGAATTAGCACCGTGCCATTTCTGGTCGGTTGCTGCGACATCATCGGGCTTGTCCCTCCGTCTGCTCTTGATAAGAATAGTTGTGAAGTTGTGAAATTTAATTGAATTTTTACATAGAATCGCTCACTCGTCAATTCCTTTTTTTGAGAAAAAAAGTTTAAAAATAATGTTTCTATATATGCGTGTCGAAAATAAGTGGGCGACTGAAAATAGAGGATTGACAACTAGCATGCCTAGTCCGTAATATTCGTCTCAACACGTCAAACACAATTACATCATTTACTCTTATCGCGAGTTGGCAGAGGGAATTGGCCCTAAGACGCCGCAGCAACCGACCATTTGGCACGGTGCTACATCCACCAGACACATGTCTGAAAGATGAGAGGAACAACCAATTTGGGTGTGCCTCTTTCTCGCGGAGAAAGGGGCTTTTTTCATGCATAGATCCAAGAAAGGGGAAAACCATCATGGCTTATGAGGCGTTTACAGAACAGAGTGTCGTCGACCACGTTCGACAGTTAGGGTTACTAGAAGAGGGGATTGCAGAATGCGAGGAGATCGGGGATGGAAATTTAAATCTCGTCTTTCGCATTCGTCAAGGAGAGACGTCATTGATTGTGAAACAAGCGTTACCGTATGCAAAAGTCGTGGGGGAGAGCTGGCCGCTCACGCTTGATCGGTCTTGGATTGAACAGCTGGCTCTTCGTGAATTTTCAAAAGTCGTGCCTCAGTTCGTCCCGAGTGTCCTCGGGAGTGACCGTGAACTCGCCTATACGATTTTAGAAGATTTATCATCGTTCGAAATCGTCCGCACCGGCTTCCTAAAAGGAGAGAGCTACCCGAACTTAGCCCGCCACGTCGGTACGTTCCTCGGGGAAACGTTGTTTGCGACGTCTGACTACGCGAACGGACCACTCGTGAAGAAACAAATCGAAAAAGAGTATTACAATCCAGAACTATGCGATATCACGGAGAAACTGATCTTCACCGACCCGTATCGCGACGCAGAATCGAATCAAATCGAGCCAGTCCTTCGTCCGGATGTGGAGCAACTCTGGTCAGACCTCGCTTTGAAAATTGAAGTGACCAAATTGAAGGTTGGGTTCGTGACGAAGCACGAAGCGCTACTGCACGGGGATTTACATACAGGAAGCATTTTTGCGACCCGTCAAGAAACAAAAATCATCGATCCCGAATTTGCGTTTTACGGTCCGTTCGGCTTTGACATTGGTCAAATCATTGCTCATCTGGTGTTCTCAACGTATGCGCATCCGTTGAAACGATTCGAACGCTTCACCGAAGTACTCACCGTCTGGGAGACGTTCGAGAAAACGTTCCGTACCCGCTTTACACAGGCCGCAGAGCCGTTCAACACAGTAGGATTCGTGGACGAACTGTTGCCATCCATTTTGAGTGACGCCATCGGCTACGCAGGCTGCGAATTGATTCGGCGGACTGTCGGTCTGGCTGGAGTCGCCGACTTAGAGACATTACCAGACGACCTTCGCATCGAACGGAAACGCCACGCCTTAGAGCTCGGTACGCGTCTCATCAAACAGCGCCATCAAATTCAATCCATCGATCAATTGATTCCAGTCTTGTCGGAGGTGCGCGTATGAGTGTGCAAAGTATTCATTTCGATGCCGACACGGAAGTGTTGACGATTTTAGATCAGACGCTGTTGCCGCAAGAAGAGCGCTATGTCGAAGTGTTGACGCTCGAACAGGCCGAGAAGGCAATCAAGTCGCTTCAAGTTCGCGGTGCACCGGCCATCGCTTATTTCGGAGCGTTTGTCCTTGCGAAAGAAGCGTCACGTCTGCAAGACAATCCATATTTTCATCTCCAATTGAATCAAGTCGGTCAACGGTTGATTGCGACAAGACCGACCGCGGTCAACTTACAGCATGTCATCGAATCACTCCTTCGATTGAATGTGGGGGAGGACTTTGAACAGATTGCAAAAGCAATCAAGCAGCGTGCGATTGAAATCTTTGAACAAGACGTGGCTACGTATCGCACGATTGGGGAACATGCGCTCACCGTGTTACCCGCTGGTGGCAACGTATTGACGATTTGTAACGCCGGTGCCATCGCGACGTCACGATACGGTACCGCGCTCGCGCCGTTCTATGTCGGGAAAGAGCGTGGCATCCCGTTTCGGGTGTTCGCGTCCGAAACGCGACCGCTGCTTCAAGGAGCACGACTGACCGTATGGGAGCTCGACCGGGCAGATATCGATGTCACACTGATTACAGATAACATGGCGGCCTGGACCATCCAGACGAAACAAATCGATGCTATCATCGTCGGGGCGGACCGCATCACCCGTACCGGTCATACAGCGAATAAAATCGGAACACTTCAGCTTGCGATTTTGGCGAAGCATTACGGCATCCCATTCTATGTGGCTGCTCCGCATTCGACATTCGATTTAGAGGCAGATGACACGATTCAAATCGAAGAACGGGACGCGCATGAAGTGACCCATATCGGGGGACATCCGACGGCACTCGTCGGCATCACCGTCTTCAATCCGGCGTTTGATGTGACACCACCCGAACTGATTACCGGTCTAATTACAGAGACAGGTGTGCTCGAACCGACTGAGTCGGTCATTGTAGAACATGTAGGAGGAAACACATATGTCTAAAAAAATCATCTTCTTCCTGTTGACCGTCATCCTGGCACTTGCCGGATGCACGAACGAACAGGCTCAACCGAAAACGACTACGACAACAAGTAAAACGGAAGCGAAAACCGTCAACGTCTCAAATGAGACGCTTCCGAAAAATCTAGAAGTCGCCCTCGTTATGCAGATGTCGATCGGGACGTTCTCTTCGCAGTATATCGAAGGGGTGACCGAGCAAGTCGAAGCGTTCGGTGGCAACGTGAAAGTGTATAATGCCGAAAATGATTTGTCGAAAATGGCGAGTTATGTCGATACGGCGACGACGCAAGGAGTCGATGTGATCTTGATTGACCACGGACGTGCCGATGCCTTGAAAGAACCGGTTCAACGGGCGCTCGACAAAGGCATCAAAGTCGTTGCATTCGATAACGATTTGACGAACGAAGGCGTGACGGTCATCGACCAAGATGATTATTCACTAGCATGGCGCTCGCTAAAAGCACTCGCGGAAGATTTGGACGGGGAAGGGAACATCGTCACGATTTGGGTCGGTGGATTCACCCCGATGGAACGTCGACATACGATTTATGACGCGTTCTTAAAACGCTATCCCGGCATCCAGGAAGTCGCAAAGTTCGGTTCGGCGACGAACAACACGGCGCTCGATACGCAAAGCCAGATGGAGGCGATTTTGAAGAAGTACCCGGAAGGCGAAATTGATGCGGTGTTTGCGATGTGGGATGAGTTCGCAAAAGGGGCGAGCCGTGCCATCAAACAGGCAGGACGTGACGAGATTGCCGTCTATGGAATTGATTTGAGTGACGAAGATTTACAACTTATGCAAGAAGAGGGAAGTCCGTGGAAAGTGACAGCTGCCACAGATCCAGCCGAAATCGGTCGCATTCAAGTCCGTTACGCTTATCAAAAAGTAGTCGGGGACGAAACGCCTTCAATTCATTCGGTCGACCCATATCTAGTGGATCGTGATGTCTTGCCGGACGAGGCTGTCACGATGGATGACCTTGGACAGTACGTTCCGGGTTGGGGCGAATCAAATGCGGCATGGTCGGATTGGATGAAGGAGACGGACTGATGATTCACTTGGAACGAATCACGAAACAGTACGGTGACGTCACGGTGCTTGATCAACTGTCATTCAGTTTGAAGCCTGGAGACATTCATGGTCTCCTCGGTCTGAACGGGGCCGGTAAGAGTACCCTCATCAAACTGCTAAACGGAACGGTCGAACCGACGTCCGGCGAATTGTCCATTGATGGAAAACCAATCTGGCTCACACCAGCGGAAGCGATTCGTCATGGCATCATCACGGTATCGCAAGAAGTCGATGATGCGCTCTATTTGGACTTGCCTGTGTATGAGAATGTCCTTCCATGGCAGACGGTGAAATGGATTCGCCCGCAACGTTTGAAAGAGCGAGCGCAACGCGTGTTGTCCCGAGTCGGTTTAGAGGTCGATCCAACGATTCCAGCCGGTCAATACCCGCTCAGCGTGAAGCAGCGCCTTCTCATCGCCCGAGCACTCGAGAGCGATGCCAAGTATTTACTCCTCGACGAACCGACCGCTGCCTTATCGGAAACGGAGGCCGACGCCTTACTGGAATTGTTACAGAAGCTTGCGACAGAAGGAGTCGGAATTGTATTGGTCACGCATCGTTCAAACGAGCTCACACGGGTCACGTCGACCTCTACGTTTCTTCGAGACGGACGTGTTGTGTACGATGGACCGTACCAATCGCTCTCCTCGGAAGCGGTGCAGACATTTTTGAGTGGGACGACATTTGATGCAGTGTTAGAAAAGGCAGTGCCTGAAAATGAGATTTTCTTGTCTGCGCAGTTGCCCCTTCCACTCTTCCAATCTGACATTTCGATTGAAGCGTATCGCGGGGAAGTGCTCGGGATTGGTGGATTGACGGGAAGTGGGAAGACGGAACTGATGGAAGCATTGTTCGGTCTTTCTGGGATTCGTCAATCCATCACAATCGAGGGGAAAGAGCACGTGATCAAAGAACCGGCAGACGCCGTACGTTTAGGATTTGCACTCGTTCCAGAGGAGAGACGTCGTCATGGATTATTTTTAGACGAGACGATTGAACGGAACGTGATTGCTGTCGCAGGAAAGACCGATGATGTCTCGGACGTATTGAAATCGCTTCGTGTCCGCTATGCGAACGTGAAACAACCGGTAAGTGAGCTGAGTGGCGGAAATCAGCAGAAGGTCGTCTTCAGCAAATGGTTGCTCGATGACCGAGACATCTATCTGCTCGACGAACCGACAAAAGGAATCGATATCGCAGCGAAACAAGACGTGTATGAACGCGTCATTGCACTCGCGAAACAAGGGAAGACCGTATTGTTCACGTCAAGTGAGCGACATGAACTCGAACGGGTCGCCAATCGAATCGTTTGGCTCGACCGTGGACAAATTGTAGAGAAAGGAGGCGTGTAAGATGGCACAATTGGTGGTCAAGGAACGAAAACGAATCAGCGGTCATATCGGTCAGTATGGGACGTTACTCGCAATCCTTGGTTTGATTGCGGTCTTTACCGTGACGAACGATCAATTTCTGACGTATGCAAATTTTAGTGACATCATCAAATCGGTTTCAATCGTGTCGTTACTTGCCCTTGGCGTCACATTCTCGCTCATCGTAGGAGGATTTGACTTATCAGTCGGATCGACGGCGAGTCTTGCGACAATCGGGGCGGCAGCAAGCCTCGTCCTTCATCGGCAAGAACTACTCGTCGCTCTGCTGATCCCACTTGCACTCGGGATTCTCGTCGGGCTGTTAAATGCGCTCGTCACAATCAAGTTTCGGTTGCCGGATTTACTAGCGACACTCGCCATCATGTACGTCATTAACGGGATTCAATTGACGTATACGAAAGGATTCTCGATTTATGACAACATGCCGATTGAAGGGGGGACGGCGCCAGGACGTTTCATCCCGTCGTTTCTATTCATCGGTCAAGGGACAATCGGTCCGATTCCGTTCGTCGCCCTACTCATGCTGGTATTCTTTATCGGAGCGCATCTGTTCTTGACTTATACGCGGACTGGGCGTGAGTTTTATTACGTCGGATCGAACGCCGAAGCGGCCCGTCGTTCTGGGATTGCCGTGAATCGCATTAAACTTTATGCCTACGTGCTCAGTGGGTTGTTTGCGGCCATCGGTGGGATCATTCTTGCATCTCGGATTGGGACTGGTCAGGTCTCGGCTGGGGCACCCCTCTTGATGGATGCCGTCGCGGCTGCTTACATTGGTTATGCTGTCTTCGGAACAGGGCGTCCGAACGTCATCGGAACATTGATTGGAGCTATTTTGATTGGGATTCTTCTAAACGGACTGACGATGTGGGATGTCCCGTATTATGCGCAAGACATCGTCAAAGGGACGATTCTCATCGGAGCGCTCGGTCTCTCATATATTCAAAAGAAGCAGCGGACATAACGAAACCCCGGACATCAGTTGTTCGGGGTTTTGCTGTGTTCATGTGTCATCGAAAGAAAAGGATACACTCCACCGTTCGTCTCCTGCATAAATATTTCCTGTGAGGTGAAACCGAGCGATTCATATAAACGGATCGCTCGCTTGTTGAACGTGGCGACAGTAAGACACACATTGCAAGTCCCATATGTCGCATGCCAAGACCGATGGTAACAGTTCCTGGTGATTCGAATTGTAACGTGACAAAGCCGATCATCTCATTCGTTTCAAGGACGGCGAACGTCGTGTCGCCCCGTTCATCTGCATCTAAAAATGAGGCGAGGTCTTCCTCGTCGGCGTCCATATTGTAAAACGCGTAGTCGCCTTCATAGCGCCACTCAAAGGCGATACGTTCGGCTTGCTCTTGGGTGAGTGGTTGAAACGTATAATTCATTGAAATTCCTCGTCTCTGATGGAAGTGGTCGTGCTACACTCAAATCGTATCATGAAAATAAAGGGAGGGGACAAGATGGCAGTCAAGTTGGATATGATCGGCATCGTCGTGAAGGATATGAAGCGCTCACTCGATTTTTATCGTGCGCTCGGGTTTGAGATTCCGGAAGCGATGAATGGAGAAGCGCATGTGGAAATCGATGAGGGGGGCGTGCGTCTCGCGTTCGATACGGTGGAAGTGGCCGAATCGGTGTACGGGGAATGGAAACAGGCAGAAGGACATCGGATTGAGCTTGCCTTCTTATGTGAAAGTCGAGAGTCGCTGAATACTTTGTATGATTCAGTCCTTGAACAAGGTTATGCGTCACACAAAGCACCGTGGGATGCGTTCTGGGGTCAACGTTACGCCATCCTGTACGATGCGGATGGGAATTTGATTAGTCTGTTCGCCTCATAAAAATAATCCCGGGCCATGTGGCTCGGGATTATTTTTTGTCGTGGCACTCTCCCCATGAACAAAGGGCATTCATAGCGGGTTGCAGTCCGAGGGCGTCTTCGGTCAATGAATATTCGACGTGCAGGTGCTTCTCGGTCGAGTAGTCGACACGGCGAACCATGCCGAGCTGCTCGAGCTCGCGCAATTGGTCGGTCAACACTTTTCGGCTGACGTCCGGAATCGCTCGTTGAATATCAGAAAAACGAAGCGGTCCATCTTGAAGCGTGCAGTACACTTGGGGGCGCCATTTGCCGCCGATAATCTCAAGTGCGCGGTTGACGGGGAACGATGTGGTCATGTTCAAGGAACCTCACTTTCGGGTAGTTACTTCAATGTGCGTACTTTTTTTCTTGCTTCAATGACAGTATCTTATCGTTATCCGCTAAATTGAGCAAACAAAAAGGAGTAGATGAAACATGACATATCCAAGAACGTTTTCACACATCGGTCTTTCTGTACCGAGCGTCGCTGAGGCCGTAAAATTTTATGAGGACGTGATGGGGTGGTATACGATTATGACACCATCAGACGTCGTCGAGGATGATTCGCCAATCGGTGTGATGTGTACCGACGTCTTCGGACCGGGCTGGGGCAAATTCCGAATCGCTCATATGTCAACGGGAGACGGAATCGGGATTGAGTTGTTCGAATTCCCGAACAACGAAACACCAGAAGACAACTTCGAGTTTTGGAAGACAGGGATCTTCCACTACTGTGTACAAGACCCTGACATCGAAGGGCTCGTCGAGAAGATTGTCGCTCACGGCGGGAGACAACGGATGCCGATTCGTGAATACTACCCAGGTGAAAAACCGTACCGCATGGTGTACTGCGAAGATCCATTCGGCAACCTCGTTGAAATTTATTCACACTCATACGAACTCACGTATTCGGAAGGAGCTTACTAAACATGAAAGCATGGCTACTCGATCAACCTGGTCTTGATCATCTGCATATTGGAGAAATCGACCGACCGACACCAGGAGCGGGAGAACTGTTGATTCGTGTCGAAGCGGTCGCCTTGAATCCGGTCGATTATAAAGTCGGATCAAACGGAAACCCGAATTGGTCATATCCACACATTCTCGGTGTCGACCTCGTCGGAGAAGTCGTTGAGGTCGGTTCGAGTATCGCCAACATCATTACGGGTTCGCGTGTGGCTGTTCATACGGATCTTTCGAAATATGGGGGATTCGCCGAGTATACGGTCGTCGATGCCCGGGCGTGTGCGGTCGTTCCGCAAGGTGTAAGCGATGAGGCGGCGGCTTCTATCCTGTGTGCGGGGATGACAGCATATGAAGCGGTCATGCAGAAGCTGAACACGCGAGATAAGGAGACGATTCTCGTACACGCAGGAGCGGGCGGTGTCGGTGGATTTGCGATTCAGCTCGCAAAACGGCTCGGTCTGAAGGTATTCACGACGGCATCTCCTGAGAACGTTGAGTGGGTAGAATCACTCGGGGCGGACGTGGTGATTGATTATAACGTCGAGGACGTGACGGCACGGATCATGGAAGAAACAGATGGACGTGGTGTCGACCTGATTTTGAATACAGTCGGACGAGACGTTGCGACAGCAGACCTAGATCGTCTCGCATTCAGCGGACACCTCGCCTACATCGCCGGGCCACCAGACATGACGAACATGAAAGGCTTCACGTTATCTCCTTCGATTCACGAAGTAGCACTCGGGGCGGCGCATGCGAGCGAGGACGAACATGCGATTCGCAACTTGGCGTATATGGCCGAAGAGATGATGAACTTGCTCGATGCAGGTGAACTGAACGATCTCGTCACAGAAGTGTTGTCGTTCGACCAATTGAAAGAAGGTCTCGAAAAACTACAAACGCGAAAAGTGCGCGGTAAACTCATCGTCCGCATTCGCGACTGAAGAGAGGACTCCCTGTTATACTGACAGGGAGCTTATTTGTCGAGGAGGGGAAAGAATGGAGCGATTGGCAGACACGTATCGTCAGACGAACGTTCAATTGAGCGGTCACGGCAAACGGGAAGCCGGGGTATTGAAACGCGTATTTGAACAGGTGCGTGAAGATGAGCCGAGTGACCAGTATGGACAGGGGAAAACGATTCGACAGTTCGAAGAGAAGATGGCACAGGTTCTTGGGAAAGAGTCGGCAGTTTTCTTTCCGAGCGGTACGATGGCACAGCAGATTGCGCTACGCATTTGGTGTGATGAGACAGGGGAGAAAAAGGTCGCATATCACCCGCTGTGCCACCTTGAAATTCATGAGCAGGATGGTTTAAAAGAGTTGCATCACATCGAACCGATTTTAGTGGGGGACGAAAACCGATTGATGACGCTCGAAGAGATTCAAGCGTTACCGGACATCGCGTGTCTGTTGCTCGAACTGCCACAACGAGAAATCGGTGGGGAATTGCCGACGTTCGAGGAACTTGTGGCAATTCATGAACACTGTCGTGAGAAAGCGATTCATCTACATCTGGATGGTGCACGACTGTTCGAATCGCTTCCGTATTATGAAAAAGAGGCATCTGAGATTTGTGCGCTCTTTGATAGCGTATACGTCTCGTTTTATAAAGGAATCGGTGGCATTGCCGGTGCCATCCTTGCTGGACCGAAGGCATTTTGTGACACGTCGAAAGTATGGAAGCGACGCTACGGTGGTGACTTGATCAGCTTATATCCATACATCCTGTCCGCGGATTATTATTATGAGCTACGAAAAGACAAGATGGCCGAGTATCGAAACGAGGCCGTCCGCTTGGCAGCGCGCTTCAATGAACTCGATGGCGTGTGGACGACTCCACGCATCCCCGTCACGAATATGTTCCATCTTCATTTTCAATGGGAGAAGGAAGAGCTTGGTGAGAAAATTGCGCGCATCCAAGAAGAAACAGGAGTAGGCATTACGGGGTATCTTGTTGAAAAAGATGGGTACTGTTCCACAGAAATCAGTATCGGGGATATTTATGGCGAGATGACTCTCAATCAACTCGATGATCTTTTCAAACAATTCTATACAAGATAAGTGAGGAAACTTAGAGGGACATTGAACTGAACCCTGTTTTACGGACAGTTTAGTAAAAAGTGTCTCGAATTCTATGCGGCGATCAGATGGCCCCGATATTGTTCCGAGGTCATCTTTTTAGATTCCATTGCTTGCTTTCGCTGTTGTAATAGTTGACATGGTCTTTCAGGTTTTCAAAGAAGGACTCGATTGGCGCTTTGTCCCAAGGCGTGATATGGGCTGGGCCAATCCCAGCCCGCGAACCCGTGAGTGATAGGCGGGATGGGTGTAGTGGAACCCTTGGTCCGAATGAATCACCAAACTTATAAGTGGGCAAAACGTGAAGGATCGGCGTATTGGAAGGATGAAGAGAATAAAATAGCCTTAAGATTAACATTTAACTATTTCAAAAAAATGTTATAGGTAGGTTTTTTATAATCCATCATTTTATACTTTTTGTAATAATATAACGATGGAGGTATTTGGATGTTAAAAAAAGGGGTTTTATTTTTAACGATAGCTTTATTAGTAAGTAATCTAAGTTTAGGAATTCCAAACGATGTGTATGCCAATGAAATTCTTCCAAAAAACATTTCAGATGAGACTATTGATGTAGAGGTCACGTTTACTGATTCCGAAATCAAAGCAATATCTCTCGAACGTGAAGAAATCATTACAGATATTACAAAACAAGTACAAACGAATCATACATCACTCGACGAAGTAGTAGCGGAGAGTTTAAAAAGACTCAACAACACACCTTAATAGAAGGTTTGAATGAAGAACTTGAAATGATTAATCTTCCAACTTCGAATGTCACTCTTGACACAAACCTTGATACGGAAACTTATGAAATAAACGATAACTTATCTGTAACTTTTGATGATAATTTTATTATTGTAGATGAATGGAATGAATCAGATGAAATAGAATCCGAAGAAGACGTTGAACCTAACTTCTTCTCGTTCATCCAAAACATATTTTCTAGTCCAGTCCAAGCAGCAGGAACAAGCAAGATTAAAAATGCTTCCAATAGCCGCAGCATCTACGACGCAAGAGCTACTAGTTGGAAATTAGTCACAGCATATATTAGTGCTGAGTTCACTTATAATGGAACTACAGTCACCGCAAGAAGAACTGGGAGCTATATGAAGACTGAAAATGGAGGAGGGGTTCTTATCGACATAGTCGATAAGAAGAGTGAAGTCCAAAAACCAAGCAGTTCGAGAAGAGTCGCATACCAAGAAAGGACAGCAATTATGGGGCTCACTGTTAAAGGACACGGTCTCAGACTCCAAGAACGATATCTACGTGTTAACGTAGAGTGTAATGCAAAAGGAATGATTAAAAAAGATTCTATTTTAAAATAATCTGGAGGCATGACATGAACTTTCTTGATTTTGCAGTATTTTTATTACTCTTTATTTCATTCGCAATCTTTATGATTGTTAAATTATTAAAAAAACCAAAGTAAAATACAAAATTGTAATCTTAAATCAAAATAATATTGATTAACTACTTAATCAATATTATTTTTTCATCGTTAACTAAGATTGACGAATGGTTCTGTTCATATTACTTTGCACTTTAAAAAGCGAAAAATGTGATGAATGGAAAATACTTCTCATCAACTCAATACTGTAACGATTTCAGAAGGTGTATTCTCAATGATAGAGAGTATGCCTTTTAGTTTTAACCATCCAAATAATGAGTTTACTTTTTTCATCAGATTTATTCTTATATTTTCCGAACTTTGCATTCATAAGTACGTGCTCAATCAACGCTAACACTACATGATTTGATTTTCTTTTATTTTGAAGTCCTCGTGAAGTTGAAATCACTATTCTTCAAATAAAAATGCATCAACGAAATAAAGGGTGCGCTGTTTTTTCATGGGACGATGTTCTTCAGACATTTTCCCAGACCAACTGGTCAAACTCTTTTGAATAGTGTATTTGTCGACAGCGTTCCGCACCAACTTACGACTTGACAAGTCTTCTCCTATAACTAGCGCGCGACCACTTGATGCCACGTTTTAATGCGTTCTCGTTCTTTTATTGCCGCGATATCTTTTCGATGTGATGAAGAACCTCATCTTCATTCTTGATAATCCTGAGCATCCCCTATCACTAATTCCGGATACGTCTTCCATTCTTCTGGCATATTTTCTTTGATCGATTGCTTGAGCGTCGTCTCATTAATCCGATAGCAATTCCTACGTGACTCGAACAGTTCTGGCTAAATCGCGCCTTTTCGTAGCTGGTTGTAAAAGGTCTTCTTATGGCTGGTAAGTTTGTTCTTCGATAAGATTTCAAATGCTATTTCAATCGTATACATGAAGATTCCCCATCTATGTTATATGTCGAAAAATAGCGATCCATCTCAGCTATCTGAGGGAATTGAGAGCGCAATTGAAATGGAAGGATGATTGAAAGAATGAAAGTAGAAGTAGAAAAAACAATCGATTCGCAATATATCCAGCAGCACCTAGCAAACGAGCGGACGTTCCTCGCATGGATTCGTACTGCGATTACCGTAATCGGGATTGGTTTCTTAGTGACGAACTTTCATTATTATCGAAGCGAGAATTTGAGTGGTGCAGAACATCAATTGATCTCAGCAATCGGGATGTCATCGATTTTGTTCGGCATCAGTACAATTCTTGTAGAACCCATTCCTATTTGAAAAAAGTGCATACGATCAACACGCAACAATTCAAATCTGCGAAGATGAGTCTCATTGCTTTGGCAATTGGGATGGTCTTCATCTTTTCACTAATCCTCGTCGTGAGCTACTTCTTGTTTTGAACGCAATCAGGCACCGCCTCCATTACGAGGACGGTGCCTGATTGTGTTACTGCGTTACAATCGCTTCGAGACGATCGAGTTGGGAAGTGAACCCTTCGACAGCGCCCATTTCGACGACTTGTTGGAGAGCCTCTTCATTCGGGAATTCGGAGCGACTAATGAATAACGTGCCTTCCGATGTATCGAGAAATTCATTTGTGATCGTCATGACAGGCAAGTCCGGATTGACGTGTCCGTCCGCATCCGAGAATGCATCCGTATAGACGATTCGGGAGTATGGATCGATGTCGATAAAGGTTGATTTGCCCCATGATTCCATACCATAAAAGTCACCTTGTTCTTTGTCGACACAAGTCATGCAATAATGCCAAATCCCCCCCGGTTTGAAGTCGAAGCTGTATACTTTCGTCTCCCATCCGGACGGTCCCCACCATTTCTCTAAATGTGCAGGTGTCGAGAATGCTTCAAATACAAGTTGGCGTGGTGCCTTGAACAGACGTTCCATAATCAATGTCGTGCCCTCTACATGTGATTTAACCGTACTCATGATCCATTCTCCTCTCGCTGTGACTCCGCTAAAAACCTCTCCAATCGATCGAGTCGCTCTGTTTCCCGAGCCATATAGGTCCGCCAAGCATCTAACGGTTCGAGTGCTTGAGACTTGAGTGCATAACGTCTTCGATTGGCATCAATGGTTACTGTGACGAGACCTGCATCATACAGAATTCGCAAGTGCTTCGATGTCTGCGGTTGACTGATCCCAAGTTGATTTGCCATCATTACGACCGTCCACTCTTGTTTCCGTAACAATTCGATCATCCGCAACCGGTTCGGGTCGGCTAACGCTTGAAACAAAGAAGCCAATCTCTCTTCCATTTTTCGTCACCGTCCTCTTATTTTGAATATTCCCAATTAGGAATATTCCGAAACAGGAATATTCAATATTTAAACAATAAATCAAGTAGCATCTCACCAATCGGTCGTTCTTTTCCTTCATAAGGAAAAGCGTGGATATGGATGGCGGGATTAAAATTCAATTCGATCATACCGTATTCGATTTGCGCATCATCGAGAGAGGGAATCATCATATCGACACCACAGATGGTTGCCCCGACTGACTTAGCGGCATCGACAGCAATACGCTTATAGATGTCAGAAATTTGATCCGTATAGTCGATACTATCTCCGCCGGTACTGATATTAGAGTTTTCGCGTAAGAAGACACGCTCATCGAGAGCGGGAATACTATCGGGTGTCTTGCCTTGAGCACGTAAAAATGAGATGACGACCTCGTCGATTTCGATTTTCTCGAGCGGTGTCTTGTATCCTTTTCCGCGTAACGGGTCTTCATTTTTTGTCGCAACGAGTTGACGGATAGAAGAGGTGCCATCTCCAGTGACGTTCGCCGGGACACGATGGAGGATGCCCGCGACATCATCCCCGATGACGAGGAAGCGATATTCTTTTCCGGGTAAGAATGTCTCAAGTAAAACGACATCATCAAACGCTTTCGCATACTGAAATGCAGACAGTGCTTCCTCATACGTCGCTCCGTCTTTAAAAATGTGAATACCGACTCCGAAGTTTGTAGACTTCGGCTTTAAGACGATGGGTTGTTTTGAAAATGAATGCCATGCCTGAGATAAATCCGATTCCTCTTGAAGTTCTACCCCTTCAGGGACACGAATGCCATGCTCTGCGAGTACAAACTTTGTCACCGTTTTATTCTCCATCATTAAGACGGAAACATAATTGTCTTTTGATGTTTTCGTTGCCTGTTTGACGTATTCTTCGTGTTTGCCGTTTCGAATCCGAATGAACTGGTCAGAACGATCGATGACATCGACACGATAACCACGTTTAATTGCGGATTTCATTAAGATTTGAGTAGACAGTTCCAGGTCGGCATAACCGTGAATGCGAAAACGATTTGCATAGGCGTCCTCATAAAAGTGTTCTGCTTGGGCGAGGGACCATGCGTGATAACCTGTCTCGATCATAATCGTCTTTAATCGGGAAGCGTACGTCCGGTCCACGTGATCAATTTTTTCGCGTATAGCGGGAAAGACATCTTCGAAGCCGAGGTCATAGTGTGTGTTGAACGAATCGATGGCGTCGAGAAGTTCTGTCGCGTACGTGTGTAAAGGTATGGCGTAACCATCTCGAGTCAATATGCTTGCGGGAGACATGCCTTCTTTGGCGACACGTTGTTGATTATTGTACGCTTCAGCTTGCCAATCGACATGAGATGTCTCCTCAGTAAAGGTCAAGTACAACAAAAACAGATGAAGGAACCGTAAATCTGAACGAGCAATTCCGGTCTTTTCAAACGGATTCAAATCGATATTGCGAATTTCAATGTAATCGATACCGTGTGCCTCGAGTTGATTTAAGTCGTTACCACCTTTCGATGTTTTCAATCGGATGGGGGAGTAGAGTTCGTTCGGATTGGCAATCTCGCCTTTGGCAATGAACCATCTTACATCATCTATATAACTAGAGAGTGTCGCATAATTTGGATAAAGTGGTTCAACATTCGTATACCCACAGTCGCTATTCCGATAGGACAATGCTTGTTTATTTGAAAAAGTGTCTACATGGAGCGCTTGCATCTGACTGACACATCGTTCTTCATAACTCACATGAACGGCTGGTGTAGCACCGAGCAAATAGACGATGAGCCAACGCATTCGTAAATATTGACGAACTAACTTCAAATATAGGTGATCTTTGAAGTGTCGATATTGTTCAGGGGATCCTTCGTATAATGCGGATAACATCTCATCGGAAAATGAAAAGTTGAAATGGATTCCAGAAATGAGTTGTTTTTTCGCACCATATTTTTGGAGCAGATGCTCACGATAACGGCTAGCCTCTATTCCGGACACACCAAAATCAGCGAGTGGAATCGTACCACCTTCCGGCAAGGCACATGGCATCGATTGTGGCCAAAGGCGTTCATCGCCTATGTTGAGCGCCGTAATATCGTAAAGCGTTTCTAAGAAATGATGTGCCGCCTCAATCGTCGGAAACGTCGGGGTGACAAGCTCAATTTGACTTTCAGAAAAGTCGGTCGTGATATATGGATGTGTCGCTTTATGACCGAGTGCTTTTGGATGCTTCGTAACAGCTAGTGTGCCTTCTGACGTGACTCGTAACATTTCTCGCTCGATGGCAAATTTTCCACTTGTGATGAGATGGTGGGGTAGTTGATTAAACTGCTTCTGCAAGGGAAATCACTTCCTTTTTCGTTAGTCGGACAAAGAGGGCAGAGACAAGCCCTTTTGTGATACTTGAGATGGCGATACTCCACCAGATGGCATCGATTCCGAGATAAGGCTCAAGAAAAAATGCGAGCGGGATACGGGCCACTGTGAAAATAATCGAGATGGTCGCGGGGATTTTCGGTAATCCGAGTCCTGAGAAGTATCCGTTTCCGATCATTTCAATCGATGAGAAGACGAGCGAAATGCCGATAATTCGCAAGTAGCTCGCCCCAATTTCGATGGTTCGAACGTCATCGACGAATAGACCAATGAGTAAATCTGGGACGAATAAAAAGAACAACATAATGAATCCTGTGTAAACCATCCCGAGTCGGGTCGTTACCCGGTAACCTTCATAAACACGATCTACTTTTCGTGCCCCGAGGTTTTGACCGGTATAGCTAGCCATTGCTCCGTTCAAGCCACCAATCATCATGTAGGCAATCGATTCGATTTGAAGTCCGATGCGCTGTGCCGCAATCGCTTCCGTCCCGTATGAGCCAATCATGCGGGCAAGAAAAATACTGATTACCGTGAACAAAATCCGTTGGGTTGCCATCGGAAAACCAAGACGGATGATTTCTTTATAGTCAGCTCGAGTCGGCTGAACGACTTCATCCCAATTGAATAATGTACGAGCGCGGTGCCAAAACAATCCGAACATCATGACGTTGGCGACAAGTGTTGCAAGGGCAGCCCCGATCACACCGAGTTGGAATGGATAAATGAAAATCGGGGAGAGAATCATATTGAGGATGACACCTGTCGCATTGATTCGCATCGCTGTTGTCGTATTGCCATATGCACTGAATAGACGAGCAAACAGCAAATTAAAGAAAGAAAAGATGAGCATCGGCGCGCTGACGAACAAATATTCATACGCAAGCTGCTCCACAGCGGGGGCACCCATATTCAAAAAGCCGATGAATGTATGACCGAACATAATTAGTAGTGAGGCGTACGAAAGACCGAGTGTTAGATTCAGACGCCTGCTGGCCCGGACATAGCGCTGAACCGAATTGAGGTCACGTCTCCCGACAGCTTGTGATACTTTGATGCCGGCGCCAACGACAATCAACGATTGAATCGCCTGTCCGAGCATGATATAAAAACTAGCTGCACCGATACTTGCCACAGCATCGCTCCCGAGCGCACCGACCCAAAACATGTCGACGAGACTATACGTAAATTGTAATAACGAGCTACCGACGAGCGGAAGGGCAAGAGCCAGAATGACGCGTTGCACGTTTCCAATCGTCAAATCGACGGTTTTCACAAAGCAAGACTCCTTACATTCTTTATATAACCATTTAGTTATATATAAGCACGGTGTAATAGAATTGGCAATCATGATAGCCGAATCGATGAAAAATGGACACAAAAAAAAGGAATTCGTGATGAATTCCTTAATGTCGATAGCCGCGAATCCAGGTCGTCATATAAACGAGTGTCGCGATGATCAATGTAGAAGCAAGGGCGTATATTGGATAGGCAGGGAGCGTCTCTTCAAATAACGGATAGAACATGAACGATCCCATAAGGATTGGGACTGAAATGCCGAACGAGACGTAGGCAGCTTTTGTCGCTTTCGCTGTGATGATTTGTTCACGCTCATCGACCTCACTGAACTCTGTCATCCGGACGGACCATTGGGCAAAGCTCAACTGTTTATTCGGCCGGGTGTTAAACGAATAGACTGTCCAAATGATGCCAAAAACAACGAGTAAAAGTAGTGGAAGTAGATTAAATTCAACTAAGAATCGGTCAGACTCGATGACTGTTTTCGACATATCAGATAAAAACGAACTGAATAGAAAAGCCATCAGGACATACAGGATGATACTTGAAATAGATTGAATGACGACATGTTTCATTGTGATTCCTCCTCGATTGTGAATATAGATTCGACCGGTTCCTCAAACACCCTTGCGATGTGCATCGCCAACATGAGCGACGGCGTGTAGCTGCCTTTCTCGAGCGAGATGATCGTCTGTCTCGTCACACCAACTTTTTCGGCCAGGTCACCTTGGGTTAACTGGTGCCGGGCACGCAGTTCTTTCACGCGGTTGATCAATGGCATCGTGCCACCTCATTTCTAGTTTCTACCACTAGTGTAAAACAAACTTTACATAATGTAAAGAGGACTTTACTCATTTGGGGATGATACAATAACGATATAGTCGAAAGGGGAGATGAGGGATGAAGGTGATTAGTGGACAACATCACGTGTCAGCGATGACCGGGGATGCTAAGAAGAACTTGCGATTCTACACGGAAATACTAGGGATGCGGCTCGTCAAAAAGACGGTTAACCAGGATGACCCATCGATGTATCACTTGTTCTATGCAGACGAGACGGGTACGCCTGGAACCGATTTGACGTTCTTTGAGTTACCGTTTCTCGGACAGACGTATCGAGGGTCAAGCAGTATTTCTCGGACAGCACTCAGGGTGCCGGATGGAGCGCTCGCGTACTGGCAGGAGCGTTTTGACGCGTTCGATGTATCTTACGGAGAAATCGAGTTGGTTTTAGGAAGGGCGACCCTTTCGTTCGAAGATCATGAGGGTCAACGTCTCTGTCTTGTAGAAGGAGGGAGCGGGACACCTTGGAGCAAAGGTCCAGTGCCAACGGACCTCGGCATCTTCGGTCTCGGATTCAGTGAGTGGACGGTACGGCGGATTGACAAGACGGCACGGGTGCTGACAGAAGTGCTTGGCTATCGATATGTAACGACATTTGAACGGGATGGACATGACGTGCGTGTCTTTGAGACGGGCGAGGGTGGTGTGGCAACAGAGATTCATCTCGTCGATCGGCCGGATTTGCCATCGGAACGACCAGGGCGAGGGAGTGTGCATCATGTGGCGATTCGAGTGGAAGAAACAGACGATATGACGAAGTGGATCGAGAAGCTTGACGCACATGGAATCAGCCACTCTGGTCTTATTGACCGTTACTATTTTCAGTCGATTTACTTCCGCGAACCGAGCGGAATCTTAGTGGAACTGGCAACAGATGAACCGGGATTTGCGATGGATGAATCGCTTGAGAGACTCGGAGAGCGATTAGCCTTGCCTCCGTTTCTTGAGTCAAAGCGAGCAGAAATCGAATCAAAACTAAAGTCTTTGTAAGCGGAAAACCCGACGGACCATTTCAGTCCGTCGGGTTTTGTACGCCTAATAACATGGCGAGTTCGTTCGTTCGGTTGACGACGAGATCCGCAATCGTGTAACGATCGAGTACATGAAGAAACGCCAACATGGCTTCATTCAAAACACCTCGTAAATCACAGGCAGGTGCGATGACGCATCGGCCTTCCCCGAAGCATTCCACGAGTTCGAACGGTTCCATCGTCCGAACGACTTCCCCTACATTGATGTCATCCATCGGTCGTGCGAGTCGAAAGCCGCCGCCTCGACCACGCACCGATTCCAAATAACCATGTTTCCCAAGCTCATATACGACCTTCATGACATGGTTTTTGGAGATGTTATATTGGTCTGCCACTTCTTGAATCGTGACGAGCCGATGTGAAAACGTAGCGCTATACATCAACGTTCGCAGTGCGTAGTCACATGTTTGCGTGAGTCTCATCCATCATCACCTCTCGTTTCATTGTACAAGACAATCCAAAAAAGTGCGATTCGAACAAATGTGAAAGGGTGATGGCGAAAATAAGTCAGAAACGTGAAATCTACTTTAAACAAGTATTTAATATATTGCTTTAAAGTGACTTGACTCACATAATGAACGTGTACAAAACAAAAGGGGGAAATTCACATGTTAGATCAACAAACGATTGAGATTGTAAAGGCGACGGCACCAGTTTTGAAAGAAAATGGTGTGACGATCACGAAGCATTTTTATCAACGAATGTTTGAACAAAATCCAGAAGTTCGTCACTTCTTCAACCATACGAACCAAAAGCGAGGACGTCAGCCGGAAGCACTCGCGAACGCGGTCTATGCGGCTGCGCTTCATATCGACCGACTCGAAGCGATTCTTCCTGCCATCCAACCAGCACTTCATAAACATAAAAGTTTGAACATCCGCCCGGAGCATTATCCGATCGTTGGTGAGAACTTGCTTGCGGCGATTCAAGACGTACTCGGTGAAGCTGCAACACCTGACATCATCGATGCATGGGCAAAAGCTTACGGTGTGATTGCCGATGTCTTCATCTCACTCGAGAAAAAAATGTATGATGACGCGCCATGGGTCGGATTCAAACCGTTCGTCATCGAAGAAATCATAGTAGATACACCTGAAGTGAAACGATTCCGTCTCGTCGCGAAAGATGGAGTTATTGGCACAGCCATCCCAGGACAATATGTCTCGGTTCAAGCGCGCATTGCAGGAGAGGACATCCTACATCATCGTCAATATAGTGTCATCGAGACGACAGAAGACGGCTACTGGATTGCGCCGAAAGCGGAGGGACTCGTCTCAAACTGGCTTCATGAGCAGACGGTCGGAACAGAAGTCCCGATGAGCGCACCAGCAGGAGAATTCATCCTTGAAACGTCTGAACGTCCGCTCACACTCATCGCGGGAGGAATCGGGATTACGCCCCTCTTCAACATGGCGAAGACGGCACTCGAACAAGGACGTCCTGTCACGTTATTGCACGCGGTTCGGAGTATGGACCTTCGTCCAC
The DNA here is from genome assembly GCF_902506275.1 of Exiguobacterium sp. 8A. Lineage (GTDB taxonomy): Bacteria > Bacillota > Bacilli > Exiguobacteriales > Exiguobacteriaceae > Exiguobacterium > Exiguobacterium profundum. The sequence continues at coordinate 1,781,557 of NZ_LR733630.1, read as the reverse complement.
TCGGAGACGAACTCGATGAACTCGTGAAGGAAGGGCTTCATCTGCTCACACATGCAGATGACGTATCGGGTTGCATGAATAAGTCACACCTTGAGGAACTTGATGTGGAAGGGCATGATGTTTATACGTGCGGACCGAATGCGATGATGGAAACGGTCGTTCGCGCTATTCCACAGGCACGATATGAATTTTTCGGACCGTCTGGAGTTCTTGCGACCAACTAAAAAAGACGACTGGAAAAAGTCGTCTTGATGCACAATATAGGTTATTCCGTAAGTTTACTTGAATGTATGACTTGTTTGTTGGCATCCAATGTTTCAAGTGACCACGAACCATCTGACGGTTGTGTTGTTTCAATGACATATGTCATGGTGTAGCTTTCAATTTCGGGATCGTTTACAAGAAAATCTTTTGAGACATCGTCACCGTTTAACCGTAAATAGACGACATCTTCCGGTCGCTCTTTAAGGTGAACACCGATGTACTCCATGTCTTCAACTCGAAGGATAACGAAATCAAAAGGCTGATTCGGCTCTGTTTGTTTCGTGACAGACCCTAAGTTCCCTGTTTCGACATCAATCTCAGCTAGACCGATGACGGAGCGGTCTTCATTTGTGTAAAAAGAGAGAACGGACTGTTCCATATTATGAATTTCAAACGTATACCAATTGTTCGTCGTCATATAACGATTCATTTCTTTTTCGGCATTTTCGTATGAGTCACCAGCCTGAATGTTAGTGTAGGTGTAAAGTCCGACACCGACTGCGATGGCTACGATGATGAGACCGGAAACGATTGTGAGTAAGATGATTCGCTTCGACATGATTGTTCCTCCTGACTTTTATAAATACGAACACCCCATGCTTCGCAAATGCGTGCATGGGGTGTTTGATTAGTACGTCAAGCTCGCGGCGACGATGATCCCGACGACGAGTGATGCGGCGAACAAGCTGAAACCGATGGCCATGTTGCCATTCTCGACTTCTTTTTCTAAATTCACGCCTGGTGTAAGGATGTATTCAAACGTCCAGAACGCCAATACTTGGGCGGCGATACCGACGAGTCCCCAGATGAACGCATCGAGCAAGTTGACGCTGTTCGCCCAGACTGTATAAATGACGATGGCGAGTCCTAGTGCTTTCCCCCAAAGTTTCAACGCGACAGCCATGTTGCCTTCTTTGATTAACTTGCGTTCCGAATATTTGGTCGTTAGTGCGAAGATGATGAGTCCCGCGAGAATGAGACCGAATCCTGTCCCGAGGTGGGCCAGGAAGCTTAAGATTGAATCGAGTGTGATGAATGTCATGAGTTCGTCTCCTTTTGTATAGGTGTGCCAACGGCTAAGTAATAAGATTGGTTGTTCGTGATCATGCTGCCGGCGCGGACACCGAGTGCGGATGGGTGTCCGTTCAAGCAAAAACATCCGACCATGTAATGTGTCTCCATACGACCTTTGACGGTTGTCGTCATCCGTGTCGGGAGTTCGATGAACTGTTGGTACACGGCCGTTTCTTCCGCATACGTCTGTAATGTTTCGCGATGAAACGGTTGACCATCTTTCGTATACAAGATGACGGAGTCCCCTTCACGTCCGAATGCCGGCTTTTTGACATAGTCCGATTCACCGAGAAACGGTGTGTCTTCTAAGTAAGTCGGTAAAAAATATGTTCCGATGATGTCGCGCTCGGCTTGATCGAATAGTGTCTCGGTCTCATACAATTCCCAAATCAGCGCCTGTACGCCTTTCGATTGCATGAGAAACGCAGAGAGGGGATTGAGCAGTGACACGTATTTTTGTTGATCGAGTTCAAGTAACCGAATGCCAATTAAGTCTCCGTCTGGAGCCCGGTCGTCCACAAGGTGCTCAATCGGATATGTTTGGCGATATAAGATGTCAATTCGCTCACCCGATGGTGTGTAGACGCCGTCTTCGTCGACGAGTAAAGTGTGCAACGGTACGAATTCAGACGGTACGTCGAGCGTTTCTTGTAAAAATCGTGCCGTCCACTTGTCTTCGATGTTATCATCATGTGCCGTAAAAACGATTTTCGGTGTGCCTTCTCGTTTGAGTCGATTCCACGCGGCGACGATCGCTTTCCGCAGCTCAATTTTCAGTTGGGGGGTGGCTTCCCTGTTCGGGTCGAGTAGACCAAACTCGGAAGCGACCACGCCGTTCACATCAAACAGCTCCTTAATGAAGGTCGGCGTATCTGCATTGAACTCCATCAACTTGAGTTGATCATCTTTCATGATCCAGTCGTAACGACCGATGATCGTCTCCTGCGGTATCGTCTTCTCCCGTAAGAACTGCAGACTCGCCTCAGGGTAACCAAGCAGTCGGAGCGTTTCGTCAGGTAGGGTGCGTAATAATTGATTCGTCTTCCGAAAAATCGAGTCAACCGCCTCGGTTGCCTCTCGGATAGAGGCAACCTGCGAGGCGGTCATCTCAAAACAATCATATAAGGCATATTCTTCATCGTTTAAATCGGGCCAAAAATAAGGGATTTGACTGTAAAGTTCGTCACGCGTCATCCGCCGAATCCACCTTTAGAGCCACTGCCGAGTCCAGATTTTGACGATCCTGAATTTGAGCCGTTCGATACGGCACCGGTCGCACCACCGTTGGCTTTGTACGTCTTATACGACGAAGAGCTCTTCAACGCATTTTTTGAGCGGAACAGGCTACCGAGTAAGAAGTAGCTACCATAGTGCGGAGAGCGGTCGTCGTCACAATAATACGACTCGGTCTCGTCATCCCAGTCCCAATCGTCACATTCGTATCCGGTCGGTTCTTCCGGGAGTGCCGCCTCTTCATATTCATCCCCACCGCACGCGGCAAGGGAAGTGGTCAATACCGCAACGGATAGTCCGCTTAAAATTTTCTTGCTTGTCTTCATGTTGATTCCTCCAATTCATAACCAGTCGGTGTGACGTAGATAACATACACACCACGATCTTCATCTGTTTCTGCTGAATCGCGCTCATATTCTTTACCGGCGACATACAAGTATTGGCTTCCGAGCATGGCGAGTGCATCAAGGTGGCGGTCGACGTAATAGGCTTCGAGTAATGGGTTGTCAAACCGGTCGTCGAGCGTGCGGATTTCGACTTTGATGTCGCTCGTTTCGTGCTTGTCCATCGGTCCCTCTGTATAGCGATCGACATAAATTAAAAAGTATTGATCGCCTTCAAGGGCAGACGAGCGTTGTTTGTAGGTCATGCCGTCTTTGACGAAAAACTCACATTCACGACGAGCTAGCACTTCGTCTAAGCCGAGAGACGTGTAATGGTATAGTGGTTCGAACGATAATTCATTTTTATAGAGACGATACTCTAAGACGATGGAGTTCATAAGTCAGTCCTTCCTTTTTTCTTCTTATACGGAATCACCATCAAAATGGTTTCGTGAATCTTTTTGTGGTTACGTTTAGTATATAAGAGAGAAGGAGGGGGAAACAGTGCATATCTTATTTCGTGTGTGGAAAGGGTTAGCGAAATTATCATTTTTGAATGTCGTCTTAGCTTCGATTGGCATCATTATCTTAGGAACCGTGCTCGGTTATGTTTTAGAACCAGAGACATTCGGATCACTGTTTGATTCGTTCTGGTGGACGATGACGACATTGACGACCGTCGGATACGGGGACTTTTATCCGTCCTCCGTGGCAGGGCGATGGCTCGGGATATTCTTATTCCTATTCGGGATTGGGATTATCGGGGCGTTGATTGGAAAATTGGTTGAAATCGGTGCGACGTTTCAACGGCTAAAACGGGAGGGAAGACTAGTGTATCGTGGAGAAGGACATTATGTGTATATCGGGTGGTCCCCGAAGACGAAGAAAGCAATCGATGAAGTGCTTAACTACGAACCGAAAGCAGAGATCGTATTGATTGATCAGTTAGTTGAGGAACCGTACGTGCACGATCAAGTTCACTTCGTATCAGGCGATGCTTCGGATGAAGCGGTATTGCTGCAAGCAAACGTCTTGAAGGCGCGACGCGTCGCGATTTTTGCGGATGCCCGTATCACGGAGACGTTACTCGCCGATGGGAAGTCGTTATTAATCGCGTCAGCGGTCGAGGCACTCTCTTCTGAGTATCAGGTGGACTTGCACACGGTCGTCGAAGTGTGTGAAGAAAGAAATATCTCGAAATTTAAACACGTCCGCGTCGACGATTTTATTTTAGCGAACGACTCGGTCTCCCTCTTGATGGCAAAAGCGACGTTACAACCTGGAACGACAGCAATTTTCCGTCAGTTGTTGAGCAAACAGTCAGGTGGGAACATTCAAGCGTTGAAACCAAAAGTCGAGTGGCAGAATGTTCGACAAGCAAATACAGCGTTACTTGAATCAGGGGTGACACTCATCGCGGTCAATGACCGCTTGGATGTGGCGACGATGCTCGATTTGCCGCTTCAGGAAACAGACATGTTATATGTCGTCTGTCATGACGATGTATTTGAACGATTATCGTAAGGAGTGAAACCATGCATAACGGAACGTTTATCCGAAAGATGACACGTATGCAAAACGTGCAACGGTGGGATGAATATGCCCCCCATTATCATGATAACGCAGCGAGTCATAGCTTTCGTGTCGCGGTCTTTAGCTTGATCGCGGCTTATGTGGAAAAAGAGAACGGACGTGAAGTCGATTTGCTCGATTTACTCGGGAAAGCCATTTTCCACGACATGAATGAAGTCCAGACGGGCCCGATCATGCACCGGACGAAAAAAGAACCGACCTTGATCGGTCACATCGAGCGTATGGAACGAACAGCGAGTCTCGGTCTTGTCGAGCTGCTGTCGCAATCATTACGTCCTCACTTTCATCGTTTCGTGGTGGAAGCGGAAGATGATTCGTTCGAAGGTCGAATCGTGGACGGAATTGATTCGTTCGATGCGATGTTGTTCGTGCGACGAGAAGTCGCGCACGGCTCTCCGCACTTTGATGACAAGCTAGAAGAGATGAAAGCCGCACTCCGACATCATCCGATTAATTCGGTCCGCTGGCTGTTCGACCAGGTCGAGGCAGAAACGGATGTGTTGCGATTCATCGAGAACGTCATGCGGATGGATAGTGTCCGTCGCTGGAAAGGTCGCTTTAACACGATTGACGACAACGATGCGATTCATGGTTTCCGGGCTGCCGCGCTCGGTATGTTCAGTGGGCTCTTAGAGCGTGAGAAGTACGACGTCGATGTCGATGTCGCCGAACTCGTGGCTCGTCTTCTCTGTCACGATTTAGTTGAAGGGGTGACTGGAGACGTGCTCGGTCCAGTCAAACATTCGACGCAAGAGACGGGGGCTGCGTTTGAGGCATACGAGCGAGCGGAAAGTGAACGTCTGCTTGGACTGTTGCCTGAGTATATGCAACCGGCGTTCCGTCGATATATGGCTGACTCGAAAGACGATACGTATGAGGGAATGCTCGTCGACATGATGGACAAGCTTGATGCGCTCATCAAGATGAACATGGAGCGGAAGATGAACGGGGCCGAGTATGAGGTCACGTATCGCGAGCAGCTCCGTAAAGTCCAGATGCGATATGAGAATCCAAGCATGATTTTCTTCCTGGCGTATATCTTGCATGATTTAGACTATGTCACTAGTTAAAACCGTTTATCTTGAAGTCGCATACCTAAAAGGGTGCGGCTTTTTTTATATCATTTATTGACATATATCATTTAACGATATATATTGAGTATAAGAAATATATCATTCAATGATATAGGAGGTGGAAAGATGCCGCGAACGGACTCATTAGAGTTAGGGGAACTGACGGATAGTATGTTTTATATCCTGTTGGCGCTCACGACGCCGCGTCATGGCTATTTAGTCATGCAATTTGTCGAAGAGACCACGCGAGGGCGAATGCAAATTGGTCCGGCTTCGATGTATACGATTATCAAAAAGTTGTTGAACGCCGAACTGATTGAACCGATGGATGGGGACGGAAAGAAAAAGAACTATCGAATCACGAATAAAGGCCGCTCGATTTTAACGGATGATGTGAAGAGACGACAGGCGATGGTCGAAGATGCCTGTGCCATTTTGGATATGGAGGGATCAAGATGAGACAAAAGTATATGTCGAGCTGGGGATTGGCGTTTGCTGAAGAGCGTGAGATGCGGAAACTAGAACGAATGGCGGCTAAGGGATGGCATTTGAAGAAGTTTGCCCCGCTAGGATACACGCTCGTTGAAGGGGAACCGGAAGACGTTCAGTATAGTTTGGACTATCGTACTCGTCCAGACGAAGACTACTTTGACCTGTTTGCGTCGAGCGGGTGGGAACATGTCACATCAACCGGGGATGAGATTCATATTTTCAAAGGGAATCGAGATGCCAAGCCGATTTACTCGGATGTCGAAACAACAGAGGAAAAATATCATGACATGGAGCGTCAGATGGGAAGAGCTGCGCTCATCCTAGGTATTTTATGGATTGCACTCTTTTCGTTGTTTCAGTTTGATTGGCCAACCGTTGTCGAGACAATATTGATTGGGGTTCAACTACTCGTGACGATCGGTCTCGTGTTTACAGGACTTCCGTACATTGGCTACCGTTTCAAACGCAAACGAATTAGCCGGGAAGGATGACTAGGCGGATGGCACAAGCCATCCGTCTTTGTTTCGTTCGACTGAACTATTCGAATGAGAAATAGTTAGGGAGAGAGAACTGTTTTTTAGTGTCTATCTATGCAACAAATTAAAAATCATTCACAATAATTAATGCAAGCGCTTTCATTAACTATTTGAGGAGGAATGAAGGATGTTGAAGAAAAGACAAGGGATTGCTGTCCTAGCTGGAGTGACATCGATTGCACTGCTTTCGGGGCAACCGGTCGCACAGGCAGCGACCCCACAGAATGGTACGATGATGCAATACTTTGAATGGTATGTTCCAAACGATGGCCAACACTGGAACCGACTCTCGAACGATTCGCAGCATTTAAAAGATATCGGAATCTCGACCGTTTGGATCCCACCAGCGTATAAAGGGACATCACAAAATGATGTCGGATACGGGGCGTATGATCTGTATGACCTTGGAGAATTTAATCAAAAAGGAACGACTCGGACAAAGTATGGAACAAAAGCGCAGCTACAGTCGGCCATCTCCAACTTACGCGGGAAAGGGATTGGCGTATATGGGGATGTCGTCATGAACCATAAAGGCGGAGCGGATTATACCGAATCCGTTCAAGCTGTCGAGGTCAATCCTTCTAACCGGAATCAAGAGACGTCTGGGGAATATGCCATTTCTGCCTGGACTGGATTCAATTTTGCTGGACGGAACAATACATACTCGCCGTTCAAGTGGCGTTGGTATCATTTTGATGGGACCGACTGGGATCAATCACGAAGTCTGAGCCGAATCTACAAATTCAAGAGTACGGGTAAAGCATGGGATAGTGAAGTGTCGGGTGAGAACGGGAACTATGACTACTTGATGTACGCCGATGTCGATTTTGAGCATCCGGAAGTACGTCAGGAGATGAAAAACTGGGGGAAATGGTACGCGGATTCGCTTGGATTGGACGGCTTCCGACTGGATGCGGTGAAGCATATCAATCATTCATACTTAAAGGAATGGGTGACGAGTGTTCGTCAGGCAACCGGAAAAGAGATGTTCACTGTTGCGGAGTATTGGAAGAATGACTTAGGGGCCATCAATGATTACTTGGCCAAGACGGGCTACACTCATTCCGTATTCGATGTACCACTCCATTACAATTTCCAAGCGGCAGGGAATGGTGGCGGTTACTATGACATGCGGAACATTCTAAAAGGTACGGTCGTCGAGCAGCACCCAACACTCGCTGTGACGATTGTCGACAATCATGATTCGCAACCAGGCCAGTCACTTGAGTCAACAGTCGCGAATTGGTTCAAACCGCTTGCCTACGCGACCATCATGACACGTGGTCAAGGGTATCCAGCACTATTCTACGGAGATTATTATGGAACGAAAGGGACGACGAACCGTGAAATACCGAATATGTCAGCGTCGCTTCAACCCATTTTGAAAGCGCGTAAAGATTTCGCCTACGGCACACAACATGATTACATCAATCACCAAGACGTCATCGGATGGACACGTGAAGGAGTGACGGACCGTGCGAAGTCTGGTCTTGCAACGATTTTATCGGACGGACCAGGCGGATCGAAATGGATGTATGTCGGAAAACAGAATGCAGGGGAAGTGTGGAAAGACATGACAGGAAATAACGGACGTCTCGTGACGATCAATGCGGACGGTTGGGGCGAGTTCTTCGTCAACGGTGGCTCGGTTTCCATCTATACGCAACAATGAATCAGTTAGACTTGTCTCTAAAGATAGGGGCGAGTCTTTTTTCTGAATTTTCACCACATAATTTTTATACGTGATATAATGACCTAGTGTTAATTCTTGATAGGGAATACTTCCGATCCATGAATTCACATTGAACAACGTTGGTTGTTGGTTTTATCTATATTTTTGCGTTGTGACGCTGTTGAATTCAAGGAGGTTGTTATGAGTAAAGAAAAGATTGCCCAATTAAGAAAGCACGTCTCGCCGTTTGAAAAGTCCGATATTCGGATCAGTGTGCGGCAGATGATCAATACGATTTTACCGTTTCTCGTATCGTGGTTTTTAGCGTACCAACTACTAAGTGTCTCGATTTTCCTGACATTGCCGTTCACGTTGATTGCAGCAGGATTTGTCGTGCGGATGTTCATCATCTTCCATGACTGCACACACGGTTCATTCTTTAAAAATAAGAAGGCGAACGCGATTGTCGGAACCATTACAGGGGTCTTGACGTTATTTCCATACGAGAAGTGGAAACGAGAGCATGCGATTCATCATGCATCGAGTGGGAATTTGGATAAACGGGGTGTCGGCGACATCTGGGTCATGACGATTGAGGAGTATATCGAAGCGTCAAAATGGACTCGTCTAAAGTATCGCCTATATCGTCATCCGCTCGTTATGTTCGGTCTCGGACCACTTTGGCTTATTCTCGTCACGAGTCGTTTCAACCGAAAGGACGCGCGGAAAAAAGAACGACAAAATACGTATCTCATCAATATTTCTCTCGTCGTCCTATATAGCGCGCTCATCTATCTGATCGGTTGGCAAGCGTTCTTGATTGTACAAGGAACGACGATGTTCATCGCCGGTGTGCTCGGAATTTGGTTGTTCTATGTTCAGCATACGTTCGAAGATTCCTATTTTGAAGATGAGCAGGAATGGGATTATGTAAAGGCGGCCATCGAAGGAAGCTCGTATTACGAGTTGCCGAAAGTGCTTCAATGGGTGACGGGTAATATCGGATTCCATCATGTCCACCATCTGAGTCCACGCGTGCCGAACTACCATCTAGAAAAAGCACATACGTCGACACCGCCGTTACAACGGGCGACGACAATCGGACTGTTTTCAAGTTTGAAATCGTTACGCTACAAATTGTATGATGCGAACAACAAAACATTCGTCACGTTCCGAGAAGTGCGCCATCTGTTGCGCCGAGCGAACGCGGCATAAAAAAAGATTGTCCCTGATCAAAAGGGACAATCTTTTTAGCGTTTCCAGACCCATTCATCACTCTCGTACTTCTTGACGAGCAAATCGATTTCGCCTTGGTGTTCTTTCGTGAAGACAAGCGGTTCGAACGTCAACGAGAAAGCGTCCTTGAAGCCGGTCTCGAATGCGGCCGCTACTTCGTCAAAGGAAACGAAACGCTTTAACGTGTCGTTCAAGGCGACGGCTTTTTCGCTGAAGCGGGTTTTGGCTTCGTGTTTCTCCGTCTCATCCATCGCGAAACAGTCAAACAACACCTCATCATCGACGGAGAGAGGAATCGAACCATGTTGAAGCACGGCCCCTTGGTGGCGCACTTGTGCGCTACCCGCAATCTTCTTCCCGTCGACAGCAAGCTCATAGTATGAAGCAGCATCGAAGCAGACGGCCGATTTTGGTTTGCGGAGCGCTTCGCGATCCTCTTCCGTCAATGGCACCGAAAATTCGGCGGGGACGCCGAGTTCGTGATATCCGCGACGAACCCCTTCCGTGAGTAGGCGATAGCTCTCGATGATATTCGTCGGGAGGGCAGGGGTCGATTCGGGCAAGATGACACTATACGTCAACTCATCCGCATGCAACACGGCACGTCCCCCTGTTAAGCGACGAACGACCGGAATATTGTTCGCTTTGAGGGCGTCCCGGTCCAAGTCACGCGTCGCTCGCTGGAAACGTCCGACGCTGATTGCATGAGGTGCCCATGAATAAAAACGAAGCGTCGGTTTGAGTTCTCCCTTTGCGACCCAATTGGCGATGGCTTCATCAATCGCCATATTTTTAGCCGGTGAAGTCGATTCAGTTCTAAGTAAGTGCCACGTCGTACCAGTCATAATCTCTCTTCTTTCTGTTAGTCGATTGGCAACATCGTGTGGCGACGCGCCTTGTGTACTTGTTCATCCGCGTGGTATGACGAACGGACGAGTGGACCTGCCTCACAATGTGAGAATCCTTTTGATAGAGCAATCTCTTTCAACTCGGCGAACTCGTCCGGATGGTAGTAACGTTCCACCTCGAGGTGTTTCTTCGTCGGCTGCAAGTATTGACCGAGCGTTAAGATGTCGACGTTGTGCGCGCGGAGGTCATCCATCGCTTCAATCAATTCCTCTTTCGTCTCCCCAAGCCCAACCATGATCGATGACTTCGTCGGGATATCCGGGTTCAATTCTTTCGAACGCTTCAAGAACTCGAGCGTGCGGTCATATGTTGCTTTCGCACGGACTCTCGGTGTGAGGCGACGGACTGTCTCTAAGTTATGGTTCATGATGTCAGGACCCGCATCGATCAACGTCTGCAAGGCAGAGAAGTCACCCATCATGTCTGACGGGAGCACCTCAATCGATGTCTCCGGGTTCATGGCGCGAACCGCGCGAACCGTTTCTGCGAAGACAGTAGCCCCGTAATCGTTCAAGTCGTCACGCGCGACAGCCGTGATGACGACGTGTTTCAAGTTCATAAGTCGAACCGATTCGGCGACACGCTTTGGCTCTTCCCAATCGAGCTCGTTCGGTTTCCCAGTCGTGACGGCACAAAAACGGCAAGCACGTGTACAGATACTTCCAAGAATCATGAAGGTCGCGGTCCGACGTACCGCCCAACATTCATGAATGTTCGGACATTTCGCTTCCTCACATACCGTATGTAAATTTTTCTCGCGCATCATCTTCTTTAGGCCGGTATACGTATCATTCGTGTTTAATTTAATCTTTAACCATTCCGGCTTACGTTTCAGTTCCCCTCTTGCCACAATAATTTCCCCCTTTTTGAAAGTTAACCTGTATCGAATTGAGTTTACCAAAAAACGAATCAAAAACGAACCACAGAAATTATTGGTTTTGCCAATACAGTTCACTGTGTATCAAAACAGAAACATTGTTTCAAAATGGTTACGCTTTCACTTGAACAATTGTTTCTAAAAAGTGGAGTTGCTATACTGTTGTTGACCACCTGAATAAGGACCAAATGTAACTGATGCGATCAGGCATGGGGTGAACGAGCGTTGATGAGGCAACGCTTCTTCCTCCATGCCTTTTCGTTTGGGGGTCAGCCAAATTTGACTAAGGGGAGTGGGAACATGAACAAGGCACTGAATTGGACGGCAACACTCGGATTGACGACGGCATTGCTCGTCTCGTCGGTTCCAGCAGCAGACGCGGTCGTGGCGGAAGGGACGCCGACGATGTCGATTGACCAGCGCGTCAACACGCAGCTAGAGTCGATGACGCTCGAACAAAAAATCGGGCAGATGATCATGCCGGACTTCCGATTATGGAACGGGGCGAACCATACATCTCTTGCACCGGAAGTGGCGCGTGTCATCGATCGTTTCGATCTCGGTGGAGTGATATTGTTTGCGGAGAACGTGAAGGAAACGGAACAGACGACGAAACTCGTTCATGATTTGCAAGAAGTCGTGAAACAAGATGCCAGCAATGATGTCCCGTTATTCGTCACGATCGACCAAGAAGGTGGGATTGTGACACGACTTGGGACGGGAACGAATTTACCGGGGAATATGGCACTCGGGGCCACACGTAACAGTCAATATGCCTATGATGCAGGGGAAATCATCGGTTCTGAATTGAACGCACTCGGGGTAAACGTGAACTTCGGACCGGTACTTGACGTCAACAACAATCCGGGGAATCCGGTCATCGGCGTCCGTTCGTTCTCGAGCGACCCTGAACTAGTCGGGGAACTCGGTTCCGCGATGACACAAGGTATTCAAGACCAAGGTGTTGCAGCAACGGCGAAACATTTCCCAGGTCATGGCGATACGGCCGTCGACTCGCATTATGGGTTACCGGTTGTCGATAAATCACTCGACGAGTTGCGTGGTCTCGAGTTGTTACCGTTCAAACGTGCCATCACAGAAGGGATCGACATGATCATGACGGCGCATATCGGGATGCCACAAATCGAGGACGAGGTCGTCGAATCAGAACGCGGCACGTTCCCACTCCCGGCGACGCTTTCGGATGATGTCATCACGGGAGTGCTTCGTGAGGAACTCGGATATGAAGGAATCGTGGTGACCGACGCACTCAACATGCAAGCCATCGCAGACAATTTTACGGAAGCAGAGGCGGTCATCAAGACGTTCGAAGCAGGGGTCGACATCGCGCTCATGCCGACGATTTTACGCTCGGAAGCAGATGTGATCAAACTCGAAGCAATCTTTGAGGAAGTCATTGCGGCAGTGAAGGATGGACGTTTATCGGAGGCGACCATCGATGAATCAGTGGAACGCATTTTAAAACTGAAAGCAGAGCGTGGAATTTGGGGAGAAACGACGGACTCCACGACGCTCGAGATGAAGCTCGCAGAAGCGAATGCCACGGTAGGAAGCGCTGAGCATAAAGCGAAGGAACGTGAAATCGCGGAGGCGGCCGTCACTCTCGTGAAGAACGAGAAGAAGACGCTCCCATTCAAACCGAAAAAAGGAGACACGGTGCTCGTCTTGTCGCCAGCGAAAGACCAAACGGATAGCATGGTGAAAACAATCAAGTCACTAGAAAAGAATGCAGGGAATATGAAAGACGTGAACGTCATCACGGCCAACTACTCAGCATCAACGCCGCATCTAGATCAAAATCCGGCACTACGGCAACAAGTTGAGGCGGCTGACTATATCATCGTCGGTTCGAACGTGAACAACAGCGCGAAATTAAAACCGACATCAGCTGATCATTATGTACCGGCCGAAGTGTTCCGTTATGCAAATGAGACAGGGAAACAATCGGTTTTACTCAGTTTGCGCAACCCATACGACATTGCCGTTCAACCGGATGCCCCCGCACATCTCTTAATCTATGGATTCAAAGGCGATCCGAACGGTCCAGATTCGGAGGCGGGCAACTTGAAGTCGGCTGGTCCGAACTTACCGGCAGGCATTCGTGCCATCTTCGGTGAAGTGAAGCCACAAGGGAAGTTGCCGGTAGATGTACCGAAATTTGTGGACGGTGTATTCCAAGACGAAAATTACGCGCAGTTCGGTGATGGATTTAAAAACTGGAATCGCTAAACGAAAATGAGCTCGCCCGAAAATCGGGAGAGCTCATTTTTTCATGCCTCGAAATAGGCGATGACGAGTAGACCGGGACCGGTGTGGGCACCGATGGCAGACCCGACCAGTGTCTTCGTGATGTGCTTCGGTTCGAGATGTTCGCGGACCATCTTCTCGAACTGTTCGGCTTTTTCTAGGTCGTCACCATGACCGATGAAGAGGTCTCCGTTCTCGACGATCGACTTCGATTCGACTGTCCATTCGACCATCCGGCGCATGACCTTTTTATGACCACGCACCTTTTCAATCGGGACGAGCTTGCCGTCCTCGACCGTCAATAACGGTAAAATCGTCAACAAGTCTCCGATGAAAGCACTCGCCTTCGAGACACGTCCGCCCCGCATCAAATATTCGAGCGATTCGACCGTGAACAAGTGGCGGACTTTGCCGACGAGCGAAGTGGCATACTCGACCGTTTCTTCATACGTATGGTCTTGGCTATACGCTGCGACCGTTTTGACGAACAATGCCTGTCCGACAGAGGCGGTCCGTGTATCGAGAACCGTGAATGTACTGTCTGGGTATTCCTCTTTCAACATTTCGCCGACCATGACAGCGGTTTGGTATGTACCGGAGAGTTCTCCGGAGAAAGCGAGATATAAGAACGGGATTCCAGCCTCGAGATGCTGACGGAAACAGTGTTCGATTCGTGACGCCTCGATTTGGAACGTCTTTGGCGTCTTGCCATGCCGCATCGCTTCGTATACTTCTTTTGGTTGAATCGTCTCACCGTCTAAAAATTCTTCGTTGTCGATGATGACACCGAGCGGTAAAATCTCAAGACCGTATTCGATGATTTGATCGTGTGTCAAATCGGCCCCGGTGTCTGTGATCAGTTTAAACATTGGATGAATCACTCCTCTGTTAGTTGTTGTTCAATGTCGCGTAACGGTTCATTCCGTTTCCACATGCGTTCGAGCTGACTTGAGAACATTGTTTGCTCGTCTGCCGTCAGTGTCGCGTTTTGGAGCGAACTGACAGTGGAAAGAACGCGGTAGGCTCGAGTGAGGACATCTTGCACGGTAAGCGGGATTCCAAGCAAGTCTTCAAGCGAAGCCATCGTTTCCGGTACAATGGTAGGGTACGTGAACTTTGTCACTTCTCCTTGAATGGCAAGGTTGTAAAAGTCACGGATGATTTCAGCACGTGCGCTCCCGCTCTGTCTTACGCTCAAGTAAATTTGAACGGCGACACCGCCACGGACGCGTCGTTGCGAAATCCCAGCGAACTTTTTGCCGTCGATCGACAAGTCGAAACTTCCAGGACAGTATGAGCCGACGACTTCACCTGGGACGATGTCATTCGTGACGTCTTGGAACATGTGTTGGATGAGCGAGGTCATAGCCTCATAGCCGCTGTCGATTTGAATCCCGTCCTTCTCTGGTAAAATTAAAGAAAGGTTGAGGACGTCATCGTCTAGCACCACGGCTAAACCGCCTGAGTTTCGGACGACGGGACGGAATCCATGTTCATGTAAGTAACGAATTCCCTCTTTCAAATGAGGCAGCCGAGCATCCTGGATTCCGAGTACAATCGTATCGGTGTGCACCCATGCCCGCAAGACGGCACCTCGTTCTTGCGTTGACGCACATAACGTATCATCGGTCGCAAACGATTGTTCCGCTTGAAACATCGTGCCAAGACTCGACTGATCGATGATGCGATAGCTCGGTTGTCGTAATAATGGATGGATCATATTCATTAATTCCTTTTCACAAAAAATTTTCCTCCTCATTATAGCATGGAGGGAACGATTCGTTTGAAGTCGAATCTAGAACATAACGAAACGTAGGAGGGCATGTCATGTACTCGTCTCGAGGACAACTATCTGGATCGAAAGTATTTAAGGATCCGGTACATCGATATATTTATGTTTACGATCACCTCATTTGGGAGTTGATCAATACGAAAGAATTTCAGCGTTTGCGTCGTATCAAACAACTTGGAACGTCTTTTTTGACATTTCATGGCGCGGAGCACACGCGATTTCATCACTCGCTCGGCGTATATGAAATCGCACGCCAGTTAATCGATCAGTTCCAACAGTATCCGGAATGGGACGACCGCGACCGTGAACTACTGTTGGCAGCAGCGCTCTTGCACGATGTCGGACACGGTCCATTCTCGCACGCGTTCGAGCACGTCTTTTCCGTTCGTCATGAAGTGTGGACGGAGCGCATCATTTTAGGGGAAACCGAAGTAAATAGGGTTTTATCTGAGATGGGTGTCGGGTTTGCCGAAGAAGTGGCCTCCATCATCAATAAGACGCATCCGAATCGCTTGATCGTCAATATGCTCAGCTCACAGCTTGATGTCGACCGGATGGACTATTTGTTACGCGACGCTCACTTTGCGGGTGTCAGTTATGGAAAGTTTGATTTAGAACGCATGTTGCGCGTCTTGCGTCCGGATGAAGACCAAGTCGTGGTCAAGCAGTCTGGGATGCATACGATTGAAGACTATATTATGCGTCGCTATCAAATGTATTGGCAAGTGTACCTTCATCCGGCGACACGGTCGAGCGATCTCCTCTTGAAAGCGATTCTTGAGCGGGCACAGGAGCTCTATGAGAGTGGCTATGAGTTTAACATGACGCCGAAACACTTTTTGCCGATCTTTGAACGCACCGGTATGTCACTCGAACAATATTTGAAATTGGATGAGACGGTCGTCTACTTCTATTTCCAAGAATGGATGGAAGAAGACGACGCGATTCTAGCCGATTTGGCGAGTCGATTCGTGAATCGCCGATTATTAAAATATAAGAACTTCCCGGAAGCGAATCGTGTCCGTTATATGGAGCGCTTGCGACAGACGATGGAGACGATCGGGCTTCCACCAACATACTATCTGCTTGAAGATCAATTGAGTCAATTGCCATACGATTTATATAAAGGACAAGGCAAATACGAGGGGATTTATCTACAGATGAATGACGGGGAGCGAAAAGAGATTTCAGAGGTCTCGATGCTCGTCCAGTCGATTTTGAACTCGAGACAATCGGATGAAAAAATTTATTATCCGGAAGATGTGTTGTTGAATTTAAAAGATTATGCGAATGAAAAATCGTGGATTTTATCGACATTGAAGGACGATTAAACACGCAAAGGGGCGTGACACGATGGAGATTGCGACACTGATTGGTGGAATCGGGATTTTTTTACTCGGGATGACGTTACTGACAGATACGCTCAAAAAATGGGCTGGTACACGATTGCGTCATCGGTTGAATCAATTCACCGACGGCTCTTTGTCAGGGGCGACTCTCGGCGCAATGCTGACGACCCTGTTTCAATCTTCCTCGGTGACGACACTGATGACGATTGGGTTTGTGAGCGCGGGGCTTCTCACGTTCACGCAATCGTTACCTCTCGTAATTGGCGCAAACGTAGGCAGCGCGACGACGGGATGGATCATTGCCATCCTCGGCTATAACTTAGACGTGCGCCAGTTGTTTTTGCCGATCATTGGAATCGGGATGGCGTTTCGTCTATCCAGTCCGCGCCTTCGCCGTGTGGGACTGTTGCTCGTCAGTATCGGGTTGATCTTTGTTGGGATTGGGACACTTCAAGAAGCGATGCGGGATGTCGTCACGTTCTCGTTTGGCTCGGCCGGTGAGATGACCGTTCTGCATCAGGCACTTCTGATTGGAATCGGATTTATGATGACCGCCGTCCTTCAGTCATCGACGATTGGACTCGTGCTAACGATGACGGCTCTCGCGACGGCGGCGATTTCACTCCCGCAAGCCGCTTATTTGGTGCTTGGTCAAAGTGCGGGGACGAGCCTTGTCGTGGCACTCGGTTCAATCGGAGGCTGGAAGTCAGCCCGACGCATTGTATTGGGGCATGCCATCTACCACGTGTCAATCGTCCTCATTGGATGGCTGACGTTCCCTGTTCTCTTCGAGGTCGTCAATCGAGTAGCCGATTGGTTCAACTGGAACGACTTATTACGTCTCGCCTTATTCCATACGACATTCCATCTACTAGGTGTGATCTTATTCCTACCATTTTATCAAACGTTCGCACGGCGATTACTGAAGTGGATTCCGAGTCGCTCCGAAAAATTGACACGTCTGCTCGATAAAAACATGTCACAACTCCCGACGGTCGCTCTTGAAGCGGCACGACGCTCTTTACTTGAAATCGAAAGATATTTAGGAAATGAGACGGAATTGCTTGTCCGAGAGGGACGTCTTCGTGAAGATGAATTGACGCTCGTCGACAAGACGTTGAGCGATGTCCGTGTCTTTTTGAGCACGATACGTCTTGAAGATGAAGGAAAGCAAAATGATTATGGCCAACATCTATCCCTCTTGCATACGATCGATCATCTGGAACGCTGGTTATATGTCTTGCGAGAAGTCGAACCGGTCCACGCACTTCGGGACACCGACTTTTTAGCGGCACGAGAACTCGTATTGCATGAGCTTGACCTTGTGAATCAACTGAATCATCATACGCCACCAGAGGATTCGAAGCTGTGGAAACAGGCCTCAAAACAACTGGCGGAATATCGGAAAGCACATCGCTCGGAGCTGCTAGAAGAAACGGCGGCGAATCAGTTGGAGATGGACCAGACGATACAAAAAGTACAAGTATTGCTCTGGCTCGACCGTATCGGCTACCACATTTGGCGAGCGACACGTCACTTGATTAAGCCGACCGTACCGAGTGAACGGTTCGACGTGAACCGAGAAGACTAGAACAAAAAACGGACTCCATATCAGGAGTCCGTTCGTCACTTACTTCTTATCTGCGTGCATTACACCGGCTTGTCCGTAATGTGTCGCATCCATCTCTTCGATGAAGACGGTGATGTTTTCTTTTGGCGCATTCGTCGTTTCGGAGACGGCATCCGTCACTTTTTCAATCAACGCGCGTTTTTGTTCCACGGTACGGCCCGGGAGCATTTTTACAGTTACATAAGGCATGGTCATTCCTCCTTTGCTGAAGTCTCTTTCATTGTAGAGAATCCCCTTCCTCTAGAAAAGAAAATTCTCATCTACCTCGAAACATGAGCTCACTTTTACCGGATTTGGGGTAATAAACAAGACAGAGCGAATGTAGGAGGAATCGGGATGAAGTGGAAAGGAAGACAACAGAGCCGGAACATCGAGGATCGACGTGGGCGTAGCATCGGAGGGAAAGGGATTGCCGGGGTCGGAGGCGGTCTTGGGTTGATTCTCGTCATCGTCTTTACATTATTGAACGGGGGAAGCCCGACCGATCTCGTCAACAATATCGGACTCGGGGAACCTCAATCGGAGGGGACGTATACCGGAACGGCTCGTGAAGAGGAGATGGCAGATTTCGTAGCGGTTGTCTTAAAGGATACGGAAGAAGTGTGGACAGACATCTTCGCTGAAAATGGGATGACCTATGAAGAGCCGACGCTCGTTCTATTTTCCGGACAGGTTGAATCCGCTTGTGGTATTGCCGGCTCCGCTGTGGGTCCGTTCTATTGTCCCGGCGACCAAAAACTGTATATCGATTTGAGTTTTTATGATGAATTGAGTCAACGTTTCAATGCGCCAGGGGATTTCGCGATGGCTTATGTTGTCGCCCATGAGGTCGGGCATCATGTCCAAACGCTTCTCGGGACGACAGAAGAAATCATGCCGCTTCGTAACGAGATGAGCGAGACCGAATTCAATCGCTATCTCGTACGCTTCGAGTTGCAGGCAGATTACTATGCGGGCGTATGGGCCCATCACGCGCAAGGGTTAGGGTATCTTGAAGCGGGAGACGTGGAAGAAGCGATGAATGCCGCGCATCAGATTGGCGATGACACGCTGCAGCGTCAGGCACGTGGATATGTGACGCCAGACTCGTTCACGCATGGGACGTCGGAACAACGCATGCGGTGGTTCGAGAGAGGGTTTGAGAACGGATCGATTCAAGGAGGCGACACGTTCAATACGAACAACTTATAGATCGGGCGCCTGCTCGATCTTTTTAGGTGATTGGAATATGTGGAAGGAATCCGCTATCATAAAAGAACAACAGTTGCAGGAAGGGGATGACCAAATGGAATCCTTACTTACGAAAATTAATTTAGCGAAAGAGGATATGACAGCGGTCGAAAAGAAGATCGCCGACTATATTTTGTCCCATTCAACACTCATTCCAAACATGACGACAAAAGAGCTTGCGCAAAAGACGGATGTATCCGAGGCGAGTATCGTTCGCTTCGCTCGAGTCGTCGGAATTGATAGTTTTAAAGCGTTCAAGCTCGCGCTCGTGAAAGACTTGGCTGTCACGGAGACGACGCTGACGGACTTTAACGTCCTCCAGCAAAAAGACACGCCGTATGACTCGTTCCAAAAAGTCATCCATGTGAACAAGGCGGCAATCGAGGCGTGCGCCGAAGCGATGGATAAACGAGAACTTGAACATGCAGTGGACCTGTTCGCTCGCGCGAACCGCGTCATCTTTTACGGGGTCGGGGGGTCTTCGACTGCGGCAATCGATGCGCAATATAAGTTTACGAAGCTGGGATATGCGGCCACGACCTCTCCCGATTTTCATTATATGTTGTCGCTGATCCCGCATTTAGGAAAGTCTGATGTATTCGTCGCAATCAGCACGTCAGGACGAACGAAAGATGTGCTCGAGCTCGTCCGATTTGCGAAAAAGAAACGTGTTCCGGTCATCGCCATCACT
The DNA here is from genome assembly GCF_902506275.1 of Exiguobacterium sp. 8A. Lineage (GTDB taxonomy): Bacteria > Bacillota > Bacilli > Exiguobacteriales > Exiguobacteriaceae > Exiguobacterium > Exiguobacterium profundum. Next base: position 1,761,255 of record NZ_LR733630.1, on the reverse strand, counting down.
AACCTCGACAAATCACCGCTTTACCGAGAAGCGGACGTTCGACTCTGTACACCGAACGTCGAGAGCGACTTCCGAATCGCGAGCATCGCCTCACGGATGACACAATTGACGATTGTCGATACGTTATATATGGGACTCCTCCACCGGAAGGGAGAAGGGTTGATTGATCGGTACGCAGAAGCCCGTGATGAGATGGTGAAACTACGCCGATGATTCAACCTTATACGGCTGAAAATCGTCAAGAATTGCAACGCTTTTTGATGGACCAGCGCACATTCGCAAGATTGAATGAACAGACAGTCGAGATGTTTCGTGACGAGAACGTGGCAGATTTTGAAGAAGAAGGTACCATTAGCCTGATTTTTCGTGAAGAAGAGCGAATCGTGGCAATCGCCGACCTCTTAAAAAAACATCCGATCGATGGCTCGCTTTGGCTTGGTTTGTTCGTTGTCGAAGAATCTCTCCATGGGACAGGTTTGGCGCAAACGTTGTATGAACAATTGGAAGATCAATATATGCGCCCGTATCAAATGGAGTTTCGGTTAGGCGTGCTTCCTCATAATGTTAGAGCTCGCCGATTTTGGGAGCGAAACGGATACGTGTATGAGAAGGATTCGATCACGAATAAAGGAACACGCGTGCACGTCTTGAAAAAACGACTCATTCGTTCAGAGTGAGTTTTTCTTTAAAGTTTATTTGAAATTAAATTTCATAAAATTTAAATTATAAATTGACTTTAAATTTCAATATAGTACGATGAAATCATAGAGAAGAAAGGATGGTGGCGATGCTAGATAAACTGGCTACAGAAAGACGGAATGAACGAACGATGCACCTGGACGAGATGTCGATTGAGGAACGATTGGCGATTATGAATGCAGAGGATCATAAAGTTCCTCAAGTGATTCAAGAGCAACTTCCGGTCATCACAAAAGTCGTGGAGCGAGTCATCGCATCCTTTCGTAAAGGCGGTCGCCTGATTTATATCGGTGCGGGCACGAGTGGACGTTTAGGGATTTTAGACGCAGCTGAGTGTGTGCCAACGTTTGGAGTATCACCCAATCAAGTCATTGGACTGATTGCCGGCGGCGAACGCGCGCTCATTCAAGCCGTTGAGGGAGCAGAAGACAGTAAAGAATTGGCGGTCACAGATTTGAAAGCGCTTCATTTGACAGCAGAGGATACGGTCGTTGGGATTGCAGCGAGCGGTCGAACGCCATATGTCGTCGGAGGTCTCGATTACGCACGGGAACTCGGTGCCACAACAGCTTCGATTTCATGTAATCGCGATGCGGTCATCAGTCGACATGCGGATTACCCGATTGAAGTGGAAACGGGACCGGAAGTACTGACCGGTTCAACGAGATTGAAGGCGGGAACAGCACAGAAACTTGTCCTCAACATGATTTCGACGACGTCGATGATTGGAGTAGGAAAAGTGTATCAAAACTTGATGGTTGATGTGCAACCGACGAATGAAAAGCTAGAAGTGCGTGCCAAGCGGATGATTGCAGAAGCGACAGGGGTCGACATGGAAATGGCCGCGCGTTATTTTGCTTCATCCAAGGGGCACGTCAAAACGGCGATTGTCATGATTTTAGCGGACGTCTCTTATGAGGAGGCTGTCAAACGATTAGAGCGCGCGAACGGATTCGTCCGCGAGGCGCTATAAGGGGGAAATCGAGATGAAGAAAGAAGAGGTTTTAGCACGGGATATCCTCGCACATGTCGGGGGGAAAGAGAATATCCGTCAACTCGCGCATTGTATGACACGTGTTCGACTGACGCTGAAAGATGGGACGAAGGCAGACGTTGACGCATTGAAAAAGATTGACGGGGTCATGGGTGTCATCAATGATGAGACGCTGCAAATCGTCGTCGGCCCAGGTACTGTGAATCGGGTCGCGGATTATATGAGCCATGAGACAGGGCTCGCAATCGGGGAAGAGTCGGTTGATGCGAACCTGACGTTAGAGGAGCGTGCGGCGATCGAACGCCAGAAGGTGAAAGAAAAACAAAAGTCACCGTTCAAACGATTCCTTCGTCGCCTCGGGAATATCTTTATTCCGCTCATTCCGGGACTTGTCGCATCGGGGATCATTAACGGGGCAGCGAACTTTGCCGTCAACGCCGGCGTCGACCGGACGGAGACATGGATGCAGATTCTACTCGTGCTCGGTAGCACGGTCTTCGCGTACTTAGCCATCCTTGTCGGTTGGAACACGGCAAAAGAGTTTGGAGGAACGCCGGTACTCGGGGCGATTGCCGGGGGGATCCTGTTCAACCCGCTTCTCGCGGACATCGTCATTTATGGGGAGCCGCTCGTCGTCGGGCGTGGTGGATTATTCGGTGTTATTTTTGCCGGTTGGCTCATGACGTATATCGAGAAGCACATTCGTCGCTTCATGCCGGTATCCATTGATATTATTTTCACACCACTCTTTACAGTCTTGATCGTTGGATTTACTGCTTTATATGCAATAATGCCGGTCGCTGGCGTATTGTCAGACGGTATCATGCGAGGAATCAATGCGACGCTTGAATTCGGGGGACCTGTCGCAGGGGCACTCTTGGCCGGATTCTTCTTACCGCTTGTCATGGTCGGATTGCATCACGGTTTGACGCCAATCCATTTGGAACTGTTGAACACGGTCGGAACAACGGCCCTTCTCCCAATCTTGGCGATGGCCGGGGCGGGTCAAGTCGGTGCAGCGCTTGCAATCTTTGTGAAGACGCGCAACCCACGCCTTCGCAATATTATCAAAGGGGCCATTCCGGTAGGTTTCCTTGGAATCGGGGAACCGCTCCTGTATGGTGTCACGCTTCCGCTCGGACGTCCCTTCTTGACAGCGTGTCTCGGGGCCGCGGTCGGTGGTGCCTTCCAAGCGACAATGAAGACAGCGGCGCTCGGGGTTGGTGTTTCCGGTCTATCGCTCACACCATTGATTGATAATGGCATGTATTTGACGTACATTGCCGGACTATTGATTTCATATACGGCAGGCTTCCTGTTTACTTATTTCTTCGGTTTCAAAGAAGAGATGGCAGACGGGATTTAATAAAAAAAGATGGCTCCAGTCGAGTCATCTTTTTCTCTACTTTTGGAAAGGTGGATTCATATGAGAGGGATTTCAGTGTACTTAGGCGATGAACTGACACTTGATTCGATGGCTTGGATGGAACGCATGCGAGAGGCAGGGTTTACGAGCATCTTCACGTCGCTCCATATTCCGGAAGACGATCCGACAACTTATACGGAACGACTTCAGCAATTAGGTGCGTTGGCAAGTCGTCTAAAGATGGAACTCGTGGCGGATATCGCTCCATCGTCTCTACAGGCACTCGGTAAGACTTGGGATGATGCTCATGCGCTGTTGGAGTGGGGTGTCACCGGGTTACGTGTTGACTATGGTGTCACACCGAAACAAGTGGCGGATTTATCACGACATATGATGGTCGCCCTCAATGCGAGTACGCTCACGGAAGCAGAGCTTGAAGAGATGCTACGACAAGGGCTACGACGTGAGCATGTCGAAGCGTGGCATAACTTTTATCCCCGTCCGGAAACAGGACTCGAGCGTTCTTGGTTTGATGAAAGAAACGACTGGTTACATGCGCAAGGAATACGGGTACAAGCATTCATCCCTGGAGATGAACGGTTACGTGGCCCCCTTCATGAGACATTACCGACACTCGAGATGCACCGCCACCAATCTCCGTTTTCGTGTTATATCGATTTACAAGCGAGGGTCGATCGAATCTTGATTGGAGATCCGTGTATATCCAATCAGACGATGCGACAGTTTCGGGAGTACGACGAGGGCGTCATCGTTCTTCGAGCGACCACACGAAATCATGATGATTCGGTTCCAACCAGTCACACGAATCGGATGGACCCAGCCCGGGACGTCATCCGTTCGGTCGAATCGAGAGCGTATGGACGACCTGGGGACCATTTGATTCAACCGCGAGATACAGAAGAACGAGTGCTCGGCAGTATCACGATCGACAATGAACGTTACGGTCGTTATGCAGGGGAACTGCAAATAACGAAGCGGGATTTGCCGGCAGATGAGCGCGTCAATGTCATCGGAAGGATCATTGAAGAAGATCGTTCATTAATCCAACAGATCGGTCCAGGGGGACGCTTTCAAATCGAGTGGGTGTGACTCAGGATTGCCACCATCCTATATCATTGTGTACAGTAGAGAGGGAGGGTGGAACATGAAAGACATTAATTTTAATATTATTTCAGACGATGCGACGGACGGACACGGTGGTTTTGGTGTCGGTTCGCTTAGTTTAAATAACATGTCTCCGGTCATCATCGATGTCGAAGAAGGCGTTGCAACAATCGATATGGGAGCGATGCACGCCAAGTCTGCCATCGAGAAACGGATTAAGTTTTTGACGGACCCGGAAGCGGTACCGAACGGGAAACCGTATTGGATCGTGTGGGTGACGGTCGGTCGAAAACCGGAAGGCTTTTATTATGGCGGTGTCGCGGCATGTGACATGTTAGTTGACGTGGAAGCGAGACGGGGTTATAAATTATTACCGTATCACGTTAATCAAATGGATAAATCGTTAAAGGGTCGGATTTTAATCGACATGATGGACGCTCCGTCCCGCGACGTTTTAGCGAACTTCTTACAAGAACATCGCCCTGAGATTTGGGCAAACTCGACTGAACTTCATGCAGAGCTCGAGCGTGTAGACGCTGAGTAAAAAGATTGGACGAATTTTCGTCTCCAATCTTTTTTGTTTCAAGTTTTTGGGAATTTCAAGAGAATTTGTAACTGAAGAGATATTCAGTTGTAATTGTATGAAAATTCAGTATTATGATATACTGACTACATTGTGAAAAAAAGAAAGGGTGATACGATGAGCGAAACGAAAAAAATCTTAATCGGTCTCGCGCTAGGTGTTGTTGTTGGTCTCGGATTGGCGGGCTTGCCGGATAATGTTTATGAGATTGTGAATCCGTATATTTTATCTCCGGTCGGAACGATCTTTTTGAATTTAATTAAAATGTTAGTCGTACCGATTGTCTTCTTCTCAATTATTTTAGGCGTCATGGGTCTCGGGGACCCGAAAGAACTAGGTCGAGTCGGGTCGAAGTCGATTCTGTTCTTCTTAGCGACGACAGCGCTCGCGATCATGTTAGCGATGGGTGTTGCATCCGTCTTACAGCCAGGGGAGCGTGGGGACTTCCAAACGACAGGTCTTGAATTTGAATCAACAGCGACCGAGGAATCGTCTAATATCGTACAGACATTCGTCAATATGATTCCAACGAATCCGATTACGGCGCTCGCTGAAGGAAACATGCTTCAAATCATCGTCTTTGCTGCATTGATTGGTTTTGCGCTGATTGCCCTCGGGGACAAGGCGAAAACGTGGCGTCAATTCGTCAAACAAGGCGATCGCATTATGATGTACTTGATTCATCTTGTGATGAAGCTCGCTCCATACGGCGCATTCGCATTGATTGCTTCTGCAATCGGAGGCATCGGTCTCGACGCGGTTGTCGCAATGGCGTGGTATATGATTGCCGTCGTCTTGACGCTATTCTTACATGCAACGATTGTCTACGGGGCAGCGGTTTACTTCATCGGGAAGATGAGCCCAGTCTTCTTCTTCAAGAACTTCTATGAGGCGATGACGTTCGCGTTCTCGACTTCTTCGTCAAATGCGACGCTTCCAGTATCGATGGAAGTCGCACAGAAAAAACTCGGTGTGCCGCGTTCGATTTCGTCGTTCGTACAGCCACTTGGGGCAACGGTCAACATGGACGGAACAGCGATCATGCAAGGGGTTGCGACGATTTTCATCGCGCAAGTGTTCGCTTCTGACTTAACAATGACTCAGTTGTTGACGGTCGTCATCACGGCGGTCCTCGCTTCGATCGGTACAGCGGGTGTACCGGGAGTCGGACTTGTCATGCTTGCGCTCGTCCTTCAGTCAGTCAACTTACCGGTAGAGGGAATCGCTCTCATTATCGGAGTAGACCGTATTCTTGATATGCTTCGCACATCAGTCAACATCACGGGGGATGCGGCATGTGCGGTTGTCGTTTCGAAATTGGAAGAAAAACATTTACCACCAGTCGACGAAGACTCGTGGGATGAAGCCGGTGCAACCTCTTCATCATCGCTATGATATAGTAAAGGACCATGACGACATGTCATGGTCCTTATTTTGTGAATAGAAAGAGTGATTGTTATGGAATGGGAACTGCTCCCGCTCCCTTTATTTTTGATGATCAGTATTTTACTGAATAGTGTGATTGCGGTCGCCGGTGTCCTCCCTAGTGCTTTTTTGACAGCCATCAATGTGAGTGTCCTCGGTCTCGTACCGGGCATCCTCGTATCGATTGTCGGGGAGGCAGTTGGCGCCGTCGTGAGTTTCATCCTTTATCGGAAAGCCCTACACCGTTATGTTTCCCCGAATGGTAGCCGATTTCAACGGCTTCGGGAGTCCGAAGGAGCCGAGGCTTGGTTTCTCGTCCTCGGGATGCGTCTTATGCCATTCGTTCCTTCTGGTCTCGTCACATTATCGGCGGCGTTCAGTCGCATGACGCTCGCCTCGTTCGCAGTAGCAAGTACGATTGGAAAGATTCCTGCCTTGATTATGGAAGGACTGGCGGTGACGGCAGCGATGCAGTTAACGATTGGATGGCAATTGTTTTTAGTTGGTGTCGTCGCCATGACGTATCTTGTTTGGCGAATGCGTCAAAGGAGTGGCGAGAAAATGTGACAAAACGCTTCGACGAAACGTTTGCCGGTCGTCTTTTTCCGCAACATGGTCCAATCGATTAAAATGGATTCTTCAAAGTCCTTCAGGAATGCCTCGTGCAGTTCTTGAATGGATGTAGTATCGAATTGGGCAATCATCATCTCGTGGTTTAGAAACATACTACGAAAATCGAAGTTGGCTGACCCGACGAGGGCAACTTTGCCATCAATCAGTAGTGTTTTCGCATGAATAAAATGGCGATTGTATTTATAAATTTTGATATTGCGCTTCAACAATTGTTCAAAATAATACTCGGTCGCATGGAAGCTAAACCATTCGTCTCCTTTGCCCGGTACAACGATTCGGACATCGATGCCACTACGACCTGCGACTTCAAGAATGGCCAATAGTTCAGGTGGGGGGACAAGGTATGGGGTGGTGAGCCAAATCGATTCTTTGGCATCCATCAACAGACGCATGAGTCCATCGCGAATCGTGACGTCTTTACCAGGCGATGTGACGAGTAGTTGTGTCGCACCGTTTTGCCCTTTCGGTTCATTCACAAAGTACTGAGAGAGGTGCTCTTCATCTGCGAACAAATCCCATGTTTCATCACTCGTCCCTTGTCCTGCGTATAGCCAGTTCTCGACAAAGAGCTGTTGCAATTCTCGGACGAGCGGACCTTCAAGACGGAGATGGGTGTCACGCCAAAAACCGAGTTTATCATTCTTCCCAAGATATTCATCCCCGACATTCAACCCGCCTGTTAGCGCGATTCGCCCATCCACGACAATCAGTTTTTGATGATTGCGGAAGTTGGCGTTAAACACCAGGTACGGATGCAAAACGGGGTCGAACGCCTGAACGTGGACACGGGACTCCCGTAACGGTTGGATAAACTCTTCCCCGATTTCTTGGCTACCGAGTCCGTCATACAGAAAGCGGACAATGACATTTTCATTCGATTTTTGAATGAGGGCGTCTCTAACTTTTAACGAAATGTCATCCGTCCGAAAGAGGTAGTATTGGATGTGGATATGATCGGTTGCACTGTTGATGGCGTCTAATAATGCATCAAATTTCTCTTCACCGTTGACGAGCAGTTTAGTCGAAGTATGACCATCGGCACCGGATGCGCCTAATTTTTCGAGTGTCCGTGTCAACGGGTAAGACGACACAATATCAGGTGAAGTTTCAATTTTCTCGCTTTCGATTGCTTGCCGTAGCATCCGGATCTCTGATGACGTTCGTTTGAAGCGTCGATGACGGCGTGGCGTACGGCCAAACATGACCCATGCCAAGACACCGATGAATGGAATGAAGAAGACGGTCAGTAACCAGGCGAGCTTCCCTTGAGGTTGTACTTGGTCAAATAGAATTTGCCATCCGACGACGAGCGGTGCGATGATGGCGGTTCCAATTAATATAGGAATAAGGACGTCGAGCCAGAACAAGAGACCGATAAGCAAGATGACACTGATCACCATGATGATCAGTTGAATTACGCGACGTTTCAAAGGAAACACCACCTTTCTATATTTCGATGAACGATTAAAACGAGGGGGAATTCCCCCTCGTTTTTTAGTACACGCTGTTCAAAACAGCATTGATTTCGTCCGCATAACGAACGAAGAAGTACACATTCACTGCGAGAGAGAACAAGACGAGGAAGAGACCAAACTGTGCTTTGACCCGATTCCGATTCCAATAGTAGAAGACGGACAAGAGCACTGCCAGTCCTACGAATAGAGCGATGACTTCAACGATTCCCCAGACGATATCCTTGGACAAAAACATGTCGACGATTGTCATGACGACATAAATGAAGACGACAATCCCCATAATCACGACTAAAATAGCTAAAATGATGCTAATCCAATCCGAACTAACTGCGTCAATTAGGTTTTCAATGGCCATTTCATATTCGCTCACAACCGTTCCTCCTTTCGAGAGAGTGCATAACTATTCATCTCTTACCCTTTTTTCAATATCTAAAATCAAGCTTTCGCTGGTGAATGGATGAACGATGGAAGTGGAATTTTTGAAACGATTGCAACGACTGCGAATACATAGAGCCAACTATTCGGCGGGAAAAAGAGAACGAGTAGTACGATAATAGCCAGCGGTTGTCGCATCGCCGTCGCCAGTAAGGCGCTCGTCGTCAAGACGACGGAAAATGTCATATCGATGTCAAACAGTAAACTGAAGAAGTAACCGAGCGTGAATGAAGAAAAAAGAAGAGGATAGATGTGCCCGCCACGCCAACTAGTCGCTAAACAGAATGCGGTAAAAAGCAGTTTCAGTACACTAAATAAGAGAAGGGTATAGAGAGGAATCAGTCGCCACTCGTCGATATACTCAAGAATAGTTTCTTCTCCGGAGAAGAGGAGGTCCGGATAAAGAAGAGCCATGATCCCGATTCCGACTCCACCGAGCGTTGTAAGCAATAAGATTGGTATGTTTGAAAAAAGTCGCATCAATGCATGTTCACTCACCAAATAAAGCCAGCCGAGAACCATGCCGCCAAGAACAATCAATAACATCGTCCAATCGATCTGGACACTTTCAATCGCAGGGAACTTAATGATGAACGGGGGACGCTCATCCAGTTGGTTCAATAAATAAAACGTCCCAATCCCGGCGAGTGTCGCCAGAAGGTTTAGCATCGGTTGTTTCTTCTGCTCGTTCTCCTCAGCCGCAATCGCACCAAATAGTGGCGCGTTGAAGACAATCCCGAGCACGACGGCATGACCGACTTCTTGTAATTCTCCTAACTCTTGACGAACATAGCGGATTCGCTCGGAGAACCATGTCGTGAGTCCGCCGACGATGCCGACGAGCGCGGCCTCAGGACCGAGGCTTGCACCTCCGATGAGAACGAGGAGGGCGGTCAACGTTGTGAATCCAATCAAGCGATAGTCGATACGACCGGTATCTTTTCGTTCTTCCATCACTTCCGGCATGAGACGAGGCATTTGCCCATACCGACGTTGCAACAGGCCGATGCTTACACCAGCGATGACCGGTACGAGAAACAGATAAAACGGAATATCAAATTGCTCAGGTACCGTATGCCATACAACGTGAATCCCTTTATAAACGACGGACAAGAAAAGCCAACTTACTAAACCGATGATGATTCCTAGTACGATTGCATAGCCACTGACAATCCATGATTTCATCTACATATCCACCTCTTTCGCTCCCGTCAACCTTCTATAATATGCTATCTCCTGAACATCTCTGAACGAAACCTAAAAGTAGATGAAACAATAAGGAAGTGATCATAAGGGACCGGTAAATGAAAAAACACAGGATGACGACGAAGTCGATTCCTGTGCTTTTGAAAGTGATGACTTATGCGATTTCAATCTTGTATTGATTGGCAGGGGCCGGTTTTCCGAAGAAATATCCTTGCGCTAAATCGAATCCGAGCTCACGACAGACATCTGCCTCTTCCATACGTTCTACTCCTTCAGCAAGAAGGGTGATGCCCATCGAATGGGTTAACGCACGCACTTGTTTGAGGAAAGCGCGTTTTTCAGCGTCTTCATCACAAAACGAGATATAGGAACGGTCAATTTTGACATAGTCCGGTTCAAGTCGCTTCAACATATCGATTGTCGAGAAGCCTGCCCCGACATCGTCTAATGCCACTTTCATCCCTCGCTTTTTATATGTCGAAAACACGTGTTGGAGATGATCGACGTCATGTACCTTCTCCGTCTCCACGACTTCAAAGATAAAGCGGTCCGGGCTGAGGTCATATCGGTCAATGATGTCAAACGTGTGCTGGAGACAATAGTCCGGGTTATAAATGGTCGAAGGTAAGAAGTTGATGAACGTCTTTTGCTGAGGAGCGACGGCTTCAAACGTTGCTTTGATTGCTTCCGCGCGGGCACGTTGATCGAGTTTCGAATGGAGACCGAAACGGTTTGCCGTCCGGAATAGGTCACCAGGTGAAATGTTGGCGCTACTGCGGAGGAGCGCTTCATATCCGAACGTTTCCGTTGAATCGAGGAAGATGATCGGTTGGAGGTGACTCTCGAACGTGCCGTGCTGAATCTGTTCAATGATGTGCCGATGCGCAAGCTGATCTTTTAGTGCTTCGACCTCGAGCGGAGGCGTCTGACTTTTCGAGTTATAATCGACACAGTAAACCGTTCCTTCCGCATGCAGAAGGAGCGTATCGAGTTCTTCAAACGTTTTGTAAGAGTATTCCTTGAATTTCGTGACGAGTGTTCCTTGAGCAATCAAAGGAATGGTTGTATTACAAGAAGCACAGGGTGACCACATACTATTCCACCTTTCGATTCAGAATTGGTTCAATCAGTATATCGGCAACGTCTCACAAAAAACTCACATTCAAGACCGATTCCGCAAAAAAATCGTGCAAAATGGGTACAGGTTTTGTATACTTCCTATCGTATGATTAAGAAGCGCCTCAAAACGCCACTCGCATACGAACAACTTTTTGAACAGAAAGGGGTTCTATCGATGGACCAAAAATTAAAGTTATGGTTTACGGAGCACCAAACAGAAGATTACGGGATTACGTTCCGTGTAAACCACGTTTATGAGAGCGAACAAACGGAGTTTCAACGACTAGAGATGGTCGAAACGGACGAGTTCGGAACGATGTTGTTACTTGACGGGATGGTCATGACGACGGATAAGGACGAATTCGTCTATCACGAGATGGTCGCACACGTCCCACTCTTTACACACCCGAATCCGAAGCATGTGCTCGTAGTCGGTGGGGGAGATGGCGGTGTCATCCGTGAAATTATGAAACACCCATCAGTAGAAAAAGCAGTTCTCGTGGATATCGACGGGAAAGTCATTGAATATTCGAAGAAATACTTACCAAATATTGCGGGTGAGCTCGATAACCCGCGTGTTGAAGTCATCGTCGGTGACGGATTCATGCATATCGCGAAGTCAGAAAACGAGTACGACGTCATCATGGTCGACTCGACTGAACCGGTCGGACCAGCAGCCAACCTCTTCACAAAAGGGTTCTATGCAGGGATTTCAAAAGCGCTCAAAGAGGATGGCATCTTTGTGGCTCAAACGGATAACCCATGGTTCACACCAGAACTCATCCAAACGGTTCAACGTGACGTGAAGGAAATCTTCCCAATCACGAAGTTGTACACAGCAAACGTACCAACGTACCCGAGTGGCATGTGGACGTTCACGATCGGTTCGAAGAAATACGACCCGGAACAAGTATCAGCTGAGCGGTTCCATGACATCGAAACGAAGTACTATACGCCGAAGCTTCACAATGCAGCGTTCGTTCTTCCGAAATTCGTGGAGGACTTAACAAAATGATTAAGCGTTTCGATGAAGCCTACTCAGGTAAAGTGTTTATCGCCAGCCTCCCAGAGGTGACAGAGGCGAAGACGGTTCTTTACGGGATGCCGATGGACTGGACAGTCAGCTTCCGTCCAGGCTCGCGTTTCGGTCCGAACCGGATTCGTGAAGTATCGATTGGACTCGAGGAATATAGCCCGTATTTAGACGGTGACTTGGCTGATGCCGCGGTGTACGATGCAGGCGATATCCCGCTTCCATTCGGGAACGCACCGAAGTCGCTCGATATGATTGAGGCGTTCGTCAAAGATGTCGTCAAAGCAGGTAAGTTCCCACTCGGCATGGGTGGCGAACACCTTGTCACATGGCCGATCATCAAAGCGATGCACGACGTGTACGGCAACGACTTTGTCATCCTCCACTTGGATGCGCACACGGACCTTCGGGATGAGTATGAAGGCGAGCCGCTCTCACACTCGACTCCGCTCAAAAAAGCGGCAAACTTAATCGGACCATCGAACTGTTACTCGTTCGGAATCCGTTCAGGGATGAAAGAAGAGTTTGAGTGGGCTCGTGAAGTCGGCTACAACATGCATCAATTTGAAGTGATCGAACCACTCAAACGCGTCTTACCGACACTCGCTGGTAAAAAAGTATACGTCACGATCGACATCGACGTCCTCGACCCGTCAGCGGCACCAGGGACAGGGACGCAAGAAATCGGCGGCATCTCAACGAAAGAATTGCTCGAAGCGGTACATGCCATTGCGAACGCAGACCTCGACATCATCGGTGCAGACCTTGTCGAAGTGTCACCGGCATACGATCAGTCGGATATGACAGCCATCGCAGCAGCTAAGATTCTTCGTGAGATGATGATTGGATTCGTGAAGTAAATGCGGAAAAAGGGTCAGCTGGAAATGGAACTGAGCGCTCGGATTACCCAATGGGAGAAAGAATATTTGGGTCGCGGGTCATTGACGTGTAAGGCAGACCTGCTTCGAGACCTCGCCATCGTCACACTCCAAGGCGTGTTGACGCCGGCCGAGTATGATTTGGCTACCAAGTCTTCAGGTCGCGAGCAATTGAAGAAATATCGCAACAATCTCGTCGAATCAGGGCGGAGTCAACTCGAAACGATTGTCGGACAAGTACTCGGTCGTTCGATTGTCTCGCTCCATACGGACATCAGTACGAAAACAGGGGAGCGTCTCATCGTGTTTCGTCTAGATGCCCCTTGGGATCAAACCGATTGACAATGAAACGCCACCTTCTTAAAATGAAAGGCAGAGACGTATAGAGAATCGACTGGACGAGTCAAGATGAAGCGTGCTTTCGAAATCTTATGACGGAGCTACTGACCAATTCAATAAACCGACAGTTGTCGGCCTGACGGATCGATTATTCGAGCTGTCGGCATACAGCGCACGCCTTCTTTAGGTGTGCGCTTTTTTGTCGCCAAGGAGGAAGATGTATGGAATTGTTTTTATTTTTATTGACGAGCGCCCCGGTACTACTGTTTGTGACGGGCGTTATCGCCGCAGTCGGAAAATCAAACTTAAAGATCCCGGATTCATTGAGTACGACGCTCAATATTTACTTACTGCTTGCTATCGGACTGAAGGGAGGTATGGGACTCGCCTCGGTATCTTTTGAAGACATCGCATTACCGCTGACCGTGACGCTGTTGATTGGGATTTTGCTACCTCTTCTCGCATTCTATGTCGGAGGAATGTTCAAATTCTCATTCCCTGAGCGAATTGCCATGGCTGCGACGTTCGGCTCGGTGTCACTCGTCACCTATGTAGCAGCATCGACACAGCTCGAGCGTCTCGGGATTGCGTACGAGCCGTTCATGACAACACTAGTCGTCGTCCTTGAAATTCCCGGCCTGATTGTGGCGTTACTGCTGTATAATCAGACACACGTGATGGGAATCACGGCTACGTCAGGGAAGGCGAACTCTCTATCGGTGTTGCGGGAGAGTTTGTTCTCGAAAAGTATCCTCTTGATGTTTGCAGGTCTGATTGTTGGACTGGTGACACCAGACGCCACACCGCTCAAACCATTTTTCGTCGACTTGTTCCCGGGCGTTTTACTCTTATTCTTACTAGGTCTAGGAATGAAAGTCGGACAGCAGTTGAAAACGGTACCGTCATATGGACTAAAATTTATGATGATGGGGATGGTGTTTCCGTTAGTCGGAGCACTTGTCGGCTTTATTGCAGCGGGGATTGCCAATTTATCTGACGGCGGAACGATCCTCTTGATGACACTCGCAGCGAGTGGGTCGTATATCGCCGCTCCCGCCATGTTACAAGCCTCGGTCCCAGAAGCGAAACCATCATTTTATTTGACCCTTTCGCTAGCTGTCACGTTCCCGTTCAACCTGTTAGTTGGAATCCCGCTATACATTGCGATCGTCACATGAAAAAAGCGTCGACTCGAAAAGAGTCGGCGCTTTTTGTATGAGTTCATCTGTATGGATTACTGTTTTACTTTTTGTTCCTCCATACATTTTAAAGCAGCCGTCCAGCTTCCGAATAAGGCATTGATTGTCGATGTACTTGGAACATTTCGACCTTCGGCCCATTTCCGGTAGTGGAGGATACTAAAATGTGGTAGCTCTGTTTTGGCTAACTGCAAGGCATCAATGACATCTTCCTCATCCCATTTACGTTTCGGAGGAGCGATATCCAAGACAAATAGCGCATAGCTCCATGATCCGTATTTGCGAGCGATTGTCGCTACCGTCGGATAGCCTTTTTCCTGTGCCCAAACGGCGTAATGTTGGGACGTGAGACGCTCTAACTTTTCGGAGGCTTCAATCAAGGCTTGAATGATCCGTTCTTCATTGTTCCGTACCGTTGTCGTTTGAAGCTTGGCTTCACGTAACGCATTCGACCACGAACCGAACCGGCTGCTGATCAGCGTCAAAGAAGGGGCTTGCGAGATTTTTGCCCAGGCACGATACGTTTGGCTCGTGAAGAGTTCAAGTTCTTCTGAGGCCTCAATCAGTGCGGTCAAAATATCTTCATCTGAATAATAACGATACAACATCTTAATCTCCGCCGCTTGAACGGCTTCCCGCCAAGAACCAAATTTGTAAATCACGGTCGATAGGGAGGGGACGTCTTTGTTTCGGGCCCATAGTGTGTACTGTTTTGTGTCAAATTCTTCAAGTTCATTCGCTGCTTGTCTTAGGCATGAGAGGATCTGTTGCTCTGTCCATCGTTTCATCGTGATGTCTCTCCTTTTCAGAAGCAAGTCGTGGCTTCAAAGGTCATGGTGTGGTTAAACAATGGTGGTCCTGAAGGAAAGCTAGAATATGTGTCCGGTGACGAGATATGAAAAGGGAGGAACCTGAATCGATTGACTACTTTGGGAGAATGCGACATTCGCAAAATCTCAAAGTGAAAATAATCCAAATGTCCTACCTTCTACTTCCCATAATACCCATATAAATTAAAAATATTCACAAAAGAAAGTAAAAACTCATTACACATTTGTTAAACCGTTTCATGACGAAATGTCATTCGTATCAAAAAGCTATTCTTTTCTTTTGGATTGTGAATCTTGAACGGGTACTTATCTAGCATCAACTCGAAGCTGATTGGGATGGAAGGTGGTGAAAGGATGAGTACTCCAACTGTTCGGTCTCCCATTGATCGAAAAAATGCGCTCTTGATGTTACTCGATATCACGATTGCAGGGCTCGCGATTTTCGTGACGTTTGACCTATTCTTTGCAAATGATCCGACGGTAACATCGGACCCGCTAGATTTGATCACGATCCTCGGATTGAAGACGCTCGTTCTTCTCATTTTAGGATGGGTGACTCGGGTATACCGAATCGACTGGCGATACGGATCGATGCGTGAATTGCAATTGCTGGCGATTGTGTTGGTCATGAGTGACACGTTCGTCTTATTCGCATCATACGTATTATTGGATGGCTTTTCCTATCAAGCAATTTTTATTCAAAGCTTACTCGCATTTAACGGAATGTTATTTATCCGACTCGTCGCTAGAACACGATCGTTTTTCCGATTTCACGCACCGGTGTCGAATGGAAAAGCTACCTTGGTTATCGGTGGTGGGGAATCGGGTCAAAAAATCATTAAAGAACTGAAAGAGCATCGAACGAATGTGCTGCATGTGGTCGGGGTGTTGGATGATAATCCATTGCTTCACCGTCTCTACATTCACGGGACACCGGTCATCGGTTCAATCGATTTATTAGAACGCAAAATTGAAGAGCTGAATATCGAAGTGGTTGTGTTGGCCATTCCTTCCCTTCCTTACGGAGATCGGGTCCAACTTTTGAAACGAATCGAGAAGACAGGCGTCGAATCCCATGCACTGCCAATGCTTGCGGAACTCGCATCCGGAAAGGTGTCATTAAATGAGATTCGTGAAGTGGCCATTGAAGACTTGCTCGGCCGTGAACCGGTTCAGCTCGACGTTTCGGAGATCTCTCAGACGTTGAGTGGATTGACCATTTTCATCTCGGGTGCGGGAGGGTCGATTGGCTCAGAGCTTTGTCGTCAATTGATGAAATTCAATCCAGGCAAACTGATCCTGTTTGGACATGGCGAGAATAGCATATATGCAATCGATCGCGAACTCCGCTTACTCGGGTCTGATACAGAGATTTGTCCCGTCATCGGTGACGTCCAAGACCGGGCGCGGGTGACGGAAGTGTTTGATCAGTATCGTCCGGACGTTGTCTATCATGCGGCAGCTCACAAGCACGTTCCGCTCATGGAAGACAATCCGAGAGAGGCAGTGAAAAACAATATTTACGGAACGAAGAATATGGTCGAAGCCGCCGATTTCTTTGAAGTGAAGCGGTTCGTCATGATCTCTACGGATAAGGCGGTCAATCCGACGAACGTGATGGGTGCCACGAAACGAGTAGCAGAAATGATCGTCCAACAGCAGGCTCGCCACAGCGAAACGACATTCTCGGTCGTTCGTTTCGGCAACGTCTTAGGAAGTCGTGGCTCCGTCGTTCCGCTCTTTAAAGAACAAATTCAACGGGGCGGACCGATTACGGTGACGCATCCAGAGATGACCCGATACTTTATGACCATCCCGGAAGCGAGTCGCCTCGTCATTCAAGCGAGCGTGCGCGCAAATGGGGGCGAAGTGTTCGTACTAGATATGGGGAATCCCGTCAAAATTGTGGACTTGGCGAAACGGATGATTACACTGAGCGGTTTCACCCTCGAACAAATCCCGATTCATTTCAGTGGCATTCGTCCTGGTGAGAAGCTGTTCGAAGAACTGCTCGCAACGAGCGAACATACGAATCAAGTATATGAAAAGATTTTCGTCGGTTGTACAAGACCCTTTAAATCGGTTGATCCGATTTTGAAAACGATTGAATATCTACTCGATCAATCGAATGGACTCACTTCTTTCTTGTTGTTTGTCGCAAACAACGAACTGCCAGAAGAAGTGATGGAAAGTATTTTTGCGCCACAAATCGAACCGGTACGCATGCGAGTCAACGAGTCAACGCAAAGGAGGAAGTCGTTATGAAAAAAACAGTTCTCGTGACCGGAGTGGCTGGGTTCATTGGTTTTCATCTAGCTCGACGGTTGCTAAAAGAAGGACATCATGTCATCGGGATCGATGTGGTCAATGATTATTACGATCCGAGATTAAAAGAATCAAGACTTCATGTGTTGACGCATCCTCGTTTCAAACTCTATCGTGATGCCCTCGAAAATAAGATGGCAATCACACGTGTCTTCGAAAAAAACCAACCCCAAGTCGTGGTCAATTTGGCGGCTCAGGCCGGTGTACGCTACAGTCTAGAAAATCCAGATGCTTATATTCAATCCAATATCGTTGGTTTCTTGAACATCTTGGAGGCTTGTCGCTTCTATCCAGTAGAGCAATTGATTTATGCCTCATCTAGCTCGGTTTACGGATCAAATCAGGCGATGCCATTTTCCGAACAACACCCGGTCGATCATCCGCTATCCTTGTATGCGGCTTCGAAGAAGGCGAATGAGTTGATGGCTCATACGTACAGCCATTTGTTCGGTCTAAAAACGACGGGGTTGCGATTCTTTAGCGTCTATGGGCCATGGGGGCGTCCCGATATGGCACTTTACAAATTTACGGAGGCGATTTTAAAAGGCGAACCAATCGATGTATACAACTATGGTGAGATGGAACGAGATTTCACATACATCGACGACATCATCGAGTCGATTGTCCGACTTATGGATATCGCACCGTTGGCAGATGAGGAGTTTGACTATGAACATCCTCTACCTGACCGGAGTGACGTTCCGTTTCGTGTCTATAACATTGGAAATCAGCAACCGGTATCTTTGATGGACTTTATTCGGACGATCGAAGAGCGAGTCGGGAAAAAGGCCATCCTCCGCTTGTTACCACTTCAGGCGGGAGATGTACCCGCGAGTTTTGCCGATTCCTCCTCTTTATATGAATCGATTGACTTTCAACCACAGACGTCGATTCGCGATGGCGTAAACGCGTTTATCGACTGGTACATCGCCTATCATCAAGTGTTGAAGGAGGGCATCGAGTAATGGGGATTTTACAGGATCGGATTTATGCACACTCACCGATTCGCCTCCAAAATTGGCTGGTTTCCTTATATGGAATCAAGTTATATCGGGAGCGATACGGTCAGTACTATGAGCAGGAATTGGAGCGACTGAGACGTGCTCCAAATGAAGCGTCACCTGATGCAAAACTCAATCATTTGAATCAATTCCTACAGTTTTGTAATCAACACAACGTGTACTATCAACGACTCTTCAAAAAACACGGGGTTACCTTACCCTTAAAGAGCTTAGAAGACTTTAAACGGATCCCTCCTTTAGAGAAAGAGACGCTTCGAACGGATGAGACCATCTTTTCTAACCTTCATGCCCCGATCATCGGCATGACGGGCGGGACGACAGGTAAATCGATTCAGGTTCGTTTCACCGAATACGATTATCAAATGCGAATGGCGCATCTCGATTTTTTTAAAGAACAACATGGTTTTCGCCGTGGGATGAAGCGAGCTAGTTTTACAGGACGGATGATTTGTCCAGGTAATCAAAAAAATGCGGTGTATTGGCGGTACAATGCCCCGATGAAGCAAATGCTCTACTCGGTCGTGCATTCGAATCCGACGACGATTCCACACTACATCGATTCGTTGAACGAATTTCAACCGGCCGCACTCGACGGTTCACCTTCCGATATGATTGAAATCGCAAAATATTTGAAAACCCATCAAAAGACGTTATCGTTCCGACCGGTGGCTTTATTTCCAACCTCGGAGACGCTCACACCATCCGGACGCTTGTTGTTAGAAGAGATGTTCCAAGCGCCGGTTTACGATCAATATGCTTCTTCGGAAGGGGCTCCTATCGTTACGGAGTGTGAGTGCGGGAAGATGCACTTACGTCCTGAGATGGGAATCATCGAGACGGATGCATTTGGAGAGGCGCTCGTCACCAGTTTCACGACGCACGGAACACCGCTGATTCGCTACCGCATTGGCGATCGGATGACCCTCAGTGAAGCGATGTGTCCATGTGGACGACAGGACACCATTATCGAGTCAATCGATGGTCGTCAAATGAACTATGTTGAGACGCCGGAAGGCTATAAGGTGTTTGAAGGAGATTTGACCGCAGCGGTCGGCGTGCTGCCGAACTCTATTATTCAGATTCAAGTGTTGCAACACAAAATAGACGAAATTGAGATGCTGTACGTGAAGGATGAAGCACGATTTGAGCCTGAACATGAAGTCGCGCTCCAAAAAGAAGTCGAGCGTCTGTTTACTTCACGAATGAAAGTTCTTTTACGAGATGTGAAAAGCATCAAGAAAGAAAAGAACGGAAAAGTCCGAGTCGTGAAACGACTCTACACTTAGCGAGAGGAGACTACACCATGGCAGGGTTTGCGCTTCGTGATTTATACATGAAATCACCGATTCGATTACAACAATGGATGACGACATTGTATGGAATGAAACTATGGCAAGAACGGTACGGACGCACATATGAGCGTGAGTTAGTCGTTTTAGCCAATCGTCCCAAAGATGGGGCAGTCGTCGCAGCCGATCAATTGAAGCGACTCAATGCGTTTCTCGAATTTTGTGCGATGCACAATGCATATTATCAAAAACTGTTTGAAGAAAACGAGATTGTTCTTCCCCTTCAATCGATGGAAGAGTTGAAGCGCATCCCGATCCTCGAAAAAGAAACAGTTAGGAAAAATCCGGACATCCATTCTAACATCAAAACAGACATTCTTGGTCGAACCGGTGGAACGACAGGGACGTCCTTGCAAGTCCATTTCACGAAAGAAGACTATCAAAGACGTATGGCCCACGTTGACTTTTTCAAAGCGCAACACGGGTTTATCAGAGGAATGAAACGAGCGAGTTTCACAGGACGGAAAATTTGTAATCCGAATCAAGAAAAACCTGTATTTTGGCGCTACAATCGACCGCTCAATCAGATGCTGTTCTCGCTCTATCATGTCAATCCTCAGACTATCCCTCATTACATCGACGCATTAAATCGATTCAAACCAATTGTATTAGACAGTGCACCGTCTGCCATGATTGAAATCGCAAAATACATCAAAGAGAATCAGATCCCACTTGAATTTCAATTAATGGCTATTTTTCCGACAGCCGAAACGATTACGCCTCAAGGAAGAGCCATCTTAGAAGAGGCGTTTAATGCCCCGGTCTTTGATCAGTACGCGTCTTCTGAGGGGGCACCGATTTTAACAGAATGTACCCATGGGAATATGCATCTCCACCACGAAACAGGCGTGATCGAGTCGTATGGGGATCACGAAGAAATTTTAGTGACGAGTTTTACGACCCATGGGACACCGCTCGTTCGTTACCGGGTTGGCGATCGGATGAAAATTGGAGAGGGGACATGTGCTTGTGGACAGGGAGGAACGTTCGTCACTTCCATTGAGGGACGCGAAAGCAATTATGTACTCACTCCAAACAAACAAAAAATCTATGAAGGGGATTTGACGACCGTTGTCCGAGTGTTACCCAACTCGGTCATCCAAACGCAATATCGGCAACATGATTTGTATCATATCGAACTAAAATACGTCCCGGATCTGGAACGCTTCAAGCCAGAACATGAAGAGATTATGAGGAGCGAGTTGGAACTACTGTTCGGTAAAGAGGTCGTGATTACGTTGACCCCCGTGCAATCAATTCCTCGGGGACCGAATGGAAAAGTCATTGTGATTGATAAAACCGCATAATTCCGAATCTCAGGAGGCAGATGGACATGGATAAACTCATCTCAGAATCACGTACAACACGAAAAACCATTGCCAATCGTCACGTAGCTGTAGTCGGACTAGGATATGTCGGACTCCCTGTCGCTGTTGCGCTAGGTGGCGTAGGAGACGTCATCGGAGTAGACATCAATGAAGCGCGTATCAATGAGCTTACCCTTCATCTCGACAGCACGCGAGAAGTTGAATCAGTAGACCTTGAGCAAGCAGCGGTCTTATATACGACGGATGTCGCCAAACTTGAAGAGGCGGATTTCATTATCGTGGCTGTGCCAACACCCATCAATGATCAAAATCAACCAGATCTAGGACCGATTTGTAGCGCGACTCGTGCTGTTGGAGCGCATTTGCGACCAGGTACGATTGTCGTATACGAATCTACGGTCTATCCGGGACTGACAGAGGAAGAGTGTATCCCATTACTTGAAAAAACATCGGGTCTCCGGGCCGGGATTGATTTTAAAGTCGGCTACTCTCCAGAACGAATCAATCCGGGCGACCGTGAGCATACATTCCGCACAATCAAAAAAGTCGTAGCTGCCGAGGATGAAGAAACACTCGATGTGGTAGCGGCTGTTTATGAGACGGTAGTCGATGCCGGCGTTCATCGCGCTTCCTCGATTAAAGTGGCTGAGGCGGCCAAAGTGATCGAGAATACACAGCGCGATTTGAACATCGCGTTGATGAATGAATTGGCCATCATCTTCGATCGCATGAACATCGATACGCTCGAGGTGTTAGAGGCTGCCGGGACGAAATGGAACTTCCTAAACTTCCGGCCAGGTCTAGTCGGTGGACATTGTATCGGCGTCGACCCATTCTATTTGACGATGAAGTCTGAAATGCTCGGTTATCATCCGGAAGTGATTTTAGCAGGTCGTCGAATCAACGAGACGATGGGACGTTTCGTCGCCACATCATTGATAAAAACGATGATTAGTCAAAACATGGCCATTCTCGGATCGCGCGTGACGGTCCTCGGGATGTCCTTCAAAGAGAATGTCAGTGATATCCGAAATTCGAAAGTGGCTTCCTTGATTCGAGAGGTCGAGGAGTTCGGCTTAGAAGTGCAAGTGTGTGACCCGCTCGTCGATCCGGAAGAGGTACGACGAGAGTATGGAATCGACGTCAAATCATACTGTGACTTAAAACCAGCAGATGTCGTCATCTATGCCGTGTCTCACGATGAATTCGTTCAAGAGGGTTGGACGATTGCGAAACGCCAGCTGAAGTTAGGTCGTGGCATCGTCATTGACTTGAAAGGCATGCTCGATCGCGCGATGAAGCCGGAGGAGGTGCACTTATGGCGCCTTTAAAGATTCTCCAGTTCTGCGCTGTCGATATGACAGCGGATGTGTTGCTACGTCCTCTCATTGAGTCGCTGAAGGCGGAAGGACACGAAGTCGACGTCGCGTGTGCTTACGGTGATCGGACGGATCGTCTTCGGGACGAAGGATGGGTCATTCATACGTTGCCAATCGATCGAAAGTTTAGCCCGAAGCGTAATCTACAGACCATTCAAGAGTTGGTGAGGTTATTGCGCCGCGAAAAATATGATGCCATTCACGTCCACACCCCGGTGGCCGCAGCGTTAGGAAGAGTTGCGGCCCGCATTGCCAGGACACCACATATTCTCTATACCGCACATGGATTTTACTTCCACGAACGAATGGGTCGAATCGCATACGAACTCGTCTTCTGGTTAGAGAAATCACTCGCGGCATTAGCGACCGATTGGTTGTTGCTCCAAAGCGAGGAAGATTACTCACTCGCTAAAACAAGACATTTCAAAGAGGACGAACGATTGATGCATCTCGGAAACGGGATTGATTTAAATCGATTTTATCCGACAGAGAAACACATTTCCCCAGAACATTTAAAGTTCTTGTTTGTCGGAAGGCTCGTTCAAGAAAAAGGAATCCTAGATTTACTTCAGGCGTTCGATGAACTGACGAAACGCTATCCGAACGCGACGTTGACGATTGCTGGAGAGTTGATGACGAGTGAACGTGATCAAGAGACGGCGAAACAAGTCGAGGCGCATTTAGCCAAAAATCCACAGATTCATTACGCCGGATTCGTTCGGGATACCCCCTCTTTATTTGCAGCACACGACGTCTTTTTACTCCCCTCTTATCGTGAAGGATTGCCACGCTCTATTCTTGAAGCCATGGCGTCCGGATTACCTGTCATCGCTACCGATATCCGTGGCTGTCGAGAAGAAGTCACGGATGGGGAAACCGGCTTTCTCGTTCCGGTCGGTCGACCTGAGGCACTGACCTTGGCGATGCGCTGGTTCATTGAACATCCTGAACAGTGTTATTCATTCGGGCAACGTGGTCGCGAAGTGGTCGAAGAAAAATTTGATGAAACGAAAATTTTAAGTCGTCAACTTCACCTGTTCGCACAAATTAGTAGCCGTGAAGTGGGATGAACCGATACGTCAATCACGTAAGGGGGAGGCGACATGGGAAAGCAACAACTGATTGATCACTTACAAGAGGCTTCTTCGGACGGTCGCCTCACCATCTACATGTATCAGAAATGGCAAAAGATTCACGGCGGGGCAACCGTGGTGGAATTATTGGAAATGTACGGATCATGGTCGAATGTACTGCGTTTGGCTGGGTTGGAACAGCAAACGTCACGATTCACAAAGAAGGAAATGATTCAAATGCTTCGTGAAGCGGCGAAAGAGCATGATTCATTCAATAGTGCCGATTATCGAAAGTGGGCCATGACCAATGATGCACCGACGTTGACAGAGGTCGTCATTCAGTTCGGATCGTGGAAAGTGGCACTGATTGAGGCGAATTTGAAGAGTATCATCTCGTTCGATCAAAAATGTGAAATCATCCAATCGTTACTTGATGCCAATGAAGAGCTTCATCCATTGACGTCGACCGCTTATGCCAAATGGGCCAAGCAGAACCAACGTCCGAGTATCACGAAAGTGGTGAGGCGTTTCGGGTCTTGGTCCCAAGCGTTAGACGAGATTGGCATCTCAACGCGAGAGCTGTTCACGGAGAAGCAAATGATGGATGCGCTACACGAGGCAGATGAACATTTGACCGCTCTCTCACCATGGGGTTATGAAGTGTGGCAAAAAGAAAAGGGCAATCGTCCGACATTAAAAGACATTCAACAAATGTTTGGTTCATTTGATGTGGCGGTCCGAGAGATGCGTCAAACCGCAAACCAAAGTGGAGGGAGATGAGAAAATGCGAGTTTTACTCTGCACGGGCGACCACTGGAGTTCAACACTTGTCTATCAAGCGATACGGGATTTAGGCGTCACACATGTGATCATGGAAGATGGTCCGACACCGACTCATGTCAACACGTGGAAAGAACTTCTGACACAATCGTACATTTCCTTCCTGACTCCCATGATGCGGCGGTTCAGTCGAGAACGAATCGCGGAGTTGCAGTCGCGGTATGCTTTCTGTGACGATCCGATTCCGGAACAGCGTATGACGCGTGTCGTTTCCTTACAAGATAAAAAAGCGGAACATACGATTCGACACCTGCAACCGGACGTCATCATCATGTACGAAGTTGCGGAAATGAACGAACGATTGTTACAAGAAATGAACTGTCCCATCTTAACCATCACCCCATCGATGGCAGTGGGACAACGAGAAGCATATTGGGGATTCCATAACCACACATCGAGAAAAGAAGTTCGACTTTGCCAGTGGACGAAGAAAGGATGGACCCCACTAACGAGTGAAGTAATCTATACAGGTGGAACGGACAACTTCTCGACCTTCCCTTATATTTATTTGGCGATGAGTCTCCCGATGTTACAAAAACATCTTCAAATAGGACCGCAAGAAGACACCGAGCGACGAAAAAAAGTCCAAGCCTGAGGCTTGGACTTAACTGTTAGCGATACAATAGCATTGGATGGCCTCGTTATAATACGCAGCGAGCCCCGGCTCGAAGCGATCATAAAATGCGGTGAATCGTTCATCCGTCACATACATCTGTCCGAGTCCACTGAACATATCGAGTGAACAGTCGTAAAAGTGTGTGTCGATGAACAGATGATTGTCTTTCACAATCGATTGAACTCGGTCGTCATCGATTGCGATTTGTGAACGAAATAAATCAACGAGTGGCGCAATCAAATCGAGTTGCATTTGATTGATGCGTTCCCAGTCCGCTTTCGATCGCTTCTGCGCACGTTCTTGTGCTGTCTTGTAAGCTGAAGTCTCTCCCCAACGTTCCTGCACTTCCTCTTGATGTTTCGCCTCGTGAGCTTGAATCTCCTCATAAGATAATCCATCAAATAATGACTTGTCATCCATTGGAATCCCTCCTTTGAGTGAGGTGAGGGTCACTTCTGCCGTCTCGGCAAGCTGAGCGAAATAGGCTGCTTTCTGTCGCAACGCCTCGATATGTCCACTCAACACATCAATCCGGTTGAACGTCGTTGAATCAAGCAATTCTCCGATTTGATCGAGAGGAACATCGAGCGTGCGATAGAGTAAGATGAGTTGCAACCGTTCCGCATCGCGCGAAGAATAACGCCGATAGCCGTTGGCGTCACGGTTCGCAACGAGAAGACCGATTGCGTCATAATGTCGAAGCGTTCGCGGTGTCGTTCCAGCGAGTGACGCAAGTTGTTGAATCGAATACATCCCTTCACCTCCTTAGTCAAAGCGTAAAGGTTGACGTCACGTCAAGGTCAAGCCTGTTTTTCAAACAGTGAGAATCCATTTCGTTCGCCGATATAGTGGAAACCGAACCGAGGATAGTAGTTATTTAAGAAGGCGTTGTCGGCAACACAGTCCAATCGAATGGTCGAAGACGTGTTTGCTAAGGCATGCTGCATCAAACGTTCCCCGATGCGTTCACCTTTTGCACTCGAGTCCGTGACGAGTCGATGCAAGTAGACGGCACCGTCCGGGTCGTCCCATAGATTATGGTCCCAGTCAGTCGGAGGAATCAGGCTGACGGCACCGACGACTTGCTGATCTCGTTCGTAGACAAACACCGTCCCGTTCGTCAAATCGTGACGGACATAGTCGGAACGACTCGGCTCTAAATATTTGACCCATTGCGACTTTCCGGCTACTTGGAACTCTTTTGCTTTCTTTAAAATCAATTGATCGACTGCTGAAAAATCCTCCATTGTGGCAAATCGAAACATGATGAAGCACCTCGCTTTCATTTCTTTTCAAAATCGTGTAGGGTACACGTTGAGTATGCTGATGAAACATCTTTGTATCATCGAATGTTTTTTGGTAAGATAAATTTATTGCATCGTGCAAACGATTGCGCTAATGATATAAAGTTCACAGCACGAATAAGATAAGTATAAATGATGAGCAGTGAGTTTTGGGATAAGGAGTATCTAGATCACATGCAACTTTTACAACGAGAACAACAAACACAAACGCTTAAACGCAACTGGTGGAAAGAAGCCGTCGCCTATCAAATTTATCCGCGTAGCTTTTATGACGCGAACGGGGACGGAATTGGAGACATTCAAGGAATCATTGATAAGCTCGACTATTTGAAAGACCTCGGTATTGATGTTATCTGGATTTGCCCGATGTATAAATCGCCAAACGATGATAACGGTTATGACATTAGTGACTATCAAGATATCATGGACGAGTTCGGTACGATGGAAGACTTCGACCGCTTATTGGACGAAGTGCATCAGCGCGGTATGAAGCTGTTGCTCGACCTCGTCGTCAACCATACGTCGGATGAGCACCCTTGGTTCATTGAATCGAAGAGCTCAAAAGACAATCCGAAGCGCGACTGGTATATCTGGCGCGACGGAAAACCGGACGGGTCGAAGCCGAATAACTGGGAATCGATCTTTGGTGGCTCGGCTTGGGAATTCGATGAAACGACGGAGCAATACTACTTGCATGTCTTCTCGAAGAAACAGCCGGACCTCAATTGGGAAAATCCTGAGATGCGTACAGCGGTATACGATATGATCAACTGGTGGCTCGAAAAAGGGATCGACGGATTCCGTGTCGATGCAATCAGCCATATTCGCAAGAATCCGACGTTCGCCGACTTGCCAAACCCGAACGACCTCGACTTTGTACCGTCGTTCGAGATGCACATGAACGTGGACGGAATTCACGACTATTTAGAAGAGCTTCGTGACGAGACGTTCAATAAACATGACATCATGACGGTCGGTGAAGCGAATGGCGTCTCACCTGACGATGCCCATCTATGGGTCGGTGAAAAGGAAGGGAAGATGAACATGGTCTTCCAATTCGAACACATGGACCTTTGGAGTGAAGATGCCGATTCGAAACTCGATGTCGTTCACTTGAAGAACGTGTTGACGAAATGGCAAAAAGGACTTGAGGCCGATGGATGGAACGCCCTTTACGTCGAAAACCATGACCAGACGCGTACGGTCTCGAAATGGGGAGACGATGAGCGTTACTGGAAAGAAAGCGCGAAGTCGATTGCGATGATGTACTTCCTCATGCAAGGGACGCCGTTTATCTATCAAGGTCAAGAGATCGGGATGACGAACGTCAAATTCGATTCGATCGATCAATATGATGACATCGCGACACGCAACCGCTACTATATCGGCGTCGAGCAAGGGAAGAGTCATGACGAGATGATGCGCATCACGTGGAACTCGTCACGCGACAACACGCGTACACCGATGCAGTGGAGTGATGCCCCGAACGCCGGATTCACGTTCGCAGAGCAGCCATGGGTCGGCATCAACCCGAACTATACGGATATCAACGTCGAATCACAGCTTGAAGATGAGGACTCAATCTTTAACTTCTATAAAGAGATGATTCAACTTCGTAAAGATAATGAGACGTTTGTTTACGGGGCGTATGATGTCGTCTTGCCGGAACACCCGGAAGTCTATGCGTATACGCGTACGCTCGGTGACACGCAGTACCTCGTCGTCACGAACTTGACGGCGAAAGAGACGATGTTTGATATGGATCAGACACTTCGTGCGCAAGATGTCGTCTTGAGCAACATGCCGGTTGAAGGCGATGCGGAATCATCGCTCCTTCACTTGAAACCGTTCGAAGGTCGCGTGTATAAAATTAGCTAATCTTTCATGTTTGAAGACCGTAGGCGAGAAGTCGACTACGGTCTTTTTAATATGAATAAAGGGGATGCACGGGGATGATGAGAATGCTTTAGAAGAGATTCAATAAGGAGGGAAACAAATGAAACTACTATTGACGTCCGCTGGCGTTAAAAACGAGAGCATCAAGCAGGCACTTTTGGAATTATTGGGCAAGCCGATTGAAGAGTGTAATGCACTCTGTATCCCAACAGCCATTTATGCGTTGAACGGGGGAACGAAACACGCATGGAACTTTTTCAACGGAGATTTCTCGACGCCGATGTGTGAGTTGGGCTGGAAGTCGGTTGGGGTGCTTGAACTGAGCGCACTCCCGAGTATCGATGAGTCGGTGTGGAGACCGGCGTTTGATAAGGCAGACGTATTATTGGTGAATGGGGGCGATCCGCTCTTTCTCTACCATTGGATGAAACAGTCCGGGGTAGCCTCGCTGCTCCCGTCCTGGAAAGGCGTCTACGTCGGATTGAGTGCAGGTAGCATGGTGATGACACCACGAATTGGAGAAGCGTTTGTCGGATGGCGCGCATCCGACGAGCAGAGTGATGATACATTAGGGTTTGTCGACTTCTCGATTTTTCCTCATCTCGACCACGAAATGTTACCGGAGAACACGTCACGAGATGCTGCAGAATGGGCGGAGACATTACAGTCGCCGGCCTATGCGATTGACGACGAGACCGCGATTCGTGTAAACGAAGGGAAGATCGATGTGATTTCGGAAGGAAAGTGGAAGAAGTTTTTCTGACTGTATAAAAGTAATAGGGAGGAGACAGGAGAGATTGAATCCATTTACGTATCATCGAAAAACAAATCGAATCATCGTACGACCGTTAGAGAAACGAGATTATGACACATGGTTAAGCGGCTTTACAAATCGTCTCGTTTCACAACATGTATATGACCCGGGAAAATTAGATATGAGCGACTGTACGTCCGTTTGGTTCGGTCAGCTAGTCGACACACACCAATCACTCGCACATGAAGACCGTGCGCATGTCTTTGGGATTTTCCGGCTTGAAGATGGGATACATCTCGGCATGGTGGATTTCTCGACATTGGCGCGAGATGGATTTCATTGGGGTCGGGTCGGGTATACCATCCATAACCAACATTGGCAAAACGGATATGGCACAGAGGCGGTCGATTTAGCGATGCGCATCGCCTTTGACGACTTAAATTTTCAACGGATCGAGGCACACATCAATCTCGACAATGAGGCATCCGTTCGTCTCGCAGAGCGTGTCGGCATGTCGTACGAGTGCACGAGAGAAGGATTTATTTTTGAGAATGATGAGTGGGTAGACCATCTCGTCTATGTGAAAACGAAGCACCGTCGATAGAACGACTCCTACCACATATGGTACGATGAGTTGACGGAAAGGGGGATGAGCATGGCGATTGAACCACTTCGCGTGCGTGTCCAGCAAACAACTCGGATGAGTGACATTCCGGAGCCGATCGAACTATCGGCTGACGGCGTATACTATCCATTGAAGACTGGCTTTATTTTAATGTTTGACCAACAACAAGAGGACGGAACGGTCCCGACGACAATCAAGTACACGCCGGAACGATTGGCGCTCATCTGCAAAGGACCGATCGAGATGAACCATTCCTTCATCGAAGGTCGCTTCACGCAAAGCTTATATAAGAATGCCTATATGTCGATGACGATGGCGACGACGACATCGCGACTCGATGTGTCTGAAGAGTCATGTACGTTCGTATATGAATTATCCATGAATGAAGAAAACGTGGGTATATACGAAGTACATGTCACATGGACATTTGAAGGAGGAGAGAGCGTATGAACTTCACAGAACGCGTAAATAAGATTGAAGAGATGTTGAACGAAGACTGGTTCGAGATGCTCGAAACGAATGAAGAAGAGTATGAAGAGTGGCGCGGTCGCCTTGAAGACCATGCTGAACAAGTCATCATGCATTATGACCAAGAAAACGGAGTCGATATCGATTCAATCGATAAATTGCTTCAACTGAACGATGAGTTCCCGCTCCTTTACGGGGAAGACACCGTTCGCCTGTACATCGCACTTATTGAGGCGCGGTCAGAAGACAAAGCGGTCTACGATCGGTACGTCGATTATTTGGCAGCCATCAGTGATGCATCGCATGAACAGTTTTTACATTTCCATACGCTCGTCGAAGCAGGTCGGTTGGAAGAAGCGAGACAACTCGCGCCACATATGCCACAACGGCTCGGACTCGAAGAGTAAGCATGTCAAAAGTGTCATCTGAACAGGATGGCACTTTTTTTCATGCCTGAAAGGGGACACACTTCGACGAGAACGTCCATTTTATTTCGAAGGTATCTTCTCTAAGATGAAGGAACAAGGAAATCAAACAGAGAACGCGAATGGAAATGGTTAAAGGGGGAAATGTGATGTTAAGACTAATCAAAACATCTGTCGAACAAAAAGAACAGATTCTCGCATTTTTACAAGAATGGTACGAACGTGATGAGCGAATCGTCCCGACTTCAGTGGACCGTGAAACGACCGACTTCGAGGCATATGTCAACACGTTACGTCAGAAAGAGTTACGTGAACATATAGAGAAAGGTTGGGTCCCGAGCACAACGTATTGGCTCACGGACGGGGAGGAGCTTCTTGGCGCGACGAACATTCGTCATGAGCTGAACGAATCGCTCTTGAAGATTGGCGGGCATGTCGGGTATGGGGTGAAACCGAGCGCACGCGGGCGTGGACTCGCCACAATCCAACTGCAACTTGCGCTTGAGAAAGTGAAAGAACTTGGAATCGAGCGGGCACTCATCACGTGTAACCGGACAAATATAGCTTCCCGTCAAGTCATTTTAAACAATGGTGGCATTGCGGACACACCGTATACGGAAGAAGACGGGACAGTCGTCGAGCGGTTTTGGATTGACTTGAAAGGGTGAGGACGAGATGGCGAACTGGATCATTATCTATTTGGCGCTGATTAACTTCTTCGGCATCTATTTGTTCCGGGAAGAGACCGTTCCTTCGAAAAAATGGTTCTCTTTCTCGAGCGGCATCGCCATCACGTACTTCTTCATGTATCTTTTACCGTCCCTGAACAAACGCCAGGACACGCTTCGTGTCGATTGGTTGAATTTGGCGTTACCTTCAGAAATCTACATCGTCAGTCTCATCGGTTTCACGTTGTTTTACGGCACCATGCGGTTCGTTCGTACCCCTCACTTTCAAGATGAGGCGGTCGACCGGGCCGTTTCGTATTGGTTACAGGTGACACTCCTCACGGCCTATATGACCTTCTCGGCGTACGTGGTGACAGCCGACTCGGTGACGTTCGTTGCGAGAAGTTTCTATGCGACAGCGCTCGGTGTCCACTTTTTAGCGCTCGGGCATGACTTAAATCGTCATTATGGTGAACGTTACATGCGACAAGGACGCTATTTGTTGAGTGGTGGGATTTTACTTGGTGGGTTCTTTTCACGCTGGATTGACTTGGCGGCGCACGTCGAAGCGCTCTGTTTTGCCTTCGTGGCCGGGGCGATGATTCTCAATATCGTGAAGTTTGAACTGCCATCCGACCGAAATTTGCACTTCCGCACGTTCGTATTGGCCGTGTGCAGCTATGGGGGATTATTGCTCATATTGAAACATCTTCTAAACTTCTGATGAGAACTTCACAAAAATGAATGACTGTTCATTCATCATTTGATATACTGAATTCAAGATTGAATCCGTTTTCAAAAGGGGGAGTTTTGGGGATGTCTACATTTTTAATCGTCAACTGGATTCTATTCTTGCTCGTCCTCGGCTATGGTGTATATTTATTTGCTACGCTAGTTCATCAGCGTTATACGTTCATCAAGCTCGGGAAGAAGGCAGAATGGAGCCAAACGAACAAAGAACGACTCGAACAGGTCATGATCAACGTGTTCGGTCAAAAGAAATTGTTGAAAGATAAGAAGAGTGGCGCAATTCACGTCATGATGTTTTATGGCTTCATCCTCGTCCAATTCGGGGCGATTGATTTTATTTGGAAAGGACTAGCGGTGGGAACACGTTTCCCGCATATCCCGCTCGGTCCGCTTTATCCAATCTTTACGTTCATGCAAGAAATCGTCATGCTCATGATTCTCGTTGCGGTCGTTTGGGGATTCTACCGTCGTTACGTCGAGAAGCTCGTGCGCTTGAAACGAAACTTTTTAGCAGGTCTTGCCCTCATCTTCATCGGCGGGTTGATGGTTTCCGTATTGTTCGGGAACGGGTTTTACCTCGTCTATAAAGAAGAGCTTCCAATGTGGGGCGAACCGGTCGCGACGCTCATCGGCTCAGCGTTTGCTTGGGTACCGGGCTCTGTCGCTTTCGCTTTATTCGTCGTCTTTTGGTGGATGCACCTTTTATTCTTGCTCAGCTTCATGGTCTACATCCCACAAGGAAAACACGCACACTTGATTGCCGGAACGCTCAACGTATGGCTCGGTCGCACGCACAAAGTCGGTCGCTTGGCACCTGTTGATTTTTCAGCGATGGAAGAAGCGGAAGAGTCGGATGAAGAGATTGTCTTCGGGGTCAACAAGATTGAAGACTTCAACCAGAAGCAGCTCGTCGACTTGTATGCCTGTGTCGAGTGCGGGCGTTGTACGAATGTTTGTCCGGCAACAGGAACTGGGAAGATGTTGTCGCCGATGGACTTAATCGTCAAACTTCGTGACCATATGAATATGAAAGGCGCGGCGGTCACGAGAAAATCACCGTGGGCACCTGCCCTCATGTTCCAAAACACGCAAGGTGCTGAAATCGCAGCAGCTGCGCAAGACGGCCATATGCTCGTCGCAGACGAGTTGATCGGCAACGTCATCACGGAAGAAGAAATTTGGGCTTGTACGACTTGCCGTAACTGTGAAGACCAGTGTCCGGTCATGAACGAACACGTCGATAAAATCATTGACCTTCGTCGTTACCTCGTCATGATGGAAGGGAAGATGGACCCTGAGGCACAGCGTACGGTCGCCAATATCGAGCGTCAAGGAAACCCGTGGGGAATGAACCGGAAAGAACGCGAGAACTGGCGTAAGGATACAGAGCTCGTCATCCCGACGGCGAAAGAGAAGAAAAAAGCAGGCGAGGAATTCGAGTATCTCTTCTGGGTCGGCGCGATGGGGTCTTACGATAGCCGTAGCCAAAAAGTCGCGCAGAGCTTTGCGAGCGTCTTGAACAAGGCGGGCGTCTCATTCGCCATTCTCGGAAATGAAGAGAAAAACTCAGGGGATACACCACGCCGAATCGGAAACGAGTTGCTGTTCCAAGAACTCGCCGAAGCGAAC
The DNA here is from genome assembly GCF_902506275.1 of Exiguobacterium sp. 8A. Classification (GTDB taxonomy): domain Bacteria; phylum Bacillota; class Bacilli; order Exiguobacteriales; family Exiguobacteriaceae; genus Exiguobacterium; species Exiguobacterium profundum. The sequence goes on along the minus strand of NZ_LR733630.1, from coordinate 1,727,465 downwards.
ATTAAACTATTTGAGAAGTATGGGGTGACGAAAATCGTCACGGTCGACCCGCACGCGTACAATACGTTCAAAAATGAGTATCCGGACTTCGGTTTGACTGATGTGAAGGTGTATCATCATACGGAGTTGCTCGCGGAGTTACTTGACACAGGTCGGATTCAGCCAGACCTTCACGTGAACGAACGTGTCGTCTATCACGACTCTTGTTACCTTGGTCGTTATAACGGCATTTACGATGCACCACGATTCGTCTTAGAACGCATACCGGGTGTCGAACTCGTCGAAGCGACGCGTAACCGTGAAAACGGTATGTGTTGTGGAGCCGGTGGTGGTCTCATGTGGCAGGAAGAAAAAGTCGGGACACGTGTCAACGTGGCTCGGACAGAACAGTTGCTTGAGACGAAACCGACTGTTATCGGTTCGGCATGTCCGTACTGTTTGACGATGTTATCTGATGGAACAAAAGCGAAGGAAGTCGATGAGACCGTCGGCACGTTCGATGTCGTCGAATTGCTCGATCGCTCGCTGAAGGCCATCGAGATACCAGAACCAGTTGTCCAATAATACATGAAGGCACGGTCCGCGGACCGTGCCTTGTTTGTTTACTGCATCTCAGAGGTGGATAGAAGGGAAGAGGTCAAGTGAGATAACCCTTGCGTCGTCTCGTTGATCGATGAAATGGTCTCGACCATCTGTCCGAGGTCTTGTTTGTTTCGTTCGAAAGAAAGAACGTATTGGCCCATTTCTTCCTGAACGGTCGAAAAACCAGCTTTGACGGTGCTTAGTTGGCGCATCGCTTCATCGTTCGTCCGATGCATTTGCCCCATTTGCTCGAGGAGGGCCGCGATGTTCGTCTCATTTTCATGAATGAGCGCGTTGATTTGACTGCTCAGTTGTTTTGCGTTCTCCGCAAGTGTGCGTACCTCGGTGGCGACGACGGCGAACCCTTTTCCGTGTTCTCCTGCGCGAGCCGCTTCAATCGAAGCGTTTAAGGCGAGTAAGTTCGTTTGGTTAGCAATTTGTTCGATGCTCTTGGTCATGCTGACAATATCCTGTGAACCTTCTTTTAGGGCGGTAATTCGATCGAGCGAAGTATCGACGTAGGTGGCCGACTGTTTGAACTCTACTTCCATCTGTTCGATTTGATTTCCGTTCGTGTGCGTCAACTTCATCAAATGACGACTCATTTTTTCCGTTTGCTCCGTTTCCGCAAGGACTTGGTGAGCACGATTGCTCGTTTCAGACATGGCGTGTCCGGTTTGTTCCATCGTAGTCGCCACTTCTGTGCTGACGCGTGTCACGTCACTCAACAGGGACGCACGAGCTTGGTTCGCAGACTCGATTTCATCGAGGCGGGCGTTGACGTATTGTTCGGTGACGATTTGTGCGTCTAAATTCATCGCGTGTGACAACGCTAAGAGGGACTCACTTAAGAGGGCAGGATCGTGTTGATACGTTTCAACCACTTTTGGGATGAGCAACGTATTAAATGCCGAGTACGTCGCCAAGAACCAGACGACAGGCACGGCGAAGTGGTGGTGCGTCTGTCCCATTCGTTTCCGCATTGCCAAGAATTTATCATCGATGTTCCCTGTTAGTAGGCTGCGGAAATAATCGGCGAATACCTTTTTTAATCGTTCTCTTGTGGATGATGCGTTCGCAATCTGTACCATTTCCGGTTGCAGCATCAAGTGGTCGAGTACGTTTTCAAGTACATCGTCAAGTACTGACTCGACGAGTGGAGCCATATCTTGCAGTCGTTTTACTTGAGAGGTCGTGTATCCCATGTAGTGAGTGCGACCATTCAAGCTTGAGTCAGCTGGTTTAGCGATTGTCTGGATTTCAGGAAAACCGGAAGTGGCGACGAAGTGATTGGATGTTGTTTTACGAAAAAGTGCCATATATATTTCTCCTTCTCTTTCATATCTAAAATGTCATTCTCTTCTATATCGGCAAAAGAGTGAAGAAACTGAGAAGTAAATGTGTTATGAAAGAGGTTCGCAGACGAATGGATCTGGGAAAGGATGATTGAGGAACAGAATATTCAATCTCAATGTAAGGAGTGTGTCCCATGAAAAACATGGTTGTCCTATTGACGATTGTCAGTGCTCTTAGTAGTCAAATTCTTCCGCAGATCTTATTTTTATCTATTATGGCAGTCGAAGAAGGTGTCGGGCGTCTCATTCCATTCTTGATTTTTTATGTAGCCAGTATGTCCGGTCTATTATTGTGGGTTTATGTCATTGGACGCCGTGGTTCTAAAGATACTTTTTTAATCGCCTTGGTCGTACTCGTTGTCGGTCTCGTTTGTTTCGTTCTCCCGTTTGAGCGTGCGATTGAATGGAGCGCCTTTTTAGTCGGGGTTGGATCAATTGGAGTCGGGTCGATTATGACGACGATTTTATCGCAATTAAACGAACTGAAACCAGCTGCTGATCCAGATTCAAAAGAAGATAAAGGGAGCTCCTGGCCGTTGGTTCTGATGTTAGTCGGTTGGATTGCGATATTCTCTTATGCATTGACACAGTCATACAATCTGGCCATCGCTCTCTTTTTGGTCAGTTTGATTCTACCATGGCTTTTTGTTCGGAAATTACCGCTTCAAAAATCGGCGACTTGGCAGTTTGAAACTCGTTCTTTTCTCCGTGCCTTCATCGCGGTCACCGTTTTTACATTGATTAGTCGTCTGCTCAGTCTTTTAGAAGGGGCGCGTGGCTATATCGAAGTATTTGGCTTAATGATTATTTTGCTCGTTTATGTTGGATGGTTATTGTACCAAAAGCGCGTCCGAGACTTTATTGGAGCGAGTCGCACCCGTCAGGTTCAATTGCTGTCGTTTGTGATTGGATTTTTCGGTGGTTGGACGTTAATTGGTGCCGTCTTTGTCAGTCTTGCCTTGTACTCGTTTCAAGTTCTCATTTTTTATGTATTTGTCCCATTTTTAGTAGGCGTCATCGGCTGGATTTTATTTAGTCGTATATTTGATTTCGCACGTCACCCATACCTCGTGTTACTCGTGTCCTCCCTCATCTTTTTCCTAGGATTTATCGAGCCACTTGCGTTCATCCCTGTCTTATTTGTCAGTGGGTATACGCAGACGATGTACTCGAGTGTAAGCCATACGTATCTGTTTGATCAATATGGGGAAAATAAGGAGTTTGCTTCCTTGCTCTTGCAGCTGTGGAAGCGGTTTGGGATGGTCGTTGCGTACTCCTTCTTAATGATTGGATTGTTAGGGTACGGTTTGTACGTTGGGCAGACGGTCAACGAGGAATTATCGTTTCAAATTCCAAAAGCATGGATGTTCGGTGTTCTAGGACTTACGTGGATTTTCAATATTGGATTGATCAGCCTGTACTGGTTCCGAGTTCGTCCGAGTAGAATACATGAATCATAATTTTCCCTAGCTTTTTCATATCGCTTTTGTTTATAATGAGGAGTGATGTTTAACTAGTGACGGAAAAGGAGTGTCCTTTAATGAATAAATCGTTGATTGATTTCGTTTATGAACTTCTCCAAGAAACTGGCGAACAGCCTGTTTCTTTTGATGAGATTCGCGAAAAAATCAAGCAAAACTATACGTTTGCGAGTGAAGAGGAAGAGCTCGAAAAAATCGCACAACTTTACACCGATTTGAACATCGACGGGTTGTTCGTCAACTTAGGAGCAAACCGTTGGGCGCTTCGGGTTTGGTACCCATTCGATAAGTCGGATGAGGATCTCGTCATCGAAGCACGTCAACGTGGTGAACTTGACGAATTCGAAGAAGAGTTCGAAGAAGCAGACGAAGGCATCGTCGATATCGAGGATGACTTGGATGTATTCGCAAAAGTTGAAGACTATGATTCATCTGAATTTGATGATGAGGACGAAGAAGAAAAAGTAGAAGGCCTTGACGATTTCAAGGACGATGACTTGGACGACGACCTCGATATCGAAGACGAGGATGATTTATAAGAGACCGCAAAAAAGCCGGGCATCGCGCCCGGCTAGGCGTGTCTCTTTTTCTTTTTTAGTCGTGTTCATCGACTTGAAAAAAAAGAAAAAATAATATCTTGACGACTGCATCGTCTCTGGCGTAAATTAGTCATGGGCTAGTTTAGCACGTAACGATGCAGCAAAAGTGTCCTCCATTTTCGGGGGCACTTTTGCTTTTTTTGTTTTTTCGTTTCCCGATGGTTGGTATTCAAGAGAGGAGAAAGAAACATGACAAAGTACATTTTCGTAACAGGCGGGGTAGTATCTTCGCTCGGTAAAGGGATCACGGCAGCTTCGCTCGCGCGTCTACTCAAAAATCGAGGACTCAACGTCACGATTCAGAAGTTTGACCCATACATCAACATTGACCCAGGTACGATGAGCCCGTATCAACACGGAGAAGTATTCGTCACAGATGATGGCGCTGAGACTGACCTTGACCTCGGACACTATGAGCGCTTTATCGACATCAACTTGTCGCAAAACGCGAACGTCACATCAGGGCGCATTTATTCAACTGTCTTGAAGAAAGAGCGTCGTGGAGACTATAACGGTGGGACGGTTCAGGTCATTCCGCATATCACGAACGAAATCAAAGACCGTGTCTTCCGTGCAGGACGCGAGACGAACGCCGATGTCGTCATCACAGAGATTGGTGGAACAGTCGGGGATATCGAGTCCCTTCCGTTCATCGAAGCGATTCGCCAAGTGAAGAATGACATCGGGAAAGAGAACGTCATGTACGTCCACTGTACACTCGTCCCTTACCTTCGTGCCGCAGGTGAGATGAAGACAAAACCGACACAACACAGTGTCAAAGAGCTTCGCAGCTACGGAATTCAACCGGATATCATTGTCCTTCGTACGGAGCATGACATCCCAGAAGACATGCGTGAAAAAATCGCCCTCTTCTGTGATACGCGCAAAGAAGCGGTCATCGAGGCGCAAGACGCATCGACACTTTATGAAGTACCGCTCAACCTTCAAAAACAAGGAATGGACCAACTCGTCAACGACTACTTCGGTTTCAATTCACCGGCTGCTGACATGACGGCTTGGAAAGAACTCGTCCACACGGTCACACACCTTGAGAAGAAAGTGAAAATCGCACTCGTCGGGAAATATGTCGAATTGCGTGATGCGTATATCTCGGTCGCGGAAGCACTCAAACATGCGGGTTATGCGTTCAACGCGGATATCGACATCGACTGGGTCAACGCAGAAGACGTGACGGCTGAAAACGTCTCAGACATCCTCGGCGATGCGGACGGAATCCTCGTTCCAGGTGGATTCGGTGAGCGTGGAATCGAAGGGAAGATTGAAGCAACACGTTTTGCTCGTGAAAACAACGTCCCATTCTTCGGAATCTGTCTCGGGATGCAACTTGCGACGGTCGAGTTTGCCCGTAACGTCTTGAAGTTGGACGGCGCACATACTGCAGAAATCGATCCGTCGACACCGTATCCGATCATCGACCTTCTTCCAGAGCAAAAAGATATCGAAGACCTTGGCGGCACACTTCGTCTTGGACTTTATCCATGTAAACTCGAAAAAGGGACGAAAGCGCATGCGGCATACAATCAAGAACTCGTATACGAGCGTCATCGTCACCGTTATGAGTTCAACAACGAATACCGTGAAGCGTTTGAAGCAGAAGGCTTCAAGTTCTCAGGTACGAGCCCAGACGGTCGTCTCGTAGAAATCATTGAGATTCCAGAACACAAATGGTTCGTGGCATCACAGTTCCACCCAGAATTGATTTCGCGTCCAGAACGTCCACAACGTCTATTCCATGACTTCATCCAAGCATCACTTGGAGAATAAGTGATTGAAAGCCACGGTCCATTGCGGACCGTGGTTTTTCTACGTCAAAAGCATGAGAGGGAAAGCGCCTTCGGCAGGATACATCCCTATCACTTTGTGGGTACACTAGAAGTAGAACGGGGAGAGGGTGAGGGCACATGAAAGAACGACATTCGATTTATCTTGGATATGGATTAGGGCTTGTCGCGCTCAGTCTGTTGCCGTTCGTCGTCTTGCCTTCCCTTTTATTGCCGTATCAACTTGGCTGGACAGGTGTTGTTTTACTCGCCCTCTCGGTCGGGTTACTTCGGGCGATTCGGGACGGCTCGAGCGTCATCCTAAAGCAGATGTGGAAGATCACGTTCTCTCTCTTCTTGATTTTCGTTCTCGTCTATTATGTTTCATTCGGACTCATCCTTTATGACACATACGGATTGGATCGTTTACTAGAACAATATGAACGACAGGCGGTCTGGGTGTTTGCAGCATTTAGCTTTTTACAACCTATTGCGTTACCCGTTCCGGAAGCGGTCAGCGTGCCGATTGGGAGTGTCGCGCTCGGACCGTTTCGTGCCGCTTTGGTCGGAAGCGTTGCGACGACACTCGGAATCTTTGTCATGTATGGACTGGCCCGATTTGGTCGAGGGCGCATGATTCGTTGGGTCGATGAAGAAAAACTGAAGACGTACGATCGATATGTCGATCGATACGGTCTTGGTGTCTTGCTCGTCTTATTTATCATTCCGATTTTACCTGACGAGGTCATCTGTCTCGCTGCGGGGTTTAGTCGTGTACCGTTTCTGCGCTTTGCGGGTATCGCGTTCGGGGCAAAACTCGTCACGTCGTTCGGACTTGCTTATTCTGTCTCGATTGGACAATTGTTTATGACCGATTCGAGTCCAATCGCGATCGCTTCTGTCATGGCAAGTGTGATTGTCTTGATTCTTGCGTTCATTTGGCGCAAACGAAAAAAAGGAGATTCGAACGGGACACAAGAATAAGGTAAGGACGATTTATAGAGAGGAAGACAACATGCGACAAGATCAAGAGGTGGTCATTCGACCGATTGAAGAACAGGATCTATCACGACTATGGGAATTGATTTATCGAGATGCGGTACCGGAATGGAAACAGTGGGACGCGCCTTACTTCGAACACAAGTCAATGTCTTACGAAGAGTTTCAGCAAATTGAGCGATCGTTCATCAAAAAAGAAGACATGTGGGTCATTGAGGTCAGTGGAACGGTATATGGCACGGTTTCCTATTATTTCGAAGATGCCGGACGAGAGTGGCTCGAGATGGGCATCATCTTGCATCAATCCGACCGCTGGAATCGAGGTGTCGGGACGCGTGCCCTTCGTCTATGGACGAAACATTTGTTTGAAACGTTACCGGTCGTCCGCGTGGGATTGACGACATGGTCAGGGAACGAGCGAATGATGCGGGTCGCTGAAAAAGTAGGGATGCAGCTTGAAGGTCGAATTCGTCAAGTGCGTGTCGTGAACGCGAAACGCTACGATTCGATTCGGATGGGCATGTTACGCGAAGAATGGATGAAAACAGGTACGCCGTCTATTTAAAGACGACGTACCTGTTTTGTATGATTTTGTATATATTTGTCGCCATATTGACGATTTCATTCGTGAAGAGTTTGCTACAATCGAATCGATTGAATTAAATAGGAGAGAATAAGAATGAAACGACACATGTTAGTTATTGTGATGTTATTGATTGGGATGGGCACATGGTATTACATCGCGGGAGCCGCCCCGACGATTAAAAAAGTTCCGACACCATCCTTTACCGGACAATACCCCGGGTTACACTTAACGGTAGAGAGTGAACAAGCGAAAAGATATACGACATCAATCTCTGTTCCGAGAACGGATTATGAAATGCTAAACGAGGAGCTGGATGCATTCATTTTAGAAAAGAAAGAAGCATTTCAACACAACCTCACCCCTAGTCACGGTCAAACGGGTCACTTAAATATTCAGACCGATACATATCAAACGAATCAGACTGAATACACGCTAGTCGTTCATACTTATGCATTCACTGGTGGTGCGAATGGTCAAACCACTGTCGACGTATTTCGGATGAACCTTTCGGACGGAACGTTCGTTGAATGGGATGATGTCTTACGTGATGACCAACATGCATTAGAATGGTTCAAGCATAGCGTCATCACACAATTACAACATCAAGAATACGTATTTGAGGATCAGTTACGTGAAGCGATTAAACACCCTAAATCGACGAAGTGGATACTGACGTCCTCTGGTCTAGATGTCATATTTGACGAGTATGAAGTGGCGGCGGGAGCGGCAGGTGTGGTAGAAGTTCATATTCCGATGAAGGAAGTTGAGCCGTTTTTGTTATCCGAATTAGATACGCCCACTGCACAAGAAGATTCTCCAATCATGAGTCCCTCAAATAAGCCGCTTGAACCCAATGGGAAATATGTTGCACTGACGTTCGATGATGGACCCCATCCGATTGTGACACCTCACATTCTTGAGACACTTGAGAAATACCAAGCGCGTGCTACGTTCTTTATGTTAGGGAGTCAGATGGAATTCTATCCTGATGTAGCGAGACAAGTAGCGTTGTCAGGTCATGAGCTAGCAAATCATACTGAACATCACCCGGATTTGACACAATTGTCTGAGAAGGGAGTCAAAGAGGAACTCGAACAGGTTGATGAACGAATTGAGAGGCTTACGGGACAACGCCCATCATTGGTTCGTCCACCATACGGGGCTAAAAATGAAATGATTGAGCAGATCATTCAGACAAAGGAGCAGACCCTTGCACTATGGACGGTCGATTCTCTTGATTGGAGTCACCGTAATGCCGATCAAATGTATCGCTTGATTATGGACAATGTCCATCCAAGTGCTGTTGTCTTGATGCATGATATTCATGAGTCCACAGCTGAAGGGTTGCCGAAAGTTCTCGATGCGCTGAAACGTGAAGGGTACACGTTTGTGACGATGAGTGAGCTCTTGACGTTGAAATAGTAAATGAACCCGCCGTGATAAACGGCAGGTTCATTTTTTTATTTCACTTCTTGATCTTTAATTGGGAACCAACCGGCACGTGTCGTGATGGCGTTCCATAGCGGAGCTGGGACAGCGAGTTCGGCTTGTTTGTTCAAGTCGAGTTCTGTCTCGATCTCGTCTTCGCGGTCCGATTCCACTTTTTCCAGCCATTGTGGATCGATGATCAGTTCGCGACCGAGTGCGGCAAAATCGACGATGTCGAGTGCGTCTTCCACTTGGGCCGGACGTTGGAGTTGCCCGACTCCGATGAGTGGGATGGCACCATTGATTCGATTGGCGATGCGGTCTATCGAACGCTCCGTGACATTCTCGTCACGCATGGAAGCTGTATTGAAGTTCCAGAGAGAAGCGTGAATATAATCGACGTCCTCTTCTAAAATCATATCGAGTAACACATCCGTGTCGTCGAGTGTGATTCCTGGCTCTTCGATTTCTTCCGGTGAGAAACGATAGCCGACTAAGAAGTCTTCTGCATCTGCAGCTGCTTCTTTCACACGACGAATGACTTCGCGTGGGAACGTCAAACGTCCATGAACATCACCGCCGAAGCGATCTTCACGGCGATTTGAGTGCGGTGAGAAGAATTGTTGAATCAAGTAGGTGTTCGCTCCGTGAATCTCGACGCCATCAAACCCGGCTTCGATGGCCCGACGCGTCGCTTCACCGAACGCCTCGATAATGGCTTCGACCTCTGATGTCTCGAGGGCACGTGGTGTGACGGCGCCTTCTCGGACAGGCGCGACAGCACTTGCACTGACAGGTTGTTCGTTCGGGACGAGTTCAGGTGGTGACATCCGTCCGGCGTGGAAAATTTGAAGGATGGCTTTTGCACCTTCCGCTTTTAAACTTTCCGCCAATTGACGGAGACCCGGGATGAATTTGTCGTCATTGACCCCGAATGCGTTCGGGAAACCTTTCCCGTCTTCTGTCACGTACGCGCATGCTGTAATCGCAAGCCCGACGTTTTGCGCCCGTTTCCGATAGTAGGCGAGCTCATGCTCGGATACTTCGCCCGTTGGTTCTGATGAGTAATGTGTCATCGGAGCCAAGACGAGTCGGTTCGGTACTTCGACGCCATTTTTGAATTGAAAAGGTTGTAACATACGTTTCATCTGAAATCCTCCTTCAACATGATACCTTGAAGTCTAAGCTTCTCGACTCAAAAATGCGAGTCGGATGCTTGTGAATGAACACATTACAGATTGCGCAAGCGTAAGAGATGATTGAACTGAAAAGAATAGGGTATAATACAGGAGAAAAGTTGATATTCGGTTCGAGACAATAGAGAGACCACAACAGAAGGGGGAAGCCTTGTTTTTGTTGTGGTCTCTTTTTCTATTCATTGAACCGTACTTACTATAGGAGGGAATAAGATGGAAATCAGAAATTTCTCAGCGAAAGAACGAGCGAAACGATACGAACAACTGACAAGCGAACGTCATGACGTTCTTGTTGTCGGTGGAGGGATAACCGGAGCAGGGATTGCGCTCGATGCGTCGTCACGTGGGATGAAGACAGCGGTTCTCGAAATGCAAGACTTTGCGGCCGGGACGTCAAGCCGTTCGACGAAACTTGTTCACGGGGGACTCCGCTATTTGAAACAATTTGAAGTGGCGCTCGTCGCAGAAGTCGGGAAAGAGCGTGCCATCGTGTATGAGAACGGTCCACATGTCACGACACCGGAACAGATGCTATTACCGATGCACAAGGGAGGCACGTTTGGTCCTTTCTCAACTTCAATCGGACTCATGGTGTATGACTTCCTCGCAGGCGTCAAACGGGCAGAACGTCGCATGATGCTCAAACCGAATGAAGTCATCAAAAAAGCACCGCTCGTCAAAAAAGATGACTTAGTCGGTGGTGGATACTATGTCGAGTATCGGACGGATGATGCACGATTGACAATCGAAGTGGCGAAAGAGGCCGCGAATCACGGCGCGCTTCTTATGAACTATGCCAAAGTGACCGGGCTGATTTACGATAACGGCAAAGTGGCGGGGGTACACGTCGAAGACCAAATCGATGGGTCGACATATGACGTCTATGCGAAAAAAATCATCAATGCGACTGGTCCATGGGTCGATGAGTTACGGGAAGAAGACAACTCGAAAAAAGGCAAACAGCTTCGTTTGACGAAGGGAATTCACCTTGTCATCGATCAATCGAAATTCCCACTCAAACAGGCAATTTATTTCGACACACCAGACGGGCGCATGGTCTTTGCCATTCCACGCGGAAACAAAGCGTACGTCGGAACGACGGATACGTTCTTTGATAAAAACAAAGCGCATCCACGCATGACGACAGAGGACCGCGATTATATTTTGGATGCAATCCATTATATGTTCCCAGACGTTCATGTCACGGCAGATGATGTGGAATCAAGCTGGGCGGGTATTCGTCCGTTGATTTATGAGGAAGGAAAAGACCCTTCTGAAATTTCACGTAAGGACGAAATTTGGCAGTCAGACAGCGGCTTGATCACGATTGCCGGCGGTAAATTGACAGGGTATCGGAAGATGTCAGAAACGGTCGTCGACCTTGTCGCGAAATTATTAAAAGAAGAAGAGGGCGTCGTCTACTTGGCAAGCCGGACGAAGCATATGCCGATGTCAGGTGGTCACGTCGGCGGATCGAAAGGGTTCAAAGATTTCCTCGAGAAGAAAACGAAAGAACTTCAAAATCATGGTCTCGACGCGGGGCACGCGGAAGAACTCGTCCGTCTATACGGATCGAATATCGATCGTGTCATCGAGCGGATGGACTCGAACGCGTATGACTTGCCAGAGGTCGTCTATGCACAGTTGATTTATGGCATTGAAGAAGAATCGGTCGTACGCGCCATCGACTTCTTGATTCGCCGGACCGGTGCGATGTTCTTTGATATCGATTTCGTCCGTCAACACAAAGAAGGTGTCCTTCGTTGCATGGCCGACGTCTTCAAATGGTCGGATGAGCGTTTGAAAGAAGAGCGTGAAGAAGTGGAGAAGGAGATTGAAATCGCAGTTGTGCCTGTGACTGTCGAATCGTAATGCACTGCATTGCAGGAAAGGTTCATTCTAAATAGGATGAACCTTTTTTGTGTCATGGTTTCATCGATTCGGAATAACGGTATACCTCATAAGTAGTGATTCTTAGATTGAGGGAGAATTTTTTATGAAACGAAATCTCGTTGCCATCCTATTGATTGGCATTCTATTAGTAGTAGGTTGGCGTTATGTCGATCCCAATCGATTGTTAGCCGATGTCTATTATGTCAAAGTCCCAAGTGCAGAAGTGGCGACGCAAACCTCGGGGGGGTATCGCTATGATCTCATCGGGTACGACGAGGATGGAAAAAAACGTCCTCTGTCTATTGCCACCACTGGGTTGTTACCGGAAGGGAACTATCTGCGAGTATTTGTGAAAGAAGAAGATGCGGAAGTGACCGACTACGAGCAGGTGAATGTGCTAGACGTACCTGAACAGTTGAAGGAAGAACAGGAAGAAGAGAATTCCGAGCCATCGTTCCCTTGATTTCAAAAGATAGACGTCGCGAAAAAGAGATGAGTTTGGTAAGGTTAAATTGTTTGAATATGGTAAACGATGAATGAAAGAAGGGACATGCATGTCACGGATGTTAATAGCAGATGACCAGGACGGAATTCGTACGATGCTCGCGCAAGTGTTCACGAACATGGGTGTAGACGTGGACACGGCGCAAGACGGCATCAGCGCCTGGGAATTTTTAGAGCGGGAGCAATATGATTTGGTATTGCTCGATATGAATATGCCTCGTATGTTTGGACACGAAGTATTACGTCGCATGCGCGAGAAACAGTTAGACACACCCGTCATGATCATGACGGCATTTGGGGAAGAAACGGTGATTGAAGAAGTGCGTCGTCTCGGGATCACGGCACAATTTGAGAAGCCGTTTGATATTTATGGGATGATTGGAAAAGTGAAAGAAGTCTTGAAAATTTGACGTTTCGTCACCAAGATGACATATGTAAACGCTTGCGCTAAGCCATTTCTATGCCCGAATAGCATAGGCACATGTTTTACGGTGTGTTATAATGGGAACGAATTGCACGGGGGAACTTTTCCCAAACGTGTATAATAGCGAACAGACAGGAGGATGTCATTATGCCATTAGTATCAATGACAGAAATGCTTAACAAAGCATTCGAAGGCAAGTATGCAGTCGGCCAATTCAACATCAACAACCTCGAGTGGACGCAAGCGATTCTTCGCGCTGCGGAAGACGAGAAATCACCAGTAATCCTCGGTGTATCAGAAGGTGCAGCGAAGTACATGGGTGGCTTTACGACAGTTGTCAAAATGGTTGAAGGTCTTATGCACGACTACAACATCACTGTTCCAGTTGCAATCCACCTTGACCACGGTTCTTCATTCGATAAGTGTAAAGCAGCGATCGACGCTGGTTTCACGTCAGTCATGATTGACGGTTCACACCACCCAATCGATGAAAACATCGAAATGACGAAACAAGTTGTCGAGTACGCGCACGCTAAAGGTGCTTCTGTTGAGGCAGAAGTCGGTACAGTTGGCGGCGAAGAAGACGGCGTTGTTGGTGGCGTACAATACGCTGACCTCGATGAGTGTGTACGTGTTGTAAAAGAAGCGAAAGTGGATGCACTTGCTGCAGCACTCGGTTCTGTACACGGTGAATACCAAGGCGAGCCAAAACTTGGATTCAAAGAGATGGAAGAAATCGCGGAAGCGACTAAAACACCACTCGTTCTTCACGGCGGATCAGGAATTCCTGAGCACCAAATCAAAAAAGCAATCGAGCTCGGCCACAGCAAAATCAACGTCAACACTGAGTGCCAACAAGAATGGACTCGTGCAGTACGTGAGAAAGTTGCTGCTGATGCAAAAGTATATGACCCACGTAAAATTATCGGACCTGGTATCGAAGCGATTTATAACGTCGTTACTGGCAAGATGCGTGAGTTTGGTTCAAGCAACCAAGCATAATCCTGTTTGATTAAGTCGGTTCTCTATGAGGACCGACTTTTTGTATCGTTTCCTATATCACCGTTTGTCGAATCTGACAAAGGGAGTAGTAATTCGACCAGTCTTTCCTCATAATAGAGATTGTAAGCGATCACAAATTAAGGAGGAGACACATATGCGTTTTTTCATTGACACAGCAAATGTGGAAGACATTAAAAAAGCTCATCAAATGGGCGTCATTGGAGGCGTGACGACGAATCCATCGCTCGTCGCCAAAGAAGGTGTCGATTTCCATACAAGACTTCGTGAAATCTGTGAGATCGTCGGGGATCTCTCGGTCAGCGCCGAAGTTATTGCACTTGATGCGTCGGGTATGGTGGAAGAAGGAAAGGAACTTGCCGCCATCGCGCCGAATATTACGGTAAAGGTACCGATGACACCTGCGGGGATGGAAGCGGTAAAACAGTTCAAAGAGCTTGGGATCAAGACGAATGTCACGCTCATCTTTAACGCCAACCAAGCGTTACTTGCGGCGCGCGCTGGGGCATCATACGTTTCTCCATTCATCGGACGCTTGGATGACATCGGACAAGATGGGCTAGATTTAGTGGAGACCATTGCCAACATCTTTGCGATCCATGGTATCGAGACAGAAATTATCGCAGCATCTGTGCGTCATCCGGTTCACGTGACAAAAGCTGCACTCCTTGGGGCTGACATTGCCACAGTCCCTTACAAAGTTATCGAACAAATGATGAAACATCCGCTCACAGACAAAGGCATTGAGCAGTTTTTAGCGGATTGGAACAACGCTCAATCCAAATAAGTCCGTCGTAGAAAGGTTTTGATCAGCGTGGAAATTCTCCATATCGTTGGGCAGCAAAAACTAGAAGGAACCGTCGAGATTAGCGGAGCGAAACAGAGCGCTCTCCCTTGCCTTGTGGCTGCACTTCTCACGGAAGAGTCGGTAACGATTGAAAACGTTCCGATGATTGAAGATGTGGAAGTGATGGTCAATTTGTTGAAAGAATTAGGGGTACGAGTAGAGCGGAATGGCGAACGAATGACGATTCATTCGAATGAAGCAGTTGCCATGCCCCTCCTCGGTTCTGAGACACGTAAAGTCCGTGCCGCTGTCTATTTGCTCGGGGTCTTCGCGGCTCGCTTCGGAAAAGGGGCGGTTGGGTTACCTGGAGGATATGCGATTGGTCCACGGCCGATTGACTTACATTTGAAAGCGTTGGAACGTCTCGGCATTCATGTCGAGAATGAATCAGGTCTCTATCATGTCCGGGTCGATGAACTTGTCGGGAATCGAATTTACTTGGACTTGCGGTCGTTTGGGGCAACCGTGAGTGCGATGCTTGCGGCTGTTCTAGCGACAGGGACGACAGTCATCGAAAATGCGGCTTGCGACCCTGAAGTCGTCGATGTGGCAACGATGCTCACATCGATGGGGGCACATGTGAGTGGGGCCGGAACGGATGAGATTCGAATCAAAGGGGTAGAGCGGCTCCACGGTTGTACGCACACACTGATTCCGGATCGTCTCGAGGCCGGAACGTTCATGATGTTCGGTGCAGTGTCTGGTCACGTGACCGTTCAACCGGTCATTCCCACACATCTTGAAGGGGTCATCCAAAAACTGTTGGACTTCGGAGCGGACGTCGAGGTCGGTGAAGAGTCAATTACCGTGACGGCGAACCAATTCATGCCAACAGACATTCGTGTGTTCCATTACTCCGGGTACCCGAGCGACTTGCAACCGGTGATGACGGCAGCCTTATTAAAAGCTGACGGAACGAGTGTTGTCACCGATAAATTGTATGCGCAACGATTCCGCCACATCGCCGAGATGCGACGGATGAATGCGCAAATTACACTGGAGGATGCATCGGCTGTGATTCGTGGCGGCAATAAGCTGGCGAACGCAGAGATGGAATGCACCGATGCACGGAGTGCTGCGGCCCTGGTACTGTCAGCGCTCCAAGCTTCTGGTGAATCGACGCTACTACATGCGGAACGACTGAATGATTCGTATGTCGACTTTGTCGGCAAATTAAAACAACTCGGTGCGCTCGTTTGGGTGGAGGAACAAACCGAGGTATAAAGGGGAGATTTCGGGTGGAACGAAGTTTATCGATGGAACTGGTTCGGGTGACAGAAGCGGCGGCACTTGCTTCAGCCCGTTGGATGGGACGAGGATTGAAAGTCGAAGCGGATGATGCGGCAACGACGGCCATGCGCGACGTATTTGACACGATTCCGATGAAAGGGATTGTCGTCATCGGTGAAGGGGAGATGGATGAGGCCCCGATGCTATACATCGGAGAAAAAGTCGGAAATGGCTACGGTTCTCGTCTCGATGTCGCAGTCGATCCGTTAGAAGGGACAAACATCGTAGCGACCGGAACGTGGGGAGCACTTGCGGTTCTCGCGGTCGCGGATGCAGGCGATCTCCTTCATGCTCCAGACATGTACATGGATAAAATTGCCGTCGGACCGGAAGCGGCAGGTCTCGTCAGTCTCGACAACTCGATTGAAGAGAACATTGAAATCGTGGCGAAAGCGAAGAAGAAAAACGTGGAAGATGTCGTCGTCACGATTTTACATCGGGACCGTCACGAAGAAACCATTCAACGTGTCCGCGCGACCGGTGCGCGAATCAAATTGATTCCGGACGGGGACGTCGCCGCGGCCATCAACACCGCTTTCCCGAAAACGGGTGTCGATTTGTTGCTCGGTTCAGGCGGGGCGCCAGAAGGTGTCATCGCTGCAGTCGCAATGAAGTGTTTAGGTGGAGACTTCCAAGGGCGTTTGCTCCCGGAAGATGAAGCGCAGAAACAACGTTGCCATGACATGGGAATCGAAGATACGGATCGAATCCTCCTCCTCAATGATTTGGTGAAAGGTGAAGATTGTATCTTTGCGGCGACCGGCGTCACAGATGGTGAGCTGTTACGTGGAGTCCAATTCACGTCACAAGGCGGACAGACCCATTCGGTCGTCATGCGTGCCAAGTCCGGTACCGTTCGTTTCGTCGAAGGGAACCACTCACTTAAGAAAAAACCAAAAATGGTCATGAAACCAGAATAATCAGAAGTCGTGGATGTGAAAACGTCCACGACTTTTTTGTGGTGAAAGCGTCAGAAAACGGGAATGGATAGTCAGGAGGTGGGTGTGATGATTCAGGTTGAAGGACTCGTCAAAACATTCAAGGATGTTCCAGCTGTCGATGACGTGTCATTTTTCGTGAAAGAAGGAGAAATCTTTGCGTTTTTAGGTCCGAACGGTGCGGGTAAATCGACGACGGTGCAAATGTTGACGACACTCGTGAGACCGACATCTGGAGCGGCACGAGTCAATGGATTCGATGTCGTTAAACAAGAAAAAGATGTCCGATTATCGATTGGAGTTGCCTTACAAGAAACAGGAATCGATAAAGTGTTGACGGGACGAGAGCTCCTTGTCTTACAAGGGCGTTTGTTTAAGATGTCGAATGAAGAGGCGCAACGTCGAGCCGATGAGTTACTCGAAGTCGTTTCACTGACGGATGCGGCCGATCGCCGGAGTGGTACCTATTCCGGTGGGATGCGACGACGTCTCGACTTGGCTCTCACACTCGTCCATCGTCCGACGGTCTTGTTTTTAGACGAACCGACGACCGGACTCGATCCGGCGAGCCGAATCGAAATTTGGAATGAAGTACGCCGATTGAACGAGGAATTCGGGACGACGATTTTTTTAACGACCCAATACTTAGAGGAGGCAGATGAGTTGGCTGACCGGATTGCAATCATCAATCACGGGAAGATTGTGAGTGAAGGAACGGCCGAGGAATTGAAACAGCTCGTCGGTGGAGAGACGATTTCGATGGACTTCGCTACAGAATCTGAAGCGACCCTTGCCGCGACGCGATTTCATACATCTTCGAATGGCACACATGTATCGTTTGAGTTACGTGACATGACGTTGACTGAGATTGTTCGTTCCTTGGATGAACAAGGGTTGCAGCCTGAACGATTGACTGTCAAGCAACCATCGCTCGATGATGTATTCTTGAAAGTGACAGGCGAATCGTATGAAGGAGGCGAGATCCGTGTGGACTGAGACATGGCTATTCACGAAACGGAGTTTGCTGACGACTATTCGAAATCCGTTTTCATTCATCCCGAACTTGATCATTTCTGTATTCTTTTTACTTGTGTATACGAGTGGCTTGTCGAGCGTGGCCTCGTTGCCTCAGTTCGAAGGGAGCGACTATTTGAATTTCATCTTACCCGTATCCATTGTTTCAGGTGCAGTCGGGGGAGCGGGAGGCACGGGTCAGGCGCTTGTCCGAGATATTGAGAGTGGCTATTTCGCAAGGCTCTTGTTGACACCGGCGACCCGTACGGCGATTGTGCTCGGACCGATGATTGCGGGGATGTTGCAATTACTCGTCCAAACGCTACTTATTTTTGCTGTCGCGTTTCTCCTCGGTCTCACGATTCCTGTCGGTGCCGCTGGATTCTTTTTCACGGTATTACTCGCAATCGGATTTGGACTTGGTTTCGCAGGATATTCAGTGGGCGTCGCCTTGAAAACACGAAATGCACAAGCGGCACAGGCAGGGACATTGTTGTTCTTTCCTTTGATTTTCCTGTCGACGACGTTCGTTCCGAAAGAATTGATTGAAGCCGAATGGTTGAAAGTGGCGGCGACGTTCAATCCAACCACGTATATTTTCGAAGGGATGCGAGCGGTTCTGACGCAACCGGAGATTGACTGGGGTGCTTTATCGGCAGGGCTCGCAGTCGCGGGTACAATGAGTGTACTCATGATCGTCTTTGCGGCAACGAACGCGAGAGGGGCATTGAAGCAAAAATAAGGGAGGAGTTTGATGCAGGAACTATCAACGATGATTCGGATTATTTTAACAGGGATTGGAGCATATATTTCTATCATTCTCATGTTGCGTGTTTCTGGTAAGCGTACATTGGCAAAAATGAATGCATTTGATTTTATTGTGACCGTTGCACTTGGTTCTATTTTGGCAACGACCTTGACTAGTCAACAAACCTCTTTATTGGCTGGACTTACTGCGTTCGGTACACTAATTGTCTTACAATATATATTAGCGAAACTATCTAAGCGATTCTCCATTGTGAATCAAATGATTAAATCAGAACCAACTCTACTGTTTTATAAAGGAGATTATTTGAGAGAACATCTACAAAAAGAACGAATTTTAGAGATCGAGGTCATTCAAGCGATTCGATCAAGTGGCACTCCTCTAGGACAAGTCGAAGCAGTAATCATAGAAACGGATGGAACGTTTTCTGTTTTGAAAGACTCTCGTCATGTAATTGAACATGTGAACAAATAAAAACGACTCGGTTCCGATGAACCGAGTCGTGATATTGTATTAGAGATATGATCCAGCGCCTACATAGCGTGGTGCCCAGTATCCAGAAGTGAAGCTCGCGTATTTCACGCCGCCTGTTTCTGAGTTGATCATTTGTGTTTTGCTAAGTGCCATTCCGACGTGTTGAATCGTTCCGCCTGAATGTGAGAAGAAGACGAGATCGCCTGCTTGGATCGATGACTTCGAGATTTTCTTCGCGCTTGAGTATTGCTGACGTGAAGAACGTGGTAGTGTTTTTCCGATTGCTTTCTTGTACACGTGTCCAGTATATCCTGAGCAGTCAAACCCTGAAGTTGTTGTTCCACCATAGCGATACGGTGTTCCGAGATATTTCTTCGATTCAGCGACAAGTTTCGAACGTTTGCTAGAAGATGACGTTGAAACCGTTGTTGATGTCGACGTGTTCGCTTTCAAGTATGTGTACGTTGAAGAAGCTGAGATATAACGGTGTGTGCCTTTGTAGTTGATTTTATAGAACGAACCGGATTTACCAAGGTATGTATAGCGTTGACCTTTATCCATTTTCGCGACGACTTTCGATGATGTAAGTGACGGGGCAGTACGGATGTTCAAACCGTTTACTTTCGAGTAAGCAAATGTACCGGTAGCGGCTTCTGCTTGTTCACCTGTTGAGAACATAAGACCCGAGAAAGCGACAGTGGCAGCGACGACGATTGATGCGATACGCTTTAACATTGTATAAATCCCTCCGTTTTTAAAATCAAGACATTCGTATATGACAAATCGAGTAATTTTTAATGGTAGAGCACAAGTTGCGGGATATACCCGGTTTCCTGTGCAAATAAACTATATCATGCGCAAGACCGATAGCATTTTTCAATCGCAAGTCAAAAAAGCGTTTTCTTGTAACAAAAATGAAACAATATGTGGATATAGCACTTATTTTGTTACAAAACTATCTTTTACTGTGTAAGGATTTGTACAAGAGGGAAACGATTGAACAAAAGGTGATTTTTGCACGGTGACGGCACGGGCAAAATATGGTTAGATGATGGCAGAACAAATGAATCAAGTTGAATGCTTCTTGTAATGAAATGTAGAAAGATAGGTGACTTGAATGAGTCAACAGACAGAACCGACAAAGAACTATACACTTCGTGAGCTTGAAACGAAGACGTTGAAAGAATTATATGAGATTGCTAAAGAAGTCAAAGTACCGAACTTTCGAGAAGCGCGTAAGCGTGAGCTCATGTTCCGTATTTTGAAATCACAGGCTGAATCAAAAGATTTATACTTCCTCGAAGGTATTTTAGAGATCATCCCACCGAATCCTCAGTCTCAAAATGATGGCGGATTTGGATTCCTCCGACCAATCAACTATTCTCAATCTTCCGAAGACATCTATATCGCTGCATCGCAAATTCGTCGCTTTAATCTTCGAAACGGGGACCTTGTCACAGGAAAGGTCCGTAAACCGAAAGAGAATGAACGGTTCCAAGGTTTGTTGAGTGTTGAAGCGGTCAACGGAGAGTCGACGGACTCGACGCGTTCGCGTGATTATTTCCCGGCATTGACACCGATTTATCCAGAACAACAGATGGTGCTCGAGACAGAGCCGACCCATCTTTCGGTTCGTGTCATGGATATGATCGCACCAGTCGGGTTTGGCCAACGCGGGTTGATTGTGGCACCACCAAAAGCGGGGAAAACGTCGCTTTTAAAAGAAATTGCCAACTCGATCACGACGAATCATCCGAACGTCGAATTAATCATTCTTCTAATCGATGAACGACCAGAGGAAGTGACGGATATTCAACGCTCTGTACCGGATGCGGACGTGGCGTTCTCGACTTTTGATGAGACACCGGAAAACCATGCGCGTATTTCAGAACTCGTTCTCGAACGCGCGATGCGTCTCGTGGAACATAAGAAAGACGTGGTCATCCTACTCGATTCCATCACACGCTTGACGCGTGCGTACAACCTGTCTGTTCCACCAAGCGGACGGACACTCTCGGGGGGGATTGACCCGGCGGCGTTCCACAAACCGAAAAAGTTCTTCGGAGCGGCACGGAATATCGAGGATGGAGGTAGCTTGACTATCCTCGCGACAGCGCTCGTCGATACCGGATCGCGAATGGACGACGTCATCTATGAAGAGTTCAAAGGAACAGGGAACATGGAACTGCATCTGGACCGGAAATTGGCAGAGCGCCGGATCTTCCCTGCAATCGACATTCGTCGCTCGGGAACACGGAAAGAAGAGTTGTTACTCGGGAAGGACGAACTCGATTCGCTCTGGACGATTCGTCGTACGATGAACGAGTCTCCAGACTTCGTCGAACAGTTCTTACGCCGTGTCCGTGAGACGAAAACAAACCTCGACTTTTTTGCTGCGCTAGAGGCAGATAAGAAAAAAAGACGACCGGTGAAAAAAACGAAAACAGACTTGTAAAACCTATAGTAGGGTGATATTATATTCTAGTGAACTTTCTCTAGGTTGAAAGAATACTTAGGGCCGAAGGAGTTGAAAAGCAATGAAACAAGGAATCCACCCAGAATACCGTAAAGTCGTATTCATGGACTCGACGACAGAATTCAAATTCATCACTGGTTCAACTCGTTACTCTAACGAGACAATCACGATGGAAGATGGAAACGAGTACCCACTCATCCGTGTCGATGTATCTTCTGATTCGCACCCGTTCTACACAGGTCGCCAGAAATTCGCATCTGCAGATGGTCGTATCGAGCGCTTCAACAAGAAATACCAACGTTAATCGTAAAGTTGTATGCTCACCGCCTAGGGATTGCCCTTGGCGGTTTTTTGTTGCATCGACACGGGTAAAGAGACGAAAGTATGTCGTGAGGGGGCCGTTATGGAATTTATACTCATTAGTATTAGCTTGTTGATCGGGGTCGGCATCATGTCTCAATGGTTGGCATGGCGTTATCAAATCCCGGCAATCATCATTATGACGCTCGCTGGAGTATTGGCGGGTCCGATCCTCGGGCTGTTCGATCCGCGTGAATTATTAGGGGATTTATATAGTCCGATCATTTCGTTTGCGGTCGCCATCATCTTATTCGAAGGAAGTCTTGGGCTTCACTTTAGCGAAATCAATCAGTTCCGGAGGTCGATCGTCCGGATTGTCACGATTGGAGTCGCGCTCTCATTTGTCGGGATGTCGCTACTCATTCAATATGTAGGAGGGTTACATTGGGTCGTCGCCTGGACGATGGGGGCGCTCTTCGTCGTGACGGGTCCGACTGTCGTCATTCCGTTGTTGCGTCAGGCACACTTGAAAGATCGAGTCGGAGCGATTTTGAAATGGGAAGGCATCATTGTCGACCCTGTTGGAGCATTACTCGGGCTCTTCGTCGTTCGACTTGGATACATCGTATATGAAGGTATGGATTTATGGATGCAACTCCTCTTTGCAGGTGCCTGTATTGTAGGGATTGGACTCGGTTACTTGTTCGGCCATCTCTTGATGGGATGGTTTGTGGCAGAAAAAGTACCTCGCTATCTCCGTGCCTCGGTTACGTTGACGGCTGTCCTCATCTTATTCTCACTCAGTGAGCTTATGATGCATGAAGTCGGGCTGCTCGCCGTTACGGCGATGGGGATGACGATGGCCAATACGAAACATCGGGATGAAGAAATCATCGAAGAACTGCAATCATTCAAAGAGGATATTTCAATCTTGCTCATCTCATCTGTCTTCATCTTGTTGACGGCTTCCCTGTCTCGGGCAGAGCTGTTGAATATTTTCCAATGGCCGCTTCTCTTGACGATTGCGGGCATCCTGTTCTTGGTTCGCCCAGTTGCGATTTACTTGTCGACCGTCGGTGGAGGTTTGCCGCTAGCGGAACGAGGGTTCATTGGTTGGATTGCCCCACGCGGGATTGTCGCGATGACGGTCGCGGGATTCTTTGCTGAAGAAGTCGCGCATCTCGGGATTGACGATGCGAAGCAAATGTTGCCGCTCACACTCGGTCTCGTCTTCATTTCCGTTACACTGCACGGTCTCACGATTCGACCGCTTGCGCGAAAATTGAAATTAATCGATGAACAAAAAGAGGCGAACGCTGATGAATAAAGGACGGAGTTCTTTCAATCAGTATTTAGGAGAAGTCAACCCTTTTCCTCAACTCGAAAGATAGGTATAATCGGAAAGCGATTATCGATGGAGAGGGCGAAGAACAATGATGCATGTGACGAACCGATATGGTTGGATTGAAGTGATTTGTGGGAGTATGTTTTCGGGGAAGTCGGAGGAATTGATTCGCCGAGTCCGCCGTGCTCATTATGGAAAGATTCCGGTCCAAGTGTTCAAACCAGCAATCGACGACCGGTATCATGAAGAGAACGTCGTCTCACACACAGGGAACTCGGTCGTGGCCGTGCCAATCGCATCAAGCCAAGACTTGTATGATGCCGTTCGTGAAGAAACACAGGTCATCGCGATTGACGAGGTGCAATTCTTTGATGAAGGAATTGTAGACGTCATCGAACAACTTGCGAACGAAGACAAACGCGTCATCTGCGCTGGGCTCGATATGGACTTTCGAGGCGAACCGTTCACGATGATGCCTGAACTGTTGTCACGCGCGGAGTTCGTGACGAAACTACAGGCCATCTGTTTGTCATGCGGCGCGCCTGCTTCGCGGACACAACGTCTGATCGATGGGCAACCTGCTCGGTATGAGGACCCGGTCATCTTGGTCGGGGCTTTCGAGTCTTACGAACCACGATGCCGACATTGTCATGATGTACCGAATAAACCACATCCGGTCCGCCATACGGTGGTAGACTGATGAATTGACGGACCGCCCTCGGCGGTCCGTTTTTTTGCTATAATAGATAGAGTTTGATTTGACGGAGAAAGGACGGATCATCATGTTTGACCGTTTAAGTGTATTAGAAGATCGTTACATGCAATTGAATGAAATGCTCGCCGATCCTGAGGTGCTCAGTGACTCGACGAAGTTGAGACAATATTCGAAAGAGCAGGCACAACTAGAAGAGACGGTACAGATGTATCGTCAGTATAAAGAAACAAGTACAGCTTTCAAGGAAGCGAAGACGATGCTTGAAGACCGGACGCTCGACGCCGACATGCGTGAATTGGCAAAAGAAGAGATGAACCTCCTCGAGCCAGAAGTCAAAGAGCTAGAAGCGAAACTGCGGATTTTATTGCTTCCAAAAGACCCGAACGATGACAAGAACGTTATCGTCGAAGTCCGAGGAGCAGCAGGCGGAGACGAAGCGGCACTCTTTGCAGGAGATTTATATAAGATGTATACGCGATTCGCTGAACGTCAAAATTGGAAAGTGGAACTCATTGACGCGAACTATACCGAACTCGGTGGATTTAAAGAAGTCACGTTCATGATCAACGGGGCAGGTGCCTATTCAAAGCTCAAGTTTGAGAACGGAGCCCATCGTGTGCAGCGAGTCCCATCGACTGAATCGGGCGGACGAATTCATACGTCCACAGCAACGGTTGCCGTTCTTCCGGAAGCAGAGGATGTCGAAGTGCATATCGATATGAAAGATGTACGAGTTGATACGTTCACTTCATCTGGTCCAGGGGGACAATCGGTCAACACGACGCAATCAGCTGTCCGTTTGACACACATTCCTTCAGGGCTCGTCGTATCATGTCAAGATGAGAAGTCGCAGCATAAAAACAAGGATAAGGCGATGAAGGTCCTTCGAGCACGCCTGTATGACAAAATGCAAAGCGAACATATGGAAGAGTTGTCTGCGCAACGAAAATCGGCTGTCGGAACAGGTGACCGTTCCGAGCGAATCCGCACATACAACTTCCCACAAAGTCGTGTCACAGATCATCGGATTGGATTGACCCTTCAGAAGTTAGACCGTGTCCTAGCAGGTGAACTCGAAGACATTATCGACGCACTCATCATGGACGAACAGGCACGTCTCATGGAGGATGCGGAATGATGCGGATTGCCGCGCTACTTAAGCAGACGGAAGAACGACTAGTTGAAGCTGGGCGCGACCGTGCGGCTGCCGAATGGTGGCTCATGCATGTGTTGCAAGTCGATCGCACCGGTCTCCTCGTTCGTTTGTCGGATGAATTGTCTTCAGATGAAGCGGCACGGTTCGAGACGGGAATCGAGCGTTTATTGATCGGAGAACCGGTACAACACGTGATTGGACATGCTCCGTTTTACGGGCGCTCGTTTGAAGTGAACCGGGATGTGTTGATTCCGAGACCAGAAACGGAAGAGTTGATCGACTGGGTACTTGGGCAACTTCGTCACATTAAGGATGATGAGATTGTCGATGTCGGGACAGGAAGCGGGGCCATTGCGATTACCTTGAGCCTCGAGCTCGGCGTACGTGTACAGACGGTCGATATTTCGCGTGAGGCGATTGAAGTCGCTAAACGAAATGCAGCCACACTTGGCGCAACTGTACGGTTTTATGAAGGAGACGGGCTCGCACCGATTGCGGACCACTCGATTCGCGTTCTCGTCTCAAATCCGCCTTACATCGAGGCCGATGAGCTGTTAGATGAGACGGTCGTCGGCTACGAACCGCACCTTGCGCTCTTCGGAGGGAAGGATGGGCTCGACATGTATCGGCAATTAATATTGGAATCGGTGCGCGTCTTACGTGCCGATTGGCATTTGATTGCGTTTGAAATCGGGTATAACCAAGGACAAGATGTGAAATCATTACTGTCTGAACGTTATCCTGAAGCAGAAACGGGTATTTTAAAAGATATAAACGGCAAGGACCGTATCGTCTATGCCGTAAGGGAAGGGATTGCGTATGGAAACGAAATGGATTAATTCGAATGAGATTGAAGAGGGGGTACGTCTTCTTCAAGCGGGTGAAATCATCGCCATGCCGACAGAAACCGTCTATGGTCTCGCTGGAGATGCCATGAACGATGTGGCAATTCGAAAGATTTTTGAGGCAAAAGGTCGTCCGTCGGATAACCCGCTCATCGTCCATATCGCTTCAATTGACCAAACGAGTTTGTTTGTCGATTCGATTCCTCCTGTTGCCAAACGCTTAATGGATGCGTTTTGGCCAGGCGCTTTGACGATCATCTTGCCTTCAAACGGACGAGCCTCTTCGCTCGTGACCGCAGGCCTCGATTCCATCGGACTCCGGATGCCGAATCATCCGGCAGCACTCGAGTTGATTCGTAAGTCAGGGTTAGGGCTTGCGGCTCCGAGTGCGAATCGTTCCGGACGACCTTCGCCGACAACTGCTCAACATGTCGCGGATGATTTGAACGGACGAATCGCAGGAATCGTGGATGGGGGTCCTACCGGAATCGGAGTCGAGTCAACCGTTGTGGATTGTACGGGGGACACGGTAACGATTTTACGACCAGGTGGTGTGACGCGAGAAGAAATGGAAGCTGTCATTGGACCGGTCGCCTTAGATGCCAATTTGAGTAACGATGAAGCCACACCACGATCGCCGGGAATGAAGTACACGCACTATGCCCCAACGGCACCTGTTTTTTTAGTCGATGGCACACGCAAAGATTTAGAACGTGTCATCGAGGAGCGGAAGCAAGCGGGGTTGCGAATCGGTGCACTCGTCTTCGACGAGAACCCGACACCGGCTGAGGTCACGTATTCACTTGGGACCTCGATGGAAGTGGCGGCGCAACGTTTATACGACGCGCTTCGTCGATTTGATGAAACAGACGTGGATGAGATTTATGTGAACACGATTGAACCTGTCGGAGTCGCACTTGCCGTCTATAACCGTTTATACAAAGCGGCGGGCGGAAAGATTGTGCACCCGACGAAAGATGCCTAAAGACATAGAGGAGGACACGCGATGTCAATGAAACGCGTATTATTCATATGTAGTGGCAACACGTGCCGAAGCCCGATGGCGATGGCCTTGCTCCGTTCGAAGATGACCGGGGATGAGTTTGATATTCGCTCAGCTGGTCTACGGACGATGCAAGGATTCGATGCTTCAGAAAACGCACTGCAAGTTCTCAGAGAACGTGGGATTGAGCTCGATCATGTCACCCAGACGTTCGATGAAGTGTTAGGGAATTGGGCGGATATCATCTTGACGATGACACGCGCACACCGTGAACAAATTCGGGATACATACCCGGATTTGTCTGAGCGGACGTACACGCTCTATGAATTCGTGACGGGACTCGAACGGGACATCAACGATCCGTTCGGCGGTTCGATGAATGTGTATCGCCAGGTGCGAAACGAGCTCGAACCACTCGTGAATCGACTTGTGTTAAAATTAACGAATGATGGGTCAAAGGTGACGAAACCACCGAGACGCCTACCAAAGAAGACGGGGGAATGAACGAATGAAAATTGCAATTGGCGCTGATCATGGCGGCTTCAACTTGAAGAAAGAAATCGTAGCCTTGCTTGAGGAACTCGGACATGAGTATAAAGATTTCGGGACGCACTCAGCGGACTCGATTGACTACCCGGATGTGGCCATCCCGGTCGCAGAAGCGGTAGCGGCAGGTGAATTCGATCGTGGGATTTTGATTTGCGGTACGGGAATCGGAATCGGGATTGCGGCGAACAAAGTCAAAGGGATTCGTGCGGCACTCGTCCATGATTCATTCAGTGCAAAAGCGACACGTCAGCATAACGATTCGAACATCATGACGATGGGCGAGCGTGTCATCGGACCTGGTCTTGCACTCGACTTGGTGACGACGTGGCTCGATACGGACTTTGAAGGCGGTCGCCATTCAAACCGTGTCGACAAGATGAGTGCTTACGAATCGAAGTGAGTCAAATGAAGACGGAACTTCTCGGATTTTTGACGGAGCTTCACGAACGGTTCCCTTTGAATGATGAGCGCATTCTCGTCATTGGATGCTCGACGAGTGAAGTGCTCGGAAAAACGATTGGGAAGGCAGGTTCCATTGATGTCGCAAGCGAATTGATGGAAGCATTCCTTGAATTTAGAAAGAAGACAGGTGTCCATTTGGCGTTTCAAGGGTGTGAGCATATCAATCGTGCCCTCACCGTTGAGCGCCGGACACTCAAACAGTTCGGTCTCACAGAAGTGACGGTCGTCCCGATCCGGTCCGCGGGCGGAGCGATGTCAGAGAAGGCTTATGCCAACTTTGATGAACCATGTGTCGTCGAATCGATTCAAGCAGATGCCGGGATTGATATCGGCTCGACATTGATTGGGATGCATTTGAAACCGGTCGCGATACCGGTTCGGTTATCATCGAAGCATCTCGGAGAGGCGTACGTCACGTTCGCAGTCACGAGACCGAAACTGATTGGTGGGCCACGGGCTCAGTATCCAAATAAATGAAGAAAGCATCGCATTTAGGTTTTTCGACCGAATGCGATGCTTTTTTTGTTCAAATTATAAATCTTCTCCAAAAAGATAGGAGATGACCATCGGGAAACGCTCACGCCAGGCGAGCTCGTTGTGAACTCCTTCTTCAATCACTTCGAAGCGGATGTGTTCGACCTTGTCTTTTAACAAGTTGTACACGCGTTCGCTCGACTCACAATACATCTCGTTCGTCGGTCCATTTTCGATCGGTTCCTCGACTTCTTTTGCGCCGACGTCCAAGTAAAGACGCTCGACGCCCTTCAAATCGCTCGCTTCAATCAATTGTTCCAGCTCGGTTTGGTTGAACCAAAATGCAGAGGACAGGGAAGCGACACGCTTGAAGACGTCTGGATATACACATGCTGCATATATCGAGATGAGCCCACCCATCGAACTTCCCATCATCGCTGTTTCTTCCGGAATCGTCCGATAGTCAGCATCGATTTGAGGTTTCAATTCCTGCGCGATGTATTCGATATACGCCGAACCCTGCCCGCCGAGCACGATGTCACTTCCGAGCAAACTCTCACCGATATAAGGGTTTTCCCACGGTCCATACTCATCGAGTCGTTGTTCGCCTGGTGCACTATCGAGGGCGACGACAATCAAGTCACGCTTCGAGGCGTCTAAATATTCACCGACGCGCCAGCTCATGTTGTAGCTCGCATCCTCGTCATCAAAACAGTTCTGTCCGTCGTGCATGTAGAGGACCGGATATCGTTTTTCGGAAGTCTCGTAGTCGGCAGGTGTGTAGATTCGGACCGTTCGTGTCCGTTCGAACGGTGTGATCGTCAGTTCTTTTGTCTCAATCATAAATGGCCTCCTCACAGTTACATTCTTATTAATGATACCCAACTTTTCATCAGATTATTGCGATACCCAAAAAAACAAGCGTGTGGTACGATGGGGGTGTTGATTTTTAGACATTTAGAGGGGGTCTTCACATGGTAAACACGACGAAGTTGAAAGTGCAGGATGCGGAATTATTTGAGGCAATGCAACACGAGCTCGGTCGTCAGCGCGACAACATCGAACTCATCGCTTCAGAAAACTTTGTTTCAGAAGCGGTCATGGAAGCGCAAGGAGGCGTATTGACGAACAAATATGCAGAAGGATATCCGGGACGCCGCTATTACGGTGGCTGTGAGTTTGTCGACGTCGCTGAGAACTTGGCGCGTGACCGTGCGAAAGAATTGTTCGGTGCAGAACATGCGAACGTACAACCACACTCGGGTGCACAAGCGAACATGGCAGTCTACTTCACGGTGCTTGAAGCAGGAGATACGGTTCTCGGAATGAACTTGTCTCATGGTGGTCACTTGACGCACGGTAGCCCGGTCAACTTCTCAGGTGTGCAATATAACTTCGTCGAATATGGTGTAGACAAAGAGACAGAACACATCGATTACGACGTCGTCGCTGCACTTGCGAAGGAACATAAGCCAAAATTGATCGTTGCGGGAGCGTCGGCATACCCACGTACAATCGACTTCGCGAAGTTCCGTGAGATCGCGGACAGTGTCGATGCTTATCTTATGGTCGATATGGCGCACATTGCTGGACTCGTGGCAGCAGGTCTGCATCCGAACCCGGTCGAACATGCGCATTTCGTCACGACGACGACGCACAAGACGCTCCGTGGACCACGTGGAGGGATGATTCTTTGTAAAGAAGAGTTCGCCAAAGCGATCGATAAGTCGATTTTCCCAGGGATTCAAGGAGGACCGCTCATGCACGTCATCGCGGCAAAAGCGGTCGCGTTCGGTGAGGCACTCCAACCGGAATTCAAAGATTACCAACGTCAAGTCATTGCGAATGCACAAGCACTTGCGGCAGGCCTTGAAGAAGAGGGGCTCCGAATCGTATCGGGCGGAACGGACAATCACCTCTTGCTTGTCGATCTTCGAGGAATCGACATCACAGGTAAAGCAGCTGAGCATGCATTGGATGCAGCAGGAATCACGGTCAATAAAAACACGATTCCATTCGACCCAGCATCACCGTTTGTCACAAGCGGAATCCGTCTTGGAACGGCTGCGATGACGACTCGTGGCTTCAAAGAAGCGGATATGAAAGAAGTGGCACGTCTCATCGGGCGTGTGCTGAAACAACATGAAGACGAGGCGGTAATCGCGGAAGCACTTCAAGACGTGCAATCGTTAACGGCGAAGTTCCCGCTTTACCCTGAACGAGGCTGAGTCAATGGATATTCGGACACTAGCAGAACGAGAGCTATCCGAACTTCCATTGTTCGATATGACAGAATGGTTGGCTCGTAAAGGGGAATACGATCCTTCTTTCCGTCTTGTCGCCAGTGAGTTTGGTGTCATCACGACGCTCCTCGACCATGGCTATTATGAAGAAGCGAGCGAACGAATCGTGCCGCTCCTCGGGATGAAAGTGCCTGCTGCTTTCCATCGACTAGGTCTTGCGCTAGAAGTGAAGGCGAACGGAAGAAAAGCGGCCAAGCGCCGCTTTCGTTCGTTCTCGTCGGCTGTCATCCAACATTCTGATTTAGCCGAGTGGCGACAGGCGTTCAAGCTCGATAAGAAATGGCTTGGACTTCCGCTAGTGGTCAGTCTTGCGGCTGGAGCGCTCATATTTTGGCCAGATGCCGAACCGCCCGTCGTCTCGCCGGACGAGCCGGACGAAGTCGTTGTCGAGACCGTAACGGAAGAAGAAGCACTCGCAGAACGCCTTGAAGAGCTCGAGGCAGAAGTCGCCCGACTCGAAGAAGAGAATGAGAAACTTCAAGATTCGGACGAACAGAAGCCAAAGGAATCAACTGAAGAAGCACCGGACACATCAACGGATGTTGTACCGCTGGCTGAGGTAGAAGCACTTGTTCAAGATAAACAGTATGAAAAAGCCGACCGCCTATTAGGTGGAAAAGCGAAAGTCGGACAAGAACAAGCAGTTGGGTTTTATCGACTTCTTGTCGACAATAAATTGGGACAAGCGGACATTGCGGACTATGCAGCTTATCTCGAATCGTATCCAGAATCTGGTTACAAGGCAGATGTCCTTTGGATGAAAGGGATTGCCGAGAAAAAAGCGAATGACCCGGCGTACCGTGAAACGTTGACGACCGTTTCTGAGATGGAAGGGACGTATTGGGCACCGATTGCGAAGTCCGTGCTCGAAGAATAAGGTGCTACATGAGTAGCGCCTTTTCTCATGAAATTCTAATGAAGTACACCACGATTTCTCGTTTTCCTGTCGTATGATTTGAGGTAGGAGGGATGCGTGTATGAAACGTGTAATGAAAACCATTGGAACAACTTTATTGGCGATCGGACTTATGGGAATCGGACTTGCCGGATTTTTGTTCTTCACTTCACCTGGACAATCCAGCCTGTCGCAACTATCGCTAGCGGCGCTGGAAGTCGAACAGCAGATGGAACAAGTCGATACGAAGTGGGATGAATGGGAAGATGATTTAGAAAGACGAATCGAGCAAGCCGTTCCAGAAGGCGTTCGTCTGTTTTTTGCGGATTGAATTCGGGAAATGAATAACAATACGTCGAGCGAACTGCTCGGCGTTTTTTCAAAGGAGTGAGCAGGATGCAGACGATTCTCGTCGTAGAAGATGATTCGAAGATTGCGCGATTACTGGAGTTGGAATTGAAGCATGCGGGGTATGCGGTCATGGTGGCGACAGACGGTCGTACCGGTTTGGAACGAGCTCTCGCTGACGATGTCGACCTCGTGTTGCTTGACGTGATGTTACCTCAAATGAGTGGACTCGAGGTGGTCCGTCGTCTGAAAGAAGAGCGACCTTTGTTACCGGTTCTGATGGTGACGGCCCGTGGTGATCGATACGACAAAGTGAGTGGTCTTGATCTTGGTGCAGATGATTACATCACGAAACCATTTGAAATAGAAGAGGTGCTCGCACGAATTCGGGCATTTTTACGAATGCGCCAGCTTGTTCGTCAGGACCATTCTGAACAGGTGTTGACGTACGAAACATTGACTGTCGACGTGAATCGTCATGAAGTATATTGTGACGGAAAGAAAGTAGATTTGACTCGACGTGAGTTTGACTTGTTGGTCTTCTTTTTAGAGAATCCGGAGCGTGTTTTGACGCGTGACCAACTCGTCGAACACGTGTGGGGATTCGACTACTATGGGGATACGAATGTCGTGGACGTGTATGTCCGATACGTAAGGAAAAAACTGACCGGCTCTTGGATTCAAACGGTTCGCGGTGTCGGCTATATGTTGAAGCGTGGTGAGTGACCGATGCTACGAACAAAAATTGCGTGGGCGATGACAGGGTTCATGTTGTTGCTTCTTCTCGTCTCCTTTGGCGTGACCTGGTTCGTCGCCAGACAGGAAATTGT
Organism: Exiguobacterium sp. 8A; assembly: GCF_902506275.1. Classification (GTDB taxonomy): domain Bacteria; phylum Bacillota; class Bacilli; order Exiguobacteriales; family Exiguobacteriaceae; genus Exiguobacterium; species Exiguobacterium profundum. Next base: position 1,694,587 of record NZ_LR733630.1, on the reverse strand, counting down.
CGATTCGCGTTTTGACGTGTTACTGCAGGCGTTGAATCTCTTGGAAGAAGATGTCCGGAATAGCGATGCGGTATTGTCGCTTCATGAGGACAGTGTCGTGTTAGAACGTCAAGAAAACGGTGAATGGGGAATCATCGGGGGAGAAGTGCCAGACGGAACGACGTTTCCCATCAATTATGGGGAACCGGCCCTCATCGATGATTGGTTTGTGGTCGCGACGACGGATGGACTAGCGTTCGGCTTTCAGGATCGAGATGTGAGCAATACGATTCAAGCGCTCGCAACCATTTTTCTCGTCATGTTCTTCCTTGCCGTTCTCTTGACGTTCCTAGGGACGTGGTGGATTTTACGTCAAGGTCTGTCACCGTTACGCCGATTGACAGAGACGATGGAACGGATCACGGAGTCCGGTAAGTTAGAGACAATCGAAGTGGCTGACCGAAAGGATGAAGTGACGACTCTTTCGGACGGATTTAATCATATGATCGAGCGAGTCGAAGGGACGATGGAGCAACAACGTCGTTTCGTCGCCGATGTTTCACATGAACTCAAGACACCGTTGACCGTCATCGAGGGCTATGCGAAGTTATTACAACGATGGGGACAAGAAGATGAGAGTGTACGTGCCGAAGCGATTGACCATATTTTAACGGAGTCGCGTCAAATGCGAAATGATTTGATTGAACCTATGCTCGAATTGAATCGATTTGCTGCACTCGAACAGGTAGAGCGAGAAGAAATCGATTTAGCTGAACTTGGGGAATCAATAGGAGAACGTTTTTTGCGGTCGCACGGCGTCCATTTACCTATTGAAGCTACAGGAAGCTGGTTTGGTCATCGTGAGTCGTTACAGCGGATTCTTGTCATCCTATTAGACAATAGTTTGAAGTATGCGGAAGAGACGAGCCTTCATTTGAAGAGTGATCGAATTGAGGTACGCGATCGAGGACCGATTCTTTCGGATGATGTGAGGAATCGGCTGTTCGATCGATTCTACCGATTAGATGAAGCGCGCGATCGCAGTGGGAGTGGTCTTGGTCTCGCGATTGCGAAAGAAGTGGCGGACTTGAATGAGTGGACGATCGGGAGTAGATCGAATCATCCGGATGGCAGTATATTTTTCCTGACTCGATGATGAATATTTCGCATTTTCTCATCAACTTCTAATGAAGCCTTAAATATGCTCTCACGGAAGAGGCTTATGATGAAAATAAGAAGAACACATCATGAGGAGGAAACAAACATGAAACGCATCGGTTGGATTATCGGCGCATTATTAGCTGTCATGGCAATTGTTGGAATTGGATTTTACGTAAACGGGAATCAGACGGATACGGTCATTGTTCCACAAGCAATCAATCAAGCGAGTGACGATCGATCAACGGGCAACCCAGATGACCCTGCTACATCGGATGGCTCAAGTAGCGCATCAGATGATTCGTCAGCAGCGCGAGTGGGAGATGGAGACGACTATGAACTATACGGGACGCTCGTGAAGTTATCGAAAGAAGATGTCACCATCAGCTTCAATGGAAAAGAGTCGACATACCCTTTAGCGGCGACACATGAAATCGATGACGATACACCGCAAGTGGGTGACCGGGTAAAACTCGAATTGAACCGAGATGATGAAGTGAAGGAAGTGGACCGTGAGAGTGGTGATGATGATGCGTATATTTACGGCACGCTCGTCAAACTAACAAATCAAGAAGTCACGATTAAGATTGATGGGAAAGACAACGTATATCCACTTGCCGCACGTTCTGAAATCGATGATGACACTCCGCGTGTCGGCGACCCTGTCAAACTTGAGCTAAATCAAGATGGGGCGGTCATTGAAGTCGATCGTGAATCAGAGGACGACCAGAATGAACAAGATGATTCTTCGCAGGACGACTCATCTCAAGATGACTCATCCGAGGATGAGCGAGAAGATGACTAATGAAGTGATAAAAAGGACTAATCTCTTGATGGATTAGTTCTTTTTTTGTTGCTAGACGTTGAAGCATAAAATGAGTTGGACCGCTTTCGTCAAATCGTCAGAAACGTAATAATTCTGAAATCATCACAAAAATAGGTTCTATGTTATGATGTACAAGAAAAATTTAGGTGGTTTCCACCTAATTGGGAATGAGGAGGAACATCAATGCGTACGTATTGGGGAATCTTGCTCAGTTGTATCTTGTTGAGTGGATGTGGTGCCGAGACGTTGAACGCGATTGAATTACGTCCTTTGTCTTCCTATCGAGTCGAGCAAGATCCTGAGATACCGTTAATGAAACAGACACAAGAGAAGCTACTTACATACTGTGAGCGTCGTCCGACAGATGTCTTACCAGAGCGACGAGCAAAGGTGGCGGAAGTGACATTTCATCATCCGCTCTATGAAGTACTCGGTTCCAAAACGGTGAAATATTTTGCGGCGGGGGATGAACGTTATGTCACCTGTGCGAACAGCAATGAGTTGATGGAGCGAACGTTTGCCGTGGAGCCGATTCAAGCGTTTGAAGCACTCGAACCAGATCATTTTCAAGAGTCGAAAGTGGTCTCGACAATAGAGTTTGAGCGCATCGATGACCTTGAATCGATTACAAGTACGTTCACCTTGAACGAGACGCATGAAGAAGTGATGCCCGATTCGGCTTTCCGTTATACGACACCGGATACGGGAGCGATCTATGTGACGTTCGAGACGATTCGAAACGGGCGTACACTTGACCCGATCATTGAACCAAAACTATTCCCGTTTCAAAGCGGAGAGAATGAAGGGTATGTTTTCTTGACGAGACGGGCCGATGATCGTCTCACCCTACAAATCGGAGAGACGTCCTCGCTCAAACAACTCGTCCTACCGAATATATATGAGGCTCCTTATATGAAAGTCGATCCGAAAGAAGAGATTTCACTAAAGGGAAATCATCGCGAACTCATGAAACGCATCATCTTATCGGACCGACCGATTGAAGGGGGTGTGGCTGAAGAGACGTCGTTATCGTTATCGAAAACATATGGAACGGTCCTTGAAATTTGGGGACATGTCCGCCGTCCTGTTACAAACAAGATGTCCACGCGCCCCGCCGAAGGGGAAACGCGCTTGGCGGTTTTTGAATCGGAACAAGATACAATCTGGCTAGACGGACCAAAAACGCAAGAGTTGTTTGACGCCTTGTCTCATATTCAGCCGCATGAAAAAACGTCTACAGCTGTCAAAATCGGAGACTTGCATTTGTATGAAGAATTGACTGAGCAATCCTTTGACGTATGGAAAACGGAAACAGAACTCTATTTAGTCGATCAACACACATCTCAATCGTATGAACTTCCGGGAAATGATTATTTCCAGGTCATTCAACCATAAGTGGCGTCTGACCTTTGATAAAATAGAAGTTGGCTCTACCCATCTCAACAGAGTTAGGGTACAATGCTCGAGAGAGAATGAGAGAGGAGTGAAGCAAGATGGGAAAAGTACATGTTTATGACCATCCTTTGATTCAGCACAAAATGACGATTATGCGTAAAGTAGAGACGGGGACGAAGCAGTTCCGTGAACTCGTCGACGAAGTTTCTTCACTTATGGCATACGAAATCACGCGCAGCCTACCCCTAACAGACGTAGAAATCGAGACACCGGTCTCTGTTTCCACTCAAAAGATGATTGCCGGCAAGAAATTGGGAATCGTCCCTATTTTACGTGCAGGACTTGGTATGGTGGATGGGTTCCTCAAAATGATGCCGAACGTAAAAGTCGGTCATATCGGTCTTTACCGCGATCCGGAAACACTTGAGCCACACGAATACTACTTGAAACTTCCGACAGACGTCACAGAACGCGACTTTATCGTTGTTGACCCGATGCTCGCGACAGGTGGTTCGGCTGTTGATGCGATTGCATCACTCAAGAAACACGGAGCGAAGTCAATCAAGTTGGCATGCCTCTGCGCAGCACCAGAAGGCGTAGAGCGTGTACAAGCAGAACATCCGGATGTAGAGATCTATCTTGCTGCACTCGATGAAAAATTAAATGACCACGGTTATATCGTTCCTGGACTTGGGGATGCGGGTGACCGTTTGTTTGGTACGAAGTAATGACTTAAAAGCGAGAATCGCCTATGCGATTCTCGCTTTTTTTACGATTGACACTGAATAATATTTATCATTTACGGATGTCACAAAATAGACACAAAACTAGAGCGAGAAGAATGGCGAACTGGGATGGAATTTATCTATTCTTTCTTATTTAAACAGAATCCCTCGATTTCGAATATAAAACCAGGATTGAGAAAGGGATTTTGAACAGTATGAGATTCCTCACAAAAAAATGGGCGAAATCGCTCGACATGGTAAAAACATCCTCGGTATACTGATACAGGACGTTGAAAACGATTTCAAAATGAAGTCAACAGACGTTTCGTAACTCTTTGTGAACGTAAGCGTTTACCGATTGAATTTTCCAAAACGTGGGGGTATAACTGAACTATTCTTCATCTGATTCCGTTTGTGAAATGTTATAAAGTCAACATTTTTATTTCAACGTTTCTTCACACTTTCTTAAAAAAGTGCTTTGATCGTTTAGTTTATGAAGTGCGTAAAACTATTGATACGAATTGATTTAAAGCGCTTTTATAATTGTGAAATTCATTGACTTCTTATGCCATTTCTATTACTCTGAACTTGTGTGACTTTTGATGGTCACGCGAGTGTGAATTCGTGAAGAACAAGGGAGCACGTGAGACTCGAAAGGGGGATTTGGATGGCGAAAAAAGACAATCGTTATCTATCCTATGCCTCGCTCGCTTCACAAATCTCGACAGCACTTGCTGGACCGATTGTCATCGGTTATCTCGTCGGACAGTACGGCGAAAGACGTGAATTTTGGGGCACGTTTGGTTGGAATGTGTCGATTATCCTTGGACTCGTGTTCGGGGTTACGGCGCTAGTTCTCACCCTTCGGAGTTTATTGACAGGAGAGGACGAATGAATACGATTCAAGCAGACAGAAAAGCACAAAAAGAGTTGATGAAGCGTTATACGAAATGGTTTACCATTTGGTTTGCAATTTTGTTAGTTGGCGCCTTCATCGTCCCGATGTACAAAGCCGTTTTTCTCGGATTGTTCATCGGCGGGGTCGGGAGTCTCATCATTCTACATATGCAGAATCGAAGTGTCATACGTATGTATGACGTCATCGAGCATGGACGACGACCAAAGTCGCACGGGACCGTTTCAAGAATGGCGGTCGGTGCGTTAGCAGTGATAGTCGGTCTTCTCTACGAGGATCGAGTGTCCGTCATCGCGGTGGTAACTGGTCTAATCGCCGGCCACATCATACAATTTGGCGAGTTTACACTTGCCCAGCTCAGCAGGAAAAGAGGTGAATATTAATGGGTCATGAGTTTCCCACATATTCTCTGCACTTTGGGGACTATACGTTATACGGGAGCTGGACGAACGTCATTACAGTGCTAGTTGCAGCGTTACTCGTCTTCGTATTCGCCATTTGGGGGACAAGACGTTTGGCAATGAAGCCGACTGGCAAACAAAACTTCATGGAATTCTTCGCGGAGTTCGTACGTGGAATCATCGCAAGTGCGATGGACTGGAAGACAGGAGGACGCTTTATTGGATTTGGGATGACGTTGATTTTGTTCATTCTCTTCTCAAACTTGATGGGTCTACCGTTTAACGTCATTTCCGGACACTATTTGTGGTTCAACTCACCGACAGCCGATCCTTACGTAACCTTGGCGTTGTCGACACTCGTCGTTGCAATGTCGCACTATTACGGGGTGAAACTGCACGGATTGAAACACTATTCGGCGGAATTCGTAAAACCAGTCTGGTTCTTGCTTCCGATCAAATTGATCGAGGAGTTTGCGAACACGTTGACGCTCGGTTTGCGTCTATACGGTAACATCTTTGCCGGTGAAATCATGATTACCATCATCTTGGGACTCGCGATTACAGCCGAAGGCGCACTCAACCCGCTCGGTGCAATCTTTGCGGTCTTCCCAATGATTCTATGGCAAGGTTTCTCAATCTTTATCGGGGTTATCCAATCCTACATTTTCCTGACGCTTGCAATGGTGTACATCGGGCACAAAGCTTCGGCCGAACATTGATTCGGACATCTCGCCAAAGCGTTACAATCAAATTATTTACTTAACTTTTAGGAGGAATATACACAATGGAACAACTTAATCTTCTCGCAACAGCACTTGTTATCGGACTTGGAGCACTCGCAGCTGGTATCGGTAACGGTTTGATCGTATACGGAACAGTACAAGGGCAAGCACGTCAACCAGAACTCAAGAACGAACTTCGTCAAACAATGTTCATCGGTATCGGTTTGGTTGAGGCCCTCCCGATCATCGGTGTGGCTGTCGGTTTCCTTCTCCTCAACTCTTGATTCCGAGTTAACGAGAATAGCATGAGAGGGAGCACGTCTCCCTCACTTATTTAGTCAAGAGGAGGGTATGCATGGATACGATGATGATTGCAGCTGGTGCTGGCGGCGAAGGCCTCCGCATTCTGGATATGATCTTTACAATTTTCACATTCCTCGTACTCTTGGCCCTGTTGAAGAAATTTGCTTGGGGACCACTCCTTGGAATGATGAGACAGCGTGAAGAGTATGTAGCGAACGAAATTGAACTCGCTGAAAAGAGCCGCAAAGATGCGGAACATTATGTCGTTGAACAACGTGATGCACTCAGTGCAGCACGTACTGAGTCAAAAGAAATGCTCGACGCCAGCCGTCGACAAGCAGAAGCAGAACAAGCACGCTTGGTGGAGCAGGCGCGTTTGGAAGCCGAACAAATTAAAATCGAGGCAGAGAAAGCGATTGAGCGCGAGCGTGAGCTTGCGAAACAATCTCTTCAAACGGAAGTCGTCACACAGGCGCTTTCGGCAGCACGCCACGTCCTTCAAACAGACCTTAAAGGTGATGAAGCGAAACAGCGTGCCCTCGTCACAGACTTCCTGTCTAAAGCGAAAGGTGCGAACTGATGAACGCATCATTAGCAAAACGCTATGCCAAAGCGCTCTTCGACTTAGCGCGGGAACAAGGCACGCTCGACCAAGTCGAAGCGGAAGTGCGTCTGCTCGATGAAGTGCTCCACGCGACTCCTGAACTCATGGATCTCTTAACGAATCCGGCAGTCAGTGACAGCGAGCTTGCACAGCTTTTAAAAGACAGCTTTGGTGATATGACGGCGATTGTCGTGAACACACTTCTCGTCATGGTCGAAAACGACCGTGCGGCAGAGGTTCGCGCATTGCCACGTTACGTCCGCGAATTTATCAACGACTATCGTGGAATTGCAGAGGGTATTGTCACAAGCGCCTACCCATTGTCGGCAACAGACTTGAAAGACGTCGAACTCGTCTTCGGACAGAAGCTCGGGAAGACGCTCCAATTGAATAACGTCGTCGATGAAGAAGTCATCGGTGGACTCCGTGTCCAAGTCGGATACACGACGTACGATGATACGATCGAAACGAAACTTACACGCCTTGAGCGTGAATTGTTGAATGCGTAAGAAATAGGGGTGAATTCAATGACAATCAAAGCTGAAGAAATCAGCGCCCTGCTAAAAGAACGAATCGCTTCGTACGGTTCTGAAATCGAAGTCAGTGAGACAGGTACAGTCATTCAAGTAGGTGACGGTATCGCTCGTGCACACGGACTCGATAACGTTATGGCGGGGGAACTCGTAGAGTTCTCTAACGGCGTAATGGGCTTGGCGCAAAACTTAGAAGAAGGTAACGTCGGGATTATCATCCTTGGCGATTACAAAGGCATCAAAGAAGGCGATTCTGTCAAACGTACAGGTCGCATCATGGAAGTTCCAGTTGGTGAGGCACTCCTCGGACGTGTCGTCAACCCGCTCGGACAACCAATCGATGGTCTTGGACCAATCGTGACTGACAACTATAACCCGATCGAGCGTAAAGCTTACGGTGTTATGGCTCGTAAATCGGTTCACGAACCACTTCAAACAGGAATTAAGGCGATTGACGCCCTCGTTCCAATCGGTCGTGGTCAGCGTGAGCTCATCATCGGTGACCGTCAAACAGGTAAAACATCTGTTGCCATCGATGCGATCATCAACCAAAAAGAAGAGAACATGATTTGTATCTACGTTGCAATCGGTCAGAAAGAATCGACTGTACGTGGCGTAGTAGAGACGCTTCGTCAAAACGGCGCACTTGACTACACAATCGTTGTTTCGGCATCGGCATCACAGCCGGCACCACTTCTTTATCTCGCGCCATTCGCAGGGGTATCGATGGGTGAGTACTTCATGGACCGCGGACAACATGTCCTCGTTGTTTATGATGACCTTTCGAAACAAGCGGCAGCTTACCGTGAGCTCTCGCTCCTTCTCCGTCGTCCTCCAGGCCGCGAAGCCTACCCAGGGGATGTCTTCTACCTCCACTCACGCCTTCTTGAGCGTGCTGCGAAGTTGAACGACGAACTCGGCGGTGGTTCATTGACAGCACTTCCGTTCATCGAGACACAAGCATCGGATATCTCAGCATATATCCCGACAAACGTTATCTCGATCACAGACGGTCAGATCTTCCTTCAGTCGGACCTCTTCTTCTCTGGGGTACGTCCAGCGATCAACGCCGGTCTCTCAGTATCGCGTGTTGGTGGTTCGGCACAGGTGAAAGCGATGAAGAAAGTTGCAGGTACACTTCGTCTTGACCTCGCGTCATACCGTGAGCTCGAAGCGTTCGCTCAGTTCGGGTCAGATCTCGACAAAGCGACACAATCGAAGTTGAACCGTGGTCAGCGTACGGTTGAAGTCTTGAAACAAGACTTGAACGCTCCGCTTTCTGTAGACAAGCAAGTTATCATCATCTACGCACTCACGAAAGGTCATCTCGATGACATCCCAGTCACAGACATTCGTCGTTTCGAAACAGAAATGAACGCATGGCTTGACCAAAACCGTAAAGACCTCTGCCGTGAAATCCGTCAGACAGGAAACCTTCCTTCAGACGAGGCAATGGTCGACGCAATTACGGAATTCAAAAAGACGTTCTCGCCATCGGTTTAATCCGGTGACGAGCGTCTATTAAGGTGGTGAATCGAAATGGCATCATTACGTGAGATCCAGATGCGGATCACCTCGACCCAAAGCACGAAGCAAATCACGAAAGCGATGAACATGGTGTCGGCATCGAAGTTGAACCGGGCCCAAGGGAACAATGCCAACTTCAAGCCGTACATGGACAAGTTGCAAGAAGTCATCTCGTCGATCGCCGGTGGTACATCAGGCGCGACACACCCGATGCTTCAAGTACGTCCCGTCAAACGGACTGGTTATATCGTCATCACGTCAGACCGCGGACTCGCAGGCGGATATAACGCCAGCGTCTTGCGTGACGTGTACCGCGAACTTAAAGACAAGCACACATCAACAGATGAGTATCGTCTTTACGTAATCGGAAAAGTCGGTGTCCAGTTCTTCAAGTCACGCAACATTCCGGTGTATAGCGCGATGACAGGGCTAAACGACCAACCAACTTTCGTTGAAGTCGCAGAAATCGTCAAACAGACGGTTGGTGCCTTCAGCGAGAGCGAGATTGATGAATTGAAGCTTTGCTACAACTCGTTTATCTCGGTCATCAGCCAAGAAGTGAAGATTCAACAATTGCTCCCGCTTGGGGATATCGAACAGTCCGCATCCAATGTGATGTATGAATACGAACCAGAAGAAGAAACGATCTTAGCGGCGCTCCTCCCACGTTATGCGGAAGGACTCATCTATGGCGCATTGCTCGATGCGAAAGTATCAGAGCATGCAGCCCGGATGACGGCGATGTCGAGTGCGACAGATAATGCGGATGAACTCATTCGCGGACTCAAACTCAAGTTCAACCGCGCGCGTCAAGCAGCGATCACACAAGAAATCACAGAGATTGTCGGAGGTGCGTCGGCGCTTGAATAAGCGCACGCTCTCTAGATTGTAGGAGGCTAACACGATGAACGAATACGGCATGAAAGGCCGCGTAGTCGCAGTCATGGGCCCAGTTATCGACGTAAAGTTCGACAACCACTTACCGAACATCTATAACGCTCTCAAAGTCACACACGTGGCAGCGACAGCTGACGATGTTAGTGTCGACTTGACGCTCGAAGTAGCTGTTCACCTTGGTGACGACACGGTCCGTACGATTGCGATGGACTCAACTGACGGCGTTCGCCGCGGTATGGAAGTACTTGACTTAGGTTCACCGATTTCGGTACCAGTTGGAGAGATGACACTTGGGCGTGTCTTCAACGTTCTCGGTAACCCAATCGATGATAAAGAAGTGGCAGCTGACGTGCTTCGTGCACCGATTCACCGTCAAGCGCCAACATTTGACGAATTGTCAACGAAAGTTGAAATCCTTGAAACAGGGATTAAAGTCGTCGATCTTCTCGCACCTTATATCAAAGGTGGTAAAATCGGTCTCTTCGGTGGTGCCGGTGTAGGGAAGACCGTCCTCATCCAGGAACTCATCAACAACATTGCGCAAGAGCACAGCGGGATTTCTGTATTCGCAGGAGTCGGTGAGCGTACGCGTGAAGGAAATGACTTGTTCCACGAGATGACGGACTCAGGCGTTATCAAGCAAACAGCGATGGTCTTCGGTCAGATGAACGAACCACCTGGTGCACGTCTCCGTGTTGCCTTGACTGGTTTGACAATGGCAGAATACTTCCGTGATGAGCAAGGACAAGACGTTCTTCTCTTCGTTGATAACATCTTCCGTTTCACACAAGCAGGTTCTGAGGTTTCGGCCCTTCTCGGACGTATGCCATCGGCGGTAGGTTACCAGCCGACACTTGCGACTGAAATGGGTATGCTTCAAGAGCGAATCACATCGACTGCGAAAGGATCGGTTACATCGATTCAAGCGGTTTATGTACCAGCCGATGACTATACGGATCCGGCTCCAGCAACAACGTTCGCTCACCTTGATGCAACAACAAACCTTGAGCGTCGCCTCTCAGAGATGGGGATTTACCCAGCCGTTGACCCGCTCGCATCGACTTCACGTGCCCTCTCTCCTGAAATCGTAGGGAAAGAGCACTATGAAATCGCGCGTAACGTTCAACAGACGCTTCAGCGCTATAAAGAACTTCAAGACATCATCGCAATCCTCGGGATGGACGAGTTGTCTGAAGACGATAAACTCACGGTTCACCGTGCACGTCGTATTCAGTTCTTCTTATCACAAAACTTCCACGTGGCTGAGCAGTTCACGGGCCAAAAAGGTTCGTACGTGCCAGTCAAAGAGACAGTACGCGGCTTCAAAGAGATCCTCGAAGGTAAACACGACGATCTTCCTGAAGATGCATTCCGTCTCGTCGGTCCAATCGAAGACGTCATCGAAAAAGCGAAGACGTTGGTCTAAGACCTACGCGGAAGGGGGAAACTAGACGATGAATACTGTTCACGTCAACGTCGTCACCCCGGATGGTGCAGCCTTTGAAGGAGACGCACGAATGGTCATCGCCAAATCGGTCACTGGTGAGCTTGGTATTTTGCCAAAGCACATCCCGATGGTGACGCCACTCGACGTCTCAGTCCTCAAGCTGCGCCACGAAGATGGTGGACGCACGCTGATCGCAATCAGCGGCGGTTTCATGGAAGTTCGTCCCGACACGGTGACGATCTTAGCTGAAACAGCCGAAATGGCGGATAAGATCGACTATGATCGCGCTTCTGCGGCGAAAGTTCGTGCCGAGCGTCGTCTTCAAGACACGAAGCTCTCGGAACTCGAATTCCGTCGTGCGGAACTTGCGCTCAAAAAAGCGATCAACCGCTTAAGCATTCGCGATATGAAAGAATAAGAATGACTCTCACACGAAAGTGTGGGAGTTTTTTTGTTGTTTTTTGGAAAAGATGGGTCTTTTGTCGTGCTTCTAAATGACGGGACTAGTAAAAAATATATGGAAGAAGACCGATAATAAAGGTGGGAACTACCGTAAAGGAGATTAGGGAATGAAAGTTTACGTTGCGCGACAACCAATTTTTGACCAACAATTACGCGTTTGCGGCTACGAATTGTTATATCGCCGCAGCGAAAATAATATTTTTGAGAACGTAGATGATTCGTTGGCAACAGCTGACGTCATTCATAACGCTTACCTTGTGTTCAATTTTCGGGAATTGACAGAAGGGACGCGCGCGTTCATCAATTTCCCTCAGACGTTGATTGAAGGGGAAGTGCCTTCGTTACTACCACGTCAATCGCTCGTCGTCGAAGTGCTCGAACATGTCGAACCGACGGAGAAAGTATTACAGTCTCTCCGCTCGTTAAGACGTCAAGGTTATACGATTGCACTGGATGATTTCGTATTTGAAGAGAAATATCGCCCATTGATTGGACTCGCCGACATCATCAAAATCGACTATCAAGCGACCCCAGTCGATCAACAGCAAAAATTGATTGATGCGCTCGGACACCGAGTCGAATTTTTGGCGGAAAAAATCGAGACACCCGCAGAGTATGAGATTGCGAAACGACTCGGATATAAAATGTTCCAAGGGTACTTCTTTAGTCGTCCCATCGTGGTGCACGGGGCCGAAGTGCATCCGTTGCGTCACACGCTCATTGAAATGTTGAAAGAGCTCGATTGTCCGGAACCGAGTTTTCGACGGATTTCAGCGCAAATTGAGCGAAGTGTCGACCTATCCTATAAGATGCTCCGTACGGTCAATACGGTGTATCAAAAAGGTCGTCGAACGATTGAATCAATCGAGCAAGCCGTCGCACGAATCGGACTAGATGAGTTGAAACGATGGTCGTATTTGATGCTTCTTCGAGAGATGCAGACGTCTGAATCGAAAGAACTGATTAAACAGAGTGTCATTCGCGGAAAAATGATGGAGTTGATTGCGGAGGATACATTGACAGATGTATTACCGTTTGATGCATTCATTACGGGAATCTTTTCATCACTCGACGTCATTCTCGATGAGGCGATGCAAACGTTGATTGCAGAGCTTCCGGTGGCGCCTCCTGTAAAGGCAGCGTTACTCGGTGAACAGAACGGTTTGCGAAAGTTGTTAGAGGATGTCATCGACTACGAACAGTTGACGATTCCGCTCCATAACACAGATTCGGATTGGTCTCAATATTACGTCGAAGCGATTCGCTGGTCTCGTAGCCTTGACGAATCGATTGAATAATGTTTGAAATATGTGAGGGGCGTCAATTACTGTAGTAAGACCTTACTGCTGATGACGTCCCTTTTGGTGTGCTTGTAGAGAAAGTGAGTTGATCGAATGGTTCAAACCGCTCGAAGCTTAAGACCCTAAGTCTTTTTTTCTCTAACATGTCATGATATGATTAAAAATGGTACGAATTTTAGAAAAGAGGGGAATCGTCGATGGTCAATACCGTATTTTCGCTAGCGATTTATATCATAGCGATCTACGTCGCTTGGTGGGCACTCTTACCCGTCAAATGGGATAAGTTGCTCAATCAAGTGAGGAGTCCGCAAGCTGCTGTCTTGCGCGTTCTCGTAGCGGTTGTCTTCGGTTCACTGATTGCCCAGTTCTTTTTGGAGTACATTCGACTGGCGCAGGCGCTCGCACCTATACAGTAGTCGCAGAATATTTAACAAACTGTAATCCTGCTGTAACGACTCCTATATGATTATCATGTAGGATAAATTCGTCTGACATGATGTTTTTTTCATTCAATTTGCACTTATTTATTATTCAGATTGATTAATGAATGAAAAATCATCACGTTTTGCAAACCATTCAAATAATCGACATCATCACATCCGGATTCGGATATCGACGCACTATATAAAAAAACAATGAAGTTGGAGGACAAAGAGAGATATGAAGGATTTGATCGTAGTCCGTGGAGGACGTAAACTGTCAGGTACTGTGCGCGTTGAGGGAGCAAAAAACGCCGTACTCAAAACATTGGTTGCCACTCTATTAGCTAGCGAAGGAAAGTCAATCTTACAAAACGTACCACGTCTTGCTGACGTGTACACGATTAACAAAGTACTTCGTCACCTCGGTGCAGAGGTATCGTTCAATGAAGAAAAGAATGAAGTAACTGTCGATGCGTCGGGCGACATCAAAGATGAAGCACCGCTTGAGTACGTGCGGAAGATGCGTGCTTCAATCCTCGTCATGGGACCTCTTCTTGCCCGTCTCGGTCACGCTCGTGTAGCAATGCCGGGCGGATGCTCAATCGGCTCACGTCCGATTGACCTCCACTTAAAAGGATTCGAAGCGATGGGTGCGAAAACGGTCATCGGAAACGGATTCGTAGAAGCTTCTGTAGAAGGCCGTCTCCAAGGCGCTAAAATCTACTTGGACTTCCCATCTGTTGGTGCGACAGAGAACATCATGATGGCAGCTGTGCTTGCAGAGGGTACGACTATCATCGAGAACGTTGCAAAAGAACCTGAGATCGTCGACCTTGCGAACTTCTTAAACGGAATGGGCGCACACGTTCGCGGTGCAGGTACAGAAACAATCCGCATCGAAGGTGTAGAAACACTTCGCGGTGCAGAACACTCGATTATTCCAGACCGCATCGAAGCAGGTACGTTCCTCGTTGCTGGTGCGATCACAGGTAGTGACATCGAAGTCATCGGTGCAGAACGTGAGCACCTTCGTCCATTGATTTCAAAAATGGAAGAAATGGGTGTCCACTTCGAGGATACGGCAGAAGGCATGCGTGTCACGGCACCAGACGAATTGAAGCCGGTTGATGTGAAGACGATGCCACACCCAGGATTCCCGACAGACATGCAGTCACAAATGATGGCACTCGTCTTGAAAGCGGGCGGTACATCTGTCATCACGGAAACGGTGTTTGAGAATCGCTTTATGCACGTCGAAGAGTTCCGTCGTATGAACGCGGACATTAAGATTGAAGGACGTTCAGCAATCGTCAAAGGTGGCGTACGCCTTCAAGGAGCGGAAGTTGTCGCAACGGACCTTCGTGCCGGAGCAGCACTTATTCTAGCAGGTCTCATCGCGGAAGAAGAGACACGCGTTGGAGATTTATATCATATCGACCGTGGATACGTTGACTTCCACAAGAAACTTCAAGCACTCGGTGCTGACATCGAGCGTATTGAAGGAACTGTCGAAGTTGCTGAAGAAATGGTTCAGAACTAAGAAACGAGCACGAATTAGAGGGCGAGGAGAGACTCTTCTCGCTCTTTTCAATGAAGAAACGAACGGAGGAACCTATACATCATGTTTTCAAAAGATATCGGGATTGATTTAGGGACAGCAAACGTTGTCATTCACGTCAAAGGGAAAGGAATCGTCTTAGACGAACCTTCAGTCGTTGCGATAAAACGCTCTACAGGAAAAGTACTAGCAGTCGGTTCAGAAGCGTATGAGATGGTTGGTCGTACACCTGGTGATATCGTGGCGATCCGTCCTCTCCGTGACGGAGTCATCGCCGATTTCGCCACAACAGAAGAAATGCTCCGTCACTTCATCGAGAAAATTCAAGTCCGAGGCTTCTTCGGAGGCATCCGCATGCTGATTTGTACACCTGCGAACGTCACGCCGGTTGAAGCAAAAGCCATTCGTGAAGCTGCTGAGAAAGCTGGCGCGAAAGAAGTCTTCCTCGCCGTCGAACCAAAAGCTGCGGCAGTCGGTTCAGGCATGGATATTTGGAAGCCGGTTGGTCACATGATCATTGACATCGGTGGTGGGACGACCGACGTCGCCATTTTATCAATGGGAGACATCGTCTGCGGTGAGACTATCAAGATTGCAGGGGATCGCTTCGATACGGACATCCTTCGTGCCATCAAAGAGAAGCACAAGCTGATCATCGGAGAACGTACGGCTGAACAAATCAAGAAAGAAATCGCGACGGTCTTCCCAGGAGGGCGTAACGAATCGATGGATATTCGTGGACGTGACATGGTACGTGGATTGCCTCGTACGGTGACCATTACGTCAGAAGAACTTCGTGAAGCGATGGCTGAATCAGCTAATGAAATCGTCGAAGCAGCGAAGCGTGTCCTTGAACAGACACCACCAGAACTTGCAGCGGATATCATCGACCGCGGAATCATCATGACAGGTGGGGGATCACTCCTTCACGGTCTTGACCAACTTGTCGCAGAGCGTGTCATGTTGCCGGTCATGATGGCCGAGGAGCCGACACTCAGTGTCGCGCACGGAACGGGAATCATGCTCGAAAACTTAGATCGATTGAAATAAACAGACAAGCGACCGCGTGCGGTCGCTTGTTTTTTGTATGTTCAACTCAATATTTCGGAGACGAGTGCCAACACGTTACCTTCAGAATCTTTGAAGAAACTCATCCACGTTTCTGTCGTCCCCATTTTTGCCACACAGTGTGGTTCATCAATGAAAGTCACTCCTGCATTTTTCAACTGAGCATAAGCGTCATCGATGGATGCGATACTCAAATAGAGAATTGGACTTGATTTTGCAAAAACATCATTCTCTGGAGGGGACAACATGAGGCGAACGCCCCCACAGTCGAAAAATGCGAGCAATCCTGCCTGAAAGAGAAAGGGTACCTCAAGCGTGTCTCGATAGAATTGAACGGCACGGTCTAACTCTTTGACAGGGATGTAGATTTGTTTGATTTGTTGAATGAGGCTCATGGGATTCATCCTTTCAATATGTATTTGAAACAGGAAGGGGTAACTCTGATTCAAGTTGACGTTGGAGACGGTTGGTAAGTCCTGTTGGGTGAGACATTAAGCCGATAGAAATATGTAATGGGAATAGGGTATGTAAGTCGCTAGGATAATATGAGCCATCTCGAGGTAACGTATGATTGACAATCCGAGAGACTCCTGAGGAATGGTCAATGTGTAAGACGATTGGAGCAGATATTCCGGTCCCTCGCTCAAGTTGTTGATGGTTAGGATAATATTCTTGTAGAAGCACCCATACATACACTTCCTGTCGAGTCGTACTCGTCCCGAGGATTTGATAGCTGGCATAAACATCCCCACCGAAATTAGGAGACATGACTTGAGTTGTCAAGTAGCGCTCCAACACGTTCTGATTGACGTCGACGGATTGGGTAAGCGTGACAAATGATTCATCCGTCAAGGCAGCATAGAGCAAAGCACTCAATATCCATGTACAAAATGTCGTTATGATCAACTTTTTCAAATAAGCGCCTCCCAATACCGATGTGATGAATCATATATGTCGATCATATCTAAAGAGGATACGAATATATAGGTCATTCGTGGGAAAAATTGTATATACTAAAATCATTAATCAATGAGAGGGGAATCATGATGGCACCGATTCACTAATAGACTGAACAGAATAATCAAATAGAATCGGAGGACATCATGAACAAACCACTTACACTCATTACTGGCGTCAGTCGCAATCAAGGCATCGGTGCTGCGATTGCGCGAAAACTTGCTTCTGAAGGACATGACTTGTACTTGACGCACTGGAGTCCGTTTGACGCTAAAGAAGGAATCGGGGAAGAAATTGGCTTCATCGAACGATTGGTTCAAGAACTGACTGAAGAAGGGGCGCGTGTCGAGCATGAGGCATACGATTTGGCTTCAGGAGACGAGGTCGGATTACTTGATCGAATGGAAGCTAAACTTGGTATACCGAGCAGGCTAATCCATAACGCGACCTATGAGCGACATGTCAACGTTGAGAACTTTACAACCGACGTATTGAGAAAACATTACCTGGTGAATAACGAAGGGACACTCGGACTCACCTTTGCGTTTATTGAGCGCTATAAACAAGCGGGACATCAAGATGGGCGAATCCTGTTCTTCGTATCGGGGGGACCGGATGCGAATAACCTGGCCTACATCGCAACGAAAGGTGCATTGATTGCCATCACACCTGCGTTGGCGAATGGATTAGGAGAATACGGCATTTCGGTGAATGCGTTCGATCCGGGGCCGACGGATACGGGTTGGATCAATGACGAACTTCGCGAACACTTGCTACCATTATTTCCTTACAAGCGAATGGGGACGCCTGAAGATACGGCTCGCTTCGTCGCTTTCTTGATGGGCCCAGACGGCGCATGGGTGAATGGCCAACATCTTCACGTTGACGGAGGGTTTACTGGGCGCTAATAGAGAACGTTCTATGGATACAATAAAAAAAAGACATCTCACTTTAAGTGTGAGATGTCTTTTTTCAATGCCATGTATAGTCTTTATCAACAAATAAACGATTTTTTAAGTCTGTTTTAGAAATTGAAGGATTTGGTGCATCAAGCCAATCGTAATAATCACAGGCACAGGAATCACCAAGTTCGATAGAATAGCCATTATTTATTGTATTAACAGTTATATCGAGTTCATGTTCAGCTAACGTCTTTTTCAATCGATAAATCGTGTTGTATACGTTGTGTAAGGCGCGTTGTGGTTCATCGATGTCCGGGTAAAGGGTTTCGGCAAGCACCCACTTATTAATGACCTGCTTACGATGAAAGACTAAGTAGGCAAATAACTCCTCTGTTTTTTGTGTTGGCCACTTCACAAGATTTCCATCTTGTGTTCGTACCGAAAAACGATCTAGAAATTGTATGCGACAAGATTGATTGAGATTCTTTTGTTGAATCGCCTCATAGCGCTGGATGATACGCGGAATGACGTTATGAATCATCTGCTCTGTGATGGGCTTCAACAAGTAATGCGTGGCATGCAAATTGAACGCTTCAACGGCATACTGTTGATGGGCGGTCGTGAAGACGACTTGTGTCCGTTCCGGCAAATAGGTCGCCAATTCGAGCCCCGTCATTTCAGGCATCTCGATATCTAAAAAGACAAGGTCTACCGGGTGCTCTTGAATAAAAGTGAGAGCTTGAACCGGACTTTGGAATGAACCAATCCACTCAAGAGACGGCTCCTCTTTTACAATCCGCTCCATCATCCCTAAAATATGATGTTCATCTTCAATTAAAATCGTACGCATCTAAATGATTCGTCCTTTCCTGTTTTGGTAAACGCAGGTGAATGGTGGTGCCTTTTTTCAAAGTGGAGGCTAAGTCAAACGTTGCACCATGAAGGTGTTCGATTCGACTTTTAATATTGCAAATCCCAATCCCAGATGTTTTGTTTGATACGTTTGGATCAAAACCACTCCCTGTATCTTGAACATAAATCTCAATCATTCCGTTTCGTTCCTGGATAGAAAGTGTCAATCGCTTTTGTCCTGGGTGTCGATAGAGACCATGTCGCACGGCATTTTCAACGAGTGGTTGAATTAATAAAGGTGGAATCGAACAGTCGAGAAGAGATTCATCAATTTCTTTCTCGACGTAGAACGAATCACGGAATCGCGTCTGTTCAATGGCGAGATACGAGTCGATCATATCGACTTCTTGGCGAATCGATATCTCGTTTTCGGTTCGACCATTTTCAAAAATGAAGCGGACGTAAGTGCTCAAGTGACTGAGTAGACGAGCCGCATCGGGTGGAGACGTGTAACAAAGTGCAATCACATTTCCAAACGTATTGTAAAGGAAGTGAGGTTTGATTTGAGCGTTAAAGAAGGACATCTCGTGCTGAGAGGCCAACGCTTCAACTTGTTGTTTTTTCCCTTTGTCGGTAGACAGGTGAATCGGTAGAAGCAAAAACATCAATAGGAAATAGATGATGGTAAACGTATTGGCGTATAATTGCTGATTGGGCGAGACGATGAACGTCGACGTCATGATTCCGATATACCCGACGAGTTGGGCGAGTGTGAAAGTTAGTAACTCGAGCGGATTGCCTGTCTTGTACTTTTCAAGAAGCCATCCAATATTCAATCCGACCCAGAAGAACGTGATAAATAAAACGATCATCCATACAAAGTATTCATACACTTCGTAAACGGAAGAGGGCAGGAAGATGGCTAGTACAGTCAATCCATATAGTGGATATCTCGAAATGGCCAAAAACCGGTCAAATGACACACGTTCCAAACATCGCGAAAACTCGATTAACATGATGATACTCAGTAAGGCTAAACTTAACGTCAACTTATCACTACCCGAGATCCACATGCCGTCTCGGGACATGATTGAAAAACTCGTCAACAAAAAGAAAGCTGTTCCGAAACCATACAACCGTTCATTTCGGTGAAAGAGATAGACGATGGCATAGAACATGGCAATCAAAAGTGAAATGAGCAACATGAAAAATTCGTAGCCGGCATAAGCGTTTTGAGTGGTCATGATGGCATGTAACGGTCCGACTAATATACTTTCTTCGATGGGTGCGAAATTACCTGCCTGTCGTTCATGTTGAATCGTCAGTCGGAATTGTTTTGTCTCATCATCGAGCAAGAGCAGAGACGGCTGCTCGACGAGACGATTGTTTCCAATTTGTATCGTTTCAACCATTTTCCCATCTATCAAAATCGTAGAAGAGGAGAGGGACTTTGGAATGAGCAAGGCATACGTACCGTTCGGCAACGCGAGATCGAGTTCATAGGTGGATTCACGATAAGGGGTTGTAAACGGAATGGTTCGATAGGAGCGGCGATCAACTTGGGTGACAATCCCTGACTCATAGCGCCATGAGCCGTCTAGTCGCAAAATCTCTTCGTCGACAGTAGAAGAGAGAAGAGAAGCTTCGCCCTTGTCAACGGTGACGATCGGATTGATTGACTGATGTCGAATCAATAAAGTGAGACTGACGCCAACCAACATCACAAGGATGAGGATAAACGTCATTCGATTACGCGTCATGAACACATTCCCTTCAATCTTTGTGAGTTTCTTGTGAGGTCATTCCGTTATTCTTCCTAATAGGTGAATGAATTTTTGAAGTGACTCTCCGTCTCATCATCGTACCCGAACTTTTTTTGTTTGAACAGAAAAAGTCATTCACCGTACGAAGTGAGGCATTCTAAGAGTGAAGGAAGAAGGCATTCCATGAAACGTTGGATTGAACAACGCATTAGTCGACAAGTTATGACAATTTTCTATATATTGATTGCCTTAGTGACGCTCACGTCGATTGGAACCTATTTTTATACACAGCAATCGATTCAAGAGACGACCGTAAAATTAGAAAGAATCAGTGAGCAACGTGCACGGGCGACAGACCTGTTTGAAACGTGGCAATCGATGCAATATGAATTACGAGGGCACGTCCTGTTAGGAGAACGTGCGCTATTAGAAGAAGTAAGAACGGCTCAAACGAACATCGACGAGCAAACGACATGGTTCGAAGAACAGGCAAGAAACGCGGAAGAAGTACAGTTCGCAGAGGATGCAAGACTTCTCTTCTCGATCTATACGACACGCGTCATGCCGGCACTTGAACAATATGTGGTTGCGAAGCAGGCAGGAGAAATCGATGAATCGTTCCTGCAGATGCGCACCGTAGGGCAATTCATGCCGAAAAATGAAACATCGACTCAGACGCGATTTAAACTGAACTCAAGTAGTGCTGCCGATATGAGTGCGAGCATCGTCGATATGGAGTCGGTCTTTACCGACTATCGACAAAATCTTGATTTTCAAGAAAGTGAATTGCGAGATGCGCTGTCAAAACAGTTAGTGAAAGCCCAATGGATGTGGCTTTTGATTCTACTCGGGGCATTGTTCATATTGTTTGTCGGGTTGCAGCCATATATTTTAAGGTTGACCAATCAACTGCAGACGCTGATGGTAAACAGTGAGCGTCTCGCGAGCAACCCGAGCGCGACACTCATCCCGATTAAACCGCTACAAAACGAAGTCGGACAACTGTCGAAAGCGTTTAATGAGATGGCGACCTCACTTCGGACCCAACAAGATCAAGTTGATCTCGAACGTGAGAAGACCGCTCGAATTTTGCACACGATGCGCGATTCTATCGTCTACACGGAACTCAAGACGAATGAACGCTTTGGGAACAGTGCGCTCTTTGAGTTATATGAACATCCGATTCCATCAACAGAACGGGGCAGTCTATACCCGATTGCGATGTATTACCCGATGTTCATGAACCAGATTGATGATCAAGAGGGACTGAATCGCTTCACGAAGCGTGCTAAAGAAGAAGGTATGTTCGACGAAGCGTTCACGTATACGATGCATGAGGGTCAGAAAACGATTCGCATGTACGCCGAACCGATTGATCTTCAAAATGAACGTGTAGGTGTCATCTTCGTTTCACGAGATATTACCCAGGAAACAGAAATCAATCGCTTGAAAACAGAGCTTGTAGCAACAGTATCACATGAGCTTCGGACGCCCCTTACCTCGATTCTTGGTTTTTCAGAACTGCTCAAAAGTCGTCAATTGGAAAACAAGAAGCGAGAGCGCTATTTAGACATGATTGCGAGTGAGACAAAGCGGCTCGAACGACTCGTGAGTGACTTGCTAGATGTTCAAAAAATGGAGGCGGGTATGAGCGTACCTGACTTTAAAGTAGAGAGTCTATATGATTTATTATCAGATCTACTCGAAATCCATGCAGGATCGACGGAGCATCATTTCTTCCACTTTGATTGTGACGAATCGCTATTCGTCGCGGGAGATCCGGCCCAATTACGTCAAGTATTCTCGAACATCTTGAACAATGCCATCAAGTATTCTCCACGCGGTGGGAATGTGACAGTCGATGTCACGTGTGAAGATGACACGATTCAAATCGGGATCACGGATGAAGGGTTAGGACTTTCGGAAGAAGATGCAACACGAATCTTTGATAAATTTTATCGTTCGGCATCGGAAGAAAGTAAACGCATTGGTGGAACCGGATTAGGTTTAGCAATCTGTAAAGAAATCGTTCAACTGCACGGTGGTACCATCTCTGTTCAATCTCAACTAGGAGAAGGAACGACGATGATTGTCGAGTTACCGATGGTCGACCATGTCAATGAAGAGAGTTCATCCTAATTTATGGGATGAACTTTTTTTGAAAAAACGGTGAATGTCACGCTCGTTTGGTACGATATAGAGAGTGAATCATGTTATAGGATGAAAGGAAGACGATTATGCTACGCGGATTATATACAGCAGCGGGAGCGATGAATGCCCTGCAACGCCAACAAGAGATTTTGAGCAACAACCTTGGTAATGTGAGAACACCAGGCTTCAAAGCGTCTGATGGCGTGGTACGTTCGTTTCCGGAGATGCTTCTTGCACAAGTCAGCAATCCGGATAACGCGAAATCGCGTGTGAAGGGAGAAGTAGGTACCCTATCAATGGGCGTCTATCTTCAAGAAACAATGCCCCGATTCTCAGCTGGGAGTATCACAGAATCCGGTAGCCCGACCGACCTGTATTTAAAGGCACCTACTGATTTTGCGGGAGCCCCGATGTTTGCAGTCGAACAAGGCGGCGAGACGTTATATACGACAAATGGACGCTTCTCGATCGATGAGACGCTCTTCCTTCGTTCTGCGGACGGCGGATATATCCTTTCTGATGAAGGGGAACGAATCCAATTACCATCGAGCGAGTTTCAAGTTGGGAAAGATGGCGTCATCACATCGCTTGGACAAAACGTGGCGACTCTTGGTGCCTACCAAATCGATGACTTGACGACTCTTGAACAAGTCGGCAATGACTGGCGTGTGACGGGTGATGCCCCGGCGCCGGCCCAGGTCGAAGTACTACAAGGATTTATTGAAGAAGCGAACGTCAACCTCGACCAGACGATGGCAGACTTGATGATGACGTATCGTCAGTTTGAGGCGAATCAAAAGGTCGTCCAAGCGTATGATAAAAGTGCCGAGCGGGCAATCGAAATCGCTCGTATTCGTTAAGGAGGAACACCATGCAGTCCATTTATAACTCGGTCAACTCTCTGTCTCAACTTCAGCGTCAATTAGATGTGACAGGTCACAATATCGCAAACGTCGATACGGTCGGCTTTAAGCGTCAACAGGGGCATTTTGCTTCGCTATTGTCGCAGGCGTATAACAACCAACCGCGTCCTGAATTCGAAGTCGGTCGAGACACACCGAACGGGATTCGGATTGGAGTCGGGGGACATGTCGCCGATATTACACAGCAGTTCAATATCGGACAAGTACGTACGACAGATCGTGGATTGGATGTCTTTTTAAAGGCGAGCCGTCAATTTTTTGTCGTGGACACGCCGAACGGTGTCGGGGTGACTCGAAGTGGAAACATGCAATTGTCAGTCGGTGACGAGACGACGCTCGTTGATGTGAACGGGAATCCGCTTCTTGGAGATGACGGTAATCCAATCACGATGCCGAACGATGCGACGAATCAGCGCATTCGTCAAGACGGTGTGGTCGTTGCGAGTGTGAATGGCGTTGAACAAGAATTCGGACGTCTCGACATCGTAGAAGTCCGCAATACGTCGGAATTACGTCCGCTCGGTGATAACGTGTTCGCAGCGGATTTGGAGACCGAAGTCGATCGTCCACTCGGAAATCTATTGATTGAAGGGACACTCGAGTCATCGAACGTTGATTTGACGAAAGAGATGACTGATATGACAATCACACAACGAGCATATCAAATGAACTCACGGGCGATGTCGATGAGCGATCAGATGATGGGGCTTGTCACGGCGTTACGTCCATAACGCCTACCGCTTCTCGAGCCGAGAAGCGGTTTTTTTATAGACAAAGGGGGAGAAGCATCAATGCGGATTGTAGTCGCGATGGATTCATTCAAAGGCTCACTTTCGAGTATGGAAGCAAATCAAGCGGTCCTTCGTGCGCTTGAAGGGCATGAGGTCACCATCATACCGATCTCTGACGGAGGAGAAGGTTTTTTGGATGCTTGGATTGCGACACATGCAGAAGGAACCATTATAGAAGAAAATGTCGTGTGCTTGGATGGAATACAGCGCGTTGCACGTTTTAGTTTCGAGCCGTCAACGAGGCACGCGGTAATCGAAGTGGCGGAAACAGCAGGATTGACACTCCTCGCTCATGTCGATCCGTGGCGCTACAGTTCAGTCGGAGTCGGTCAACAGATCGTGCAAGCGCTAGATTGTGGAGCGAAGATCATCACCGTCGGGCTCGGAGGGAGCGGGACGATGGATGGTGGAAAAGGATTGCTTGAGGCGTTAGGTGTTCGTTTTCTCGATGCGAACGGTGCTGTGTTATCGACCATCCCCCATCGAGTAGAAGAAGTGGCATCAATTGATTGGTCCGGTCTTCATCCGCGTGCGCGCGAGGTCGTATGGAGAATGTCTTCCGATGTACAGAACCCATTGATTGGTGAAAGCGGAGCAGCCTATGTGTTCGGCCCCCAGAAAGGATTGGCGGCAGATGTAGTGAAGCGATATGACCGGATTCTCAATCACTACGCGAACTGTTTTGAAGTGGATAGAAGAGCACTTCCTGGAGCAGGGGCGGCTGGCGGCATCGGCTTTGCGCTATTGCAGCTTGGTGCAATCTACGTGAGTGGCGTCGAAGAAGTGGTCAGTTGGTCTAAGCTCGAAGAACAGTTAGAAAAAGCAGATTTGCTGATTACAGGAGAGGGTAAATTTGACGCGCAAAGCTTTGAGGGAAAGGCACCGTATGGGTTGGCACGCCTTGCGAATACGCATGGGGTCCCGACCCTCGTCTTCACCGGACAGTCCGATTACACATCGCATATGGAGTCCGGCATCGTCGCGATTTTTCCAATCGTGTCTCGGATCATGACGTTAGAAGAAGCGATTTGGGAAGCAGCTCCGTTGCTGACGAATGCGGTCCAACGCGTGCGTCACCTCATTGAAAAGGCGCCACGACAGTAGTCGGGCGCCTTCGCATTCATAAAGAACGATCTTTTAGCAGATCACGAATCTCTGTCAACAGTTGCTCTTCTTTCGTTGGTGTCGGAATAGCAGCTTCCTCCACTTCTTTTTCACGCTGTAAACGATTGATGACTTTGACAATCAAAAAGAGGGCGATGGCGATCAAGAAGAAGGACACAATCTGTTGAATAAAATTGCCATATAACACGTCCACTCCGAGTACACTTGCTTTTAAGCTAGAAAAATCGATTCCTCCAATAATGATTCCGAGAAGCGGCATAAAGATATCGTTGACGAGTGAGTTCACGATTGCAGTGAACGCTGCACCAAGTACGACAGCAATCGCCAAGTCGATAACGTTCCCCCGCATTGCGAATTTTTTAAATTCATTCCACATAGACAAACCTCCTGACGTTGAATAGTCTAAGCGTAGCATATTTGAAGGAAAAGAAATAAATCGTTCGACTTCTATCAGGGAAGGATGCTTGTTCGACTTTTCTGCATAGGGTACACTAAAAAGGTAGCAATTTACGCATTTTAATACCAGGTACTAATATGATATAATCATTTTAGCTGAAAGGATGGTTGGACGTGGCGAACGATGAACAGACGAGTTCGGAAGAACAAAAAGGTTCACCAGAACAAGAGACGAAGCAGAAAAAGCAATCGCGATTATCGAATCATCGTCGATTCCCGATTTTACTGCGCGTGCTCGTTGTTTTAGTGTTGGCAATCGCGATGCTCGCCCTCGGAGCGGTCATCGGATATAGCGTCATTGGCGGAGGCGATTGGAAAGATGTATTTGACATCGAGACCTGGCGCCATATCACCGATTTTTGGCTAACCTCTTAAAGGCGGTGGATGGATGTATACAATTGAGCAAATCAAAGAAGTAATCCCACACAGATACCCGTTTCTGTTAATTGATCGAATTATTGAAGTCGAGGAAAAGAAGCGTGCTGTTGGATTAAAAAATGTCACGGCGAATGAAGAGTTCTTTAACGGGCATTTCCCAGACTATAATGTCATGCCAGGTGTCTTGATTGTTGAAGCACTCGCACAAGTCGGTGCTTTTGCAATGTTGAAAGACGAATCGAATCGAGGCAAGCTCGCCTTTTTTGCAGGGATTGACAACTGCCGTTTCAAACGCCAAGTCGTCCCGGGTGATCAACTTCGTCTCGAGGTAGAAATCATGAAAATTCGTGGACCAATCGGTAAAGGACGTGCCGTGGCCACGGTCGACGGAGAAGTTGCTTGTGAAGCAGAACTCACTTTCGCCTTGAAGTAAGGAGAAATGGGATGCGTGCTTTAGTCATTGTATTATTAGTTGGCTTGATGACGATTGTGGGTTGTCAGCAGCTCCAGACAGAAGAGTCGAGTGAAGAGAACGTCGTTTACGAGCAAAATGTGGATGAAACGATGATTGATAAACGTGCAGGACAGTCCGATGCAATCGCCGTTTCTCTTGAACGAACGAATAACACGACGATGCTCTTCACGATTCGAATGCTCGAAAATCGTCGTCTTGATCCGACGACGGTCATGAGTTATGAGGTCGAAGGCGAACGCGTTGCGATTCCATTTGGTGAACTGATTGCAGAGCGTGAAGAGGATATTCGGACGTATGAGTATCAGACGGACGTAGACCCGGATCTGTTCGTATCAGAGACACTTCCACTCTTCCATCTCGTTGAAGAAGGTGAATCGGAAGTCACGATACCACTCGAAGTCATTAATTCGACAAATGGTGAATAAGAAACAGGCGATGTTGTCGAAAATCGCCTGTTTTTTTGTGGAGATAAATCTATTCTATCCGATAAAAAGAGTAAGGAGAGAATGGAGGAATTTTGAGATGAAACAAAAATCAGAGTCGTTACAGACGCGCATTCTAGCATCAATGTTAGTCTTCGTCACGTTGCTCATCATTTTGTTTGGAGTAGTGCAATACTTCAGTACGAAGCATTCCGTACTCAGTACGTTACATGCGACGTTAATTGAAGATGGTGAACGGATTAGTGAATCTTTGGATGTCGATGCCTATGCATCCTTCGTAGCGAATCCGTCAAAAAATGAGCAGTATGAGCAGTTTCGTGAATACTTAGATGCATATCGTCAGCAAATTGGAGCGATGTATGTATACACGATCGCCACAGAGGGCGAGGAAGTTCGAATGATCGTGGACGGATTGAGCGAAGCGGATGCTGCGGAGATTGGTTCTCCGACTACAGCGATGACGTATGAAGGAGCAACGCCCGCATTCCAAGGTGAGACCGTCGCAACCGATGTCATCGATGATCCGGAGTACGGGAAGTATGTGACGGTGCTTGTCCCGATTAAACAAGGGAACGAGGTAGTTGGGGTACTCGGAATTGATAAAGCTGCTACTGAGGTCTCCGCGATTACAGGAGATGTCTTAAAAGAGAGTTTAGTTCCAATCTTAATCGGTTTACTCGTGCTCCTTGTCGTTTCGGGAATCATCATCTGGCGTTATCTTGGCTGGAAATTGCGTCCGCTCCAAGCATTAGAGCGTGTGGCCACATCCATTGCTGAAGGTGACTTGGCGACAGCGACGACTGCGGTTGAGGGTATTAAGTTAAAATCTAATGACGAAATCAAACGTCTGACGGTGTCGATGGATAAGATGACACACATGTTAAAAGATTTGATTTCCGGCATTCAAACGTCGGCACAGACGGTACGGGATGAGAGTGGCAACGTTTCAGGTATCTCAGAAGAGGTAAATGATGCCTCTCGCCAAATTGCCTATACGATGGAAGAAATCGCAAGCGGTGTTGAGAATCAAAGTGTCTTGACGATGCGTCTTTACGGACATATGAATGAATTTTCGACACTTGTCGAGCAAACGACATCAGACGGAGAACAAGTGAGTGAGCAGGCGGAAGTCGTCAGTCGGGTGACGATGGATGGTCTACGTTACATGGAGAGTGCCGTCGATCAAATGACTCACATTCATGCGCAAGTGAAAACATCACAAGGACAAGTCCGCGACTTTGAACAACAAGCGGACGAGGTGACGGAACTGGTCACGATGATTCGTCAAATTTCACAACAGACAAACTTGCTTGCACTCAATGCAGCGATTGAAGCGGCTCGGGCCGGTGAACACGGAAAAGGGTTTGCCGTCGTCGCCTCGGAGATTCGGAAACTTTCGGATAGTGTCGCTGAGTCTGTCAGTGAAATTTCGGAAATCGTCGGAAGCGTCAAACAAAACTCGATTGCGCTCGGTCAAACCTTTACAGAGAGCATGACGGCTGCAGAGGAAGGGAAAGCGACACTTGAATCGACGAAGCTTGCATTCACTGAAATCGAACAGAGCGTTCGTCACATGCAACAGTTGACGAGTTCGATGCGTGGCCAACTCGATCGAGTGAAGACGAATCAGGATCACATTCAACATGGACTGTCTGAAATTGCTTCGATTTCAGAAGAAAGTACGGCCGGAAATGAGGAAGTGGCTGCTTCGACGGAACAGATGTCGGCGACGAGTGAGACGATGAATCGTCTCGTAAAAGATTTGTCGAGCACGGCAGAGGACATGCAACGAATGAGTCAACAGTTCAAGTTATAAACAGTCTCACTTCAGACAGACCTCTCGTGCGTCCGCTATAATGGGCGCAAGGGAGGTTTTTTCATGCAACAATTCTCTAGTGAACTGACACAGTTTCGGGGAAGTCATTATGACTTCGGACGATTTCAAGGAAAATATATTAAGCGCAGTCAATTGCTCGAAAATCGGACAGATCAGTGGAAACTACGCGTTCCGCGATTTGAGATTGATGCCACTGAGGCAAAGGCTGCCTTCGATGAATTTGCTCCAAAGATTTGGGAAGAGTTGATTGGGTTACAAGATGAGCTGAAGCTGTCGCTCAATGACACGTTACTTCATTTCGGACATTTTCGAGTCAACAATCCAATCAGCGGCTGTTCGATTTTGACGGGGGATAACTTTCTCGTTCGGAATTACGATTATCACCCGATGACGTATGACGGTCGATACAACGTCTTTCAACCGGATGACGGGTATGCGGTCATCGGACCGGTCTCTCGTGTCACCGGACGTATGGACGGAATGAATGAAAAAGGACTTGCCATGGGCTACAATTTCATCAATCGTCGTCGACCCGGGGACGGATTTGTCTGCCAAATGATTGGACGAATCATTCTAGAAACATGTGCGACGGTGGAAGAAGCAGTCGATTTATTAAAAGAGATTCCGCATCGTGGGTCATTCACATACGTCGTCCATGACAAATCATCGAAAACACGTGTAATCGAGGCGACGCCTCGAGACATCAAAGTACGGGAATCGAATATCTGTACAAACCATTTTGAACTACTGCAACACGAGAATCGCTATCATCTTGATGATTCGACTCGTCGCATGATGGAAATCAAAGTCGTGCAACACTTGATTCAAGATGCGGAGAGCGCATTCCGTCTCATGAACGACACCGACAAGGGCGTCTTTTCAGAATTGTACAAGAGTTGGGCGGGAACGATTCATACGGCTGCTTATTTCCCTGAAACGCTCGAGACCTGGTTTGCGCTCGGTGGAGACCGTGATCCGGTCATCTTCGACTTCCAAAAATGGCTCGATGGGGAAGATTTCGATCTTCATGCACTTGACGGTGAATTGGCGACAGATATCGAGTTTGCGAATACGGTTCAATTGTGGCGCTGACGTTTGTCAGTGCTTTTTTTAGGAGAAACGGGAATACACATTACAGGAGGGATGAAAGATGAAACGATTTGGAATCATACTCATCATGCTGACACTTGTCACACTACTCGGAGGTTGTGTACCGGGTGACGGGACGTACACGACGGATCCAGCAGGTTTTTTCTGGGGCATTTGGCACGGATGGATTGCACCGATCTCACTCATTTTAGGATTATTCAATGATACGTATCGTGTGTATGAAGTGAACAATACCGGCTGGTTCTATGATTTAGGATTTTACATCGCTGTCATCAGTGGATTTGGTGGATTGACGTTGACGCGGAAAAGTCGAGGGTAATCTGGAGTGACCAAACGAGGTCACTCTTTTTAAAATCTTTTTTACCGTAAACGCTTGCATAAAAATATTTTTCATATTATGATTCAGGTGAAAATGATTTTAAGGAGGATTTATTCATGTCACGTCTCTTTGAACGAGCGCAACAATTCGGGAAATCGTTCATGTTGCCGATTGCTGTCTTACCGGCCGCTGGACTACTGTTAGGAATTGGGGGCGCCTTGTCTAACCCGAATACGGTGCAAGCGTACCCGTTCCTCGACATCGACTGGTTGCAACATCTATTCACCATTATGGCGGCTGCCGGTTCGATCGTATTCGCGAACTTGGCTGTGTTGTTTGCCATCGGTGTCGCTGTCGGACTCGCGAAGTCTGATAAAGGAACGGCCGGATTGGCGGCGATGCTTGGGTATTTGATTATGAATGCGACCATCAACGCAATGCTTCAGATTACTGGAGAGTTGATGGAAACGAACTTAGCGAGTGCCGGTCAAGGGATGGCGCTCGGAATTCAAACGCTTGAAACTGGTGTGTTCGGTGGGATCTTGATTGGGATTGTCACGGCGCTCTTGCATAACCGCTACAACAAGCAAGTGCTTCCACAGTTCCTCGGGTTCTTCAGCGGATCACGTTTTGTCCCAATCATCACGTCATTCGTTGCGATTGGTGTAGGGATTGGGCTCTACTTCATCTGGCCGACGGTGCAGAACGGGATTTTCTCGTTAGGTGGTCTCGTTGAAAAAACAGGATATATCGGAACATTTATTTATGGGTTCGTCCTTCGGATGCTTGGACCATTTGGATTGCACCATATCTTCTACATTCCGTTTTGGACCACTGGGCTCGGGGGCTCGATGGTCATTGACGGAACATTGATCGAAGGAACACAAAAGATTTTCTTCGCGCAGTTGGCTGACCCGAACACGACACAATTCTATGAAGGAACAGCACGATTTATGTCGGGTCGATTCATTACGATGATGTTTGGTCTTCTCGGTGCGGCGCTTGCCATGTATCACTGTGCAAAGCCGGAGCAAAAGAAAGTCGTGTTCGGGCTCTTGTTCTCGGCAGCACTCACCTCATTCTTGACGGGAATCACAGAGCCACTCGAATTCGCATTTTTGTTTGTCGCACCGGTCCTCTATCTAGTACATGCTATCTTTGATGGACTTGCTTTTATGATGGCTCACATCTTTGAGATTACGATTGGTCAAACATTCTCTGGTGGGTTCATTGATTTTATCTTATTCGGGGTCTTACAAGGGAATGACAAGACGAACTGGATGCTCGTACCGGTCATCGGTGCCTTCTGGTTCTTGCTCTACTACGTAACGTTCCGTTTCCTCATCACAAAGTTCAATTTCATGACACCTGGACGATCGGATGAGACAGTAAAAACAGCAGACGTTGCGGCGTCGGATCGTACGTCAGCCATCATTGCGGCACTAGGTGGCGACGACAATATTGAGACGGTCGACTGCTGCGCGACACGCCTCCGCGTCACCGTCAACGACAATCAACATGTCCGTGAAGACTTGTTGAAAGAGACGGGCGCTCACGGGGTGGTTCAAAAAGGGAATGGAATTCAAGTAATCTACGGTCCTTCTGTTACAATTATTAAGAATGAAGTCCAAGAGGCGTTAGGCCGGGGCGAATAACGAATGTGTTGGAGGGAAGAACCGTGTGGGAGCAAATAAAACACGTGTATTCAGAAATGACGGGCAGTGAAAAAAAGATTGCGGATTATCTGATGGCGAACATGAATGAGGCAATCGAAATGAACATTACTGATTTGGCAAATGCGATTGCGACTTCACCAGGGACAATCACGCGGTTTTGCAAAAAAATCGGAGTTGGAAGTTATAGTTCACTGAAGCTCATGATGCAAAAGACGTTGACGGAAACGAATTTGCCCCAAACGACTTCGCTCGAACCGATGCAACGGTCATACATTGAATTGATTCAGACGACCGCTCATTTAATTGATCAGGATGAACTACTTGCGATTTGTAAAGAGATTACATCGAGCCGATCCGTTCACTTATACGGATTAGGCAACGCCGGACTAGTGGCACAGGAAATGGAATACAGATTGAGACGGATGGGATTGTTGGCGACTACCGCTTTCGACAGTCACAGCATGGTCATGGACGCATCGATTGTCACGTCAGAAGACGTAGTCATTGCCTTTTCGAATAGTGGAGAAAGTCGAGAAGTCGTCCAGGCGATGCAACTCGCGAAAGAGTCGGGGTGTACGACAGTTGCATTCGTCGGTTATCAACATTCACCACTTGCTGAACTTGTCGACTATCGGTTGTTGACTGCCGGTGCCTCCGGTGAGGCATTCTTGATTAATACACAACTCCCACTTCTCTTCACAGCCGACGCGGTGACGAAGACATTGATGGAGACGAATGAAGCATTAAAAGCGCATTATCTACAAACACTTAAAGCGCTTGATCGTTTAAAAGAAAGAAGTGAATAACTATTATGATAACGTTACCGACTGGATTGATTGTTTCGTGCCAGGCTTTAGAAGGTGAACCGCTCCATAGTGAATTCATTATGGGACGGATGGCTATTGCGGCCGTTCAAGGTGGCGCCAAAGGAATTCGAGCCAATTCAGCGAGGGATATTCAAGAGATAAAAAAACACGTGACTGTTCCGATTATTGGTATCGTCAAACGTGACTATGAAGATAGTGACGTGTTCATCACAGCGACCATGAAAGAGATCGAGGAATTGATGGAAGTCGGTGTGGACGCCATCGCGCTCGACGCGACAAAGCGTCCTCGTCCGGGAAACCTGTCACTCCAAGAACTGGTTCACGCTATCCGCTCGATTTATCCGAATCAATTGTTGATGGCTGATTGCGCGACCCTCGAGGACTGCATTGAGGCGGATCGCCTTGGTTTCGACTATATCTCGACAACTTTGCACGGATATACAGACGAAACGAAAGGATCTCTTCTCTACCATGATGATTTCAAGTTTTTAAAAGATGTGTTAGACCACGTGACACAGCCGGTCGTGGCCGAGGGGAATATTTTGACACCTGAGATGGCAAAGCGTTGTATGGATTTAGGAACGCACGCGGTCGTTGTAGGGGGAGCCATCACCCGTCCGCATCAAATCACGGCACGATTCGATGCAGCGCTCACTTCGAGTGTGAAGAGTCCGCTGTAAGAATGAATCAATCAGGACGCTATTCAATACCTCACGACGCGATGGACGTCGTGAGGTATTTTTTATATATCGGTACAGGGAAAGACCAAACTGTTCGATATAATGAGTGTGGATGATTTTTAGCGTGGAGGTGCCATATGCACTCATATGAGTTTCAAATGTATCGGAATTTCGATGAGCTAGCGATTGACTTGATTGAGTTAGCAAAAGAAATAGTACCAGATAAACTAGTCTATCTCACGTCAATTGAGAATGACACCCAACATATACTCAAACTGTCCTCACAAGATTCTCCTATCCTACTTGAAGAAGGCATGTCCTTTGATTTGAAGGATACGGTATGTAATCGAATCGATTTCAATCAACGAGAAGTTTTGATGTATGAAGACATCGAATCGCAGATTGAATCGACGCGACTTCAGTCATTACTGCGCGAAGTGAACATCAAGTCGTATTTGGGAATCCCGATTCTGACGAAGAACGGGGATATTTTCGGTACGCTCTGTGTCGCCAATCATAAAAGCGCCCAGTACGATTCAAAAAGTGTCCGCTTGTTGAAGCGCGTGGTTCGTATGTTCAGTTACTATTTAGAACTCGAACGTCGTGCCTCACGGGATGAATTGACGGATCTTTATAACCGACATTACTTGAATAACTATTTTGAGACGAATCCGAATCAAGGTGGGGCACTGTTCTTGATTGATTTAGATGGGTTCAAATGGGTGAATGACACATTCGGTCATGATGAAGGGGACCTCGTCTTGAAAGAAGTGGCGCTTCGTCTGAGACGTTTGATGGAGCCGATACCTGATTCGAGAGTGTATCGTTTAGGTGGGGATGAATTCCTTATAAAAATCGCACATGCGTTATCAAAAGAGACTGTCATTGGGTATGCTGAACAAATCTTGTCTGTATTGAAAGAATGGGACGACCATCTCCCGTTATCAGCGAGCATCGGCATCGCTCAATATGATTCCGACGAACAGGCGGACCTCGGTCGATTATTGAAAGAGGCAGACATTGCACTGTATCAATCTAAATCGAGCGGGAAGAACACGTACAAGTTTTATAAATAACGTCAGAAGGCTAAACCGATGGATTACGATTGGTTTAGCCTTCTGTTTTCGCATTCAGCACCAACGAACCGATTGGCGTGAAAGGATCGAATGAAAAACGGGTAGTGATTAAGAGTTCGGTTTGCATCCCGTAACGGCGACCGTATGATAATCACGGGAGTCCGGTCCACGTTGTACCGATACGTCCTTGAATCCGAGACTCACCGCTGCGGGGATAAATTGATTCCGAATCATATCGGAGATGTCGTTCCATTCGACATCACCTTTCCCGTCACAGTAGGTGATGACAAATGTGCCATTCGGTTTCAAGACGCGTTCGATTTCAGACAGAACGGTCGTGACATCTCTCCAGAAATATAGTGTGTGAACGCTGAACACGTGATTGACGGATGCGTCCATCATCTCAAATTGATGCAAATCTCCTTGAATCAACTTTGCCCGTTTTGTTTGCATCGAAGCATGATTACGCTGTCGTGCTGAATCGAGAATCGTCTTCGAACGGTCGAGACCCATGACATGTACGTCAGGATGTCGTTGAAGGATGGTCGCCATCGCATCGCCGGCCCCGCACCCGAGCTCTAGAACGGTTGTACCAGGTTGAATGTCTAACTGTTCAATCGTCCATTCGACTTCGACCCGGTGTTGGCGTACCATCTTTTCCCCGATATACTTTCCGACGGGACCCCTTGGATTCTCGTATTGACTGTCAATCCATTTCAGTAGCACTTGTGGTAACACATCATCACCTCACTTCGAAAGTAGCTCGATTGTAGCACATCGATGAGACAAAGGAGTCAACAACATGCGTTCATTTTGGATACTCGGCAACCAACTCTCGCACGAACTTGCGATGTTGAAGGATATGAAAGAAGATGACGTCATCGTCATGATTGAGGCGACATCACGCGCATCGTGGCGTCCGTACCATAAACAAAAGCTCATCCTGATTTTCTCCGCGATGCGCCACTTTGCGGAAGAATTGCGTGATAAAGGATATACCGTAGATTACCACGAAGCGGATTCGTTCCAAGAGGCGTGGGACAACCATGTGAAACAGTACAATCCGGACGAAATTCATATCACCGCCGTCACGGACGAACCGATGGCGAAAAAACTGAAGCAGTTCGGTAAGAAACATCACCTTGTCGAACATACGGATGTCCCGCTCTTCTACTTATCAAAAAAGGAAGCGACCGAGACGCTCGGGAATGAACCGTGGCGGATGGATCGTTTTTATCGTTACATGCGTAAGCGATTCGACGTATTACTCGAAGACGGGAAGCCTCGCGGTGGAAAATGGTCATTTGATACGGATAACCGAAAACCACCGAAAGAAGGACTATCGTTTCCATCTGCCATCCATTTCCGTCCAGATTCGATCACGAAAGACGTCATTGAAAAAGTCGAGTCAACGTTCTCGGAGCATCCAGGAGAGGTGACCCCGTTCCATTGGCCGGTCACACATCATGAGGCGAGACGTGCGCTAAAACGGTTCGTAGAAGAGCGTCTTGAGACGTTCGGCCCGTATCAAGATGCGATGATGACGGATGAACCCGAGATGTCGCACAGCCTGTTGTCAGCTGCCATCAATATCGGTTTACTGACACCAAGAGAAGTCGTTGAGGCGGCATGTCAAGCGGATGCACCGCTATCGTCGATTGAAGGATTCGTCCGGCAAATCCTCGGTTGGCGGGAATATATGCGCGCCGTCTATCTCGCTGTCATGCCCGGTTATGAAGACGTGAACACGTTCAAGCATGAACGCGACTTACCGTCCTTCTTCTGGGATGCGAAGACGGATTTGAACTGTCTGCATCAAAGTTTGAAGCCGGTCGTCACTCATGCTCACAATCATCATATCCAGCGACTGATGGTGCTCGGAAACTATGCGACATTGTTCGAGATTTCACCGCAACAGACGAGCGACTGGTTCAACGAGATGTACATCGATGCCTATGACTGGGTCGTCTTACCGAACGTTCTTGGGATGGCCCTTCATGCGGACGGTGGAAAGCTCGCCACAAAACCGTATGTCGCTTCCGGAAAATATATCGACCGGATGAGTGACTACTGTCGGGATTGCGCATACAACCCGAAACATACGACAGAAGACGACGCCTGTCCGTTCAACGCCCTCTATTGGCGGTTCATCGATCGTCACGAGGAACGATTCTCGAAAAACCAGCGGATGAAGATGATGGTCCGCAATTGGCAAGGACGGGATGATGATGTGAAATCCGATATCTTAGCGAAAGCCGAACAGACGTTGACCGATTCCCCGTGAATCGTTTTTTTTTACGTTCTCTTCATGAAACTTTGCGATTTCTTTATCGTGTCTTTACAATCGTTCGTTACGATAGGAGCTGTGAGACCCCCTCACTCCAAGTGAATAGTTACCGGTAGAACCTTTGAGAGACCAACAGAAGCCCGTACGTCGATGACGTGTCGTTTCTGTTGGTCCTTTTTTGAAGAGAGGATGATTCAAGTGAATGAAGCGATTGCACGAATCGGACAAGAACGGATGATTGCCTCCATCAAAAGTCCAAAACAAATCGAGGCGTTTTTACGGACGGATGTGACGACGACGTTTCTCATGATGGGAACGCTCAGCACGCTCGATCGTTATGTGGCGCACTTAAAACGAGAAAATCGAACGGTCTTCCTCCACGCCGAGCGAATCAATGGAATCAGTCTCGATCGGGACGGGATCGATTACCTCGCCAAACGTGTCGGTGCCGACGGGATTGTCACGACGAAAGCGTCAGTTCTCCAGCATGCAAAGCGAGCGGGACTGTTGACGGTACAACGACTCTTTCTCGTCGACTCGGATGCCGTCACGAGCGGACTCAAACTCGCTGAGGCTCAACAACCGGATGCGATTGAACTCATGCCGGGGCTGATTCCGAGCGTCGTCGAGAAGATTTCTCGGGAAGTCTCCTTTCCGATTGTGACAGGTGGCATGATTCGTCAACCGATTGACGTGCATCGCGCCCTCGATCATGGGGCATTCGCCGTGTCGACCGGGGATGAACGACTTTGGCACGTGCAAAGTCAGAAGGAGGAATTAGCATGAAATCGATACAACTTCAACAATTGGCGAAATCATTCGGGGAGACGGAAGTCATTCGAGGCATCGACGTGACGATTGAAGCAGGGGAGTTCTTCGCACTGGTCGGTCCGTCCGGCTGTGGGAAGAGTACGATGCTTCGGATGATTGCTGGGCTCGAATCCATCACAAGCGGAACGCTTCGCATCGACGGGGTGGCGGCAAACGGGATGAAGCCGAGTGAGCGTCACTTGTCAATGGTGTTTCAAAACTATGCGCTCTACCCACATATGACGGTAGAGAAGAATATCACATTCGGTCTACATACGAAAGGACTGACGAAGCTTGAACAGCGGGAGCGCTGCCTACAGGCGGCGGAGACACTCGGACTCACCGATTACTTAAAACGGAAACCGCGCGAACTCTCCGGTGGTCAGAGACAGCGTGTTGCTTTAGCACGGGCCATCGTGACCGAGGCACCGATTTGCCTGATGGATGAGCCGCTCTCGAACTTAGATGCGAAGCTACGGGCAAAAATGCGTTCAGAGATCCGTCAGTTACAGCGCAAACTCGGATTGACGATGATTTATGTCACCCACGACCAAGTCGAGGCGATGACGATGGCAGACCGCATCATGCTCCTCAATGAGGGGGAAGTGCAACAAGTCGGGAAACCGCTCGACCTATACAATAAACCAGCGAATACGTTCGTCGCTTCTTTCATCGGATCACCTCCGATGAATCTAGTCGACGTGACACGACAAGAAAAAGGCTGGATGGCATCAGACGGGCGAATGTTTGATCCGAACACATTGACGGAGATGTCACAGGCGACACTCGGTGTCCGTCCTGAGCAAATCAAGCCGGCGGATGAAGATGTGACGTTTTACGCAGAACTGAAGAATATTGAAGTGCTCGGGACCGAGACAATTCTCGCTTTTGACATCGGGGGGAATGAATGGTTGGCAAAATGGCCGGGGCAATGGCCGCTCACGGTCGGCGAAAAAGTGGCGTGTTATGTGGATCCGAAACAGATGTCGCTATTTGATACGAACGGACAGCGCATTGAGCCACGACAACCGAAACTGTTTGAGGCGTTGGAGGTGTTCCAATGACGGTCGCCTTACCGAGAGAGAAAGTCCGGACGCGGCTATCTGACGCAGCGAGCGGATTGTTGTACTTGTCTCCGTCTATCATCTTGTTTGGTGTCTTCCTCGTCTATCCACTGTTGCGAACGATTTATTTAAGCTTTTTCCGGACCGACACACAGGGGACACCACTCGACTTTGTCGGAGTCGGGCATTATAGCAATTTGTTCGCGAGTGCGGCATTTTGGCAAAGCATTCAGGCGACAGTCGGATTCGTCCTTTTGACGGTCCCGCTCACGATTTTGATTGCGCTCGGTCTCGCACTCCTCGCCAATGAGAAACTGAAAGGGATCGGTATTTTTCGGACGGCGTTCTCGGCGACGATGGGGATGAGCGTCGCGGCGTCATCGGTCATCTGGATGTTCATGTACAATCCGTCGATTGGTATCTTCAACCGGTTCCTCGAGGCTGTGGGGGCAAGTGGTGTACAGTGGCTCCTCGATCCACAATATGCGCTCCTTTCCGTGTCACTTGCGACCGTTTGGATGAATATCGGCTTCACGTTCTTGATTCTACTCGGCGGTCTGCAGAACATCGATCGGACGTTGTATGAGAGTGCGGACATTGCCGGGACGAGTTATTGGACGCAACTTCGGGCCATCACCATCCCGATGTTGTCACCGACACTTTTCTTCGTCGGGATCATCTCGCTGATCAACGCCTTCCAGACGTTTGGACAGATTGATTTATTGACGAAAGGTGGACCGACGAATGCGACGAATGTCATCGTCTATGCCATCTACAAAGATGCGTTTATCAATTATAACGTCGGCAGTGCCAGTGCCCAGGCCGTGCTCTTATTCATCGCCGTCCTTCTGTTGACGTGGCTACAGTTCAAACTGGTCGAAAGGAAGGTGCATTACCAATGAGATTACGGAATATAGGCGTCTATGTCTTACTCATCTTGAGTGCCGTCGTCATGCTGTTTCCAATCGCCTATGCGTTTTCGATCAGTCTGATGGACGGGAAGGAAGTGCTCCAAGGACATCTCCTTCCACGTGAACCTTCATTGGAAAACTATGTGGCCGCGTTCGAACGCATCCCGATGATGACGTACCTGCTCAACAGTTTGATTGTCGCGCTCCTCGTGATGGTCGGACAGGTAGTATTATCGAGTCTTGCAGCATTCGCGTTCGTCTTCATCGACTTTAAAGGAAAAGGGCTCATCTTTATGCTCTTCCTGGCGACGATGATGGTGCCATGGGAAGCGACGATGGTCCCGAACTTTTTGACAATCCAGTCGCTCGGTTGGCTGAATAGTGTTTGGGGACTGTCTGTGCCGTTCTTCGCACTCGCATTCGGGACGTTTTTACTTCGGCAACAGTTCAAAACGATTCCGTATGAAATGTACGAGGCATCCCAAATTGCCGGGATTAGTCGCTTCCGTTTCTTTTGGAACGTCGTCTTGCCGGTCTCGAAGACACCGCTCGTCACATTGTCGGTGTACAGCTTTTTGACGACTTGGAATATGTACTTATGGCCACTTCTCGTCACGAACACGGAACAGGCGCGGACGGTCCAAATCGGCATCAAACAGATGCAGTCGAACGAAGTCGCCTCGGATTGGGGCGTCGTCATGGCAGCAGTCATCTTGATTATCATTCCGACACTTGTATTGTTGTTCGCAGGACAAAAGCACTTGCAAGAAGGATTGACGCAAGGCGCTATCAAATAATAGGGGGATATGACAAATGAAAAAGTTAGGATTATTCGCAGGGTTGGCAA
This sequence comes from Exiguobacterium sp. 8A, assembly GCF_902506275.1. GTDB lineage: Bacteria > Bacillota > Bacilli > Exiguobacteriales > Exiguobacteriaceae > Exiguobacterium > Exiguobacterium profundum. The sequence continues at coordinate 1,653,683 of NZ_LR733630.1, read as the reverse complement.
GTTCGGTGTTATTACTCGGGGCATGTGGCAGTGAAGAAGCGGCACCAGTCGCGGCGACGACAGAAGACGGAAAGACAGAGGTCGTCTTTTGGCATGCGATGAGCGGGGACTTGGAGACGGCTTTAAACAGTCAAGTCGACGCATTCAACGCTTCGCAAGACGACTATGAAGTCAAACCGGTCTTCCAAGGAACATATGAGGAAGCGTTGACGAAATTCAATGCGGTCGCCGGTTCGGAAGACGCGCCAGCCATCATGCAGACGTTCGAGGTCGGGACGAAATACATGATCGATTCGAACAAAATCACACCAGTTCAAGAGTTCATCGACAAAGAAGATTTTGACACGAGCGTATGGGAAGAGAACATCTTGAGTTATTATCAGGTCGATGGGAAGCAATACTCGATGCCGTTCAACTCCTCGACACCGATCCTCATCTATAACAAAGAGGCGTTTGAAAAAGCAGGGCTCGATCCAGAGAAAGCACCACGCACATATGACGAGTTGAAAGAGGCGGCGAAGAAGTTGACAACGGACGGTCAGACCGGCTTCACGATGCTCAACTACGGTTGGTTCTTTGAACAGCTCTTGGCCGCACAAGGTGGACTGTATGTCGACAATGACAATGGACGAAGCGGAGACCCGACGAAAGCCGTGTTTGATGGCGAAGAAGGACAGAACGCGTTCAATCTCATCAAAGAGATGTACGATGAGAAGACATTCCTAAACGTCGGTCAAAACTGGGACGACATGCGCGCGGCATTCCAATCTGGAAAAGTTGCCATGTACCTTGATTCGTCAGCAGGAATCCGTACGGTAGCAGACAACGCGGACTTTGAAATCGGCGCATCGTACTTACCGGTACCGAATGAAGCGGAGCGTCAAGGCGTCGTCATCGGCGGGGCATCGCTCTGGATGGGTGATGGCATTGCCGAAGAGACGAAAGAAGGCGCATGGGAGTTCATGAAGTATGTCGCTTCAACGGAAGCGCAAGCACAGTGGCATGTTGACACAGGCTACTTCGCCATCAATCCGGAAGCATACAATGAACCGATCGTAAAAGAAATGTGGGCGAAATATCCACAACTGAAAGTGACGGTCGACCAACTCAGTGAGACGAAACCATCGCCGGCGACACAAGGAGCGCTCATCTCGACGTTCCCGCAATCACGTCAAAGTGTCGTCAACGCGATGGAAAGTTTGTATCAAGGGGTGTCGGTCGAAGAAGCATTGAAGCGTGCGGCCGATGAGACGACTTCCACCTTGGGGCAGTGACATGTTGATTTACGCACATCGCGGCTATAGCGCCAATTACCCGGAAAATACATTGTCCGCGTTCGAGGCAGCTCTTCCCTATGTGGACGGGATCGAGCTGGACGTACAGCTATCGAAGGACGGGCGTCTCGTCGTCATTCATGACGAAACCGTCGACCGGACGACAAATGGAACGGGATGGGTGAAAGACATGACGCTTCAGGAGTTGCGCCAGTTGAAGATTGACGGCTATGAACGCATCCCAACGTTAGAAGAGGTGCTCGGACTGATTGAACGAAGCAACGTCACCCTGAACATCGAATTGAAGACGGATCAATATGCGTATCCAGGGATCGAACGTCTCGCTTGGTTTGCTGTCAACGAGTTTGAACTCGGTGACCGTGTCGTGTTCTCCTCATTCAATCGTGAAACGCTCGTCCGAATGCGAGATGTGGCACCAGTCGCCCGGCTTGCGGTGTTGACACTCACGGGTGAGTCGGACACCGTCTCGTTCGCTGAAACGATTCGGGCCGAGGCGATTCACGCCCAGCCTGCATTTATCGGTTCGAAAGCATGGGATCAGATACAACAGACGACGCTCGAGACACGGCTCTACACGATCAACGACGTGAAGGACCTTCCCCCGATAACGGTTTCGGCCATCATGACAGATGAGGTTGAACGGTTTACAAAATGAGTAGACTAAACCCCGCTTCTGAGAAGGAGCGGGGTTTGTTCATGTCATGATCGGTTCTGGTGTGTCATAGGTTGAGATGACAACTTGATTGCGCCCTTCGTTTTTCGCTTGATAGAGCGCCGAATCAGCGAGATCTACCATCCGCTTGATGGGGAGCGAGGTCCCGTGTGCGACCCCGACGGACGTCGTGATTTGAATCGGTGGAAAATCGTTCAAGTGGAATAGTTCAGCAGCAATCCGTTCTCGTATCCGGTTGGCCACTTTGTCTACCTTCTCTGGCGTCAAGTCGTACATCAAGATGACGAATTCTTCGCCACCGATTCGTGCGACAGTGTCATGGGCACGCGTCTCGACTTTTAAGATGTTGGCGAACTGTTGTAAGACGAGATCACCGTTTCCGTGACCATATGTATCGTTCACATGTTTAAAATGATCGATATCGAGCGCGAGTACATTGTACGTCCGATTCTCTTGCCCGATGGAAGCCGTATATCGATCCCACACACGTCGATTGTATAGACCGGTCAAATGGTCTCGTTCAGACGACTGTTTGTACTCGATGGCACGGCGGGTCGTTTGTTCAAGGTCGATGGTGAGGATGCTCGAGAGTAGACCGACGAGCATGCCAATCATCCAAATGGACAAGACGAGGGATACATAGGCTGTGCTCCAACCCATATTGATATAGACGGCAATCGAAATAATGAAGAGCGCCCATACGTTCAAAAAGATACTCTGTAAGAAGAGTCGCTCCCGAAGCAGCCGATGAATCCAGAGCATCCCGATGCTGACGATGAACGTCGCGATAAACGCAATCACGGCCTGCTCGGTCATTCCGAACAAGAATCGTGTACTGGCGATGACAAGTGTCGCAATGAATAAAGGAAAACGAGCACCATAAAAAGCAAGCAACACGAGCGGTAAGTGACGTAAATCCACACGGACCATATCGTTAGCTTCTACGGCGTTATACATCAAAAACAGACCGAGTGCACCGGCGAGTATTCCAATCACAGAACTACGAAGACGGTACGAATTAAAAAGCGAAGAATGATAAATCTTCGAGATGATATAAAATCCGGTGAATGCGACACAAGCATTGAGCAACAAGACGGTGAGCGTCATTCCTTCACGACCTTTTTCATAGACTATACATTAACGGTAGCAGTCTTCAAATAATTGTCAATCTGAAGGTGTGTAAATGTTCATTATCTTTTCACGCTTTCTTCTTTGTTCCTCGAAACGCAAAAAACATAGCGATGCCAATTCCAATGCCGAGCCACCAATTATCGAGGGTGAGCCCGAAAACGACGGCGAATACGACCGCGACGGGAATCGATAAGTAGCCACGTTGTTTCATCTTCATTTCCTCCTCTCTTCGACACTTCTTTATTCCCAAAACGAATGCGCTTCATTCTTGAATCGAAACAAATTAAAAAAACGTTCGACCGATTAAATCAGTCAAACGAAACCGAATGTTTAGGTGATGATTGCAATGAACAACTCTGTCTGGTGTGGAGCTCGATCGTAAAGGTGGTGCCTTCTCCGTATACCGAGTCCGCATGAATTCCCCAACCATGGGCTTCAGCGATTCGTTTACAGATTCGTAGACCGAGACCGGTTCCTTTGATCGATTGGTGGGCAGCGGATTCGACACGGTAATATTCATCAAATACGTATGGAAGTGCTTCTTCCGGAATCCCGATGCCGGTATCGGATACAGATAAGATGATTGTGCCAGCACATTCAAATACTCTCGTATGGACCGTACCGCCGTCAGGAGAGTACTTGATAGCGTTACCAATGAGGTTATGGAGCAATTGCCGTAACTTTTCTTCATCTGCTTGAATCAAGACATCATTCGTTTCAAACGTCACTGTATGAAGCGTGGAGGTCGTCTGATAGCTCGACATGACATCCTCTAAAAGAGGAAGGAGTGCGAACGTCGTCACGGTCAGTTGGTCAGCCGTGTAGCGTTCTTTTTGATAATCGAGGAAATTATCGACGAGCCGCTCCAGCCGTTCCGATTCTTGTTTGACTTGTTTTAGCATCTGATACGATTTTTCCGAACCTTGATGGCGTGTCATGAGTAGCTCCGTATAGCCATGGATGGCAGTCAATGGCGTGCGGAAATCATGAGACAGTTCGGCAAGGAAACTGTCTTTACGTTCTTCAAAGCGGACAGCCTCTGTTTGGTCGCGCCACATGATGAAAACGCCACGTGGTGTGCGCGTGAAGTTGAAAATCAAATGTAGCGTCTTGTCATTAAAGCGCAGACGACGTGAGGTCATCCTTGGATCCGTTTCAGTCGCACATTCGAGCAATTCCTGGATGAGGTGCATGACTTGTGCGGAATCCGCCCCATGCTGTTCCAACGTGGCATATAAATAACGAGTCAATGTTTCCAATGTGTCAAAAGATTGTGTTGTCATCGAAGGGTACCATTGCCGAAGAGAATCATTCGAATACAGACGACATCTTGAGAAATCGATATAACACATCGCATCCTGTACTTCTTCCACGATGGAAGCGATGGAGAACGTGTGGCGTTGCTGTTTTTGACGAGCGGAGCGTTTCTGCCTAATCCTATGGAATCGGCGCATGGACCTACCTCCTCGCGAACATTTGTACATGCATTCACAATAATTATACGACATTCGAGAAGGAATCCCTATACAGGCAATAGTCCTAGCAGAAACGTATCGAAATCGGGACGGATACAAAACACCTCTCCGCTGATAGAACAGAGAGGTGTCGGTCATTCGGTCACTTTTACTTGTCCCATCATCCCATTTTCTTCATGCTCGAGGATGTGGCAATGATACATAAATGTGCCGGTTTTCGTGAAGGTGATTTCAATCTTTACTCGTTCATCTGGAGCGACGGCTACCGTATCTTTCCACCCTTTTTCCTGATCGGATGGTGGGTTGCCGTCTCGACTAATGACTCGGAACTGGACGCCGTGGATGTGGAAGGGATGTGTCATCCCACCCATCATATCTGGTTTATTTTCAATTTCCCATACCTCGGTGTCTCCGCGTTTCGCTTCGATGTCGATACGCTCCGGATCATAGGTCTTGCCGTTGATTGAAACCATGTTACCCATTCCAAAAAGGGTGAGCCGTCGATCTGCCGTCTTATCTGTCGAGCGCTCCATCGTCTCGGTCACCGGAATCTTAATGGACGCCTTGTCGAGTTCACCGACACGAAACGTAGTGAATGTCACTCCGTCCGCTTTTAAGGCGGCGACATCTTCAACTTGTGAAAAATCTATCAGCACTTCGGCCCGTTCACCTGGTGTCAACGTGATGGTTCTTAAGGGAATCGGGCGCTCTAACGGTCCTCCGTCTGTCGCAATCTGCGTCATCTCGGCTTCGTTAGATAACGTAAAATCAAAATCGCGCGCATTCGAACCGTTGACTAGTCGCACACGTAACGTCTCGGTTTGAACGTCGAACGTCGTGTTGATGGCTCCATTCGCAAGAATTGTATCCCCGGTCGTTCCGTCAACGTTCATATGGGCATCATAATCTAACCCACCGTTAGGCGTGAAGCGTCGATCTTGTACAATGAGCGGGATGTCGTCGACTCCATATTCATTCGGGAGACCATTCGGTGTATCGTTAGTCACATAAAGAAGACCGGCAAGCCCTTTATAAACTTGTTCAGCTGTCGAACCCATCGGATGGGGGTGAAACCACAGCGTACTAGGTTCTTGGTCGATGTCGAGTCGAACTTGTGCCCGTTCACCTGGTGCGACGGTCTGATGAGGTCCCCCGTCCATGTCGGCAGGAATGACGAGTCCGTGCCAGTGGAACGTTGTCGGTTCATCCAATCGATTGATGGTATCGATTACGACTGTTTTTCCTTTCGGTAACTCGATCATTGGTCCGAGTAAGTCTCCATTATAACCGAATGTTTCCGATTTCTTGCCGTCTTTGAAAAATTGTGACGTGCCTTTAGTTGCTTCCACCGTATAGTAGACCGTGTCTTCCGTGACACGATCTGGCTGTAAGGCGGTCGGAATCGGAAGCGGCTGTGTCGGTTCATCCGATGCTTGGAGCTCTTGCCTCGCTCCGTGTCCCATCTGACCCGTTGCCGAATCGTTTCCCATCATATGATTTTGGTCCATATTGTTGTTATGGTTCCATGTCCCGTTGAAGAGGACGACTAGTAAAACGAAGATGCCCCCAATTAAAATCCCCGTCAACAGAAACCACATTCCTTTCGATTTCATTCTATAACACTCCTTCATTGTTCAGTCCTCACTTTGTTGTACCACCTAATTGTGAAAGAAACATGAAAGTCCAAACCTGTTTAATTATATACCATATGGGGGTATACAATTCGTGTAAAGGAGAGGATGAATGATGGAACATGCACACGATCAACATCATGAATATCATAAGGGAAGTCACGAGTCTCATCATGGCGGACACGGACACGAGCATATGATTGATGATTTCAAACGACGTTTCTTCATATCGCTCGGACTGATGATTCCGATTTTATTGTTATCGGACATGATTCAAGAATGGCTGCGGTTTGAACTCGATTTTCCGCTTGAAAAGACAATCTTATTTGTATTGGCGACGATTGTATATGTATACGGCGGATGGCCGTTCTTAAAAGGAAGTGTGGAAGAGCTACGAGAGCGTAGCCCGGGCATGATGATGCTCATTGGCTTGGCGATTAGCGTCGCTTACTTTTATAGCGCAGCTGTCGTCTTTGGATACGGAAGTGGGCATGACTTCTTTTGGGAACTCGCTTCACTGATTGTGATCATGCTACTCGGTCACTGGATTGAGATGCGTTCGGTCATGGGGGCATCAAATGCGTTAGAACAACTCGTACAACTGCTCCCGAACGAGGCGCATCGCATCAATGGGGAAGAAACGGAAGACGTTCCCATCTCTGAACTAAAGGAAGGAGACCGAATCCTCGTCAAACCGGGGGAGCAGGTACCCGTGGACGGGAAAATCATCAAAGGACGAACGACCATCGACGAGTCGATGTTGACCGGCGAATCGGTACCGGTCGAAAAAACAGAAGGTGAAGATGTCATTGCGGGTTCGATCAACCAAGAAGGGAGCTTGACGATTGAAACGATTGGTACGGGAGAAAGAACGTACTTGTCAAAAGTGATTGAATTGGTGAGTGAGGCACAAAAATCGAAGTCACGGGCTCAAAATTTGGCGAATCGGGCGGCAAAATATTTGTTCTATATCGCAATTGCCGCTGGAGTCATCACGTTCACGGTTTGGTTCATGCTCGGATATTCGGTCGGGACGGCGGTTGAACGGATGGTAACGGTCATGGTCATCTCATGTCCCCATGCACTTGGACTGGCGACACCTCTTGTTGTCGCTGTTTCGACAGCATTATCGGCGAAACAAGGTCTTCTCATCCGCAATCGGACTCAATTTGAAGAGGCGCGTCGACTCGATGCCGTCATTTTCGATAAGACCGGTACGCTGACGGAAGGGAATTTCGGAGTCACAGACATACAGGCGAGCTCGTCTTATAAGGAAGAAGACGTGTTGCAACTCGCAGGAGCAGTTGAGCGTGAGTCGCAACATCCTCTCGCGCAAGGGATTTTAAGAGAAGCCGAGAGACGGGAATTGAAACTGGCGGCTGTCGACGACTTCGGTTCGATGACAGGTGTCGGATTGGAAGGAACGGTTGACGGTGCGCGTGTTCAAGTCGTCAGTCCGCGACATATCCGCGATCAACACATTCAAATTGATGAGGAGACGTTTGCACGACTCTCGGAAGAAGGAAAGACCGTCGTCTTTGTTTTGAAAGACGGAGAATGGGTCGGGATGATTGCGATGGCCGATCTGGTGAGGGAAGAAGCGAAGGAGACCGTCGAGGCACTTCATGAAAAAGGCATTCGCTCGATCATGTTGACGGGTGACAACGAGAAGGTCGCGCATTGGGTCGCGGGTCAGCTCGGTATCGATGACGTGTATGCCGAAGTATTACCGGACGACAAAGCGAACCAAGTGAAAGACGTCCAAAAAGATGGCAGCAAAGTAGCGATGGTCGGAGATGGAATCAATGATGCACCTGCCTTAGCACAAGCGGATGTCGGCATCGCAATCGGGAGCGGGACAGACGTTGCCGTCGAAACGGCAGATATCGTCCTCGTCCGCAGTAATCCGAAAGATGTCCTATCGATTTTGGAGCTTTCACAGAACACGTATCGTAAGATGATTCAAAACTTGTGGTGGGCAGCCGGGTATAACATCGTCGCCATCCCGCTTGCTGCAGGCGTGCTGGCTCCGATTGGAATCATCTTGTCCCCAGCCATCGGTGCCGTCTTGATGAGTTTAAGCACAGTTATTGTCGCAATCAACGCTCGACTTTTGAAGATTTAACATTTCTTTCACCTTTAGTCAGTATGCTAGATGGGATGCTAATGATGGAGGGATCGAGATGAAACGAACGTTAATGCTATCACTATTCCTGACTCCACTGCTCCTGTCAGCGTGTGGAACAGAAGACGCACCGTCGGACACGAGTCAATCCGAGAATGTGACGACAACTACAAAAGACGAGTGGCAACGTGTGGGATCCGATGAAACGGTCTCCCACATCCACGGGGCTGGATTTTGGCAAGACGACGAACGTCTTGTCATCGCGACGCATGCCGGATTGATGGAATATCGAGAAGATGGTTGGTATACGCTGCCGACAAATCGCCATGACTACATGGGATTTGAAGTCGTCGAGGATGGATTTTATGCGAGCGGTCACCCCGATCGTCGGACAGATTTCAAAAATCCACTTGGGGTCATGCATGGAAAAAATCATGGGGCGGTACTCGAGAGTCGGTCGCTTGAAGGCGAGGCAGATTTCCACTATATGAGTGCCGGTTATGCCACAGGTACACTCTACGTTTATTTGGAGGAAGCGACCTCGGAGCTAGAGCCGGGATTTTATCGTTCCATCGATGGTGGGAAATCATTTGAACCGATGCAGGTACAAGGGATAGAGGAAGCGCAAGTGGCAGGAATCGTCGCCGATGCGACGGATGCGGAGCGCGTCTTCTTGTACGGGCCGTCCGACATCCTCGTTTCGAATGACTCTGGAGATTCGTTCGAGCCACTTGTTGAAGCAGAACAAGTTGTCACGGTCGGAGCGGATGAGGGGCAGTTGGCATACGTACGACAGACAGATGGTTCTTTCGAAGGGGTTCGTTTCAACTTAGACGATGAGTCGACAGAGACGTTCAATCTTCCAGAGCTTCAAGCGGACGTTGTGCCAATCGAATTGGCAGTCAACAAGGAGCGCATGTTGCTTGTCACATCGGATAACAGCGTATATGAGTTTACAGACGGGGAATGGGAGATGCGCCTCGACAAAGGTGAGCTCAATTGATTAAAAGACGCCTTTCCATTACAGGATAGGCGTCTTTTTGTCGAGTGGAATCGTGACGGTGAAAGAAGTGCCCGATATATCAGACGTGACTGTCAATTCTCCACCGTGACGGTTGACGATTTGGTCAGCGATGGCGAGTCCGAGGCCGCTCCCGCCAGTCTGTCGAGACCGTGATTTTTCCACACGATACAGGCGGTCAAAAATGTGCGGTAAATCTTCTTCGGGAATGCCTTTCCCATTGTCTGTAATGGTCAGGATCAGGTGAGTGTCCGTGACATTTGAACGCAGGGAGACATGTGAGGCCTCACTATGCTCAATCGCATTATGGGCGATTGAGCGGAAGACTTGGAGCATCCGGTGCCGATCCAATGTAAGAGCGATGTCTTGTTGTCCCGCGTTCGACGAAGCATCGAAGCGAATCGTCGTCATCCGGAACATTGTATCGAGCATTCGACGTAAGTCCGCACAAAACGTTGTGACGGTCACTTCTTCTCGATGCAATAAGAACGTGTTCTCATCGAGCTGTGCCAGTTGAAACGCATTTTCAACGAGTTCTGTGAGCGACCGGCTTTCATCTAAGATTGTCTGAATCGATTGCTTGCGTAACGATTCGGGCGTACTTTCTTTCGAAGCGATTTCGGCGTAACCCCTCAAGTATGTGAGAGGGGTCTTGATTTCATGCGATAAGTCGGATAAGAACTGACGACGTTCCCGCCGTAGTCTGGATAGTTCCACTGACATCGATTCGATGGCACGCGCTAATTCACCGATTTCGTCGACACGATTGGTCGGTAACTGTAAATCGTCTGGGTTTGTCAATACATTCTCCGTTGCTTGTTTTAATGATTGGATCGGTTTTGAAATCAATCGACTCAAGAGGATGAACGTCAAGACGGTCGTCACGAGCGCGATCGCTGTGATATATAGGAATCGCCACTGGAGCCGATGGCTAATTCCATGAATGATTTCAGTCGGTAAAAACATATAGACGTATCCATACCGTCTGTCGGTATCATCTGTGATTGGCGTACGAACGATCAAATACGGTTCGTTTTCCCAGTCGTTCTCTAGGACAGTCGTGTCGTTGAAGGAGCCAGTTTGTTTTTTCGAATCGACTGTATCGGCAAGGACTTGGGGAAAGAAGCGTGAAGTCTGAAGAAGATGATGCGTGGGATCAGTGATGGCGACTTTCGTATCGGTCTCACTTTCCATAGTCGCTACATGATCAATCGTCTCTTCGGAAAAATTCATTGCTAATACGCTCGCATGGCTCTCGGCCCGAGATTCAAGGCGATTGATTTCTTCTACAACACGTTCACCGAGAAGCGTGTGATAGAGGAGAAGAAACAACACACCTTCAATCAATAGGGTGGATAGAAGAAAGACGAGGCTGATGCGAAACGGTAGACTGTTACGACCTCGCTTCATCCGGAACGCTCCTCGGTCCATCGATAGCCACGTCCCCATACCGTCTTTAAATAATCATCAATCGGGAATCCTGCATCGCCTAACTTTTCTCGAATCATACGAATATGCGCATCAACGGTGCGTGGGTCGGATTCTGCAGAATAGGGCCAGACAAGGTCAAACAAATCTAGGCGGTTGAAGAGGCGATTCGGGTGCTGAAGGAATAATTTTAAGATGGCCGTCGCTTTTGGTGTGAGGACAATCTCTTGTTCTTCATACAAAACGCGTCCGCTCTCCTCATCGTAACGTAGTGGTCCGTATTGGATGTTGACGACACGGGTCCGGCGCAAGACGGCACGAATACGAGCGAGGAGCACGTTCCCATCGAACGGTTTGGTGACGTAATCATCCGCTCCAGCATCTAATCCTTGGATGGTCGTCTCATTGTCTGAACGTGCCGTCAACAAGACGACAGGTAATGCCGGATCCATCGTCTTTAACTGACGACAAAGTGAGATTCCATCTACTTCTGGCATCATAATATCTAAAAGGACGAGATCCGGTCGCTCTTCGATTTTGTCGAGTGCGGAACGGGCATCGCTCGCCTCGATGCAAAAGTAGCCGTCACTTTCAAGAAACAAACGAATCAAATGTCTCATTTTTTCTTCATCGTCTACGATGAGAATCTTCATCTTGCATTCCTCCTTCCTCTTATTATTATCGTTCCGTGTGCTTTGCGTGATTTCCTTCCATGGCGAAAAGAGTCTGTAGTTGTTCACGTGCGCGTTCGACGTCTCGACAGTAAATGACGGGTACTCTCGCGTCAATCGGTCGATCCGTGACGATGGCTACTGCACCATTTCGGATGGCGGCCCTCACTAAATCGACGCCACGTTCATTGATTGGGCGCTTGCATATATATAAAAACATTTTATTTATTTTTTCTGGTGTCGTTCCGATTCCGCGAATTGTCATTTCTTCCGGGTGATCGAGATAGGACCAAGATAAAACAGAATCAAGTGTTGCCAGTACGTCACGCAATGTCCGCTCTTGCATCATCGTTCTCCTTCCTTGCATGAACTCAATTTCACTAGTGTACCCGATGTTTGTGAAAAAGAAGTGAAAAGCGTTAAGAGTACGATTAGACGGAGAAATAGGCGGGTTTGAGTATAGAACAAGTAGGAAAAAGAGTTTTTATACGCACAATAAGAAAGGATGAATAAGATGAAACAGTACGGTAAATTTGGAATCATGATTGCGGTCTCGACCTTCATTATGTATTGGCTCATGTATTTGAACGTGTTTCAGTTCAATCATATCTTCTTTAGTCAGACAAGGTTGTACATGGCACTCATCATGGGATCGGTCATGGCGTTCGTCATGCTTCTCTTCATGTGGGGGATGTATAAGAACAAAACAGTTAACTTTATCATCCTAGGGGTCAGTGCTCTCGTCTTCAGTGCCTCGCTTTGGCTCGTACGTAGCCAGACGACCGTCGATGATGTCAGTTGGATGAAAGCGATGATCCCTCACCACTCGATTGCCATTTTGACAAGTGAACGCGCTGAAATTGAAGACCCACGCGTGAAAGAATTGTCTGAAGAAATCATCAAGGCACAGCGCCGTGAAATTGAAGAAATGAAGCGATTGATTGAAGATTTAGAGGATGAAGAGGAGAACGCCGAGGAAAATCGTGAGTAACAGACATGCACAGTCGAAAACGGCTGTGCATTTTTTGTATGTTGAAAAGGAAAAATAAAGAAAGTAAGTTATAATTTGTTTTCCTTTATTTGAAATATAAATGACATATTTGTCGGTTCGTTTTGGTGGTAAAATTTTTTCAGTTAGATAATATAAAAAATAAAAATTTAAATACATAATTGAAAGGATTTACCACATCATGAAACGAAAGATGCTCTCTCTCTTCTGTGCCGTTCTTCTCACAGTCGGAATCTTCACTCCGACAGGTACCCCGGCTGAAGCTGCTACCACGTATTATGTCAAAGTCACGACTAACAGTTTAAACGTCCGTTCGGGCCCGGGCACGACGTATGCAATCGTCGGCAGTGCGAAGTTGGGACAATCCTTCAAATATCTCGGCGTGAGCGGGGGATGGACAAAAATCAATTTCAACGGGACATCCCGCTACGTATCCAGTACATATGTGAAGAAGTACAGTGTCTCCACGCTTTCAACCACATCGACTGCGAAAATGATCATCCCGACAAAAGGGACGTTGACACAAAAGTATGGTCCGGCGAGCGGGCAGTACGGTTATACGTTCCATAACGGTATCGACTTGGCTGCTCCAAGAGGAACACCGGTCGTGTCAGCCGCTTATGGAAAAGTCATCGTTTCTCGGAACTATGGGGCTTACGGTAACCACGTCATGATGAGCCATCAGTTGAATGGACAAACATATATTACTGTATACGCACACCTTGATCGCCTCAATGTCGTTACAGGACAAACGTTAGCAAAAGGAGCAACGATTGGAACGGTCGGGAATACCGGTAACTCGTTCGGGAATCATCTCCACTTCGAAGTGCATCGGAACAGCTATGTGTATAGCAGTTCATCTCCTGCTAACAGTATCAATCCGTATACAATGTTTTGACATAAAAGCACGCGCTCTCAAACAATGGGAGCGCGTGCTTTTTGGTTAATGCCATGTTGTTTGTTTGTTTCGTTCGATTTGGTTGGCGGCGATGAAGCTGACACCAAGGACGATACCGAACACCAATCCGAATAGATTATTGAAAAGTAACATAAGGATGATCCCGAAGACGAGACCGATACTCATGAGGCCAATCCGATCAAACATATTGAATCCCCTTTTCTGTAGTTGTGCACCTCAATGATTAACCGATTTTCAAAGAAAGAACACCGACGAAATGGACTGATTGATTCATTATACGTGTTTAGACGAACCAGGTTTCGTTTTGTAGAAACTATAGAGGACGCTAATCAGGATGACGAGAACGATGGTTCCAAGAGACATCCAAATCGGCATCTTGTACACATCACCGAAAATCATCTTCGCCCCGATGAAGACGAGCATGAAGCTGAGACCGTGTTTCAAATAGTAGAAGCGGTCGATCAAGTTGGCGAGGACGAAGTAGAGACTACGAAGTCCGAGAATCGCCATGATGTTCGCATAGAAGATGATATACGGGTCACGTGAATACGCGAAACTCGCGGCGACCGAATCGACTGCGAAGACGATATCCGACAATTCGATGAAGATGAGCGCGATGAAGAGTGGCGTGAAGAACAACTTCCCATTGATGCGCTTCGTGAACTTCCCGGATGAGATGTCTTGTGTGATGGGGAGGCGTCGCTCGAGCCAACGAATCGTCTTGTTTTCTTCAAGTGACTCGTCTTTCCCGATATTCTTATACATCATCCATCCTGTATAAACGAGAAACGCTCCGAACACGTAGTAGACCCAACCGAAGTTTTCTAAAAGGGATACGCCAGCGACGATGAAGACAGCGCGGAAGAAAATCGCTCCGAGAATCCCCCAGAATAGTACCTTATGTTGATACTTGAGTGGGATGGCGAAATAGGCAAAAACAAGTGAGAAGACGAAGACATTATCAATCGCGAGTGCCTTTTCGATAAAGTAGACGCTCGCATATTCCGTTGCGGCTGTACTTCCTTGCGTGAAGAACAACCATCCTCCGAATGCGATGGCAATCCCAATCCAGACAAACGTCCATGTCCATGCTTCGCGGAGCGAGACTTCGTGCGCTTTACGGTGGAACACCCCGAGGTCAAGTGCGAGCATGAAGATGACGATGAGTAAGAACCCGATGAGTAGGGTCAACAACAATTCCTCCTTTTAAGGTCATATGAACTTCTATATATTTAATTTAAGTTCATAAGAACTCAAAGTCAAGCGTAAAAATCAAAAACCACTCGAAAAGGAGTGGTCAATGTGTAGAGCGTCTTCTTAACACTATGCGAGCCGTCCAACCGACAACAGCGATTATTGTGAATCCTAAAAACATATACATCACATGTGAATACATTTCGATATACCCTAACCAAACTTGCCAATTCTCGCCGACTACAACACCAATAAAAATGAGTACCGTGTTCCAAATGAGCGTCCCGCATGTCGTCAACACGATAAATTGAAGGAACGGCATATTCGACATACCGGCTGGAATCGAAATCAAACTGCGTACGACGGGAACGAACCGACCGAAGAATACTAATTTTGGACCGAATCGATCAAACCAGCGATCAGCCATTCGAACATCTTCTATTTTCAGATAAATTCTTTTGCCGTTACGGGTGATGAATGACTCGAGACGTTCTCGGTCCAGTAAAAGTCCAATCCCATAAAGGACAACGGCACCGAGGAGTGCTCCGACTGTTGCCACAACAATCATCCAAATAGGATTGAGTGTGGTTGTAGTTGTGAAAAAACCGCCAAAAATTAAGATTAATTCGGATGGGATTGGGGGGAACACATTCTCAACAAAAATAAGAAACATGACTCCGAAATAACCAAACTGTTCAATGATTTGTTGAATCCATTGCTCCATACCGTGATCGTCTCCTACCTAATTCATATTCTCCATCAACAATAAGTCGAATGACGACGATTTGGACATCCATCCTAAGATGTAAAGTGTTTTCAAACGATTTTTTTTGATGTCACGAAAGAGTAATTTCAAGGTCAAACTCACTTGAAAGTGATTATTCTTACATATATCGCAGAAGTGACCACAAATATACGGAGTGACTTCGATGCGTGATTTTCTGAACTGCAAATTAAGTATGAAGAAACTAGGAATAAAAAAACTTATAAATAATCATATTCATTTCACAAAAATCATTCGGATAAATCTGACAATTTAAGTTAAAAAATTTTTTATGAAAAGTTATTTACAGTCATTTTGAATCGGAGTAACATCCATCTCATCAACTTCATACGTATTGTTGAAATCTTTTCGCCGAGTTCCGGAGACGGAAGCGGGGGACCCACTGTCCAATCTGGACTGGGGTGAATCCTCAAGTGAGGTAGGGCCAACCTAGGCAAGCCCGAATCCGACAGCTAACCTCGTAGGCGTTATTAGGGGGATCCGACTCATGCAGTGATATGCCACTGGAGCCGTTTCTTGCTCCTGTGGTTTTTTGTATATTTTTTAATGTTAAATAAAGTAAAAAAATGAAAAAAGAGGTTATTATATGGTTGATTTATTCGCAATTGCTTTACTCATTGGTTTAGTGGCGTCTATGAATGTGATGATTCGTTCGATTGATCGGATGCACTGGAATGAACAGGGGTGACGACATGTATATCGTGCTTTTAGCGATTGGAATTGGGTATCTCGCTTGCTTAACCGTTGCATTACTAAAACCAGAAAAATTTTAAAGACAGAGGAGAAGGACGAACGATGTGGGTTACATTCATCATCACGTTGAGTTTGCTCATCACAATCACGATGACAGCCAGTGCCATGTTAGGTGGCTATATTGGACGGCGGTTTGTACCGATTCAAGAACGACCAAACTATGTAGGGAAAGCGCTCGAGACGAGGATCACACGTCGCCTTCGAATAAATGAGCGTGAAAAGCAAACATGGTTTGGCTATGCAAAAGATTTTTTGACACTCAATTTACTATTTTTATTGATTGGTTATGTGTTGCTTCGCTTTCAAGGAGTGTTGCCCTTCAATCCGAATGGGGCCGTCAACTTAGACTGGCATCTAGCATTCCATACGGTCATCAGTTTTATGACCAATACAGACCAACAGCACTATTCAGGTGAGGCGCTCTCTCACTTATCACAGATGTTCGTCTTATCGACACTCATGTTCGTGGCGCCAACGATGGCATTGACGATGGCGATGGCTTTCATTCGAGCGATTCTTGGAAAGCAGATTGGTCAGTTCTATTTCGACTTTGTACGCGTCATCGTGTACGTGCTCTTACCAATCAGCTTATTTTTCGGTATGTGGTTGATTGCGTTTGGTGTCCCACAAACCCTTAGTCCGAATACTGTCGTCACAACGATCGAAGGGGCGAGCCAAACGATTCAACGAGGACCGATCGCATCATTTGAGGTCATCAAACAGCTCGGGAATAACGGTGGGGGCTACTATGCGGTAAATGGTGCGCATCCATTTGAAAACCCAAGCAAGTGGACGAATTACATCCATCTTTTCTTGATGCTCTTATTACCGATGTCATTGCCGTTCATCTACGGGTCGATGGCGAAGAAACGAAAACAAGGATTCCTTTACTTTGGTGTCATGCTTTTCTTGTTCGTCATTGGAACAGTGGCCATGTACGCCACTTTGTACTCGAACCCCTCTTTACATGGACAAGAGATGCGCTTCGGGGCAATTGGTACAGCGCTTTACGGCGCGGTGACGACAGCTGCTGAGACTGGCGCAGTCAATGCGATGCACGACTCGCTTCCATCTCTTAGCGGCATCATCTTGATGGGAAACATGATGTTGAACGTTGTCTTTGGTGGGGTCGGTGCCGGTTTCATGAACTTGATGATGTATGTAATCATCACCATTTTTGTCGCAGCCCTCTTGATTGGACAGACGCCAACCGTGCTCGGGAAGAAAATCGAGGGACGCGAGATGAAGCTTGTCGCATTAACGCTTCTTGTTTCCCCACTCCTTATTTTAGGATTTACGGCTTTGGCGCTCGTCGTACAGCCAGGACAAGAGGCCATCACGAACGCTGGCCCTCACGGGATTTCACAAATCTTGTATGAGTATACATCCGCTGTCGCCAACAACGGATCCGGATTCGAAGGTTTATTGGATGCGACTCCGTTTTGGAATATCACGGCAGGCTTTGCGATGTTCTTCGGTCGATATATTCCGCTTTTATTAATGGTGGCGATGGCAGGTAGTCTTCAAATGAAACCACGTGTCACGGACGATGGGGCACTTCGGACCGACACGCCGCTATTTACATCACTTCTGTTCGGTGTGATTGTCATTGTCGGTGCCTTGACCTTTTTACCAGTGTTGTTGCTTGGACCATTCGCCGAATGGCTCATGATACGTTGAACATAGGAGAGAATAGAAGATGAATGAACTAGAAAAACAGACACGCCGCTTTGACACGAGCTTGATTGTTCCTGCCATGTGGGACGGAGTCAAAAAACTAGATCCACGGACGATGGTGAAACAACCGGTCATGTTCCTCGTATGGGGCGGATTCTTATTATCGCTCGTTTATACGATGCTGTCGGACGAGATGCGAGGATTTCACTTGGCAGTGACGCTCATTTTGCTCGTCACGTTATGGTTCGCCAATTTTGCCGAAGCGATTGCAGAAGGACGAGGGAAGGCGCAGGCAGCTACCCTTCGAGCATCTAAAAATGATGTGATGGCACGTCGAATTGTGAAAGATGGGATTGAGGAAGTCGCTTCGTCGCTCCTTCGAAAAGGAGATATCGTCGAAGTGCGCGCCGGAGACTACCTGCCGGGAGACGGCGAAATTATCGCCGGGCTTGCTTCGATTGATGAATCTGCGATTACAGGGGAATCGGCGCCAGTGATTAAAGAGTCTGGCGGAGACTTCTCTTCCGTCATCGGGGGAACGCTTGTCGTCAGTGACCGGATTGAGGTCGAGATTACAAGCAACCCAGGTGAATCGTTCCTTGACCAGATGATTACCCTTGTCGAGGGCTCGAAACGTCAAAAAACACCGAATGAGATTGCCTTGTCCCTGCTTCTTGTTTCGCTCAGTATGATTTTCTTACTCGTCGTTTTGACACTCCCTGCGTTTACGAACTATCTCGGCTTCCAATTGTCACCACCCATTTTAATTGCACTTCTCGTTTGTCTCATTCCGACAACGATTGGTGGACTCTTATCCGCCATCGGGATTGCCGGGATGGACCGGGTCACGCGATTCAATGTCATTGCGATGAGCGGGAAAGCCGTTGAGGCGGCTGGAGACATTCGAACCATCATTTTAGATAAGACGGGGACCATCACGTTCGGAAACCGGATGGCATTTGAAGTCCTTCCAGTAGAAGGAATCACAGCTTCGCAAGCGCTTGGAGTCGCCGTCTTGACGTCTTTGGAAGACGAGACACCAGAGGGGCGCTCTGTATTGACGCTTGCAAAAGAACGCTGGGGAGAATTAGATGAGTCACCGAAACAAGATGCGGTGATCATTCCATTCAAAGCAGAAACACGTATGTCGGGACTCGACTTGGCAGACGGTCGACGTGTCCGAAAAGGTGCGGCGTCCGCCGTCATTAACTGGGTGAGTGCTCAAGGTGGGATGATTCCGAGCGACTTACAGGATCAAGTCGATGCGATTTCGAAAGAAGGCGGCACACCGCTCGTCATCTCAGAAGATGCACGGATTGTCGGCGTGATTCACTTGAAAGATACGGTGAAACCGGGTATGCGTGAACGCTTCGATCGCTTGCGTCAGATGGGAATCAAGACCATCATGTGCACGGGAGATAATCCGTTGACGGCCGCGACGATTGCACGCGAAGCTGGTGTCGATGAATTCGTAGCGGAGTGTAAACCAGAAGATAAGATTCGTGTCATCAAAGCAGAACAAAAAGCAGGTCATCTTGTCGCCATGACGGGGGACGGTACGAATGATGCCCCGGCGCTCGCACAGGCAGACGTCGGTCTCGCCATGAACTCGGGGACACAGGCCGCGAAAGAAGCGGCGAATATGATTGATTTAGATTCGGATCCGACCAAAATCATTGAAGTGGTCGAAATCGGTAAGCAGTTACTGATGACACGCGGGGCTTTGACGACGTTCTCGATTGCGAACGATGTGGCCAAATACTTCGCCATCTTGCCGGCTATGTTCGTTGCATTTATCCCAGAGATGGATTGGTTGAACGTGATGCGTCTCGGCTCACCTGAGTCAGCCATCTTGGCCGCACTTTTGTTCAATGCCTTGATCATCCCACTTCTCATTCCAGTTGCGATGAAAGGGGTTCGTTACGACCCGGTCGGTCCCGAGAAGTTGTTACGTCGAAATTTACTCGTTTATGGTGTCGGTGGTGTGATTGTCCCGTTTTTGGGAATCAAAGCGCTCGACATCGTCTTAAACTTATTCATGTGAGGTGGACCGAATGTCTTCTATAAAACAAGCAGGTATCGTCGTCAGTTTGACGATGATCTTATGCGGTGTGGCTTATCCACTCGCTTTAACAGTAGCAGGTCAGGCACTATTTCCGAGTCAAGCTGAAGGTAGTTTGATCGAACGCGATGGTGAACAGATTGGATCAAAGTGGATCGCACAACCTTTCGTTTCGGAAGGTTACTTCCACGGCCGACCAACAGCAGTCGATCAACTCACTGGTCAATCGGGCGGCGATAACATGGCAGAAAGTAATCCGGACCGTCCGAAACACGATCCCGAACTTGCGGGAGCGATTGAGACATCCGGATCTGGACTTGATCCGCATATCTCGATAGAACATGCGATGTCACAAGTCGATCGTATCAGCGACGCACGTTCGATGGCGACGGCTGAAGTCGAAGGCGTCATTCAAGACACGGCTGACGGTGAATCGTACGTCAATGTCTTGATGATGAATCTTGCACTAGATGAGTTGAACTGATGCGAGGCAAACTTCGACTTTATATCGGAGCCGCACCGGGTGTAGGCAAAACGTATAAAATGTTGGCAGATGCACGGGCTCGTCAGCAAGAAGGGGTCTCGGTCATGATTGGATTGATTGAGACACATGGACGAAACGAAACAGAGGCGATGATTGGCGATTTGCCAATCGTCCCTCTTCTTTCGCTATTTTATAAAGGACACGAACTGAAAGAGTTAGACGTCGAGACCATCTTATCGTTTCATCCTGATATCGTCCTCGTTGATGAGTTGGCTCATACGAATGCCCCAGGCTCAGTGCGGGCAAAGCGATACCAGGACGTGCAGGTGTTGTTAGAGAACGGAATCAATGTATATGCGGCCGTTAATATTCAGCATTTTGAGAGTCTACTGTTGACCGTGAAAGGCATCACAGGCGTAGAGGTAAGAGAACGGATTCCAGATCTGTTCCTCAATCAGGCTGATGAAATTCTGCTCGTCGATGTGACACCGCAGACGTTACAAGAGCGGATGAGACAAGGGAAGATTTATCGACCGGACAAAATTGAACAAAGTCTGTCGTCATTTTTTACGCTGACCAATCTATCGAGTCTGCGTGAGATTGCGCTTCGACAAGTAGCGGATGAAGTCGATGATCAAGTCTATCGAACCCGAAAAAATGTGGTGTCTGATCCGACGCTCCTCCAAGAGCGGATCATGGTCTGTATTCAGCTCAATGACAATGCGAGACATTTGATCTATCGAGGATTTCGCATGGCGAGTCGACTCAAAGCGAAACTTTATATCTTGTCTGTCCTCCATGGTGAGGAGAGAAAATTGACACCTGAGCAGACTGCCATTCTAAAAGAAGTTCGAGAGCAAGGTGCATCATTCCAGGCAGAAGTGATTGTCTTGAATGTACCGAGGAAAGAACTAACGAAGAGTTTAACGACTACGGCACGAGAAAAACGCATTACCCAATTGATTCTTGGACAATCAGCAAGGACACGCTGGCAAGAAGTCATGCGCGGGTCGATTGTGAATGTCATCATGCGGGAATTGAAGCAGGTGGACATCCATATCGTCTCGGATCAAACGTGACAGGTGTGACGGGTCGTATGAACGGGAAGAGTGAATCATGCGAACAAAGGAGGGGTTTTATGAAATATTTAGTCACAGGAGCAACGGGGAAACTCGGCTCGAAAATTGTAGAGGAACTACTCAAGTCGATTGATGCGAGTGAGCTCGCTGTAAGTGTACGGAATCCGGAGAAGGCGGCGTCTCTTAAAGAGCGTGGCGTTGATGTGCGACATGGTGATTTTGATCAGCCAGACACACTCGATGAAGCGTTCAAAGGTGTTGAGCGTCTTTTGATCATCTCGGCAGATGGCGATAACGATACGCGGATTCGTCAACATACGAACGCGGTTGAGGCGGCGAAACGGGCAGGTGTTTCATTCATTGCCTACACGAGTCTAGCCGATGCGACAGACAGTGAGAACTTGATGGCACCTCCACATGTCGTCACAGAGGAAGCGATTGTCGAGTCCGGTATTCCACATGCGTTCTTACGGAACAACTGGTACTTAGAAAACGAGTTATCAAGCATTCAAGTGGTAATTGACGGGGCGCCATGGATCACGGCGGCTCGGGACGGTAAAGTCGGTTGGGCTCTACAACAAGATTATGCGGAAGCCGCATCGAATGTTCTGTTAAAAGAACAACAGGACAATGCGGTCTATGAACTATCAGGACCACTTCATACCCAGCAAGATCTTGTAGACGCGCTCAGTGAAGTGTTAGGTCGTGAAGTGATGATGCAGGAGTTGAGTCTCGAGGCATACGAAGAGACGATGCGCGGGGCTGGATTGCCAGAGGAAGTCGTTGCGATTCTTGCGGGGATTCAGCGAAGCATTCGTCAAGGAACGCTCGAAATTCATGAGAGTGACTTCGAACCGGTTCTCGGACGCCCGGTCACACCTCTTCAAGAAGGAATTCGTCAATTGCTCGACCGATAAGTAAAATGCCCTCGACCACTTGGTCGAGGGCATTTGTGTTAGGCGCGAGTGGCGTGATCCTCGAGTTGAGTCGTCACGTCTTCAAGCGAATTCGCGGTTAGAGCGAGTCGGTCCGACATCGAGCTGAGTTCTTTTTGAATGGCGACTTGCTCTTCCGTTGCTGCGGCAACATGGTGAATCTGTTGTTGAAGTTCATTCGCCGCATATTTCGTCGATTCAAGTCGTGTTTCGAGTGCTTCCATCTGTGTCGTGACCCGCTGGCGTGTCTCTTGAATCGAAGCAATTTGTTCGTCGATTTCTGATACATCTTCTGTAAGACGGCCAAAGACAGCCGTCACATCGTTCGTGACCGTTTGACAGTTTTCGGTCGCTTGTTTGAAAAGATGCGCTGATTTGGATACGACGGTCGTATCTTCCATCAATCCACCGAGGACTCGGGTCATCTCGGATGCATATTCACGCGATTGGACAGCGAGTTTCCCGACTTCGGAGGCGACAACGGCGAATCCTCGTCCAGCCTCACCGGCACGAGCCGCTTCAATAGATGCATTCAAGGCGAGCATGTTCGTCTGTTCACTGATCGAACCGACTTGTTGCAAGATTCCTTGGATTTCATTTGAACGATTCGACATCGTCGCAACAATCCGGTCGAGTTGTTCCGATTCGGTAATGATTTCTTGTACTTTTGTTTCCATCAGTCGCATGTCTTTGTTCCCAGCAAGGGCATCTTTAGCGATGCGCGAGGACGCTGCGGCCGTCTGGGCCATTCGTTCTTGAATGAGCGCCGTCAAAGACCGGATTGAGTGAATTTCATCTGCCCCTTGCACCATGGATTCCTGTTGGGATGAAGCATGTGCGACAATCGGGTCGACCGTGACAGCGATTTGCTCACCAGATTCAAGAGACTGGTTAGCAGCAGATTCAAGCTCTTCGGCGTGACTGTTTAACGATTGAACGAGGGCACTGACATCATGAATCGCTTGTTGTAACAACTGTCGTGTTTCTTGCTCCTGTGCCTCGGCATGTTGCGTCTCGTTATTACGGAAGTGTATTTGGGCGACAAGCACAACACTCAGAAGAATCAAGTACACGGCATGGACGAGTAGTAAACTGAACGGATATTCGCTCGTTCCACAAATCATCTCAGGGATTAAAAAGTATCCGACTAGATGTTGCACAGCAAAGATTCCGGCACTATACAAAATCAAGTCGATGCGACGCATGAACGACAAAATCGCCAAGACGACAAAAATGGAGAAGTGATATTCAACAAGTCCTTGTCCTCCAGCAACGGTCGAGATGCTTGCGAAGGTGAGTGTCAGCATCATCCAATAAGGAAATGCTACGGATTCTCGCTTAACTGTGACGATCATCATTCCAAAGAAGACGATTGGAAGGGCGAACAAGACCCATGTTACTCCGGAGTACACGTAACCGTCCGCACCGTTTCGCAGAATCGTATACGCATAGGCAAAGTCCGTGAAACGATGTAGCAAATGGACAACAACCGACGTCATCACAATCAATAACGTCGTCAACAACATCAACTGATTTCTTTTAATCAAACTCATCATTCTTTCCTCACATTCTCGTGTTCATTTGTTGTAGCTCTATACATATCGGATGAATAGTATAGAAGTTTATACGGATTACATGTTCAAGGCACAAAAAAAGAGCATAAAGCTCTCTCTCATAAAATTTCAATTCAATCCAAGCCATTTTTTAACCGGTTCTCGGAAGATGTACGTCACGACAATCAAGCCGACGAAGACGAGCGCGGCAATGAAAATCGTGGTGACACTGCCTGAGGCGAGGCTCGCCCCGAGGAAGCTGTAGGCGAACGTACCTGGGATCATGCCGAGCACGGTCGCCGGTACGAAGGCGCGGAAGCGAACACGTGAGATTCCACCGGCATAACTAAGTAAGTCGAAACTGACGAGCGGGATGAGCCGGAGGACAAATACATATAAAAAGCCACGACGCTCCATTTGTGTGAACAGTTTCTCTGACCATGGATAGCGGTCGACGTTGATGACTGAGCGTCCGAAAAAACGCCCCATCACATAACCGGTCGTCGCAGCAGCAGTTGCACCAATAATGATATAGAGGACACCTGGCCATACGCCGAACGCGAGTCCGGCTCCGAGCGAGAGGACGGATGTCGGTAAAAATGCGACCGGACCGATGGCATAAAGAAAAATAAAGAAGAGTGGACCCCAAAATCCGAATGACAAGACGATGTCCCGGATGTCAGACGGACGCAACTCATAGTGAAAATGGGTGATATAAAACAAAGATCCAAACACGAGAAGAAAGAGTGTGAGTTTGAGTGGTCGTGACAAGTTGTCCGCTCCTTTCGTAACCGAATGTATCTGATGTTAGTATACTGCATCTCCATGCAACATAAATGCGAGCCGGCTTACAAAAGGTGTAACGAGATGGAGCAAAGGGGTAGCTATCCGAATCGAAACTTAGGTCAATGCTTTCTAAACATTGCTTCATTTTTCACAAATTCGACACGATAAATAGAATGGGAGGGAAAATGATGAAAAATTTAAGCATGTCTAAGAAGTTTACAGTATTGATTTCATTATTCGTTGTGACACTCGTCATGATTTCAATGTTAAGCCATGTGTTGATTGGAAGAATGGCTGATGCCGGAGAAAAGATATACGAAGAGAGATTGATTCCGATTCGTGCCATTGGACAGTTGAGAACCGATAATCGTGCAATCGACAGTCACTTGTTAGAACTAATGTTGACGACCGAAAGTGCTCGAAATGAAGAGTTACAAAAAAATATTGAAGAGCGTCGGGAGAGTATGGTTACCGATCTCGAAGTATTTAATGATTCGATTTCGACAGAAGATCCTGAATTAATGAGTCGAATCGAAAAGTTGAATGAGGAGACGAACGCATATTTGGAAAGCATAGACGTCGTATTGCAACCTGCATTACGAAATGAAAATGAATCTGCTTACCGACAATATGGAACAGAATTACGACCAATTCGACTTGCGCTTGTTGAGACAGCGAAAGAAGTTATGGATCAGTTGAATGTGGATGCGGAAACGGCCAGTGATACGATGCGGTCTGATCGAGAGCGTGCTGTGTTTATCTTTTGGGGTCTTGTCATTTTGGGAGCTACGCTTTCAATTGGATTAGGCGTCTACATCACGCGCCTTGTGGTTGGTCCGGTGAAAGAATTGAACGTATTGATGAGTCGTGCCGGTGAAGGGGATTTGACAGTCAATAGCACATACACATCACGCGATGAAATCGGGGCGCTCGCACAGTCATTCAATCAGATGAAAGAAAGTTTACGAGAGTTGATTGGTGGAGTGACTTCGACTGCTGGGCGTGTGGCGACTTCATCGGACGATTTGAAAAATAACGTAGAAGAAACGACAAAAGCGACAGAGATGGTAGCTGTGACGATGGAAGAAATCGCTTCGGGTTCACTCCATCAGTTGAAACGGGTCAAGTCTTCAAATGGTACCCTTTCAGAATTGACGAATGGCATTCACCAAGTCTCTGATCGTGCTCAACAGATGACTGTATTATCGGAAGGGGCATTGGACAAAGTACAATCAGGGAATGAGCTAATCGAAACGCTTGAACATCAGCTTGAAGCGATGAATGAAAAAGTGAAGACGTTGCAACAAGTCATTGAGCAGCTTAATACTCGTTCTCAAGAGATTGGTACAATCAGTGGGACCATTTCAGGAATTGCAGAGCAAACGAACTTACTTGCATTAAATGCAGCAATCGAGGCAGCGCGCGCAGGAGATCAGGGACGTGGGTTTGCAGTCGTTGCTGCAGAAGTACGAAAACTTGCGGAAGAATCAGCCGATGCGACCAAACAAATTTCCTCTCTAATTCATCACACACAGACAGAAACAAAGCATGCCGTAGAGACGATGCATGTCGTAGAAGGTGATATGGGACAGAGTGTGACGAACGTGCGGCAGACAGGTGTTGCGTTTGATGAAATTAAAGTGGCCATTGAAGAAGTCGGGCAACAAATAGAAGAAGTGTCCAGTGCTGTACAAGAAATGGCGGCGGGAGCGACAGAAGTGTTGAACTCTGTGAATGAGATTCAAGGAATTACTGAATCGACTGCCACAGAAACAGAGAACACATCAGCAGCTACTGAAGAACAGATGGCATCAATGGAAGAAATTACGGCAGCCGCTCAAGAATTATCGAATATGGCGGATGAGATGCGAGAGATGACGAATCGATTTACTGTGTAAATGAAAAGAGTCCGAAAATTAGTCGGACTCTTTTTTATTATTTCGTTGTCCTTCGTAGTGCTGAATCCATTCCTCGACAGTCATCTTCTCGACGAGTTCTCCGACCAAGTCAAACGGGATTCGCTTCACGTTATTGAAACGGATACAGCTTTTCCCCATATCAAGTTTCGTCGGGACACGACTCGCATACTCCCGTTCGAACCAAGCGAGTAATTCAGGGTCGGCGTAAATGCCCATGTGATACAGTCCGACATGGCGCTTTTGTGCGATTACACTGATAAACGGTAGTGGCGTCCCCGGTGTGACATGATACCCGGACGGATATCGATCGAGTGGAACGACGTAATGGACACCATGTCCGTCCGTCGTTTTTTCAAATCCGCCAGGTAAATGATCATCGATGACCTCGAGCAGATGAATAAATGAATCGAGCCGTGCCTCGTCGACGAGTGCCGTCACATCCATCATGATTCGCCTCCTCGTAAGATCTTCTCCATTTTCTTTCCTTTTGCCAACTCATCGATGAGTTTGTCCAAATAACGGATCTCACGCATGAGTGGTTCTTCAACGTTCTCGACACGAACCCCACAGACGACACCTTTGATGAGGGCGCGGTCTTCATTCAGACGAGGTGCTGAAGCGAAAAACGTATCAAAATCGACTTGATTGGCTATCTGACGTTCGAGTCCGGTCTCATCGTAACCGGTCAACCATTCGATGATGGTGTCGACTTCTTCCTTCGTCCGTCCTTTGCGTTCGGCTTTGGCGACGTAGAGTGGATAAACGCTCGCGAAACTCGTGGTATAGATTCGGTGACCCATCTTTCATTCATCTCCTTCTTAGCGAAAATTCTTACTTCCATTCTCTCACAAATTACGATACGCTTATATAAAGTATTTTGTTGCATTTGCAACAAAAAGTAGAGGTGTCTAATGATGCATGACCATTTACGAGAGATCGGGATGATTGCGCGTGCCCTCGATTCAATCAGCAACATTGAATTCAAGGCACTCGGTTTAGAAAAAGGGAAGTACTTGTACATCGTTAGGATTTTTGAACACCCAGGTATCATTCAAGAACGGCTAGCAGAGTTGATTAAGGTAGACAGGACGACCGCCGCACGTGCCATCAAGAAACTGGAGCAAGAAGGATGGATTGAGAGGCGACCAGATCTTGATAATCAGAAAATCAGACGTTTATACGTGACGGAGAAAGGAGAGGTATTGTACCCGCTCATCATTCGCGAACACGAATATTCTACATCGGTCGCATTATCAGGATTCGACGAGAAAGAAAGTGAGGAGTTGTTACGCCTTTTGAAAAAAGTACGACGTAATGTTGAAACAGATTGGACCGAAGTGAAGAAAGGCAAGTATCGAGAATACTGAGAGGAGCGAGAACATGATTGAAATCTCAAAAGTGACAGACGTAGAAGCCTTACGTCACATTAGCATCCAGACATTTACGGAGACGTTCGCACGTCACAACACAGAAGAACATTTGAACGCTTACTTAGAAAAAGCGTATGCGCCTGAGCAGTTGCAGCATGAGTTGGCACATCCCGATTCTTATTTTTATTTTGCACATGTAAAAGGTGAGTTGGCAGGCTATTTGAAAGTGAACGTACGCGATGCTCAATCTGAACCGATGGGCGAAGATGCGATTGAAATCGAACGAATCTACGTATTAGAAGCGTTTCAAGGTCAAGGGGGGGGAAAGCGTTATTTACTCAAGCAACCGAATTGACGAAGGAACTACACAAACGAAAGATGTGGCTCGGCGTATGGGAACACAATGAAAGAGCGATTCAATTTTATCGACGAAACGGGTTCAGACAAACGGGTGTCCACACATTCTTTATGGGAGAGGATGCACAAAACGACCTCATTTTCATGAGGCCGTTCACGGACTAAAGCCATTCTGACAAGTTGTTTAAGTTCGGATAGATGGCATCTGGTTCTATATCAAATGCTTCAAATGGTAAGTCATTCCGATTGATCCAGGCCGCATGGAAGCCAAAGTTTTTCGCCCCGGCGATGTCCCAACCGTTCGACGATAAAAAGAGCACCTCGTCACGACGAAGACCAGACGTTTTGAACCAATTCATGTAGGCGGCAGGCGTCGGTTTAGGTTGTTTGATGCCGTCGACGCTGACAACCTCATCAAAATAATCGGTGAGACCGGCGTTGTGAAGCAATGCCTTAAGCATCTCGTCCGTCCCGTTTGAGAGAATGACGGTCTTCACGTCATACATCTCTTTTAGGACCGATTCGACCTCCTTATACGGGGTGAGGTGCGCATACGATGCAATCAGACGTTGTTCGATTTCCTTTGTGAATGGTACGTCATGCACGGCTAA
Source organism: Exiguobacterium sp. 8A (assembly GCF_902506275.1). GTDB lineage: Bacteria > Bacillota > Bacilli > Exiguobacteriales > Exiguobacteriaceae > Exiguobacterium > Exiguobacterium profundum. The sequence continues at coordinate 1,624,741 of NZ_LR733630.1, read as the reverse complement.
TGCGTAACGGAGTGCGTCCCGGGTCACTGTATCGAAATCTTCATAGCGTCCCATCATGTGCCGCCAAAAGAAATACTCAAGTTGTTTCGTCCGCCACACTTGGCTGATGGCTGCTCCCTTTTCAGGGAACTCTTGTTCACAGGCATCCTTCACCGAATGGACGTCGAATAAGGTGCCGTATACGTCAAAGACGATGGCTTTAATCGTCGGTTTCATAAATAACATCCCTCCTTCTGTGTCGTTATACCCGTCTTGTTCAGAATATAATAGGAGAAAGGGGGTTCGACATGTATATTCCAACTCAATATTCCGTCACAGAACGAGCAGAGATTTACGCATTTCTCCATGCCAATCCGTTCGGCACGATTGTGACGCATGACGGAGATAAGCCGATTGCGACACACGTCCCGTTACGATTCGATGAGGCGAACGGTCAACTGACGACCCATGTCGCAAAAGCGAATCCGCAGTGGCGAACAATTGAAGATCAAACCGTTCTCGTCATCTTTCAAGGACCAAGTGCTTACGTGTCAGCGTCATGGTATGGCCATGAGGACGTCTCGACATGGAACTATCAAGCCATACACGTGTATGGACGTGCGACGATTCTCAATGAAAACGAGTTGGTTGAGGAACTAGCCGGATTACTTCACGATCATGAAGGCGAACGTGAGCATGCGGTGCGTTGGGATGCATTATCCGAACCGGTGAAGCGACAAATGAACGGCGTCGTCGGGTTTCGGATCGACATCACCGATATGCAGGCGACGTTCAAGTTAAGCCAAAACCGAAACGACGTGGACCATGAACGGATCGTATCGGAGCTTGAAAAACAAGATGAACCGATCGCGGACGTCATGCGACAACATCGAAAGTCCTGATAAACCTGTCCTAAAACGACAGGTTTTTTCATTTTTCTATATCGAATAGCAGTTGACACGAAGGAATAGCAAGTCTATACTCATAACTGATAATGATTATCAGTATCGAGAAAATAGAGAAGTTGAAAAAGGAGAAGAAACACGTGAACAAGACAATGAAGAAGTGGTTACATATGTTTATTTTTGCTTCAGCGTTTGCACTCATCTTAGCCGGCTGTGGTTCGGAAGAAGCTGAGAACGCTTCCACGAACGAAGGGACGGAAGAGTCAGCAGAAGGATATCCAATCACAATCGAGCATGCGTTCGGTGAGACTGTCATCGAAGAAAAACCAGAGCGTGTCGCAACGATTTCGTGGGGAAACCATGACGTCGCACTTGCACTCGATGTCGTACCGGTCGGATTCTCAGCTGCGAACTACGGTGTCCAAGATGATAGCGGGATGCTCCCATGGACAGCAGAGAAGTTGACAGCGCTTGGCGAAGAGAACCCGAACATCTATCAAGACACGGACGGATTAGACTTTGAAGCAATCGCAGATTCAAATCCCGATGTCATCTTGGCCGCCTACTCAGGCATCACGCAAGAAGACTATGACACGCTTAGCCAAATCGCACCGGTCGTTGCATATCAAGAAACACCTTGGGTCACCTCATGGCAAGACATGGTTCGTTATGACTCACTCGCAATGGGACTTGGTGAAGAAGGCGAACAGTTAATCAAAGACACGGAGCAGTTGATTACTGACAAAGCGACAGCCGTTCCTGAGATTGCTGGAAAGAAAGCCGCTTTCGTCTCGATGAGCGCAGAAGATCTTTCAAAATTCTATATCTATACAACAGGTGATCCTCGTGGTGCCTTCATCGAAGAACTCGGCATGGAGTACCCACAAAACATTGTCGACGAAGCTGAAAAAGCAAATAGCTTCTATCTCGAGCTCAGCAAAGAGAACGCCGACATTTTGAACGACGTCGACATCTTCGTCACATACGGAAATGAAGACACGTTGAAGGCGCTTCAAGCAGACCCGCTCTACAGTAAAGTACCAGCCATCGAACGCGGATCGGTCGTATTGATTGAAGACAACACGCCACTCGCAGCGGCTGGAACACCGACGCCACTCTCGATTGAATATACGATTGATGAGTACGTTTCACGCGTATCGGATGCCCTTGCGAAAGTAAAATGATGCAAAATCAGGTGAAACAGATGCATACCCCGAAGTACTTCCCGCTCCTGTTAGTTGGGACGCTCGTACTGACGGTGCTATGCATCGTGGCATCCCTTGCCTTCGGCTCTCGAACAGTCGGATGGAATGAACTGCTGGACGGTTTATTCCGTCCGGCTGTTCAGTCGTATGAGGCAGACATTGTCCGGGAGCGGGTCGTCCGGACAATTTTCAGTTTTATGTGTGGCGCAGCACTCGGTGTGGCGGGTGCACTCATGCAGTCGGTGACGCGTAACCCAATCGCTGACCCGAGTATTCTTGGGGTCAACACGGGAGCAGCGCTCGCCGTCGTCATCGGCATCGCATTCTTCAACATCGCGACGGCGAGTGCGTTCATCTGGTTTGCGCTCGTCGGGGCGCTATTGACGGCCATTTTCGTTTTCGGCATCGGTTCACTCGGAAGGGGAGGGGCGACCCCGCTCAAACTCGTCTTGGCGGGAGCGGCGACAAGTGCAGCATTATCGTCGCTCGTCATGGCTCTTATGATTCCACGCTCAAACGTCATGGACCAGTTCCGCTTTTGGCAAGTAGGGAGTGTCGGTGCGGGAAATCTGGATTCGATTTATACATTTTTACCGTTTCTTCTAATCGGTCTCGTGATTGCGGTAGTGACCGCACCTTCCTTGAACGCACTTGCGCTCGGGGAGGAGATGGCGAAGAGTCTTGGTGTTCGGACGAGGACATTGAAGTTGACCGCCTCGTTCGCAGGCGTGATTCTGTGTGGGGCTGCGACTGCACTCGCTGGACCGATTGGGTTTATCGGACTTCTCGCCCCACATTTGATTCGACTCGTGCTCGGTCCTGACCAACGCTACCTCATGCCGATGTCTGCCTTAGCAGGTGCCATCATCTTGACCTTCTCGGATGTCATGGGACGTTTGCTCGGAAGTCCAGGTGAACTTGAGGTCGGGATTGTGACGGCGTTCATCGGGGCACCGATCTTGATTCTATTGACAATGAAAGTGAAAGTAAGAGGACTATGATGCAACCAGCGATTGAACAAATCAGACAAGGTCGCATGAAGCGACGCCGTCGTTATGTCGGGATGACGATTCTTTTGACCATCATAGCGGTAGCATTGAGCGGGTTGATGCTCATGTTGGGCAATACGATTTATCCGGTTCAGGATGTCATCCGCGTCTTGCTCGGGGAAGACGTAAAAGGGGCGACGTTCGCCGTTGAAGTATTGCGTCTACCACGTATGCTCGCTGGTGTCTTTGCCGGTGCAGCATTTGGTGCTGCGGGAACGATTTTCCAAACGATGCTTCGAAATCCGCTTGCCAATCCAAATGTCATCGGGATCACAACGGGGTCCAGTGCGGCGGCTGTCTTCTGTATCGTCGTCCTACAATCGAGTGAAGCGATAATCTCGATCGCTTCGATTATCGGAGGGCTCGTCACCGTGCTGGTCATCTATTTCCTATCCAAAGGGGCGACTTTCTCCATCGGTCGTTTGGTGTTAGTTGGAATTGGGATTCAAGCGATGTTAACAGCCGTCATCAATTATCTATTGCTCATCAGCCGACAAAACGATGTCGCGATGGCGATGCGGTGGTTGACAGGAAGTTTAAATGGGGCGAAACTTGAGGAGTTGCCACCTTTAATCATCACGGTACTCATCTGTTTACCGATTGTACTGTTACTCACCCGTCAGCTTGAAATGCTCGAGCTCGGAGAAATGGCGGCGACAGGGCTTGGCATCAACACGAACCAGACCAGACTTCTACTCATTGTGGCGGCAGTATTCATGCTCGCCCTTGCAACAGCGACAACGGGACCGATTGCGTTTATTGCCTTCTTGGCAGGGCCGATTGCCAAACGGCTCGTCGGAACGAGCCACGCGGGAATCTTGCCGGCAGCGCTTGTCGGAATCATTTTAGTACTAGCGGCCGACCTTGTCGGACAATTCGCCTTCACGGCACGCTATCCGGTCGGTGTCATCACCGGCATCATTGGCGCGCCTTATCTCTTATACTTGTTGATCCGGATGAACCAGAAAGGGGACTTCTAAATGGCATCCATTATGAAAGTGGAACATCTCACCTCAGGATACGAGGACAAGATGATTTTAAACGATATCAGCCTTGAAATTCCGAGCAATCAAATCAGCATCATCATCGGTGCGAACGGTTGCGGGAAGTCGACACTTCTGAAGACGATGGCACGCCTCATCAAACCGACTGCCGGTCAAGTGACGCTTTACGATAAGCCGATTTCGAAAATGGCACCGAAAAAGCTAGCGCGTGTCCTCGGGATGTTGCCGCAGTCCCCGGTAGTACCGGAAGGGATCACGGTCGCCGATCTTGTCGGTCGCGGTCGTTACCCGCATCAATCGTTCTTAAAGGGGTGGACGAAAGCCGATTACGAAGCTGTCGCCGAGGCGATGGAGATGATGAACATCACGGAGTTCGCGGATCGTCCCATCGACGAGTTGTCAGGCGGACAGCGCCAACGCGTCTGGATTGCGATGGCACTGGCTCAACAGACGGACGTGCTCTTTTTAGACGAGCCGACGACGTATCTCGATATCACGTATCAGGTCGAGATTCTCGATTTGTTGACGGACTTGAATCGAAAGTACGGGACGACAATTGTCATGGTGTTGCACGATATCAACTTGTCGGCACGTTATGCGGACTATATCTTCGCGCTCGACAAAGGGAAGTTGATTGCCGAAGGGAAGCCATCGAACGTCATCACGTGTGATTTGATCCATCGTGTCTTCAACCTCCGCTGTTCGGTCATGTGTGACCCGGTATCGGGTTCACCCTCCGTTATTCCGATTGGTCGTCATCACGTGCAGACAGAAACGGAAGAAGCGCCTGTCGCGCAGCTTGAATTGGTATAACTACGTATAGAGAGTCAAGAAGGGGTGAGCGCTCCTTCTTTTTTGTTTATTCATGAAAGCGTTTGTAAAAAGTCATTGACTTCTCTTTGGGGTGGGTGTATGCTAAAAATCCTGCCCAAAATGAGAGGCATGGGGACTGGCATCAGTTCATTCGATATTCGAGAGGAATGACTTAAGATGAACCAACAACAATTAGTCGAGCGCGCACGCCAATTGAAGGACAATGCGTATTCACCATATTCGAAGTTCCGCGTCGGCGCGGCACTTCTCATGAAGGACGGTACGGTCATCGACGGCGTCAACGTCGAGAACGTTTCGTTCGGAGCAACGAACTGTGCAGAGCGTACAGCAATCTTCACAGCAGTCGCTCAAGGATACAAAAAAGGTGACTTCGAAGCGGTTGCCGTGTCTGGGGACACGGAAGACTTTTTGCCACCTTGCAGTATCTGCCGCCAAGTCATGGTCGAGTTCGGCGATCCTGACTTCAAAGTACTTCTCACAAACGGCAACGCCGATGTGAAAGAAGTGACGCTTGGGGAACTCGTTCCGCTCGCGTTCACTGATTTGGATATGTGATATTGAACCCCCTCAGATTCCTGAGGGGTTTTCTTATCCAAAAAAGCGAAAAAATAATCGCGGAATGGCTTGAACAACATAAAGGAGCAGTTCTGAAAAATCGAGGGCTGCAATCCCATACGACCATCCTTCTTCCTCGCGGGAAGTGACTACTTTTCCACGCATAGGTCGTAATCGACCTTTCCATTGAATCGGGAGGGCGGTCGCGCTGTACACATCCGGGTGATTCATGACACGCATATGCAAGCGTGGCTCAGGCGTAATTCCGGAGCGCCCACAGCGCCCAATCAACTGTTTGGTTTTGACCGTATCTCCCACATTCACGGCAATGGAACCATTCTCAAGATAGGCGAGAAGGCAATATTCATCGTTCGCATGTTGAATGATGACGTGATTCCCGAATGGATGATCAGCATCTAGTTCGTCTGACAACCCATCCACGACTTGATGAATCGTCCCGTGTAATGGAGCAATCACTCGTTCCCCAAACGCATACGAGCCGTCCATCCCGATTTTTCTACGATTGTAAGGTTGTTGCTCTTGTGTTTTCAAAAAGTCATAACCATCACGCTTTTTTCGGATTGGATCATGATGATAAGTTCCGAGGGTTGTCCCTTCGGAGACGACGAACCACTCTTCTTTGAATGGGAGATGGTATTTATTCTGAGTAAAAGGATTAGTCTCTTTTGAAGAGGATGAGACAGTCATCTGGATGGATGCGATCTCATTCGCGTGATTGAATTGGACGTACAATAACTTTTCTTTTCGAGAATCCGACCATAATACATACCGATTCCCGTTCAACACCATTTCATTGAGCAGGCGATAGCGCCGAATGCCGTGATGGAAAGCGGACGCCTGCCGATGAAAGGCATCCATGGAATACTGAGATTTGAATGAGTCGCTCGTCTGATGATAAATGTCATCGAACTGACCCGATTTGAATAGTTGGATGAACTGTTTGTACGCGTGACGCATATCTATACCGCCTTTGTTGAGTGTTGGTTATTATACGGACGAAAATTTATAAATGTTTCGTGATCATCACCAAAAATTACATATATCGCTGCATCAAGCGTTCCGCATGCTCCTTCATCATCTCCCGCAATGCGCTTGGCGCTTTGACCTCCACTTCCGCTCCGGCTTTCAATAGCTGCCTCGATAAAAATGACAGCTCTTCTTTCGGGACTTCCCACTCATTCAATTCATCGATATCGGGTAATACATCTTCAAGCAAACGGCGACCGAGTGGGGTGAGGTCGAGTCGAACGGTCACACCGTTTCGTTCATCACTTGTCTGCAATACGCTCATCAAATCCTCGGACTCAAACGGTTCCTCAAGCATGTGGACCGCCTCGATGCGATCAATCCGATATTGCCGAAGCCCCAGTTCGGAGAGCCCGAAGACGTACCATTTCAAATCAAGGAGTGCCATACCGACTGGTGCAACGGTGAACGTGCGTTGCCCGTTCGTCGTCCGATAGGTCATCTTCATCTTGTTTCGACGTTCGACCGCCTGATAGATTTCTTTCGTGAACGGCGCTTTGGGAATTTGTTTGTTCCCGAGCCACAGGATGTTTCGCTCCAATCGACGAATCTTCTCTGCGAGGTCGTGCGGCAACTCGTTCACATACCAGTCGGACAATGTACTTCGTATATCCCCAAATGGCACGTCAGGGATGTGTTCCATCCATTTGAGCGTGAGATAGAGTGCGACGGCTTCTTGTTCGCGGAGATGGAGCGGGGGCAATAAACGATTCGGCAACATCTCATATCCTCCGCCGATTCCAGGTACGCTCCAAATCGGATAACCGAGCTCTTCGAGCGATAGCATGTCCCGTTGAATCGTCCGGATGGAGGCGCCTGTCTCCTGAGCCAGTTCTTCAGCCGTGAAGCGTCGTCCATGATTGAGTAGCCGAATCAATTGTAAATGTCTTTTTCTCATTCGAATCATTCCCGTCATCTTTTGTCGTGTTTATTGATTAAACTGAATGTATCACGAATCAAGGAGGAAAACAGGATGCCGAATGTAGTGTTATATATTGCGATGAGTTTAGACGGAAAGATTGCTCGGTCAAACGACCAACTCGATTGGTTATTTGCTGTTGAGGGGGATGGGGACAACGGCTATGCTGAATTTTTCAAGACCGTTGGTGCTGTCATCATGGGACGGAAGACGTATGAGGAAGTGTTGAAGTTAGAAGAGGGAATGTATCCATACAAAGACATCCCGAACTACATTTTGACACGTCAGGCTAACCGTGAGGCCGAGCATGTCACATTCACGGACGAACCAATCAAAGAACTCATCAATCGGTTAAAGCAAGAAGTTGATCAAGATATTTGGCTCATTGGTGGTGGGGAAGTCATCAAAGCCGCTATGGAACATGACTTGATTGATCGTTATGAGATTGCGATTGCGCCGGTCGTGTTAGGAGAGGGAATCCCTCTTTTCCCAGAAGGTACGAAAGAGACGAAACTTCGACTGACGAGTCACCACGCCTCCGGTCAATTTGTGATGGTGACATATGAACGATAAATGAGCATCGAGTCCACATAAGGGCTCGATTTTTTCATAATAAGGAAAAATATTCATTTTGTAGAATTTTTTACACCTTAGCATGTTAGTTGATGATGGAAATTGGATATATGTAGAGAGTGGAAGTGACATGACAAATGTGAAGGGGACCAACTAATGTTCATGAGTCTAATCGCCAATTCGTGTATTTCTTTTACTGGCATCTATTTCATCTCGAAGATCATGAACTATCATACGAGACATGTGCACATCCAAAAATTCATCATCGGTGTGCTCTCGGGATGTTTCGGGATTTTTCTAATCACGCAAAGTATTGAATTTGAGAATGCGGTAAAAATTGATTTTCGTTTTCTCGTCCTCCTTTTACTCGGGTTTTATCGTTTGGTCTCTCCGTTGTTTATCGCAGCTACAATCATGTCGATTCACCGATTCAGCTACGGTATCGACTTTTACTCGATTGTGGCATGTGTCGCCCTCTTTACGATGGTGATCGGGACGATCCTGACATATCGAATCGTCTGGCTACAGAAGCGGCTTTTCCAATTCGGTCTTACGTTGAACGTGTGGACATGTTTAGTTGCAGCAATGGGGATTCTTGTCGGAGGCGGATTTACGGAACGTGCTCTCGATGTCGCGTTGTTGGTTACAATGATCAGTTTCCCAATCGGATTGTTGATCACCATGCTGAATATTGATCTATATCTCATCCATCACCGTGTGAGAGAGTATAAAGTTTCAGCGGAAACCGACCATTTGACGGGTCTGGCAAACCGTCGAGCATGGGAGATGCAGATGAAAAAGTTCAAAGGACAATATACGACATGTAATGTATTGATTTTAGATATTGACCACTTCAAACAAATCAACGATCAATATGGTCATGCGAACGGCGACGAGGTATTGAAACAATTTGCAGAACTCTTGCACCGAGAAACAAGGAATCAAGACATTAAAGCACGGATCGGTGGAGAAGAATTTGGTCTTTTGATTCCAATGCTTTCTCAGAGTGAGGTGGTCAACGTAGCGGAGCGGATTAGACATAGTATATCGAAACATGAGTTCAAGCTACTCGATCAACAAAAAATTCAGTTATCCGTTTCTATTGGGATTGCGAACGGAAAGAGCGAGAATCTACGTGAGATGATTCGTCTGGCAGATGATTGTTTATATCAGGCGAAAAATAGTGGTAGAAATCGTACACACGTGACGGAAACTATAGTTGGATAAACAAAGCGTGTCGGTCATCCCGATACGCTTTTGGATTGTATAAAAACTGCAGACCATTAAGATGATCTGCAGTCATGGGGTCGCTCGTTCGCTTAAATGCGGTTCCCACACATCGGAAAAGTTGTGAACCGGGTGGGCACCTTCTAAGGTCCGGAATTCATAATCTCGTTCTTTCGCATAGCGGATGATTGTATCAAGTGCTTTCGGTGTCATCGAGTGATCGTGCGCCAAAATGATGGAAGCAATATTCGCCGTACGATTCGCTTCGAGGAGGTCGAATACGCGTTGTTCGACGCGTGCATTGTCTTTCTTATACACATGGTCGAGACTGCTGACGTTCCAATCCCATATTTCAAAACCGGCATCGGTCATCGCCTGCCAGTGTGCGGATGTCATGCCGGCGTCGCTCCCGTAAATCGTCCGGGCCATGTTCGTATGAATGCCTGTCACTTCATAGATAAGTGCTTGTACTTCCTGCATCTGACGTACGGCCGTCAACGGTGTTTCATAAAATTCATCCCGTTCGTGCCGCATCCCGTGTAAGGCAATCAGGTGACCTTCCGCAATCATGCGATGAAGCAGATGCTCATTTCCTTCGATATTCTTCCCGAGGATGAAGAAGGTTGCCTTCACTTGATGTTTCTTCAAGACATCGAGTAGCTTTCCCGTTTTCCAGTTCGGTCCATCATCGAGCGTCAAATAGATAAGACTCGGGTCGTTATAGGCCTTCGGATCCGGGATCGCAGCCTGAGACAAAGACCCAATCAATAGAAAGATCGACATGAGTAAAAGAACGCGTTTCATCATTCAATTCAAAACTCCCTCAAATCAAAACCAAGTGACATGTGATACATACTTTACCATATGTCCGAGACATCGAGACGATAAATTTGTTCGTCAAGTTCTGTCGCGAAAAAGGTGAATTTCAATTTCTTCAATAGCGCGATCGATGCCGTGTTCGTCCCATGCACACCGGCTTTGAACTCTTTCGCTCCTTGACCATTCAAGTGACGAATCAATCCCGACATCACTTCAAATGCATAGCCTTGACGCGCTCGCGTGGGTACGATGGTGTAGCCAATCCAATAGGTCGTACCTTCTTGCTGAATATAGACATCACCAATCAATTCATCCGTCGCTTTGTCAATGATGGCGAGTTGCATGCCGTGTTGAAGCGATTGTTCACCGAGTAGGACGTTTTCATATTCCTCACGGGTGAGCCCTTTGAACGATTGATGCTTCATCCAGTCCAAGTCGTTCCGATAGGTCATGAACGACTCGATGTCTTGTCGTTCGAACGGGCGGATGAGGCAACGTGGTGTCTTGAGTATGATCATCATATCGCTCAAACGACTTTCTTTTCTTTTTTGAATAGACCGACCAATAGAAGCGCAAGACCACTAAAGAAGATCGCAGGGAAAATCAACCACATGATCAATCCGGCCCAACCGTTCTGCACACTGATGGCGTAGGAGAGTCCGATTGAAAAGGCTAAGGCAGGTGATATAGGAATCATAAGAGCGATTCCCCATATTTTCAATTTTGTGTTTCGTGCTTCGCCTGTACTGAACCAATACGCCACGAATGCGCCTAGACCTGCAATGAGATATCCGATTGCGATCGCCATTTGACCAATCCCTTCTCTAATGTTGACAGTTCAACCTCGCACTTACTTTCCATGTATGAAACGAAATCTCCTGTCATGATTCAAAAAACCGAGCCCTTGAAGGACTCGGTTTGACGTCACACATGCTTCCGTTGAAACGCCGAAATGGCTTCATATTCTTCCGACAGATGACGCGACAGGCGAATGTAGATCGGCAAAAGCTCCCGATAGACGTTCGTCGCTTCCATGTCCGGTGTATGCTCGTGGGTCACTTGAGGTACTTCTTGGAACTCCTCGATGTCCCCGAAGGCATATTCCCCGAGCATGACAGCCCCGAGACATGAACTTTCATGACTCTCCGGCACGACGACCGGCGTATCGAAGATGTCTGCCATCATCTGACGCCACAAGCTCGATTGGGCAAAACCACCTGTCGCATGGATGCGGTTCGGGGCGCCCGTCAACTCATCGAGTGCGAGCATGACCGTATAGAGGTTAAAGATGACCCCTTCCAATACAGCGCGGATGAAATGTTCGCGCTTATGGTGAATGCTGAGCCCGAAGAATGAACCGCGAGCGTTCGAATCCCAAAGTGGAGCCCGTTCACCCATCAAATACGGATGGAACAACAGTCCGTCCGCACCCGGTTTGACCGTCTCGGCGATTCGCGTCAACACATCGTACGCGTCGATCCCGAGTCGTTTCGCCGTCTCGACCTCACTTGCTGCGAACTCGTCACGGAGCCAGCGGAGGATGATGCCGCCGTTATTGACTGGTCCACCGATTACCCAATGCTTGTCCGTCAGCGCGTAACAGAAGATGCGACCTTTTGGATCTTCGACCGGTTCCGAGACGACTGTCCGGATGGCGCCACTTGTCCCGATTGTCACGGCGACGACGCCTTGTTCGAAGGCACCGACCCCGAGGTTCGAGAGCACGCCGTCGCTTGCCCCGATGACGAGCGGGAAGTCCCAGCCGAGCGTCTCGGTCACGTCTGGTGTCACATGTAAAATTTCTGTCGTCGGCACGAGTTCAGATAAACGATCTGGTGTCACACCGGCAACCGTCAGTGCTTCCGCATCCCAATCTCGTTGTTTCAAATTGAACAACCCCGTCGCCGAGGCGATGGAGTGGTCGACGACGAAGCGTCCCGTCAACCGATAGAAGACATATTCTTTGATGGAGACGAACTTGTCCGTCCGGGTAAAGACGTCAGGGTACTCCGCTTTCAACCAGCGCAATTTGGACAGCGGTGCCATCGGGTGGACCGGGGTACCGGTACGCATATGGAGGGCGCTCGCATCAAAGTTGCGTTTGATTTCTTGCGTATACGGATTCGCCCGACTGTCGGCCCACGTGATGCTGTTCGTGAGCGGACGTCCTGCCGCATCGAGCGCAATCAAACTATGCATCGCCGAGCTGAACGATGCGAAGCGAATCGGACCGTCCGCTTTGGCACGGACCGCCAAGACGGCTTCAAGCACGGCCCCGTAGATGACGACCGGGTCTTGCTCGGCCGTCTCCGTATCGGGCGTGAGAAGCGGATACAACACGTTATGTACCGCCAGTTGTTGATGACCGTTGAACAGGACAGCTTTCGTACTCGTCGTCCCGATATCGACCCCAATCGTATACACACAATCACTTCCTAACTTAGATGATAAATAGGCTAATCAAGAACACAACGGCGAAGCCGGTGAGTCCGATAATCGTTTCCATAATCGTCCATGACTTGAGCGTGTCTTTCACATCGAGACCGAAGTATCGGTTGACGAGCCAGAAGCCCGAGTCGTTGACGTGTGAGAGGACTGTCGCCCCTGAAGCGATGGCGATGACAATCAAACCGAGTGCCGCACCCGTGATGTTTTGAATTTCGAGTAGCGGTGTGATGAGTCCGGCTGCCGTGACCATCGACACTGTTGCCGATCCTTGGGCGACACGGACGACCGTCGCAATCAAGAAGGCGAGGACGATTGCCGGAAGTGGTGAACCGGCCATCATTTCACCGAGCACGTCACCAACACCTGAGTCAATGAGCACTTGTTTAAACACACCACCGGCCCCTGTGACGAGGATGATAATCCCGGCTGGCTCGAGTGCTTTCGTTGCGATCTCTTGTACTTCGTCACGTGAATATCCACGGCGTGTCCCGAGGAAGACGAATGTGAGGAGCGTCGCAATCGTCAAGGCGACGAATGGATGTCCGAGGAATGTCAAGAAATCCCGGACGGCGTTGCCTTCGTCCAAGAGAACCGCTGAGAGCGTGTTCGCTAAAATCAACACGAGCGGAATCAAGATGAGCGACAAGATCATTTTGAAACTCGGCAGTTCTTTTGATGTGTCAATTTCTTTGAATTCCATGTAATCCGGAATCGTCACATGAATCTTCTTAGCAATATACTTCCCAAAAACAGGACCGGCTAAAATCATGGCTGGAATCCCGGCGATGACACCGAACAAGATGACCCAACCGAGGTCGGCACCGATCAAGTTCGCAACAGCGATTGGACCAGGTGTCGGTGGGATGAAGCTATGCGTGACCGCGAGACCCGCAAGGAGCGGAATCCCATAGTAAAGAAGCGAGCGTCCCGTCTTTTTGGCGAGACCGTATACGATTGGTACGAGAATGATAAAGCCGACATCAAAGAAGACCGGGACAGCGACGATGAACCCGGTAATCCCGAGTGCCCATTGCGCCTTGTCTTCACCGAACTTACTGACGAGTGTTTGGGCGAGGCGTTCTGCGCCGCCAGAGACTTCGAGCATCTTCCCGAACATCGCGCCAAGACCGACGACGACGGCGACGAAGCCGAGCGTTCCGCCCATCCCGTTTTGGATGGAGGCAATGACATCCCCGAGTGGCATGCCAGCTGCGACCCCGACGATTAAACTGACAAGTAATAACGAAACGAATGCATGAAGTTTTGTGCGAATGACCAAAAACAAGAGCAAGAAGATCCCGGCTAAGGCGATCAAAATAAGTGTTGAGCCAGACATTGAGTATTCCCCCTAAATTCCGAATATGTAACCGTTTACAGTTTTTGACAAAGGAAAAGGCCATATCCCCGTGACCTTTTCCACAGATGTTACTTCTTGACGACCGCGTGACCACCGAACTCGTTGCGGAGTGCAGCGACGACTTTACCTGAGAACGTATCGTCTTCGAGAGAGCGATAGCGCATCATGAGCGAAAGGGCGATGACCGGTGCCGCGGCTTGCAGGTCGAGCGCCGTCTCGATCGTCCATTTGCCTTCACCGGATGAGTGCATGACCCCACGAATCTCATCGAGCTTCGCATCTTTCTTGAAGGCGTTCTCTGTGAGTTCCATGAGCCAAGAACGGACGACCGAGCCGTGGTTCCAGACGCGTGCGACTTGTTCGTAGTCGTAATCGAACGGGCTCTTCTCGAGAATATCGAATCCTTCCGCAATCGCCTGCATCATCCCGTACTCGATGCCGTTATGGATCATCTTCAAGAAGTGACCGCTTCCGGCAGGACCCGTGTACAAGTAGCCATTCTCGACAGACAGATTTTTGAAGATTGGTTCAATCGTTGGCCACGCCTCCGCGTCACCCCCGACCATCGTACAGGCACCATTTCGTGCCCCGTCCGTGCCTCCGCTCGTCCCGCAATCGAAGAATTTGATCTCTTTCTCGGCGAACTGTTCGGCGCGTGCGACCGAGAGTTTGTAGTTCGAGTTCCCGCCGTCGATGACGATGTCGCCTGGCTCGAGTCGCTCATACAATTCGGCGAGCACCGCTTCCGTGACATCTCCGGCCGGGACCATCGCCCAGATGATACGTGGTGTCGACAACTTGCTCACGACATCTTCGAGTGTCGGCACAATCGTAAAGGTGTCCGATGTGACGTCCCCGACGTCCGTCCCGATGACTGTGTGTCCGTGGTCGCTCAAGTTGAGTGCCAAGTTGTAACCCATTTTCCCTAAACCAATCAAACCAATTTCCATATTGTCACCCCTGAAAAAGAATTTTTTTCCGTCTCTGTATTCATCATATCAAAATAAATTCGATTTACAAGTAGGGTTACGGAATTTTTTTCTTTTCCGAATAAAAAATCGACCTCCACAACGGGAGGTCGAACGGATTAACTCGATGATGCTTTCTTATATTGTTGGAAGAAGACTTCAATCTCTTCGGCTGGCAAAGGACGATTGTAGAAATATCCTTGTGCCTGATTACATGATTCGGCTTTCAGGAAAGCGACTTGGTTCTCTGTTTCGACCCCTTCCGCGATGACGTTCAAATCGAGTTCGTGCGCCATCCGGATGATTGTTTTGACAAGAGCTGCATCTTTCTCGTCGCTCTCGATATTCTTCGTGAAGTGCTGGTCGATCTTGAGCGTATCGATTGGGAACAGCTTCAAATAACTGAGGGAGGAATACCCGGTTCCGAAATCGTCGATGGAAAGATGGACACCGAGGGCGACGAGTTCATGCATCGTTTCGATGGCGCGATCTGCACTTTGGATGACACTCTCGGTCAACTCGAGCTCTAAATATTGTGCCGCAAGACCGGATGCGGCGAGTGCCCGACTGACGACCTCTGGTAAATCTTTTTGTGCAAACTGAACGGCCGAGATGTTGACGGCGACTCGGAACGGGGGAATCCCCGCATCTTGCCACGCCTTGTTTTGACGACACGCCTCATTTAAAACAAACTCCCCGAGA
Source organism: Exiguobacterium sp. 8A (assembly GCF_902506275.1). Classification (GTDB taxonomy): domain Bacteria; phylum Bacillota; class Bacilli; order Exiguobacteriales; family Exiguobacteriaceae; genus Exiguobacterium; species Exiguobacterium profundum. Next base: position 1,609,150 of record NZ_LR733630.1, on the reverse strand, counting down.
CGATGGATGCTCCCTGTTTCCTCAGCAATCGGAATAAACTCACCAGGTGAAATCATCCCGAGTTCTGGGTGTTGCCAACGGACGAGCGCTTCCATACCGATGATGGTTTCCGTCTCCAACTGAATTTGCGGTTGATAATGTACAGAGAACTCGCCACGACCGATGCCTTTACGGAGCGCCATTGATAAGTTCGAGCGGCGGGACACTGATTCGTTCAGCTCGTTCGTGAAGAATTGATAGCCGTTTTTGCCGTCCGCCTTCGCCCGGTACATGGCGATATCGGCATTCTTAATCAATTCCTCGGCCGTATCGCCATCGGACGGATGGAGACTGATTCCAATCGAGGCACCCGTGAACACTTCTTCATTCTCGAGTTCAAACGGAGGATGGAGGACGTTGATGAGTTCCTGTGCGTGATGGGCTGCCAAGTTACTTTTCGTATCAGGCGATAAGATGATGAACTCATCCCCACCGAGTCGGGCGAGCGTGTCCGTCTTTTGAATGGTCGACTCGATCCGATTGGTTACTTGTTTCAAGAACTGGTCGCCAATCGAATGGCCGAAGCGGTCGTTGATGACTTTGAAATTGTCCAAGTCGATATAGTATAGCGCGAACGGCTCTTGCTGGGATTGACCGAGAAGAGCATCGAGTCGGTCACTGAACAGGCGGCGGTTCGGGAGTCCCGTGAGTGGATCCAAATACACGAGATCATTGATTTGCGCCTCAATCCGTTTCCGTTCGCTGATGTCACGGATGATACTACTGAAGAAGATTCCTTTCTCTGTCTTCCACGTGCCGAGAGACATTTCAATTGGTACTTCGACGCCGTCCTTTCTTAGTCCGATGAGTTCCACCGTTTGACCGATGACGCGTTTTTCACCCGTTGCTTCGTAGCGACGCATTCCACGTTCATGCGCCTCGCGGAAACGTTCTGGAATAATGGCGACAATCGATTGTCCGACCATCTCGTCAGTCGTGTAACCGAACAAGTCGGTCGCTCCTTGGTTCCACTGTAGAATGACACGAGTGTGGTCAGCGACGATGATGGCATCCGAGGCGGATTCGATGATGGATTCGAATTTCAACTCGAGTTCTTCCGACTGTGCCTCCAGTTGCGAAGCCGTCCGGAGCGATATGTACATCAAAATGAAAAGTGTCATGACGCTCGCTGCGATGACGTAGGCGAGGAGCGTACTATCGACCGAGTATCCACTGACCGGTTGCGTTCCCTCGCTCATCTCTGTGAAACGAGCCGCGCCCATCCCGACGTAATGCATGCCGGAAACGGCGACCCCGATTAATACAGAACTGGCAAGGCGACGCCAATGGAATCGGGAGACGTTTGGGATATAGAAAAGGATATACAGGCCGACGAGCGATGCGACGAAGGCGACGATGGCAGAAGCGACCCACATGACCGGGTCATAGGTAAGAATCGCATTCATCTGCATCGCTTCCATCCCGATATAGTGCATCGAAACAACTCCGACACTAATCAAGAAGGCACCAAAGACGAGTTGAATTGGTCTTGTCTCAGGGTGACTGATGATCCAGAAAGCAAGTCCGGAAGCGACGACGGCCGGCACGATGGATAATAGTACGATGCCAAGATGGTACGTCACATCATCGTGCAAGTGAAACGCCAGCATGCCGATGAAGTGCATGGCCCAAATGCCGAGACCGAGGCTGAAGGCGCCAGCTACGACCCACCTGAGTCGCGAGGCGTGTTTCGCATATTTCAAACGACTGCTAATATCGAGAGCGACACCGGCAGCGAAGATGGCGACAGCGATGGAAAGAATGACGAGTGGTAAGTTATATGAGCTACTCAGGTGATGTTCGATGAGAAACAGTCCTTTCGATTTCAAATGGTACAAAGAGTGAAGCAGTTAAAAAGTGCTTTATTAGAGTAGCACACTCGGGAATCACGCTTCTTGCCTACTTTTGTAAGGTGGGTCAATCATTTGGATGAATCACACATTGCGGAATTTTTTTCGAAACGGTATCGTTAGATTGAAGAAGAGAAAGGGTGATTCTTGATGGAAACGATGAACGGGACGGCCCGCATTCGTGGTGCCTATTCGACACTGAGTAAAAAAGAACAACGCATTGCCGACTACATTTTAAAGCAGCCAGAACAAATCATTCATCATACCATCAATCAGGTGGCAGATGACCTCGATGTCGCGGAATCCACTGTATTCCGTTTTTGTCAGCGTGTCGGATTTAAAGGCTATCAGGCGTTAAAAATTGCACTCGCCTCAGATGTCGTCGCGCCGCTTCAAGATATTCATGAAGATATTACCGAGACGGATACGGCACTCGAAATCGCAGAGAAAATTTTTTCGACGAACGGGAAGACGATTGAATCGACCCGTCAGATTTTAGATGGTGCCTCTCTTGAGAAAACGGTGGAGTTGTTTCTTGGGGCGCGCCGCATCGAATTTTTCGGGAGCGGCGGGTCGGCCGTCGTCGCACTCGATGCGTACCATAAGTTTGTGCGGAGCGGTCTTCAGGTGAGCGCGATGCTCGAGTCGCATATGCAGCTCATGTCAGCCTCACAGCTGACGGCAGAAGACGTCGCCGTCGTCATCTCGCATTCCGGTGCTTCGAAAGAGACGCTCGATATCGCGAAACTGTTAAAAGAGAAAGGTGTCCCGACAATCGCCATCACGAACTATGCGAAGTCACCTCTTTCGAAGATTGCGGACGTGTCTCTGTTTACGGTGTCTCAAGAAACGGCATTTCGCTCAGAGGCACTCGCTTCCCGCATTGCGGAACTCAGTCTGATTGACGCCTTGTTTACAGCCGTCATGATTCGGCGAGGGGACGCGGCCCGGGCATCGCTTCAACAGATGCGCGAGGCGATATCGATGCGCCGAATCTGAGCGAAATAGGGTTAGTTTCTACAAAAAGGTGGAAATTATAAACCCTGAGAGCAAAGCGAGGCTTAGAGAGAGAAGGTGGACCGATGAACCATATTGATTTTTTATCTTCCGACCACTACAACGAGTTCAAACGGTTGGCACAACGGCTCACGGATCCGGGCAGTACCGGTCGAGAATATTTCGCCGCGCTGTATGTGATTGCGGGAAACACCCATGTTCGTGAACGGTTGCTTCCTTATATGGATTTAGAGGCAGGGAAGATCCGGACCTCGACTATCATCGATGACAATACGTTCGATAAACGAGAATTTGTGCTCGCCAAGCTCGTCATCCATCTGTATAACTCAAAAGAATGGGTTCTTCCGACCGAGTTGATTGCCTTGCCGGAAGAGGACTACAAGTTGGCGATGCAGGCAATCACGTTATGCCGTAATGAACAATTTGACGGGGTCACGATCCCGAGCGACTGATGACACCCTGTTTTGTTTTAAACGGGGTGTTTTTCGTCGAGCAATGGAGGAGGGAAACGCGTGTCACTCAATACGTCGATGTTGACCATCTTACTTGTCCTCTTACTCATGATCATAACGGCCCCGCCGCTCTTGATTTTTTATCTGTGGCGGCGTGACCGGAACCAGCGCGAACATTCCGTCCTTCGTAATTTCCCGATTCTCGGAAAGTTGCGCTATATATTTGAGAAGATGGGACCTGAACTTCGGCAATACTTGTTCTTGAACGACAATGAGGCGAAGCCGTTCTCGCGGAACGAGTACGAGGCGGCCGTCATTGCCGGGAAATATAAGTCGCGCATCATCGGATTCGGTTCGGAGCGAGACTTTGAGGCAGGCGGATTTTATCTTCAGAATGCCCTCTACCCGACGAACCGGAACGAGCTACGCATCGACAATTCAACCAAGGTATCGACGTGGGTGTATGAACTCGATGAAGACAATCTCTTTACCCGAAAAGAGCATCTCGTCGAACGAGACATCTCCCCGTACTTATTAACAGAAGAAGATATCATCATCATCGGGAAAGAGACGTGTCGGGAACCGTTCTACGTTCGAGGGCTTGTCGGTCAGTCGGCCATGAGTTTCGGATCGCTTGGAGACAGGGCCATCACAGCCCTCTCGATTGGGCTCGGGCGTGCGGGTGGTACGTGGATGAACACGGGGGAGGGCGGATTGTCCGATTATCATTTAAAAGGTAACGTCGATATCATCTGTCAGATTGGGCCGGCGCTCTTCGGTGTAAGGGATGAAGACGGTAGGTTTTCAGTCGAGGCATTCAAACAAAAGAGTGATCTTCCGCAAGTGAAAGCGTTCGAACTGAAACTTGCCCAAGGCGCGAAGACACGTGGTGGACATATCGACGGATCGAAAGTGACCGAGGAGATTGCCCGAATCCGTCATGTACGAGTCGGGGAAACCATTGACAGCCCGAACCGCTTCTCTGAATTTCACACCCATGTGGAATTGTTGGCATTTGTTGAGAGGTTACGTGAAATCGGTGGGAAGCCGGTCGGCATCAAACTTGTAGTTGGGAAGTTGCAAGACATCGACTCGCTCGTCCGAGAGATGGCGAGATCTCAAATTGTACCTGACTTCATCACCATCGACGGGAGTGAAGGGGGTACGGGTGCGACGTATCAAGAGCTTGCGGATACAGTCGGTTTACCGCTGAAGGCGGCGCTCCCTTACGTGCATCACCTTCTCATCGAGCACGGTTTGCGAGACCGAGTCAAACTGTTCGCCTCTGGGAAACTCATCACGGCGGATAAGATAGCCATCGCACTCGCGCTCGGCGCAGACCTCGTCAATATCGCTCGCGGACTTATGTTCAATGTCGGGTGCATCCAGGCACAGGTTTGCCATACGAATCGCTGTCCGGTCGGTGTCGCGACGACTGACCCGAAACTGCAGCGTGCCCTCGTTGTCGATGAGAAAAGTTTTCGGGTGACGAACTACATCATCTCGCTCCGGGAAGGGCTGTACAATATGACGGCTGCGGCAGGCGTTCAATCGCCGACGGAACTGTCACTAGATCATGTGGTGTATCAAGAACCGGATGGCCGTGTTCGGACAGGCTATGATTTATCTCACTAGAATGAAGTGAATCTATCAAAACATCCCACGAATCTGCCGATAAAGAAGGCATACACGTGGGATGTTTTTTAGCATTTCCATTGTAGAAACTACCAGATGCTTGTACAATCATGTAAATGAAAGTCAGAATTTATTATAATCTAACGAAGCGTTTGAATGGAAATGGATGAACCCATTTTTTTCAGCATACGCCGCGCTCTTTGGACGTTGTTTCGAAGACACGGTCAACGCTTTGATCCCGTAACGTGTATCAAGGTCACGCAACTCTTGGATGCGGTCTTTTGACCATTGATCTTTTGCTACGGTCGTGTAGTTGAAGCTTTCCCACATCACGCCATCCACATATGGATACGTATACGTCTTCAATGTCGCAAATCCCCAGTTTTGAATGAGAGAAAGGGAAGGGTGATTGGATTTGATCGTCTTCATGAACTGACTCATCCCGTCACGTTGCGCTTTTAAAATGGTCGGTTGTTCCGAGTGCTCGTTATCGATGTTGCCGACGGTATCTAAGAACGCACCATCCAATCCTTTGGCGACGATTTGTTTCTCCACTTCACGCGTCAACAACTCACGATAGTGAGTTGACGTCATATCGACTAAATAAGAATCCCATTCCGCATAATGAACACGTTGTCCGTTGCGGTGGAAGAAGTCCGACTCGTTCATCTGACTGATGAAATCGACGTTCCAATTGTCGGCTTCCATCGTGTTGATGTAGCCGTACACTTTTGTCCCATATTTCTGTAATTCTTTGATTTGCGCTGCAGTATAATAAACAGGCTCGATGATGACAAGGTCATACTGTTGCATCTTTTTAATTTTGGTCTTTGTCGGCATATCGTAATAAATCTTGTACGATTCGACGTTTGCGAGCGGATTGCTCGCTTTAGCGACCGCTTGTTGCGGCGTCAAAAACGCCAATCCAACGAGAAATGCACAACAGATGGTCACGATTCGTTTGGCTGAGAAAATACCCATAAAAAAACCCTCCTGATAGTTATCAGAGAGCGGCTGCGGCTTTTGCAGACTGGCGATCGGTATCTAAAAAGATCGACGACCCATGTCTTTGCGCCCTTACTTTTCAGTAAGTTTGCCCGTCTCGATATGAAATTTTTGTCGACAATCCATTGAAAGTCCTACTACTAAAATACCACGTAAAGGAATGAGTGACACTATGATTTATACCCAACACCGCACATCCATCAAATGGATTGAAATGATTGTGACTATTTTACTTATCGGCATTTTGGACTATACATTTAGTCTTTCTTTGTCAGATTGGGCGATTGACCCGTTAATTTTTTATATCCTCCTGTTTTCTTTACGATATGGCTTGCTCGGTGCCTTCGTCAGTTTCGCGTTGACGAGTCTCTACCATTTCTCATTCCTCTTGATGGAAGGCTCAGACTTGCTCTTATTCCTTTACGATACGAATGAACTGGCTTGGATTTTGCTACACTTCTTCGTCGCGCTTAGTGCGGGTGTCTTCAGTACTTCTTATCGGGAGCGTTACCAGTCGCTCCACATTCGTCAAGAAGAAGTGATTGATGAGAACGAACAACTGAAACAGACGATACAACAACTACAAGAGTCGCAAGGGGAGATGCGGAAGCGGGTGCTCGACTCGACTTATACGCTCTCAAAAATTTATGAGATTGGACTACAACTTGATCAGGATGCGACCGCTTTAGTACGTGATCATTTAATTGGAACGTTCACGCGTGTCTTCCGTGCTCGTCAACTCGCTTTATATCATGTGGATGCATCGCGGCGCACACTCCGTCTTCATGTCCGTTCCGGAGAGGTAGAACGTTTGCCCCAGACGCTCTTCATCGATTCGGAGGAGGGAATTTTCGCACGGATGTTCCAATCGAAAAAGCCGACGCTTCGTTTAGCAGATGAGCTAGATGGACCGCTTCTCGTTGCACCGATTTGTTATGAAGGAACGGTGAAGGAAGTCTTGGTCGTCCATGAAATCGATATCTTACGCTTACGTAGTCATGAGATGAACATGATGAAACTCGTCTTGGATTGGACGGGAACGCGCATTGAAAAGGCCGATGCCCTCGAATGGATGCTCGTCAGCGACCAACTCGTCGACGGGACGCACATGTTCCGTATGGAAGCATTCGAACAAAAAGTGGCCCAACAAGTACTTCGTCATGAGCAATATGGTCAACCGTATAGTACGGTCACATTGCCTGTAGAGGGTGTGGACTTGTCATTGATTGAAATGGAATTGATTTTGAGACAGTCGATGCGTGAAATTGACGTTATCGGATATGACGAAGACGATCGCATCCTTCATTTTCTCCTCCCAGGTACACCGGTTGAATCAGCCGAACGATTCAAGGAACGGATTGAGCATGTCTTCTATGTGAAAGGTGGGAAACGCCTATGACCGGTTGGATGATTCTTCTTTTCTTCCTTCTGCATGCGACGGTCCTTTTCGTCTTGTATCGACTGATTGTACGACCGAAAGTCGATGCGACGGAAAAGGGAGTCTGGCTCTCGATATTTCTCGTCAGTGCCGTCATCCCGATTGTCGGAGAACTGTTTGGTTTGATTGGATATGTGATTGCCCGACGCTTCGCCTCACCGAAGACGCTTCTCGACTACGATGAGTACATCAACTTTGAGACGGTCAACTTAGAACGCTTGCAGCAACAGGCGAAAGAAGATTTAGATCTCGTCCCATTGACGGAAGCCTTACAGATGGACGGGAACAAGCGGAAACAATCGATCACACAACTCATGTCGACACCGCTCATGAATACAGAAGAATATTTACACTTAGGTCTCGAACACGAGGATACGGAAACGGTCCACTATGCAGCGACCGTCCGAAACACACTGTTCGACCGATACGATTTGATGTTAAAACAGCGAATCGCACAAGTGAATCCGGAGCGACCGGAGACGATTTATCCGGTAATTGAAACCGGAATTTCGTTCTTAGATAGCGGTCTCTTGGATCAAGATATGCAAATGCGCATCCAGCAACGGATATTATTTCACCTCGATCAATTGAGTGAGTACGACGAAACAGACGAAACGTACTTACGCACGAAAGCCCGCCTCTCGTTCCGCTCGGGTGACTTGGAAACGGGAGAACGATTGGCTGAGGCGCTCACCCTTTATCATCCAAAAGTACCCGATGGATATGTCATGTTGATTGAATACCACATGACGAACGGCGATTGGACGTCCCTACGTCCGACCCTCGACCGCCTGCATCAACATCTCGATTTGCAAGACATTCCAGAGGACTATCGCTTTGTCATTCAACAGTTAGAAGGTGCCCATATATGAATAAATCGATTACGACGTATATCGCGTCTTTGTTCTCTTTACTCATCGCGATGATTGTCGTCGTCCAGTTTTTACGGCTTGACTATGGTCATCGGCTCATCCCAAAAGAAGCACATGAGCCGAAATCCTTTACGACACTCGCGGGTGAGGTGAGAGCGGTGGAGGGGGATCCGGTTCAAATCTACATCCATCAGAATGACGACGATTTGTCGACAGCTGTTTTGAATAACTTTAAATATGCGCTCGACTATGCAAAGTTGCCTTATACCTCGATCGAAGCAGAGGACATCGCATCGATTGAGCCTTCTCCACGACACGTTCTCGTCGTCAGCGGGGAAAATACGAAATCATGGCCGTACGAGGCAATTCGGTCCTTCGTTGAAAAAGGTGGACGGCTCTACGTTGCCGGACGATTCATCGATCAAGACTGGGCAGACCTGGTCGGCGTAAGCGATTTTGGGGACTTTAAAGATGGAGTCAACGGGTTGATTTTCGAACAAGAAATTTTCCCTGGGTATGTCGACTTGCCTCAAGACTCAGGGTTATTCGTCCACAGCATTGCTGACGTCAAACTGAAAGAAGAGGCGGACGTCCTCATTTCTGCCAAAAACGAACCAATATTATGGCAGTCTCCTTATGGGAAGGGCGAAGTGATGTTTTGGAATACGACGTCGTTGACGGATAAGAACTCACGCGGCTTGATGGTGCAGACGCTTTCGATGCTGTTCCCAGCGTTCGTCATGCCACAAGCTGGCATCAAGGTCGTTCACCTTGACGACTTCCCGGCACCGGTACCAAATTATTCGAATCCGGTCATCACGAAAGAATATGATTTGTCCATCAAAGAGTTCTTCTCAGAGATTTGGTGGAAAGACATGAAGCAAATCGGTGCTGACTACGACGTCACTTATTCTGGTTTCCTGATCGGCAGTTATAAAGCGACGAATGAAGAGACGACAGAACAGCTCATCGAAAAAATTCGGGCACCGATACTCGAATATGGTCGCGGTTTACTCCAAACGAATGGGGAAGTCGGGCTACACGGGTTTAACCACCAGCCGCTAGTCATGGGAGATGAAGTGATGGACCCGGAGCTTGGATATACAAAATGGGACAGCCAGGAAGATATGCGTTCCGCCATTGACCGTGTCGTTGAGGCGTTTGACTATTACTTGCCGAATGAGCGGATCCGCAGCTATGTGCCACCATCGAACATCATCGGTCAATCCGGACTTGAAGTGTTGAACGAGAAGTTTCCGAAAGGGCTGATTGTCGCAGGACTCTATAGCGGAGATGCGACGAAAGGAAGTTACATTCAAGAGTTCGGACCCGACCCGGTCTATCCGAACTTGTACGATTTTCCTCGCGTATCGAGCGGATACAACGAGACACCGGATGATCTATTTGTCGTCATTGATGCCGTCGCCAACTTCGGACTCGTTTCCCACTTCATTCACCCGGATGATGTGTTAGATGACTATCGCTCGAAAGGGAAAGGGTGGGAGATGATGAAAGAATCGTTTGGAGGTCTGTTCCAGACACTCTACTCCAAATATCCACATCTCGAGGGCTTGAGCCAATATGACGCGTATCGAAAATATAAGCTTTATCAAGATGCGCAAATCGATGTGGCTTACACGAATGATGCTATCGATATCAATGCCCAACAACTGCCTGTCTCGTCGACGTTACTCGTTCGTGTGCAACCTGGGAAACGTCTCGATACAGGGACGTTCGATTATGGTGAAGTCAAGCCATTTGATGAGAATGGTACATTGTATCAAGTTGAATTGAGAGACACGTCTGTTCGTCTCCCGATATTGGAGGGTCGCCCATGAAAATAGGAATTGTTGTCGAAGGGAGTTATCCATATGTGAGCGGCGGCGTATCGAGCTGGGTTCACATGCTGATGGAACAGATGCCGATGCATGAGTTTGAGATTATCTCAATCATGCCGAATCCGAAGACAGAGGCAGATTATCGCTATACGTTACCGAAGAATGTAACAGGCGTCACCACGCTCGCCCTCAATCAACGGGCGACACGGAAACGTCGACCGGAAGCGTTATCGGAAGCGGAACGGGAGCGAATCAAGACGTGGATGACATTCGGTCAAGTCGATTCGTCCATCTATCCGATTCTTGAAAATCAAATCGGGACACCAGAACAATTCTTCTCGAGTCGTCTCTTCTATCAGCTCGTCACGGAGAGCTATCAAGAAGAAGGGCAGGCCGGTTCATTCATCGATTACTTTTGGATGTGGCGCAGTATGTATGCGCCTGTCCTTGATTTACTCCAAGCCGGATTACCTCAGGTCGACCTCGTGCACGCGGCCTCGACCGGATATGCGGGTCTGATTGCGAGTGCGATGAAAGAACGACAAAACATTCCGTTTCTTTTGACTGAACACGGCATCTATTCGCGTGAACGGGAAGAAGAACTGTTACAGGCATCTTGGATTCCGACTGAGTTTCGCTCCCATTGGATTCAGTTCTTCCACCACATTTCCCGGGAAGCGTACCGAAAGGCAGATGACGTCATCACACTCTTTGAACGAAACGGCGAGTTGCAACGTCAGCTCGGGGCACCTGTTGAGAAATTAAGTATCATTCCGAACGGGATTGACGTGACGGGCTTGTCTGCTCTCGGGCATGTGCCGGGAGTGGATAAACTACGAATCGGTGCCATCGTTCGCGTCGTTCCAATCAAAGATATTAAAACCATGATTTATGCGGCGAAACTGTTACAAGACATGCTCGTCCCGTTCGAACTGACCATTATGGGACCACTTGATGAGGATAAGGAGTATGCGGCGGAGTGCGAGATGCTCATTCGGCAACTCGAGCTCGAACAGTCCGTCTTGATGGTCGGAAAAGTCGATATTCGACAACACCTTCCCGAATTCGATGTGTGTCTGTTGACGAGTATCTCCGAGGGACAACCGCTTGCTGTACTAGAAGGTATGGCCGCCGGTGTCCCGTGGATTGTGACGGACGTCGGGGCCTGTGCGGAACTCGTGAACGGGCGACCGGATGAACCGTTCGGTCCGGCCGGATTTGTCGTTCCGCCGGTCAATCCACGGCGAATCGCAGAGCGTTGCGTCTGGTTCCATCAAAATCGTGAAGATGCGCGCCGACTCGGACGAAACGGGCAACAGCGAGTCGAGACGTACTATCGCACCGATCAGTTTATCGATGCATATCTACACTTATATGAAGAGAGGAGAGCGGTATATGGCGGGCATCGGGTTTAAGTTACAACAGTTGTTTCAAGAAGACTACTTCTCTTCACGAATCAAAGCATATGCATTTGCCGGGCTCGTCACATCAGGACCATGGCTGATCGTCATCGTCACGATTGCCCTCATGCAGTGGCTGACGAGCTATCTATCTATCGCCACACTCGAAGAACGCACGACGTTCAATTTGATCGTCTCTTACAGTTTTATTTTTTCGCAAGTCGTTCTCGGCGTGCAGCAGCTCGTCGTCACGAGGTACTTGGCGGATTGTTTTTATGAGAAACGATATGAAGACATCTTCCCGGCGTTCATCGGGATGATGAAGACGACGGTCGCCATCGCGTCGCTGTTGTTCGCTATCTTCCTTATGTTCTCTGAACTCCCTGCTTTATTGAACGCGTTGGCATTCGTCCTATTCATGACGGTCAACCTCATTTGGGTACATTTCTTGTTCCTCAGTGCGGCCAAGTTCTATCAGGCGGTAGCCTATAGCTTTGTGGCCGGTGGCATCGTCTCAGTCGCCGCGGTCCTCATCACGGACCAGTTCTTGATGCAATATTTGACGGAGTCCTACATGAAGAGCTTCGCGTTGACAGCGAGTATGACACTCGGTCTTGTCGTCACGTTGTTCGGCTTGTTCACATCGATGCTCCTTACGTTCCCAAACCGGAGTACGGTCGGTCAGTTCTCGTTCTATCGCTATTTTGACCGCTACCCGGCACTCTTTTGGACCAGTTTTCTCTATAACATCGGGATCTGGGTCGGCACATGGATCATCTGGTTCGCGGAAGGAGGGAGTGTCCACCTCGACACATTCCGCTATCATCCGATCTATGACACAGCTATCTTCCTCTCTTATTTGACGATCATTCCGACGATGACGATATTCGTTGTGTCGGTCGAGACGCGTTTTTATGAGCGGTATCGCGTGTTTTATGGATACGTGAACGAAGGTGGGACGTACCAACAGATTCAACGCTCGAAAGCGGCCATGCTCCTCGTCTTACGACAAGAGTTGCAACGACTGTTCCGAAATCAAGGGCTCGTGTCGCTTCTCTTTATTCTGTTCGCGGCCGTCTTGTTCCCGCTACTAGGTCTGTCACCTGAGATTCGGGATGTCTTTCAAATGACGACGATTGGTGCCTTTTCAAACGCCATGGTGCTCGTTCTCACGCTCGTCCTGCTCTATTTTGAAGATCATCGGGGAGCGGCGTATACATCGGCACTCTTCATCACGATGAATGCGGGGTTGACGTTCTTGCTATTACCACTTGGACCAGACAGTTACGGGCTTAGTTTTGCGATTGGTTGCACGATTGCGTTCGCGTTCTCACTCATTCGCTTGATTCGATATGTATCCGAGATTGATTATCACACGTTTAGCCGAAGCGAAACACCTCCGCGTACGGATACATTCCGTCGTGTCGGGGACTGGCTCAATGATCGCTCGGCTTAACAATCGCAGCAGATGAACTTTCAGAAAATGGGGTGAAGCACATGAAAACAATTTTTGTGACAGGTGGCGCGGGGTATATCGGGACACACACGACGGTGCAATTGCTTGAGGAAGGATACGAAGTCGTCATTTTGGACAACTTGTCCAATAGCCGACAAGAGGCGATTCAGCGAATCGAGATCCTGACTGGAAAGACGGTCACCTTATACGTGGGCGACATTCGAGATCAGGAATTGCTTGATGAAATCTTCTCCACGCACTCGATTCATGCGGTCGTTCACTTCGCGGGTCTAAAGGCAGTCGGCGAATCCGTCAGCCAACCACTTCACTACTATGACAACAACGTAGCTGGGACGCTCGTCTTGTTACGGATGATGAATCAATTTGGGATAAAACGTATCGTCTTCAGTTCATCGGCGACCGTTTACGGAATCCCAACCACATCTCCGGTCGATGAATCGTTCCCGCTCAGTGCGACCAATCCATATGGACGAACGAAACTGATGATCGAAGAGATATTGCGCGACCTTTATACAGCTGATTCTTCTTGGTCGATTGCGATTCTTCGCTATTTCAATCCGATTGGCGCGCACGACTCCGGGACGATCGGCGAAGATCCGTTCGATGTCCCAAACAACTTGATGCCATACATCACACAAGTCGCGGCCGGGCGTCTAAAAGAGCTTCAAGTGTTCGGGGATGACTATCCGACGCATGACGGGACAGGCGTGCGCGACTATATCCATGTCGTAGATTTGGCGCTTGGTCATTTGAAGGCGTTGGAGTATGTGGGGAAATATGAAGGGGTGGAGGCGTTCAACCTCGGGACAGGGAAAGGATACAGCGTCCTTGATTTGCTTCAAACGTTCCAACAGGAGAGCGGACAGACGATTCCTTATCAAATCACGGATAAACGAGACGGAGACGTCGCGGCGATATTTGCCGACCCGCAAAAGTCTAAGGCCATTCTTGGCTGGGAAGTGCGACATGACATTGAAGCGATGTGTCGGGACGCTTGGCGTTGGCAATCGAATAATCCGAAAGGGTACAGTGAATAAATCCTATGAAGTAGGCGGTCATCACACGATGGTCGTCTCTTTTTGTGTTAGAAAGGATAGCGAACGGGAACACCTAATGGAACGTCATTTACTTAGGAGGGATCGGATGAAAGCTTTGTTTTTGAACTGTTCGCTAAAAGGTGGAGACACGACGTCCCATACGGAAGGATTGATTCGTGACATCATCCCGCACTTCGATGCGCTCGACGTCGAATCCGAGATTGTTCGGATTGTTGATTACAACGTCAAGTTCGGTGTGACGGAAGATGAAGGGGATGGGGACGAGTGGCCACAGATTTTTGAGAAAGTGAAGGCCGCGAATATTGTCGTGATTGGGACACCACTCTGGCTCGGGGAGAAGAGTAGCGTCGCCACCCAAGTGATCGAACGGCTATATGGCGGTAGCGGACTGACGAACAAATCAGGACAGGCGATTTACTACAACAAGGTCGGTGGAGTCGTCGTCACGGGGAATGAGGATGGGGCGAAACACGCCTGTGCTTCGATTCTATATGGATTGTCCCACATCGGTTTCACCGTGCCGCCGAATGTCGACACGTACTGGGTCGGAGAAGCGGGACCAGGTGATTCGTACCTTGATGCCGGGCGGGAAAATGAATTCACAAAGTCTCACGGAAAGACGATGGCGTATAACCTCGTCCATTTTGCGAGAATGCTAAAAAATCATCCGATTCCGGCAGAAGGGAATACGATGGAATGAAGCAAACGGATGAACGCTTATGAATACGTTTCCGGATGCAACTCAATACGTCCAAATGGTTGATATCTTTGAGAAAGCTAATCGCAATTTTCTAAATGATCATCTTGGGTTATTGGAGAGTCAAGTTTCTGAAAGAACAATGTGTGGTCAGTTTCAAATTGCATTGAATGATTTGATTAGAAAAGATGTTCAGTATGGAAAATATTATGTGGATGTTGAATACAACAGAAATGTAGGCAGAAGGATTAAGAGGATTCGTAATGGTCGATACGAACAAGTGAATATAACTTGTGATTTGATTGTGCATAGTCGAGGGGGAAATTTGAAACAGGATAATTTAATCGCCCTTGAGATGAAAAAAGTCATTCGAGAGAATTCAAAACAGCAACAAGAAATTAATAAGGACAAAGAACGTATAATAGCGTTGACTAGATCGAGTTACAATGATGATTGGCAATACGATGGTCAAGATTTACCTGATTACGTTTGTAGATTCATACTAGGCATTTACTATGAAATTGACTATGTAAACCGACAAATATGTAATCAATACTATCGGAGTGGAGAATTGGTTCATGAAATATTTATTGACTTTGCTGAAATTGGTTTATAAAGAAGAGCCTCACCTAGATAGAATTAGGTGAGGCTTCATTAATGTGCTTTACTCTTTCTTCTCCACCGCATGCCCGCCGAACTCGTTCCGTAATGCCGCGACGACTTTACCCGAAAACGTATCCTCTTGAAGCGAGCGTTGACGCATCATGAGGGAGAGTGCGATGACCGGTGTCGGGACGTCGTACTCGAGTGCCGTCTCGACCGTCCACTTGCCTTCACCCGATGCATGCATGACCCCGCGAATGTCGTCGAGCTTCGCATCTTTCGAGAAGGCACTCTCCGTCAGTTCCATGAGCCATGAGCGAATGACCGACCCGTGATTCCAAACGCGTGCGACATCTTCATATTCATAGTCGAACGGACTCTTCTCGAGCACTTCGAATCCTTCGGCAATCGCCTGCATCATCCCATACTCAATCCCGTTATGCACCATCTTCAAAAAGTGACCACTTCCGCTCGGTCCTGCGTACAAATAGCCCTGGTCGGTCGAGACGTCTTGGAAAAGTTGCTCGATCTTTCCGAACGCCTCCAAATCGCCTCCGATCATCGTACACGCTCCGTGACGGGCACCTTCCATCCCACCACTCGTCCCGACGTCGAAGAAATAAATCAGTTTTTCTTTGAAATGGTCGGCACGCCGCATCGATTCCTTATAGTTCGAGTTCCCTCCGTCGATGACGATGTCGCCCGGCGAGAGAAGATTGTGCAAGTCGTTCAAGACGTGTTCGGTCACGTCACCCGCCGGCACCATCACCCAGACGACGCGAGGGGCTTGAAGCGCGGAAACGACCTCTTGCAAAGAGGCTTTCGTCTCAAATTGATTCGTCGATACGTTTCCCGGGTCATACCCGACGACACGATGCCCATTGTCTGTCAAATTCAGAGCCAAATTGAGGCCCATTTTACCGAGTCCAATCATACCGATTTCCATTCGTTCCACCCCATTTGTAAGATTTAGTCCTCTATAGGGGATACCCGAAATAACGATTGCTCAAAAGGACAGCTTGCCCGAGATGTAGAATGATATAAGTGCAACAGTGATGAGAGGAGGGTGGCGATGTTTGAAAATGTATTTCGACTGGCCGTAGACGTCAGGCATCGATTCAAAGACCATCATATTAATGACTACAGTGCCACATTGGCGTTTTTTTGGTTTTTAGCCATCTTTCCGACGTTTTTTGTCCTCTTCGCCGTGATGGCATGGTTTCAAATCGATGATGCGCTTCTCATCGAACAGATTGAGACACTCATTCCAGGGTCAAGTGTGCGTGAACTGTTATCCATCGTCTATGACGTGAGCGGAAATTTGAACGGTGGACTGTTATCGGTCAGTGCCATCATCGCGTTTTGGTCGGCCTCGAACGGGACGGCACGCCTCGTCAAGCTGACCGTGTTCGCATATGGGGAGACGGAAGCGCGCGGCTATATCTTCCGACGGTTGATCGGGTTGCTCGTAATTTTAGCAGGGAGCATCGGGGCGGTCATCTTGATTGTGTTTCATCTATTCGGTCAAGAATTTGTCGAATTGATTTATGCCCTCTATCCAAAAGTCGAAGAATTCGACCGCTTGTCGACTCTGACGCGCTATACGGTCTCGACGCTCATCTTGATCATGGCGTTCTCACTCTTTTATAAAATCGCGCCACAACAGCGAGTACGGTTCATCGAAACACTTCCCGGAGCCGTGTTTGCGGTCATCTCGTGGCAATTGCTGTCGACCGGATACAGTGTCTATGTCGAACGCTTCTCGATTCTAGGGGACACATATGGCACGATCGGTGCGGTGATTCTACTACAAATTTGGCTCTATCTGACGGCAGCAACGATGCTGATTGGGGCAGAAATCAATGCGGCATGGCCCTACCATATGACCCGCCAACCGACCCGGACCCATTTCCCGTAACAAAAAAAGGGATATCGTGATTATTCTTTGTGAACATGCTTTAAAACAACCCGTGGCATGGGAATAAACTAGTACTATTTCACGGAAGAAGGTGTGGCCGCATGGCGAAACATCGTAAACCATCAAAGTGGAAAATCGTACTAGGGGTTGTAGCAGGCGTCATGGCCTTGGTGCTCATCACGGGTGGCGCGTTCGTCTGGTCAATGGTAAAAGAAGTCGATGACACCGTCGCACAAGTGAATGACAACTTGAAAATCAGCAAAGAGCGTAAACAGGTCGAGACCATTGAACGCAAAGAGTCTGTTTCCATTCTCTTGCTTGGGATTGACCGACGCGGGACCGAACAGGGACGGAGTGACTCAATCATCGTGCTGACACTCAATCCGGAGCTCGATGAAGGCGCGATGCTCTCGATTCCTCGGGATACATTGACCGAAATCGTCGGGAAAGGGACGCGCGATAAGATCAATCATGCCTATGCGTTTGGTGGGGCCGAAATGGCTATGAATACGGTCGAGAATTTCCTCGACATCCCAATCGATTATGTCATCGAGACGGATATGGAGGCATTCAGCGACGTCGTGGATGCACTCGGAGGCATCACGGTCATGAATAAATTCGCGTTCTCGACAGAAGATTACACGTTTCCCGTTGGTGAGGTGACGTTAGACGGAGAAGCGGCACTCGATTACACTCGGATGCGCTATAACGATCCAAACGGTGACTTCGGACGTCAAGAACGTCAGCGTGATGTCGTCGCCGCCATCATCGAAAAAGGACGTACGGACTTCTCACTCGACAAGGTCACTGCGTTACTCGAGGTGGTCGGTGATCAGGCGAAGACGAATATCGAGCTCAATGAATTCGTCTCTTTGTCGACGGACTATATGAACGCGTTCCGCAACGCGAGTGTCTTACGGCTTGAGGGTGCGGGCGGATTAGAGGGGGACGGCATCTATTATTGGAATCCGGAATCTTCTTCGTTGAATGGCGTTCAGGAAGAGTTGAAACGATTGATGGAGTAAACTGTCTGACCCAAGTCGGACAGTTTTTTTGTGTTTCAAATGAAACGGAAAGTGGGAGAAATAAAGAGATGCCAAGGAGGGATGAGTCATGAAATGGGAAACGATTGAAGAGGTACTCCACGAACTCGGGGAGACCTCGCAAGAAAAGTGGGAACGGTTGTTTGAGAAGTGGTCGGATCATCGTTGGCACGACCATGAACGCCCTTCTGAAAAAACAAACGTCTTGTTGGTGGATGCCGGTTTTATCCTGACTGACGGACGAGCGAACCTCGAGGCTCTCCATCAATGGTTAGCCGATCATGTCCAAACGACGGTGAGTGATCTCTATCTCGTCTCCCTGTTTCCGTATCAAACGAAACAACAGGACACAGCCATCGACTCGCGGGTGCAATTGTTCGAAGACTTAGGACGTTTCACCGATGAGTTCGATTTGATTTACGAGATGACGCCTGAAGCATGGAATGAGTCACAACTCGACCTTGTCACCGTAACAGATGAACTGATTGAACGTCTGGCGTATGGAGCGACGAAAATCCGTGTCCATGTCGAGGCGTTTCGCGGAATAGAACCGGAACGAGTCAAACACATCCTCAAACTGTGGCGTACGATTATGCATACGTATAAGCCGAATGCACAGCTCATCGTTGCCAATGAACGTGTCGATTCAGTCCTAAACTTTGAGGAAGAGGCGGACGTCGTCTGTCATTTCGACTTATCCAGTCATGTCATTTTAGCGTTTGCGCAGGCCAATGTGACACGATTGACCGATTGGGCGAGACAAGTTCATTCACTGAGAGCCAATCAAACATATTTCAATTTCCTATCTTCAGCGGAACGTGATCCGTTTGAGAAAAATCTGATGGACACTAACCCAGATGTGATTCTCGCAGCCCACAGTGTATTGTTGTCGCTTCAAGGGATTCCGTTGATTGATTACCGAACTTTATTTGGGGTGTCGCAACCGGTTGAACAGGAAGATCTCGTCCGAGCATTGAAACGCGATCCGGATCGACTTCGTGTTTATGAAGGGATATTGAGCCAATTGAATGTGAAACGACTCCATCCTGCCTTGTCCCCTTACATTGGTCAAGAGGTCCTAAATCTCGATCGGCGCGTTTTCGCTGTTAAGCGAACGCATCAAGAGGAGACCTTATTGTTATTGACGAATATGAGTGAAGAGACGGTGCAGACGGATTGTGAAGGGACGAGTCTCTTTACAGAAGAATGGATGACGAATGTAACGCTTCGCCCGTATGAATACGTTTGGCTAAAACAATCACACAATGGAGAGTGAACACTCATGATTGATGTACATTGTCATTTGTTGCCTGAAGTAGATGACGGACCACGTACAATGGAAGCATCCCTTCAACTCGCGAAACGTGCGGTGGAAGAAGGGGTGACATCGATTGTCGTGACACCACACGCGTATCATCCGTACTTTGAGACGCAGCATCATGACATCACGCAAGAAGTCGCGCATCTACAAAAACGACTCGATGATGAACAGATCCCCTTGACCTTGTATGTTGGACAAGAGATTCGAATTTTTGGAGAAATGGTCGAAGCGTTGGAGTCCGGAGAGGCACATTCGCTTGCTGGGTCACGATATGTCCTCGTGGAACTGCCGAGTCAAAGTCTACCAGCTTATACGGAGTCCTTATTCTTTCAACTACAGGCGGCTGGATACGTTCCGGTCATCGCGCACCCGGAGCGGAATCGTGAGTTTGCACTCCATCCAGAAAAATTGCATCATCTCGTATCATCGGGTGCGTTGTCCCAAGTGACAACAAGCAGTTTGACAGGACAGTTCGGGAGACAGATACGGGAACTCGCACTCACGTTCATCAGTAATGGGCTGAGTCACATCGTCGCCTCCGATGCCCATAACGTGGAACATCGTGATTTCAATTGGTTAGCGGCGAGACAGGAAGTCATCAACGAATTAGGGGAAGAGATGTGGCAACAGCACCTCCACTTTACGGAGGAGATGTTAGCGGATGAACCGATTTCGGTGAATCCTCCACGTTTACCTGAGAAAAACTGGCGAGGACGTTGGAAGTGGTAAATCAATTGCCCGATGACGGGTTAGAAAGGTGATGGCATGAAACAAGCGACGATTCAAAACGCCAACGGCATGACACTATCCGCCATCGACTATGGCTGTGCGATGACGGAACTGACAGCCCCGGACCGAGACGGCAACCTCGACTCGGTTATCTTGAAATATGGTGACGTCTCTCAATACTTAGAAAACCCGGTCTATCTCGGGTCGGTCGTTGGACGGATTGCCGGACGGATTCGTGACGCAGAGATTGAGGGTGTCGCCTTGACCCCAAGCGAGGCGCCCCACCATATTCACGGAGGCGACAAAGGCATCACGGCCCGTCACTGGGAGATAGACGCCGACGAACAGTGCATTCAGTTCACGTATCTCAGTCCGGACGGGGAAGAAGGATACCCGGGGAACGTCTTCTTTAAAGTGTCATATGAACTGACGGATGACAATGAACTGATTGTCACGATGACAGCGGAAACGGACCAACGGACGTGGATCAACTTGAACCATCATAACTACTTCAATCTCGGCGGACGCTCGACCATCCACGACCATGAGCTGACGCTACCAGCCGATTCGGTCGGGGTGCTCGATGCGGAGTCGCTGCCGACAGGAGAGTTACGTGATGTGGGCGGGACGCCGTTCGACTTCCGAGACGGAAAACCGGTCCGAGAGGCGCTCGTGTCGGGAGACGAGGCGATTGAAAGGGCGAGCGGTCTCGATCATCCGTTTATCTTGAAGGATGAACCGATTCGATTACACGACCCAATGAGCGGACGGACGATGACGGTCGAAACGAATCAACCCGTCATGGTCGTCTACACAGGGAATTTCCTCAGTGAAGAGACACCGGTGACGCTCGACGGTCGGCAGAGACATAGTGCGATTTGTCTCGAGGCACAGGCGTATCCGGACGCTTCGAACCATCCAGACATTGCGACCTCCATCGAGCTAAAACCGGGTGAGCTTTATCACTCACGGACGGTGTATCGGTTTGGGGTGGAGTGAAAAGTGAAACTCATCATGCGATGGCGTGATAATTCCGAAAGATTGATTCGCTCTCAGTGAATCAATCTTTTTTAATTGAAGTAGAGTAGAAGAGGTGTGTATTTCATAATATTTCTTATTTTGTAAAAATGAAAAGAAGACGAAATGTAAATTAAGTATTGGATATAATATCCAGTTGTAACTTGGATATGTTACGATTTTTAGCAAGGAGGGAAAAATATGAATACTACATTGATTCGACAAACTGCATTTTCGTTAGTATGTGTTTGGATTTTAGGGATAATGTTTACTACCTCTGTGAGCGCGGAAGATAGTAACGTAAACGTTCTAAAATCAGACGACTATATTCAAGAACTTGAACCGTATGTGGAGATTCAAGCTGATGGTACACTACGGTTAAACGAGAACTATCAGTCACTTGATTTACCAAATGAATTTATTCAAAGAGTCGAAACAAGTTTTTCACATATGAATGAACTAATCAAAAAGGGTGATATGAAAGTCAATCAAGATTTAAGTATTTCTCCAAGTCATTCAACCAAAACACTCCAAGCGACGGCTACGGCGTCTTCTGGTAAAGGGTGCGGTCAATCAGGTCATAAAGTGTATTGGTGGGGCTACAATATTTACTTAGACTGTAACGAAACAAGAACGACGTATCAGTCATTTAAGGCCGGGGGCGGAGCGTCGGTTGGATTGGCGACACTTTCACGCTATATTCCAACACCACCTACGCAACTAGCAAGCGCGATTGCGGGAACGATTGGCGGAGGATTTATCGGATTTGGTCAAATGATTAAAGATGAACATTAAGGAAATGGTGTGCGAATTCGCTTCACGGGTTTAGGATATGCAGCAATTCCATCCGGTATATTTCCACAATGATCGTCTGAGTAGGAGGTCAACATGAATTTCATTATTCTTATGGCAGGCATGTATGGCATCATCGCATTGCGATCGCCACTTTTTTCATCGCATCGACAATTGAAGTGGCTGTACGTCATTGGTTTTTTAGGATTATGGACAATTTATCTCATCAACACGACGTTTACACCGATTTTGTCAGATACAATGTTGCTCGGTCTCTCTATCATCTACTTGATGCCGCTTTTGTTGGCGTTTCTTCAGCAATCCAAACAAGACGCATGAACCGATACCTGGTTCATGCGTCTTGTTTTCTGGCGTACACTCTGTCATAGAAAGCTAGTGTAAATCGGGTCATCGAAATGACAATCTCGCAAATAATCGATCTAATCCTTTGCTTGATTTTCTTATGTCCATGAGGTTCGTGACTCATCTCCTTCATCGGTGGACCTAAGGGATACATATGGTCATGAACCTACTTTATTTTTCGACAGACGCCTCAAAAGTCAATCTCTCCCCGTTCGTCGCAATCACTTGCTTATACCAATCGAAGCTCTTTTTCTTCGAACGTGTGAGCGTTCCGTTGCCTTCATTGTCTTTATCGACATAGATGAAGCCGTAGCGTTTCTTCATCTCACCTGTCGACGCACTCACCAAGTCAATCGGACCCCAGCTTGTGTAGCCGATGATGTCGACACCGTCCTTGATGGCCTCGTGCATCTGTTCGATATGTTTCGCCATATAGTCGATGCGATAATCGTCTTCGACATATCCGGTCGCATCCGGTGTATCGACGGCACCGAGTCCGTTCTCGACGACGAATAGGGGCTTTTGATAGCGGTCATACAGTTGGTTCGCCGTGATCCGGAAACCGGTCGGGTCAATCGTCCAGCCCCATTCCGATTTCTCGAGGAACGGATTCTCGAGTGAACTGAAAATGTTTCCTTCGGTCGACTGGTTTATCTCTGGATCCGTACTCGTCGTCCGACTTGCATAATAGCTGAAGCCGATGTAGTCGACCGTATGCTCTTTCAACAGTTCGAGGTCTCCTTCTTCTATCTGAAGCGTAATACCTTGCTCCTCGAGATATCGTTTGGCATATCCCGGGTACTCTCCACGTGATTGGACGTCGATGAAGAAGAACGATTCACGGTCTTTGTCCATTGCATCTAACACATCATTCGGGTTACACGAATAGGCATATGTTTGACCAGCAGCAAGCATACAACCAACCTGTAGATCAGGATTGATTTCGTGAGCTGCTTTGACGGCTTTCGCACTCGCGACGAGTTGATGATGGGCCGCCTGATACTTCACTTGTTGCTTGTCTTCTCCGTCCTCGAACACGATGCCCGCTCCAATGAATGGGAGGTGGAGTAGCATATTGATCTCGTTGAACGTCATCCAATACTTCACTTTACCGTTGTAGCGGGTGAAGAGGGTCTTCGCATATGTCTCGAAGAAGTCGACGACTCGTCGATTGCGCCAGCTTCCATATTTTTTGATCAAGCTGACAGGTACATCGAAGTGAGCGATTGTCACGACCGGTTCAATCCCATGTTTTAATAGTTCATCGAAGACATCATCATAAAACTGCAAACCTTCCTCGTTCGGCTCCACGTCATCTCCGTTCGGGAAGATTCTTGACCATGCGATCGAGAGGCGAAGTGCCTTGAATCCCATCTCAGCGAATAAAGCGATGTCTTCTTTGTAGTAATGGTAAAAATCAATCGCTTCATGCGAAGGATAAAACTCTCCGGGCATAGGTTCTAATGATGGCAATTCTCCAAACATGACATCGAAGCGTTTCTTACCCGTCGGCAACAAGTCGACGGTAGTTAAACCTTTTCCCCCTTCTGCATAAGCGCCTTCTGCTTGGTTGGCGGCAATGGCGCCACCCCATAAAAATCCTTTTGGAAAACTCATCGTATCCATCCTTTCTATATTAGCGGGAGGAAAAATCCTCCCACTTGATTCATTAGATGATGAAAATCGGATCGCCCGTCTGGACATGTGAGGCGTAGTTTGGTGAGAGTGCTTTTCGGTTCGTGACAATCACAGGTGTCGTCAACGCACGACCTGATTGCTTGATCGCGTCGATATCGAATTCGATCAGCAGTTGTCCTTTTTCGACAAATTCACCTTGTGTGACGTGCGCTTTGAAATGCTTCCCGTCTAGTTGAACGGTATCCATACCGATATGGATCAGGATTTCAGCCCCTGATTCCGTTGTGATCCCGATGGCATGATGTGTCGGGAAGAGGGCAGACACGGTACCGGAAACCGGGGCGATCAGTTTCCCTTCCGTCGGTTCGATGGCAACACCTTGACCGAGTGAACCAGATGAGAAGGCGACATCCGAGATATCTTTCAAACGGACGACAGTTCCTTGAAGCGGGCTAACGACTTGTTCCTGACCGACAGTTGTCGCAGATACTTCTTTGGCGACCGGTGTAACTTCTGATTGTGGTGTCGCGGTTGCTGCTTGATTGACACCGCCAAAGAGGTAAGTCAAGACGAACCCGACGATGAAAGCAACGGCCGTTCCGATGAGTGAACCATAAAAACCAGTTGTGATGCCTTCAGGCGAGATGGTGGACGGATAGCCGAAGACACCGAGCCCCCCGATGATATAAGTTTGTGTACCCATGACACCCATGATTCCACCACCGACAGCACCACCGATACAGCTCATGATGAACGGTTTTTTGAGGGGGAGCGTCACCCCATAAATAGCGGGCTCGGTCACACCGAAGATACCTGAAATGAAGGACGGAATCGTGAGCGTTTTAATCTTTTGATTTTTAATTTTGAAGAAGACTGCGAGCACGGCACCGATTTGTGCGAACGATGCTGCAAACACAAGTGCGAGAATCGGGTCAGCCCCGAGTGACGTCAAGTTGTTGATGGCGACCGGGACAAGCCCCCAATGAAGACCGAAGATGACGAACACTTGCCAAAATCCACCGAGGAATAGGCCGGCGACGAGCGGGCTCAAGTTATATACAGCGACCGTGGCGCTACCAAGAAGCATCCCTGCCCAAGTCGCGATTGGTCCAATCAAGATGAATGTGAGTGGTACGACAATCAACAAAGTGAGTAGTGGAACGATGAACATTTTGATGACGTCTGGAATGACAGTCTTCAAGAACTTCTCAAGTTTTGCTGCAAAGAATGCCGCGATAATAATTGGAATGACGGAAGTCGAGTACGTCATCAAGATGACAGGAACACCGAGGAACGTGATATGAATCGGTGACTCGAACATGGTTCCAGCAAAGACCGTATAGAGAGGATCTCCAGCCGTCAGCGTCGATAAGGTCGGATAGACGAGTGACGCCCCGATGGCCATACCGATAAACGGACTTCCTCCGAATTTCTTAATGGCCGTATAGCCGAGGAAAATCGGGAAGAAGTAGAACAGCGAATCCCCGATGGCATTCAACAATTGATACGTACCTGACGTATTGTCGAGCCAACCGAGTGCGACGAACAGGGCGTTGAATCCTTTGATCATCCCGGTCGCTGCTAAGACGCCGAGCACAGGAGTAAAGATGCTAGAGATGATATCGATAAAACGGCTGAACAACGATCCCTTTGGAGCGTTCTCTTCTTCAATTGGAGACTGTTGTTGGAATCCGCCGACCTCGACGACGGCTTTATACACTTCTGGTACATGATTCCCGATGACTACTTGGTATTGACCACCGCTCTTCATGACCGTGACGACCCCATCCATGTTTTTGATGGTTTCGGTATCTGCTTTTTGTTCATCCTTTAATTTGAAACGCAAACGGGTGATACAGTGGACGACGCTATTGACGTTCTCTTTCCCGCCAACATGTTGAATAATATCGCGTGCGAGCTGTTCATATTTCATGTCCGTTCCCTTCCTTTTCCCATAATTTTGGTTTGCGTCAAATAAAAAACCTGACTCGTGTCAAACGAAGAACGTGAAATCACGTCATTCATCCGACTCGAGTCAGGTTATGCCCACTAAAGGTAACATTCCTGCGCAGGATACCGTTCAGTTGTTATTTGATAATTGAAATGTAGCATGCAGCAATTCAAAATGTCAACGCTTACATTCCACTTTTTTTGTTTTCCGATCCTCTCTACAACGTAAAAGAAGAAAGCGGAACGGCATCATGACATGATGTTGCGAAAAAATGATAAATCCTTCTTTTCAATTATCAAGATGAAGGGGGTAAGAAGGTACTACAGTTAACCTGCGCCTGATTTCGGTCATTTAATCTGTCTGTAGGGAGGAAACCAACATGAAGGAACAAACGACGATCGTGGGCGATCTCGTGGAAGTTCTCAAGAAAAGTAAGAAATGGATGTTCGTGAGTATGGTTCTCGTCGGACTCTTAGCTTACTATTTGAGCACTTCATTCATCCAGCCGAAATATGAGGCGTCCACACAAGTGCTACTCGTTACACAACAAGAAGACAACCGCGTAGACAGTTCGGAAGTGTTATCCTCGCTCTCACTCGTCAATACGTATCGCGTCATCATGAAGAGCCCGGCTGTTCTTGAGAAAGTCAAAGAACAGGTGCCGAGCGCACCAGACCCGCTCTCGGATGCACTCACCGTAGAAAGTGAAGAGGAATCGCAAGTCATCAATGTGTTCGTCACCGCGAACGACCCGGTCGTGGCAGCGGAAACGGCCAATGTGATCAGTGAAGTGTTCGTTTCTGAAATTCCGGATCTGATGAACATCGACAACGTTCGAATTTTATCTCCAGCCGAAATTCCGGAAGCGCCTGTCTCACCGAACGTACTGCTCAACACGGCAATCGGTCTTTTCGCCGGATTCTTGTTAGGTGGATTCATCGGTCTATTACGCCACGTCTTTGATAAACGCATCCGGAATGAGCAAGAAGCGGAACGGTTGCTGGATTTGCCAGTCATCGGATCGATTCCGACAATCGAACGCCGGGATTTGAAAATGAAAAATGTGAAAGAAGCGACACCCCAAGTGAAAGGAGACGTTTCGCATGTTCGGTCGAAAAAAGAACGCCAATCGTCTTGATTATAAAAAACGGGATCTCGTCACGTTGGCGAATCCGAAGTCACCGATTTCTGAACAATATCGGACAATTCGGACCAATCTGGAGTTCACGTCCGTCGGCCATAAGTTACAGATGATCACGATCACTTCCGCTTCGTCCGGGGAAGGGAAGTCGACCACGGCGGCAAACCTAGGGGTCGTCTATGCGCAACTCGGAAAAAATGTCGTCATCATCGATTGTGATATGCGCAAACCGACGGCACACCAAACGTTTCAGATGTCAGCACATGCGGGATTGTCTACCGTATTGGCCGGTCGCGTCACGCTCGAACATGCGCTCCAAAAAACGGATATTCCGCGTCTGACCTTGCTGGCGGCCGGTCCGATTCCACCGAATCCGACCGAACTGATCGCCTCGTCACGCATGACGGACCTCCTGAGTGATTTGCGTGAACAGTTTGATATCGTGATTGTCGACACACCTCCGATGATGCACGTCGCCGATGCTCGACTGTTGGCCAACGTATCCGATGGGACGATTCTCGTGATCGGTTGCGAGAACTCAGATCGTCAGCTCGTCCTGAAGGCGAAAGAACAACTTGAACGGACCGGGTCACAACTTCTCGGTCTCGTCCTCAACAAACGTTCTTCTCGTGATAACAACACCTACTACGCATACGAGTGAGGTCTCGGACATGAATATTCTACACATCAATGCCATCAACGAAGTGAAAAGCACCGGTCGGATGTGTAAAGAGCTCGCATCCGTTCATGCCTCTTACGGACACAACGTCCGAATCGCCCATGCGACCGGACCGGTGACCGAGACGAGTGTGGTAGTCGGACAGGCGTGGGAAACGAAGCGACATGCGCTCCACGCCCGCGTGACGGGGCGCCAAGGGTACACGTCTAAACGGTCGACCGCTGACTTGATTGCCTTCATGGACAGCTTTCGGCCGGACGTGGTTCATCTTCATAATCTTCACGCCAATTACCTTCATCTTCAGACGTTATTTGAGTATTTGGCGAAGCAGGACATCGCCACCGTCATGACGCTTCACGACTGCTGGCTATTCACCGGGAAATGTACCCACTATACGGCGGTCGGATGTACGCGCTGGAAGGATGGATGTGGACAATGCCCGCTCTTAAAAGAAGACATCCCGAGCTGGTTTTTAGACCGGACCGGCGAGATGTTGGCGGACAAGCGCCAATGGTACGACGCCATTCCACGCTTGGCAGTAGTGGGAGTGTCGGATTGGATCACGATGGAAGCCCACTTCTCGATTCTGCAACACGCCTCCATCATTCGTCGCATCTACAACTGGGTCGATTTGGAGACGTTCACACCGAAAGAGGTAGCCCCACTTCGGGCACGCCTCGGGTTGACGGGACAACACATTCTTCTCGGTGTGGCGAGCCATTGGACGGAGGCGAAAGGATTGTCTGCCTTCATGGAGTTGGCCACGGTCAGACCGTCCGACCAAATCGTCTTAGTCGGACAGATGCCTGAACAACATGACCTGCCGGCGAATGTGCTTCACGTTCAGGAGACACATGACCCGAGCGAATTGGCTTCTTACTATGCCGCGGCAGACGTCTTGTTGAACCTGTCAGAGGAAGAATCATTTGGAAACGTGACGGCAGAGGCACTCGCCTGTGGCACGCCAGTTCTCGTCCTCAATTCCACGGCCAGTCCGGAACTTGTGACAGAACGGACCGGTGTCGTCGTCGCCACGCGATCGGTCGAAGATGTAATGGACGGACTCGATCGTCTCCATCACGCCTCGATCTCACGAATCGCTTGTGCGAACGAAGCGCGTCAACGGTTCGACTTATTCGACCGGGCGGAGGACTACCTGCACGTGTATGAGGAGCTGCAAACCGAGAAAGTGAGGAACGCTTTATGACACCACTCGTATCCATCATCATCCCCGTCTATAACGGGAGCGATTATTTACGGACATGTATCGACAGCGCCTTAGCCCAGACGCATCCTTCGATTGAAGTGATCGTCGTCAACGACGGCTCGACTGATGACGGGAAAACGGCGGCGATTGCGACAAGTTACGGCAAGAAAATTCGCTACGTGGAAAAGGAAAATGGGGGCGTCTCGAGTGCGTTGAATCGTGGGATTGAAGAAATGAACGGAGACTATTTCTCCTGGCTCAGTCACGATGACGTGTACGAACCGACAAAGATCGAACGACAGCTCGCCGCATTGCACGAGCAACATCTCCCGATGAACCAGACAATCGTCGTCACAGGGACGGCGTTCATTGACGAAAATGGGGAGGCAATCCGACGGGTGCAACGGAAAGTGAGCGGATTCTATTCGAGTCAGGACATGTTCCGTCACTTGCTGTTGTCCTCGACTTTGAACGGATGCGCGCTCTTGATTCCGCGACGAGCGTTCGAACATCGGCGTTTTTCGTTAGAGGACCGCTTCATTCAAGACTGGATCTGCTGGGTCGAGTTGGCGCTCGATGGGTTCGACTTTTACGTGATGCGTGAGCCGCTCGTCTATTCACGGATTCACGGCGAGCAACAGACGAAAAAAATCGCACATCGAGCCACGATGGAATCGAATCGCTATCTGAAGCGGCTACTCCAGGACGTCGAGGTGCGTGATAACGGAGAGGAATTGACCGCCATCATTCTGAAGCACACGTTTAAAGAAAATGCGGCGGACGTACGGGAACAGTACTTAACGACACATGATGTGAATCGTTACTTTGGACCGCTGGAATATCGGTGGCTTCGCTGGAACGGTATCCTGTTTTCAAACCTGCTGTCTCTATATCGAGGGATGACCAATCTGATTTATCGTTAGAAAGGAGGGGTTGAGATGACGATCTATTTAGTCAATATGGCGCTGTTGGTCGGTTGGGGACTGTTGTTGATCCGTCACGAGATTCCGAGTCGCCGTGCTTGGTTCGTATCTTTCGCCACGATTCAATGGATCGTCTTGTCAGGCTTCCGAGACGTCACCGTCGGGGCAGATACCGCGCAGTACAAGGCACTCTTCCTTCAGTCGCAAACGTTACCGCTCGGTGCGTTCACCGACCGCTTCTTTGAAATCGTCTTCACTGAGAGCGAGGACCCGGGTTTCTACCTGTTCCAACGTCTCATCCAGTATGTGATTACGGACTATCAAGTGTATCTCGTGCTCATCGCGATGATTTTCATGATCCCACTCGGCTATTTCATCTACAAATACTCGAGCGAACCGCTCATCAGTTTCCTGCTCTTTTCGGTCCTCTTCTACGAATTCTTCGCCGTCACCGGCTTACGCCAAACGGTGGCGACCGCGCTCGTCGTGCTCGTCGGATACCATTTCGTGCGGGCGCGGAAGTTGGGCTGGTTCCTTCTGCTCGTATGCATCGCCATGACGATTCATAAATCCTCGCTCATCTTCGTCCCGTTCTACTTTTTAGCGAACAAGCAACTGACCAAAGCGTATTTGATGACCATGTTCGGGGTCGTCATCGGATTGTTCGTCTTCCGGAATTCGTTCTTCGATCTGCTCGTTCAAGTGTCTGGCTATGAGACCTACAGCGCCATGGAAGGGGCCGGCGCGGTCAACTTCAGTCTGATGTTGCTCTCTGTTCTCTTCATTGCACTATGGCGAAAAGATCAAATTTTAGCGAACAATCCATCCGCCATCCATTTCTTCAACGCGTTGTTACTCGCAGCCTGTCTCTTGCCGTTGACGTTCTTAAACCCGTCCATGATGCGGCTCGTCCAGTACTTCTCACTCTTCCTGTTGTTGATGATTCCGGAGATTGTCGGCACGTTCGAGCGGCGGGAACGACTCGTTGTCTATTACTCGGCAGTTATGTTGCTCGGTCTCTTGTTCATTCGCGAAGCGCCGGTGTATTCGTTCTTTTGGTAACACGAGGAGGTGAAGCATATGTCGACACGCATGACGCTAGACGAGGCAGCCAGTAACCGCAAAATCAAGATTGGAGCGGTCATGTCCTACACGCAAATCTTTTTCGGGATCTTATCCGGTCTCATCTATACGCCGTGGATGATTCATGAGATCGGGCAGGCGAGTTACGGGTTGTATATGCTGACCATCTCGCTCATCAGTATGTTCGCGATGGACTTCGGGCTCGATGCGGCCGTCTCACGATTCATGAGCAAGTATATGGCGGAGGGGGACCACGAGCGGGCAGGACGATTTTTAGGCATCGCCTATAAACTGTTCATCGCCATCTCGCTCGTCCTCTTCCTCATCCTCGCCGTCGTCTACTTCTTCTTGGACTCGATTTACTCGAGTTTGACGGCGACCGAACTCGAACAGTTGAAAGTGCTCTATGTCATCGCAGGACTGTTCATCGTCGTCTCGTTCCCGACGAAGCCATTCTCTGGCATTCTCGTATCCCATGAACAATTCCTCTTCTCGAGTGCCCTGCATCTCGCTGAGAAGGTCGGGACGGTCGCTTTGATGGTCACCGCGCTTCTTCTCGGCTATGGGTTGTACGCCCTTGTCATCGTCAATGCGTTGGTCGGCACGATTGTCCTACTCATCGAATACGTCTTCATTCGGCGCAAGACTCTCGTCCGTGCCAACTTTCAGAATCGAGAGAAAGGGATATATCAGGACATCTTTAGTTTCACGTCCTGGAGCACGATCACGCTCGTCGCCCAACGCTTCGTGTTGAACATCACCCCGAGCCTACTAGGGATTCTAGCAGGCAGTGCCTCGATTGCCCTCTTTTCCGTCGGGATGGTCATCGAAGGGTATGTCTGGACCATCGCGGCCTCGCTCGGTTACTTATTCCTTCCGAAGGTCAGTCGGATGTTGTCCCGAAACGATCGTGAGGCCATCGGGTACCTCTTCGTCCGCATCGGTCGAATTCAACTGTATATCGTCGGACTCATTCTCGCTTCGTTCTTCATCCTCGGTCGAGAGTTCATGCACCTATGGGTCGGACCAGACTTCACCGACTCCTACGTGATCGCGCTTCTCTTGATTGCACCGAGTGTGATCACGTTGACGCAAGACATCGGCAACACGACACTCATTGCCGAAAACAAGGTGAAGTATCGGGCGTTCGCAGCCCTTATCGTGGCCGCCATCAGTATGACGCTCTCGCCACTGTTGATTCCACACTTTGGTCCGATTGGTGCGGCCATCGCCATTTGCATCGGCAACATCGTCGGTCTCGTCTTCTATATGAACGTGATTTATCATCGGGTCCTCGGTCTCGACATTCTTGGCTTTTTCCGCAAATGCCATCTGAAACTCTTGCCCGGTATTCTCCTGTACACGCTCATCGGCTGGGGAATCCAGTTCTTCTTCCCGTCCTCGAACTGGTTCGGCTTCGGCTTGAAGGGAATCGTGCTCATCAGCATATACGCCATCATCATGTGGGGACTCGCATTTGATGAAACGGAGAAAGCCATGTTCCGCCAAGTGTTCGCTCAATTGAAACTACGCATCCTATCCATTCACCACACATCCTAGGAGGGAACAAGATGAAACGACTCAAGGTCATGACGATTGTTGGTACTAGACCCGAAATCATTCGATTGTCCGCCGTGATGGCACGTCTCGAAGCCTCCGAGGCAATCGATCATGTGCTCGTT
Organism: Exiguobacterium sp. 8A; assembly: GCF_902506275.1. Taxonomy (GTDB): domain Bacteria; phylum Bacillota; class Bacilli; order Exiguobacteriales; family Exiguobacteriaceae; genus Exiguobacterium; species Exiguobacterium profundum. The sequence continues at coordinate 1,576,282 of NZ_LR733630.1, read as the reverse complement.
CATACGGGACAAAACTATGATTACGAATTGAATCAGATTTTCTTTGAAGACTTTGGCCTGCGGACACCGGATTATGTGTTAGACGCCTCGGCGGATGGTCCGATGGCGACGATCGGCAATATCCTCATCGCCATCGATCCCGTGCTCGCATCCGAGCGTCCGGACGCGGTCTTGCTACTCGGGGACACGAACAGCTGTCTCGCAGCCATCGCCGCAAAACGTCATCACATTCCCATCTTCCATATGGAGGCAGGGAATCGCTGTTTTGATGAACGGGTCCCGGAGGAGACGAATCGTCGCATCGTCGACCATATCGCCGACATCAATCTGACCTATAGTGACATCGCACGCGAGTATCTGCTTCGTGAAGGGTTACCGGCGGACCGCATCATCAAGACGGGGAGCCCGATGTACGAGGTGCTCCATCGTCAACAGGAGAAGATCGAGCGGTCAGACGTGCTCGAACGGCTCGACTTGGAGCGAGATGCCTATTTCGTCGTATCGGCCCATCGCGATGAAAACATCAGTGATGACGAGAACTTTTTCGATCTCGTCGACACGCTCAATGCGGTCGCGACAACGTACCAGCTCCCCCTCATCGTCAGCACCCATCCCCGGACGGCAAAACGCATTCGTGAGAGTGGGGTGCGTCTCCATCCAAACATTCGTACCCTCAAGCCGCTCGGCTTCAGTGACTACGTCCACCTGCAACTCCATGCGAAGGCCGTGTTGTCGGACAGCGGTACGATCAGTGAAGAGAGCTCGATTCTTGGGATCAAAGGGTTGAATATCCGACAAGCGCATGAGCGTCCGGAGGCGATGGAAGAAGGGGCGGCAATGATGGTCGGATTGAAGCGGGAGCGAGTGCTTCAGGCGCTTCAAATCTTAGAAGAGACGGAAGGTCCGATGCGACTCGTGAACGATTACGCCATGCCGAACGTCTCCGATAAAGTGCTCCGCATCTTGTTGTCCTACACAGACTACGTGATGCGAGAAGTGTGGAAGCAACATACGGTGTCGACCGAGAAGAAAGAGGTGTGAGCCATGGACTATATGACGTTCAAACGAGTTTTTGACGGTACGCTCAGCGGAGTCGCGCTCCTTCTTCTTGCCCCGTTCCTGCTCCTCATCGCCCTCTTGATCAAAATCGATTCGAGGGGTCCCGTCTTTTTCAAACAGGAGCGCATCGGATTACGGGAGACACGTTTTTGGATGTATAAGTTCCGGACGATGCATCAAGACACCCCGAACGATGTCCCGACACATCTGTTTAACGACTCCACGAAACATATCACGCGCGTAGGGGCGCTTCTTCGCAAGACGAGTCTCGATGAATTGCCACAGCTCGTAAACATTTTAAAAGGGGAGATGGCCATCGTCGGACCGAGACCCGCACTGTGGAATCAGGACGACTTAGTCGAGGCCCGTCGACAAGTGGGAGCGACAGAAGCGTTACCGGGTCTGACCGGATGGGCGCAGGTGAAGGGACGTGATGAGCTTCCGATTGAGATGAAGGCGAAACTCGACGGGGAATACGTTCGCCAGATGAGCTTTTGGTTCGATCTGCGCTGTATCGCCTTGACCGTCAGGAACGTTTTGCTCCGGGAAGGAATCGTGGAAGGGGCGCCTCCACCCAGCCCGACATCTGAAGAAAAGAAGATGATGCATGTTGCGAAAAAATGATAACGGTTTCCATTAAGTTACCAATTTAAGTGAGATCAACCGGGTAAATGATGACATACCGCTCTTCCTACATCTGAGACTAGACAGCTACGAAAGGAGCCTTCTTATGTTTTCCAACAAAACATTGCTCATCACAGGTGGGACGGGATCGTTCGGCAATGCCGTGATGGAGCGATTCCTCGATACGAACATCAAAGAGATTCGCATCTTTTCACGGGATGAGAAGAAACAAGAAGACATTCGCAATCGCTATCATCATGACAAATTAAAATTCTACATTGGCGATGTAAGGGACCCGAACAGCGTCAAAAATGCCATGTACGGCGTCGATTACGTCTTTCACGCGGCGGCACTGAAACAAGTTCCCTCGTGTGAGTTTTTCCCAATCGAAGCGGTGAAGACGAATATTCTCGGTACGGAAAACGTCCTGAATGCCGCCATCGAGGCGGGTGTGGAGAAGGTCATCTGTCTTTCAACGGATAAGGCGGCCTACCCGATCAATGCGATGGGAATCTCCAAGGCGATGATGGAAAAAGTCTTCGTCGCCAAGGCCCGTGCGGTCGGACCAGACCGGACGCTCATCTGCGGGACCCGTTACGGGAACGTGATGGCCTCGCGTGGGTCGGTCATCCCATTATTCGTGGAGCAGATCAAAAAAGGGGAACCGCTCACCGTGACCGATCCGCTCATGACGCGTTTCTTGATGAGCTTGGCCGATGCGGTCGAACTCGTCGTCTTCGCATTCCATCATGCGCATGCAGGTGACATCATGGTCCAAAAATCACCTGCCTCGACGATCGGTGTGCTCGCGGAAGCCGTGAAACAACTGTTCGGGGTCGATCTTCCCATCAAAGTCATCGGGACCCGCCACGGCGAGAAAGCGTTCGAGACGTTGATGACCCGGGAAGAGAAAGTCGTCTCCGAGGACATGGGTGGATTCTTCCGCGTCCCGGCCGACAATCGTGACTTGAACTACGAAAAGTATTTCAGTGAAGGCAGCCAGGAGCTGACTGCTCAAGGCGAGTACAACTCGAACAATACGAGACAGCTCGATGTGGAGGAAGTGAAGGAACTCTTGTTGACGTTACCTTACATCCAGGAAGAACTCGCGAAATGGACGATTCCCGCTTCCGCGAAACGAATCGGGTGAGTGTGATGACCAGACAACGAATCGTCTTCTTATCCAATATGGCTTCCCCGTATCAAGTCAAATTCGCTGACGCGCTCCATAAATATTTTGATACTGAGTTTTGGTTTTATAGACAAATCACGGATCAACGTCCTGATTGGTGGGTCATCCCACTTGGTAAACGCTGTCGCATCTTGAGAGGCTCCTATTTCTCGAAAAAGACGAACTATCTGTCACTCGATGTGTTTGTCCAACTTATCCGGTTTCGACCGCATATCTTGCTAATAGCCGGCTTTACCCCGTTTCATGCCTTGCTCTTACAAATCGTCAAACTGTTCGGGGTGCGCGTCGTCGTCATGAGTGAACCTATTCGAAGCGTACGAGGTGAAACGAGTGGAGAATCGACGTTATTGACAAGAGAAAACGGCTTGCACAAGATCACACGGATTCATCGACTGTTCAAGCGGGCCGATTTGATTTTCGGAATGGGAAACGTCGCACGCGATCAATTTATCAAAGAACTAGGCTTCCCTTCCAAACGAGTCGTCTCGGCACCCTATCCGATTGATATCGAGACGCATATGTCGCACCCCTTGCGTCAGAAAGGACCAAATGACCCGATTCATCTGTTATTTGCCAATCGCTTAATTGAACGTTATCAACCGCTCGTCGCCTTGGAGGCGTATCGAATCTTGAAAGAAGAATATCCGAACCTTTCCATGTCGCTCAATCGCGACGGACACCTCGCAGATGCGTGTCGGCGATATATCGAGGACGAGCAGTTGGCGGACGTCACGTTTCTTGAAGAAATTGAATCGTGGGAAGGATTGAATCTCGTTTACCGGAGTTCGGACATCCTCGTATTACCGGCGACCTATTCGAACGGGAACATCAGCATCATTGAAGCCTGCGCGTCCGGGATGGGGATTGTTGTCAGCCATGACGTCAACAACGTTGAGAGACATCTGCACGAAGGCATTAACTGTTACAAATGCGAACCGACGGTGGTGTCACTCGTGACCGAGCTTAAGCGGTATCTGGAACATCCTGAAAAATTGAAAGCTCACGGACAACAATCGAAAGAACTCGTGACACCGCGACTGAACGCCAGTACTGCTGCCATCTACGCCGATTTACTCCAACCACTTTATCGCAAAGGAGATTCTCACCATGCTGAAGCTGATGTTGCTCGGGGGCGCGATGCATCAAGTTCCCATCATCCAAAAAGCGAAACAACAAGGGATATTCACCGTTCTCTGTGACTATCTACCGGATAATCCAGGTCGACTCGTGGCCGATCGCTATTACTGTACGAGCACGCTTGATCGGGAAGCAGTCCTCGCCATCGCGAGAGAAGAAGGCATCGATGGGATTGTCGCTTATGCCTCCGACCCGGCGGCGCGAACGGCCGCCTATGTCGGAGAAGCGCTCGGTTTAGTGACGAACTCGCTAGAAACGGTCGAAACGTTGACGAATAAAGCGAAGTTTCGAACATTCCTACAGCGATATGACTTTGCCGTCCCGGAAGCCTTTGCGTTTACCGAACTAGAAATAGCCGTCGAAACGTTACGGAATCGAGCGGGCGAGTACATCATCAAACCGGCCGACGCCTCAGGGAGTAAAGGGGTCAACAAATGGAGTCAGGGGAACGGGATCGAGCAGCTTCGCCGCCATCTCCAATCGGCATTTACGATGTCGTTCAATCAGGAAGTGGTCGTGGAGGAGTTCATTACCCGAGACGGCTATCAACTAGCGGGTGATGGATTTGTCGTCGACGGGGAGTTAGTGTTTCGTTGTTTCGGAAACGGACATTTCAATGTGAATGGAATCAACCCGTTCGCTCCGATTAGTGCGAGTTTTCCGAGTGTGCATCCACCTCACGTGCTCGAACAGGTACATGAGACGTTGCAACGGATGTTGACTGAAGTCGGCTTCAAACAAGGGGCGTTCAATTTTGACATCTTCGTCAAAGGAGAAGACGTTTATCTGATGGATATCGGTCCACGGAACGGAGGAAATTACATCCCACAAATCATCGAACAAGCGACAGGCGTCGACTTGGTCCAGGCGACGATTGATGTCGCACTCGGGATGCCGGTGACGCTCGAGATGAAGCCGGTGACCGTACCGTCCGCCTATTTCATCATCGGTAGTCAAGAAAAGGGTCAGTTCATGGGTGTCCATTTCGATGAGGACGCATGTACGATTCGACAAGCGAACATCTATTACAACGTCGGAGATGTGGTCCCACGCTTCGAAGGGGCAAATCAAGCACTCGGTAGTTTGATTCTAGAGTTTGAAGACGTTGAGACGATGCTTCGACTTGTTGAACATCCCGAGCGATGGCTGACCTTACACATCCAGTCAACCGAAGAAACGGAGGGAGAATCATGGACATCGTCGTCACCGGTGCGAACGGTTTTTTAGGCAGACACCTCGTCCACGCCTTAGAGCGGGCGGGGCATCTCGTCCTCCCAATCACCCGTTCGACATCATCCGTGGAACGAAGCTACTATCTACGTCGAGCCGACGCCGTCTATCATGTAGCCGGAGTGAACCGTCCTGAACGAGTCGAAGAATACACGACTGGAAACGTCGACTTGACCGAGGCGATTACAACCGAATTGCTGTCTTATAATCAGGTCCCGGTCTTTTTCGCCTCGTCGATTCAAGCGACTCAAGACAATCCTTATGGAAACAGTAAACGAGAAGCGGAGGACATCTTGCGGCTTTACGGTCAACGGAGTGGGGCACCGGTTCACATTTATCGTCTCCCGAACTTGTTCGGCAAATGGGGGCGACCTTTCTATAACAGTGCGGTCACGACGTTTTGTTATCAGATTGCAAGAGGAGAAGACGTCACGGTCACACATCCAAATCATGTGTTGACGCTCGCCCATGTCGATGACGTCGTCGCATCATTTGTAGAGGCGCTGTGTAAAACAGAAAGCGCCGATCCAGATTTCCTGACGCACCAAATCACATTATTCGACCTCGCCCGAATGATTGAATCGTTCGAAGCGGTCCGTATGGCTAGAGGAGTACCGGATGTATCGGATCCCTTTACGAAAAAGCTGTACAGCACGTACTTAAGTTACTTGCCGAAAGAACGGATGGTCACGCCTCTCTTGATGCATCAGGACGTGCGGGGATCGTTCACAGAACTGTTCAAGACGCCTGACCGTGGTCAAGTCTCCGTCAACGTGGCCAAACCTGGAATCACAAAAGGGGAACATTGGCATGAGTCGAAACATGAACAGTTCATCGTCGTCAGCGGTGAAGGCGTGATTCGGCTCCGGTTGATGGACCAAGATCATATCATCTCGTTCCATGTCAGTGAAGAACAGCTTGAAGTCATCGAGATTCCGCCAGGGTACGTCCATCATATCGAAAACACGGGCGTGAAAGATTTAGTGACGGTGATGTGGGTGAACGAGCCGTTCGACGCGAGTCAACCGGACACCTATCCAGCCACTGTCGCACAAGACGCGGAAGTCTCATAAAGGAGGGATTCACCATGGTCATGGTGAGCATCAACTGCATCACTTACAATCACGAGAAATACATCGCTCAGGCGATTGAAGGCTTTTTGTCACAGCGCACGAACTTCGAGGTCGAGATTCTCATCCATGATGACGCCTCGACAGATCGGACGGCAGATATCATCCGTGAATATGAACAGAAATATCCTGAAACATTCAACGTCATCTATCAGACGGAGAATCAATATTCAAAAGGCGTGTTCATCGCCCGGTTGAACGAGGAGCGGGCACGCGGCAAATATATCGCGGTTTGTGAGGGCGATGATTACTGGACCGACCCGTACAAATTGCAAAAGCAAGTCGACTATATGGAAGCCCATCCGGACTGTACGCTTTGTTTCCACGATGCGTACGTTGAGACAGGTGGGAAGCTCCACACGAATTGGCACGTCATTCCATGGATGTCGGAAAATCGAAAGTTCGCTTCATCCGTGCCCCGGACGTATGATGCCGGAGAATTACAGTTACTCGGGTTCGTTCCGACGATGTCCATGTTGTATGTGAACGATTTCCGTGACGCCCCACGATGGCTCGAGGAGACGCCGGCGCGAGATGCATCGATTCGCTTGTATATCACGAGCAGGGGATATGCCTACTACATGCCGGAAGTGATGAGTGTATATCGCTACGAGGTCGAGGGGTCGGCGACGACCATTTGGAACGAAGGAGATGTCGAACGTGACGTGAAGCGACATGAGGAGTTCATTCGGTTTATCAACTTATTTGATGCCTATACCGATGGGAAATATCATCAGGAGCTGGAGTTGTCTCGGATTTCCTTTGAAGTGGGGCTCCACCGATTGAAGGGAGAGTATGATGCGTTACGTTCTACTCGGTATGACGCGTATCTGAATCGATTCGTCGGAATCGATCGAATCCGACCTTACCTGATGATCAAGCAGCCACATTTAACGGAGTGGCTGATTAGAATACGAAATCGGGCATTCGCTTAAACGAAAGGAAAAGGGGCGATTTCACCATGAGTGGTTCAAATGTAGAAACAGATGCCATCATTCCCGTCACGCGACCGAGTATGCCGGATTTTGATACGTATGTCGAGATGATTCGTCCCCTTTGGGAATCGCGTCACTTGAGCAACCGTGGCGAGCATGTGCGAGCATTAGAAGAAGAGTTAGAGCAGCGTCTCCACGTCCCGCACGTCTCATTATTGACGAACGGTCATCTGGCCCTCGAAACGGCGATTGACGTGCTCGGATTGACGGGTGAGGTCATCACGACGCCGTTCACGTTCGCCTCGACGACGCATGCGCTCATCCGAAAACAAATCACCCCTGTCTTCTGTGACATCAACCCGGTCGACTATACGATTGACGTCGACAAAATCGAGGCGCTGATCACGGAACGGACGACGGCCATCCTCCCCGTTCATGTGTATGGGAACGTATGTGACGTGGAGGCGATTGAACAAGTCGCGAAACACCATGGGCTCCATGTCCTCTACGATGCGGCGCACGCGTTCGGTGTCCGGCACGACGGGCGCGATGTCTCGACGTTCGGCGATATGACGATGTTCAGCTTTCATGCGACGAAAGTGTTTCATACGATTGAAGGTGGGGCGCTCACGTTCCGGGATGCCCGTTACATCGAGGCGATTCATCAAGCCGTCAACTTTGGAATCACCGGACCAGAATCCGTCGAATCGGTCGGGGGCAACGCCAAGATGAACGAGTTTCAGGCAGCGATGGGACGTTGCAACCTCCCACGAATCGATATCGACATTGAAAAGCGGAAACGTCTGGTCGAGCGATACGATACCCGTTTAAGGGACGCTTCGTTTCTTCGCTTGAACCTCCGGAATGAACGAACCGAGTCCAACTATGCGTACTATCCGGTTCTCGTCACGCCAGGGAGAGAGGCACGCGATGACATGATGGCATACTTAGCGCAGCATGGGATTCTCGCCCGGAAGTACTTCTATCCGCTCGTGACCGATTTTTCCTGCTACGCATTCGACGCATCCGTACCGAACGCCACGTACGTCTCGGATCGGGTGATCACGTTACCTCTGTATCCGGACATGACAATGGAGATGGTCGACCGCATTTGTGACGTAATCCTTGAAGGAGGGAATGAACGATGAAAGGGATCATTCTAGCGGGTGGGAACGGGACGCGTCTCTACCCGATGACGAAAGCAGTCTCGAAACAGCTATTGCCGATCTACGACAAGCCCCTCATCTATTATCCGATGTCGGTGTTGATGCTCGCCGGCATCAAGGAGATTTTATTGATCTCGACCCCGAAAGACATCTCCGGGTATGAGCGACTGTTCGGTGACGGGCATCAACTCGGAATCTCGATTACGTACCAAGTACAAGAGCGTCCGGTCGGTCTCGCGGATGCTTTCATCTTAGGAGAATCGTTCATCGGGGACGACTCCGTTTGCCTCATCTTAGGGGATAACGTCTTCTATGGTCCGAACTTGACGCGCTTTTTACTGGATGCGAAAGAGCGGCAGTCAGGCGCGACGGTGTTCGGGTATCCGGTAAAGGACCCACGGGCATTCGGTGTCGTCGAGTTCGATGCGGACCGTCGTGTCTTGTCCATCGAAGAGAAACCGGCGGTCCCCAAATCCAATTATGCGGTACCGGGGCTCTACTTTTATGACAATCAGGTCGTCGAGTTCGCGAAACAAGTAAAGCCGTCCCCGCGCGGTGAGCTTGAGATCACGTCGATCAATCAAATGTATTTGGAACGAGGCGAGTTGAACGTCGTCTTGTTCGGTCGCGGGATGGCATGGCTCGATACCGGGACGCCAGAGGGGATGATCAAAGCCTCCATCTTCGTACAGACGGTACAGGAACGGCAAGGCTATTATATCGCATGTCTGGAGGAGATTGCGTGGCGTCGTGGGTTCATCACGCGAGAGCAATTGGCCGACATCGGTCAGACGCTCAAGATGACCGATTACGGACAGTATTTGATATCGCTTCTAGAGGAAGGAGAACAGACCAATGCATACGATCCTAGTGACTGGCGGAGCCGGGTTCATCGGTTCAAATTTCATAAAACACTTTCGGGAGAAACATCCAACGTCACGAATCCTTAACGTCGACGCTTTGACCTATGCCGGCAATTTAGAGAACGTACAGGCGTTCGAGCACGACCCGCTCTACGTGTTTCGGAAAGTAGACATCCGTGACCGTCCAGCGATTGATGAACTGTTCTCTCTCTTTGAGATTGACGAAGTCGTTCATTTTGCGGCGGAATCGCATGTCGACCGAAGTATTCTTGAGCCGGAGTTGTTCCTCTCGACGAATATCTTGGGTACACAAGTGTTGCTCGATGTGGCCATGCGGCATTGGAAACGGTACCCGGATGACAAATACAGTCGAGACTATCGAGACAATGTCTGTTTCGTCCATGTCTCGACGGATGAGGTGTATGGGTCGCTAGGGGAGTCAGGGTTCTTTACAGAAGAGACCCCCCTCGCCCCGAACAGTCCTTATTCTGCCTCGAAGGCCGGGTCTGATTTGCTCGTTCGTTCCTATCATAAGACGTACGGCTTACCGATTAAGATCACCCGTTGCAGCAACAATTATGGTCCGTATCAATTCCCCGAGAAACTGATTCCGCTCATGGTGCACCATTGTATGACCGATCAACTACTCCCAGTATATGGGGACGGAGGACATATCCGAGATTGGTTACATGTACAGGACCACTGTGAAGCGATTGATCTCGTTCGGCAAAAGGGACAGGTCGGAGAAGTCTATAACATCGGCGGACATAACGAGAAGACGAACCTCGAGCTCGTCCGAACGATTTTACAGGCTTTTGACTTACCCGATGACCGCATCCAATTCGTGACGGATCGCCCTGGTCACGACCGTCGTTATGCCATTGACGCGACGAAAATGAAAGACGAACTCGGGTGGGTGCCACGCTACAGTTTTGAACATGGAATCGAAGAGACGATTGAATGGTACCGATCACATCCGGAATGGGTCGAGCGCATCGTTTCGGGAGCGTACAAAACCTATTATCAAGACATGTACTCTTCCTAAATCGGAGCCGTTCTATCATCTCGGGAAAGGAGGGAATCGACATGGTGATGGTCAGCATCGACTGCATCACGTATAACCACGAACCGTACATCGCCAAAACGATTGAAGGATTTTTGATGCAGGAAACAGATTTTGAATTTGAAATCCTCATTCATGAGGATGCCTCAACGGATCGGACGGCAGACATCGTGCGTAAGTATGAAGAACAGCACCCAAACCTCATTCGGGTCATCTATCAAACGGAAAACCAATATTCTCAAGGTGTGCTGGTGAATCTGTTGAACGAAGAGAGGTCGCGTGGCAAGTACATCGCGCTTTGTGACGGGGATGACTATTGGACCGACCCACATAAATTGCAGAAACAAGTCGACTATATGGAAGCCCACCCGGACTGTACACTCTGTTTTCATGATGCGTATGTCGAAACGGACGATACACTCCATACCGGATGGCACGTCATCCCATGGATGCCTGAAAACAGAAAGTATGCCTCGACGGAGCCGCGGACCTATCATGCCGGGGAGTTACAGCTACTCGGCTTCATTCCAACGATGTCCATGCTGTACCGAAATGGACTGACAGACCATCTGTTAGATTGGATCGGCGATACGCCCGCATTCGATGGCGCGCTCAAACTTCACGTCGCAAGCCAAGGTTACGCCTACTACATGCCTGAGGTGATGAGCGTATATCGATTCGGTGTGTCCGGGTCGGTCACCACGAAGTGGCGTCAACGAAACAGGGAGCGCGACATCGAGCGGATCGAGGCGTTCATCCGAATGATGGATGCGTTCGATTCCTATACGAATGGCAGATTTCATCAAGAAATCGAAATCTCTCGCTTATCGTTCGAGGTCGGGTTGCATCGACTCCGACGAGATTTTCAAGCGCTGAAGTCACCTCGGTATGATCAATATGTGGAGCGATTTGTCGGTAGAGAGCGGCTACGTCCCTACTTGATGGTGCGGCATCCAATCTTGATGGAGTGGTTGATTCGCATGCGCTCGCTCCAGCTCGGTTAAAGGAGGCGGCTCAAATGAAATTAGGAATCATGCAGCCGTACTACTTCCCATACCTCGGCTATATTCAATTGATGAACGCGGTGGACCAGTTCGTTATTTTGGACCATGTGCAATTTGCGAAACGAGGATGGATTCATCGAAACCGTATTTTGGTCGAGGGACACATCAAACCAATCCATCTGAAAATCGATCATATGACACAACATCGTACGATCCGTGAGCATGAGCGGATTCTCGATCCAGTTCATGAGACTTATCAACTGCGCTTATTGCACCATGCGTATCAACGCGCACCAAGTTATGCCGACGTCATGCCGATGGTTGAACGAATCATTCAAAATGAGGAACGCAATGTCGCCACTTATCTAGAAACGTTATTGACGGAAGTGCGTGACTATCTCGAGATGGATACGGAGTTATTGGTCGCCTCTTCGCTCGACTACGACAAGTCGCTGAAGTGTGAACAATTGGTACTCGAGATTTGTCATCATTTGCGTACATCGCATTACATCAATGCGATTGGAGGACAGGAACTTTATGACAAACAGCGTTTCGCGGAATCCGGGGTGCCGCTTGATTTTATCCAAATGAATGCTGTGGAATATGCTCAATTTGGTCATCCGTTCACGCCCAACTTGTCCATCATCGATGTCTTGATGTTCAATTCGAAGACGAAAATGCGTGAACTACTCGATGCCTATACGCTCGTCTAATGGGGCGAGATAGATGCCGCAACAATTAGGGGAAAGGGGACGAACACGTTGAATACATCATTTGAATGGACCAATCGACGTCTTTTCTTCAGCCCTCAACGAGACGCATCACTCGACTGGATGGATGCGTTCGCACAAGGACCTTGTGTGTTGGAACGCGATACCTATTTACGAATCTACTTCAGTTGTCGACCGAAACCGATCGATGGACGATACGTCAGTCACAGCGGGTATGTGGATGTCGCAAAAGAGGATTTCTCGATTCTTCGAGTGAGTGAACGACCGATACTGGAGCTCGGTGCACGTGGGACGTTCGACGAGTTTGGTGTCTATCCGTTCTCGGCGATTGAGGTTGGGGATGAGGTGCACGCCTATTACGGGGGCTGGACGCGTACTGTGTCCGTTCCGTTTAATGTGAATATCGGAAAAGCCATCAGTCGAGACGGCGGACGTTCGTTTGAGCGTGTCGGTCCAGGACCAATCCTATCGTATACACTCGATGAACCGTTCATCTTGAGCGGTCCGAAGATTCGGCGTTTCCATGACACGTGGGTCTTGTTCTATATCGCCGGACGAGAGTGGATCATGGATGGCGAACGTCCTGAACCGGTGTATAAGATTCGGCTGGCCACGTCGAAGGACGGGGTCACTTGGGTGAAGGCGGGACGCGACTTAATCGAAAGCGTACTTCCGAATGAAGCGCAGGCTAGTCCGGACGTCTTTTATGAGGATGGACGCTATCATATGTTTTTCTGTTACCGAGATGCGACCGATTATCGGAAGAATCCAGAGCGGACTTATCGAATCGGATATGCCTCTTCTCCGGATTTCCTCCATTGGACGCGTGACGATTCGGTCATGAGATTCTCGCGGACAGAATCGGGATTCGATGACGAGATGGTCGCCTACCCCCACACGTTCACGTTGAACGGGAAACGGTATTTACTCTATTTGGGGAATGAAGTCGGACGAGAAGGGTTCGGCATCGCGGAGCGCAAGGAGGGAGCGAGATGAAGTGGAAAAAACTCGGACACATCTTCGACCCGGCGCCGTATGGATTTTTCGGGGAGTATTCCTCGTTCGCCCAGTCCCCTCAGGCGCTCGTCTTCGGGGATTTTGTGCGCATCTATTTCTCGACCCGTGAACCGGACGGTGACATGTTCAAGAGCCACGTCCGATATGTGGACATGACACGTGATTTCAACGTCATCGACGTGTCCACAGATGAGATCATCCCACTTGGAAAACGGGGGACATTCGACGAACACGGGATCTTCCCATTCCACGTCACGCGGACGCGTGATGGGCTTTATGGCTATACGAGTGGCTGGAGCCGTCGAGACTCTGTGTCGGTCGAAACGGGGATTGGTCTCACTGTCAGTCGGAACGAGGGAGAGACGTTCGAACGGCTCGGCGACGGACCGATATTATCGGCGAGCATTGAGGAACCGTTTCTCGTCGGCGACCCCTTTGTGGTCACACGGGAACAATGCTATATGTATTACATTTACGGGACGACATGGAAAGAGGGGCCGGATGGCGTCCAGGAACGGACCTATAAGATTGCGCTCGCCACGTCAGAAGATGGACAGACGTTCAAGCGTCACGGAAGAATCGTTTCGGATACGATCGCGGACGAGAGTCAGGCGCTTCCGACCGTGTTCGAAGCGCACGGACGCTACCATATGATTTTTTGTTTTCGAGACACCTTTGGCTTTCGGACCGACCCGTTACGCGGATATCGATTAGGTTACGCCTATTCGGAAAATCTGTTTGACTGGACGCGTGATGATACGGCACTCGGATTCGAGCGAAGTTCCGACGGATGGGATGCGGACATGGAATGTTACCCGCACGTCTTCGAGTGGGACGGTCGGCACTACCTCCTTTATAACGGGAACGAGTTTGGGCGACATGGGTTTGGTGTCGCAATCTTGGAGGATGTATGATGACTCGCGACCAAGGGACGGTTTCTGATTATGTGGCGCATCTTGAAGCGTGTGATCATCTGTTCCCGACCAAGCTGTCGGAGCGGGTAGAGTTAGAGCCATACGCTTTGAAGCTGCACGAACGGGCGACGTCGTATGAAATCTGGAACGACGGGCGTCTCGTCGGGCTAATCGCAGCTTACATGGATACGGACATCGTCTTCATCAGCCATATTTGCGTGTTGCCGGAAGCGCCGTCCGGTAGTGGGCACGCCTTACTGGAAGCATTATGCGAAGAAGCGATCCAGACGAACAAACGGAAGATTCACTTGCACGTCGAAGCGACGAACGAACGAGCGATTGCCTTCTACATGCGACACGGCTTCCTCGAGCTCAATCGAATTGACGATGTGCTCGTCATGGAGAGCGTGTTATGAAACGTATCTCTCTCGTATTTCAGAATAAGAAAGTTAAATACAAACCGAAGCTGATCCTCGTCCATCGTATGAGGATTTTTTGATGAATGCAGGAATCTGATAAGCTTTATCGAATACGACAAAAAGAAAAAGCGCCTGACCGAGGTCAAACACTTTTCTTGAGCTCTCGTTTCCGGTCGCGTTGTACTTTCCAAATCACAGATCCAACGATGATCAGGATTGGCGCGATGACCCATGGACGGGCTTCGAGAATCGAGACGAGTTCAAAAATGGAGAGCCATCCGCTCACCATGATCAAGACTAGCAAAAAGGTTTTCAGTCCCCCCCGGACCGGAAGCCAAAAATAAACGAACAATGTCACTAAGAAGAAAGCGATTAAGCCCATGCGGTTTGTCCTTTCACCCATCATTTTGACTCATTATAGCAAAGAACATCGAGAGAGTGTTAGAAGCTTCACTTCTTCGGCGTGTTTCGGTACGCTTATAAAAGATGATTGAAGGAGGAACTGATGTGAAATTTGGAATTATTGGTTTAGGATACGTTGGATTGGCTACACTTTGTGGTTTGGCAAAAGCCGGTCATCACGTCATCGGGGTTGAAGCGGACGAAGAGAAGCTACGTCTTCTCATGAGTGGACACCCGCCATTCCATGAACCAGGCATGGCAGAGGTGTTGCAAGAGCACGCCGACCAGATCACCCTGACAAGCCGAATCGCGGATACGGAGCAGGTCGACTATTTGATTCTTGCGGTCGGGACACCGAGCAAGTCTGATGGAAGCTGTGACTTATCTTATATCGAAGCAGTCTTGTCGGAACTGAACACGAAGCATAAAATCGTTATTCGTAGCTCGGTCCCACCCGGCACGACCGATTTACTGAACATCATGTATCCCTCTCATACGTTTGCGATTGTACCTGAATTTTTACAAGAAGGACGCGCGCTCGCAGACGTCATGAAACCACACCGTGTCGTCATCGGGTGTGTAAACCTCGAAGTCGCAGAAGAGTTGGCAGGAATCTACGGACGCCTTGGCGTTCCGCTCATCTGTACGACACCGATCAATGCAGAACTCATCAAATACGCCTCGAACGCCTTTTTGGCCACGAAAATCAGCTTCATGAACGACTTGTCGCGTCTAGCCGATCAAGCTGGCGCTGACATTTCGACGATTGCGGACGGAATGGGACTCGATCCGCGAATTGGGCGTTCGTTCTTGAACGCGGGCATCGGGTACGGAGGTTCGTGCTTCCCGAAAGACATGAACGCACTCCTACACGTCGCGAGTGAAAACGAGATCGACCTACGTGTCATCCGGGCGGCGACGAAAGTGAATGAGACGCAAATCGAGTACGTGCTCTCAAAATTGAACGTTGAACCGAACATGCGTGTGGCTATCCTTGGTTTGGCATTCAAACCAGGAACAGACGATATGCGAGATGCCCCATCGATTCTACTCGCTCACCACATGGTGGCCCGTAACGTGGACGTCATCGGGTATGATCCGATTGCGACGTGGGACTATCCACAAGCGACGACGGTCGAAGAGGCGCTGAAGGGAGCCGATTATGCCATTCTCGTCACAGAATGGGATGAGATCGTGAACTTGGCACCGGATGCTTTCAACGGCATGCGCCAGCGTCGATTGATCGATGCACGAAACGCATGGAAGTTTGCACGCGATCCGGGCGATGTGTCATACGAAGGAATCGGACGGATGCAACGTCCGTCGAACACACCGACTTCAAACTAAAACTGTTCAGGACCGCTCATATAGGCGGTCCTGTTTTTGCGAGACGTGAATCTTTTGTAGCAGTCATGACGTATAGAAAGAAGAGGAGGCGAGGCATATGTGGATTCTCATTCTAGCGGCAGGAATCGTCATCGCGTTAGGCTTCGCGGTTGACAGGCTCGGTTGGTATCACTTGATCTCTGGATACAATACAATGTCGAAAGAGAAACAGGAGCGGGTCGACATCAAAAAAGTGGCGCGACTGATTGCCTGGATGTGTTACGGGATTAGTGCGCTTTTTCTCATCATTGCGCTCATCGAACTGTCTGGTTGGAACGTTCCGCTCGAACCGTTCTTTCTCGCCCTGATGGTATTCATTGTCGGGATGCTTTGGCGGATGCAGCGCTATGACGGTAACATCTACGATGGAGCGGGGCGCTTGAGACCAGATGGGAAAAAACGTCTCATTCCGATCATCATCGTCTCTGTCGTCTTACTCGTCGGTGTGCCGGCGCTCATGTTTTGGTTCAGTCAACCGACTGAGGTGATCGTGACGGATGAAGCGATCGTGATTGAAGGCAGTTATGGTCGTGAGGTCCCGTTTGATGAAGTGGAAGACGTGACATGGACGACATTGCCGGATATCGCGCGTCGAACGAACGGAGCAGATACGGGAACACGTCTGACCGGACATTTTCGGACGGAAGCAGGGGAGGATGTGCTCCTCTTTATCGACCGTGATGTCGAGCCGGTGATCCGACTCGATTGGTCAGACAAAACAATCTATCTCAATCAGTCTTCGTTTAAAGAAACGAGGCAGTTATATGAGGACATTCGTTCACGCTGAAAAAAGGGACACTCAATGCGAGTGTCCCTTTTTGTTGACCCATGATTCGAATGAGACTGCGTCCAGGGCGGGTGAGAAGTAGAAGCCCTGTCCGAGTTCGACCCCTTCACGAAGCATGCGTGACAGGTCGCTTTCGGTCTCAATCCCTTCGGCGAGAGCGGTTAGTTGTTGCTCGTTCGCAAAGCGAGAGACGGCACGTAAGAAGGAAGTACTTTCTTTCGCCTTTCCACTCACATACATCCGGTCAATTTTCACTTCTTGAATCGGTAGGTGCCAAATCGCTTCGAATGAGGCGTATCCGGTCCCGAAGTCGTCGATTGATAGGCAATAGCCGAGGTCGGAGATGTCTTCTAATCGTTCGAGTTCACTCGCATACGACATGATATCCGAGGACTCCGTCAATTCAATCTTCAATCGGTCAGGTAGCCACGGGTATACCTCAATCGAATCCCGGAGCTTCGCTACGATGGAAGGGTCGACCGAATGGGCCGACAAGTTGAACGACAAGGAGATGTCTTCAAATGAAGTTCCTTGCCATGCGACGAGCTGGGCAATCGTCTGATCGAGAATATTATGTGAGAGCCATAAGATTTGATCGGAACGTTCCGCGATGCGAATGAACTCGTTCGGTGGGATGACTCCGATGTCAGGATGTGTCCAACGAGCGAGCACTTCCGCGCCGACGACGCGACCGGTTTTCAATTCGACTTGCGGTTGATACGCGACCGTCAATTCTCCTTTTCGGATGGCGTCCGGAAGCGCTTGTTCAATCAGTGCGGCGAGTTGCATCTGGGCTAAAATTTCCGAGTCATACCAAACCGAAGGGGTACGTGTCTCTTTGGCGTGCTGTAACGCCTTCATCGCCTTGAACAGACAATCGTTGTAAGTCGATTCCGTCTCAGTTGCCCCGATTTGAATATGCACATTTTGACGTTTATGGTTGATTGTCACTTCTGTCGGGAAGAGCTCCAACAGCTCGTGCTCATCCTCGTACGAGAAGCCTTTGACATACAGCATAAACGTGTCGTCTCGGTATCGACCGAAGAGATGTTGGGCATATTTCGAAAGACGGGACTCGACGGCTCGCGCAAACTCAATCATGAGCAGATCAGCATACGCAGGGTCGTACCAATCAACGAGATGATGATAGTCATGAATCCGGATAAGGACAAATGCACCGTCAATCTCTTGCTTTTCCCACTTGCGAATAAAGCCATATTCATTATAGAGGTTGGTCGCCAAGTCGAAACGGACGAGACGGTCGACCTTCCGTTCCCGTTCGACCCGGTCTGTCTCATCTTCGACGATGAGGTAATACGTCAACTTTTCCTCACGCTTGAGCGGCGTCAGTTTCACATTCAGATAACGGAGATGTTCCCCTTTCAGATGAATGATGAACTGGGCACTCGTCCCATGTTCAGTCACACCATCGAGCGCTTGCTCGAACAAGCGGCGACCCGTCTCGGTGAACAATTGATTAATCTCATATAAGTTCCGATCACCGAAAAACTGCCGAAACATCTCGTTGCGCTCAATTAAATTATACGAGTCATCCATCAGTGCGATGGCGAGTCCCGTCTCAGAGAAGAGGGACGACCAACGTTCATGATAGCGCACGAGATCTTGCGAACGATTTTCAAGTTCATGAACGGTCGAATGGACACTCGTGGCAATCTCGCGTAACTCGTCCTCGATCCCTCGGAAATCATGTGTTTTCGGAAACATCGCTTCGACAGGTTCTAGGCTAGGGTCGATGGCGAGTGCGCGTGCCTTGAGATGCGCCAAATCGTGATTGTAACGATTGCGTGTATAGTAGAGTAGAAATAGGAGTCCGAGAGATAAGAGCAACGTCACCACGAATGAAGTGGTGGCTAAGACTTGATAATGCTTACTTTCTTCTTGAAGCATCGTCTCAGAACTCGAACGGATGGAACGAAGGGCACCATAGGCGTCCTCGTAGACATTCGTTGAATTGACGTAACGAGCTTCTAGAGACGCCTCGCGATTCGCCATATTCGCAAAGGACTGCCCGCTTTCCGCCACGTCGATGACCGCTTTCGACTGCAGTGTCTCATTCGATTCAATGATGGTTTGAACAAGTTTTGCTTCGCCGACAATCATATCCACGGTGTTTGTGAGTTGATCTGCATCAATCGGGTTACGGAAGAGGGCTTCACGATTCCGCATAAGAATCGATTGCATTCGCATGATGGCATCAGTCAGTTCGTATGCCGCATTCGATTGATTCGTTTGCTCGAGTGCTTGATATAGCCATCGTCGATTGATGGAACTGATGACATCGGTTGGGACCGCCTCGAACTGTTCTGCCTCGAGAATTTGATTCAACTCATTTGAGAACGTCTGGAGCGTCTCCCGTTCCCGTTCGTTCACACCGTCCTCAAAGTCGTTCAATAAACGCTCATTGTATTGGAGTGCCCGTTCTTTGTACGGTGTGGAGAGGAAGGATGTCGTCTGATTCGACTGCTCCTCATACCGGGTCGCCGCCTCGAACAGAGACACGTATGCTTCGACACCAGCTAGGTCTGCCGCTTGATTCAAATTCGTAATCGTCTGGTCGATGGCTTCTTGTTTTTCATGCCAATAAAAACTCGTGCCAAGTCCAAACAACAGGACACCGATGAGACAAGCAATCGCGAGCACCATCGTGTAGGTACGGTATGGAATTTTTGCAAAACGGGGTTGGCCCATCCGGCACCTCCTTTTTTCCTTCATCATACTTCCGAATTCGGGTCAGGCGATAAAAATCCTGCAAAACGAAAGAAAAACCCGACTTTTGTCGGGTTTTTTAACGTGACCAAAGTCACGGTCGTTTATAACCGATTAAGCGTGACTGCCAATACGGTTCTTTACTGATTTGGTTATATCCTAATCCGGATGAACCGGCATGGATGAACGTATCGGAATTGATCATGATACCCATGTGCGATGGCCCGGCGGTATATGTGTTTTCGAAGAAGACGAGGTCACCGGCCTGCGGGACGAATGACTTGGGCAATTGAGGTCCGAAATAAGCACCACCCCAATAATTAGCCACGTTTGTCCGTGGGATGCTGACGCCGGATTGATTGAATACATAATAGATGAGTCCTGAGCAATCGAATCCACCATTTGCCGGGCTTGATGATGCCCATACGTACGGTGTGCCGACGAAGCGTTTTGCCACATCGATGGTCGAAAGCCTAGTAGCTTGGGCACTTTGCCCTTTGATTTCAGTGACGGCTGATTTTGCGACGAATCCTGATGCGAGACGATAGTGGGTCGATGTCTCTCCGATCACGTTCAAGAGTTCTCCCCGAAGTGTCGAGCCGACCGTGCTACTCGACTCGTTCGCCTGTGATCGAATCGATGTCGGATAGTACGTATAATATGAATTCGAATCATAAGAACCTTCAACCCAAGACGGGCCGTCTGCCGAACCTTTCGGAACGGTTTTCACATAAGCCGAGGCGACAAATCCTACCGTATTCCCGTAATAGATTTGAAGCCAGCCTTTTGACGACTGGACGACGCGCAACGTCTGTCCTGCTTTGACACTCCCGATGATGGTCGCGCTCGTCGATGCGCTCGAACGTACGTTCAAGGACGGTGTGTTGACGATATAATCGACAGCCGCATTACCAGCACCGGCATCGCCTTCGTTCGGAGCCGGGTTGCTCGGTGTCGTGGACGTCTGCTTCAAGTAACCGGCGCTCACGTATCCGGACTTCCCATTATACGTGACATAGTACCAGCTGCCCGACTGTTTCGTCGCTTTGACGACGGTTCCGTTCGGGATGGTCGTGACGAGCGGATAACCGACGCCTGCACCTTGTCGAACGTTCAAGTTTGCCGTCGTAGTGAATTGTTGATTGATCGATTGTCCTGTACTCGGTGTTGTCGGTGTCGCCGCTCCTGATGTCGTTAAATATGTATTGGCGACATATCCTGTTTTCGACCCGTACTTCACTTTCGACCATGACCCTTCGACAGATAAGACGGTCACGGTTTTGCCTTTTGGAATCGTGAGCAATACGGTCGTCTTCGTAGACTTCGACGAACGCAGATTCAAGTTGGCTTTCGTTTGAGCTGTAGTCGAGCTCGGTGTGACCGTTGTTGGTTTGTCGGTACTGTTAGACATAGATGCCTTTTGCAAATAGTCGTTATGCACCCATCCGGTCTGTCCGCCGTAACTGACTTTTGTCCATGAACCGTTTGATTGAATCGACGTGAGCGTCGTACCTTTTGGAATCGTCAAGAGGACGCGATGCCATGTTCCGCCCGCGACGCGCATGTTCAATGCGTGTGTCGTCGTGACGCGGTTCGTACTCGCCGTGGTTAACGAGGAACCACCTGTCGCAGCAGAGGGACTGCCTGTGAGCTTTAGTTTTTGACCGATGCGAATGCTATCGGAAGAGAGACCGTTCAACGATTTAATCGTCGCAACGGACACATCATAGGACCGACTGATCGACCATAACGTATCACCCGAACGCACCGTATGTGTGCTCGCCGCTGCTGCTTCGTCTGCGTGGGCAAGCACGCTGACCGCTGCAAGTGCCGCGAATGAATAGGTGAGACCAGACTTTGGATTCATAGCGTCACATCCTTTCAAAGAGTGAGAACGAAACAATTCAACAAGTGAAACAATACAAGTTCATTGTACGGTGAGAGGAAAAGGACAATCAATGGGACAAAGGGTCAATTCACACCACTTTCTTAAAAAGGAGGTCAATAATTTATAAATGGGAATAAATTCAAATTTTGTTTATTTAAAAACGAAGCAAGCATTGACTCTCTGTTGAATTTTGGAAAACGCTGTATCGGATGATTCATGCTATCATTAGGTCAAATTTAAATGGGTGAGGTAGCAGACTGATGATCGAGAACAACTTTTCAAACCGAGTATATCGTAAACATCAAGAGAAACTGTTCGCGCTCGTACGGATGCCGATTGTAACGGAAGAAACGGTGCAGGAGGCAATTCTGTATATGTGTGAGATTGTCGCCGATATGTTGGCAGTCGATACAGTCTCGATTTGGCATTTTGATACATCGCATCGATCTATTTCATGTCAAGTCGCTTATTCTCACGAATCAGGGACACATCATCCGAAGTTGGCGGTCCATCGTGAACTCGCGCCTGACTATTTTGATGCGCTTCAAACAGAGCGAATCCTTTCGTTTGAGGATGTTCGCAGTCATCCATGGGTGAAGGACTTGTACAAAGAGTACTTCGTAGAAGGAAAGCGTGTGTACTCCATGCTAGATGCTCCGATTTATGCAAACAATCGTGCCACAGGTGTGATTTGTTGCGAGACGTTTCTGCCTCGGGAGTGGAACTATCTTGAGGAATTGATTGTGAGTACACTTGCGGATTTTATTGCCATCCTGTACTTCCGGCTTGACCGGCAGCTTGTGGATGAACGGATTCATCAGTTAGCCTACACGGACGAACTGACAGGTTTGATGAACAAATATGCATTTGTCGAGGAAGTCGATCAATTACGTCAACAAGCGAGAGGGTTTTTAGGAGCAGTTTTATATATTCGAGCAGACGATTTTCGGTCTATTGAGGATGCGATTGGAACCGAAACATCGAATTTGATCGTGAAAGAAATGGCGAAACGACTGCGAGCAGTAATCGATGAATCTAGGATGGCACGTACCTCGCAATCGGGATTTGTCATTTGGGTACCTTACGGGGAACGGAGGAAAATACGTTCGTTTGCAGAACATTTATGCGAGCAAGTGACGCGTGCGCCATATCGAGTCAATGAATTGGACGTTGTACTGACGACGAGCGCATTCATCTCCATTGAACATGAAAGTCGATCTACTTTGGATATGATTCATACAACACGTGTCGTTGCAGGTCAATCAGATGAGAAACGTGGGGTCATCAAGTTTTTTGAAGAGGCCATGGCGCAAGAAGCATCTGAGAGACTCTTGTTAGAGATGAATTTACGTACTGGTGTGATATCAGGTCAGTTTGAACTGTATTTCCAACCGAAAGTGAATGCTTCCTCAGGTAAACTGAAAGGGTTTGAAGGGTTGATGCGCTGGAATCACCCAGAGCGAGGTCTCGTGCCGCCGCTCGACTTCATTCCGCTTGCCGAATCAACGGGTGTCATCATCGACTTAGAGGAATGGGCGTTCGTGACGGCTTGTCGCCAACTCAAACGTTGGCATGAACGGGGAGACCGGTATGAACTCGCCCTCAATTTATCGGCGCGTCACTTCTTATCCGAAGGGGTCGTCGAAAAGTTTGCCCAAATCGCACGGGAAGAAGGGGTCAGTACGAGTTATTTGACCTTAGAAATCACGGAAAGCGTCGGGATGGAGAACCAGAAGCACGTCATCGATCGTTTTGTTGCATTCCGAGAAGAAGGTTTTTCCATCTCGATTGACGACTTCGGGACAGGGTTCTCGGCGTTCGTCTACTTGAAGCATTATCCGATTCATGAGATAAAAATCGATCGCCAGTTCATTCAAGTGACCGAGAATGACCCGACCGGCAACGTCATCGTCGAATCGATTGTCGATTTGGCACGTGGCTTGAATTTGAAGACGGTGTGCGAAGGTGTCGAGACGCTTGAACAATGGAACGCGTTACGCGAACTCGGCTGTGACGAGATGCAAGGATATTATTTCTCTAGACCGTTACCGCTTGAAGAACTTGAAGAATGGATTGTTGACTATACGACACAGAAAAGGGACGCCTGAGCGTCCCTTTTAGAATTGTATATATCAATATCTTTCACTCTTATAACTTACCTAAAGTTTAGATTGGGGACTCAAATACATATGAATAGCTCAACGCCACAACAGTCAACTCATGAAATTACTTTTTTTAGCCAATTCAAGAATTATATCTTGTTAGGGTTATTGGGAATTTTCTTGGGATGCTTAGATCAATATGCGAGTAGTTCCCCTTTGATTGATTTTGATACTACACTTGAGTTTTGGCTATTCCTAGTGACATTAGTAGCTGTGTTTAGCAAGTCACGATTAAACGCTTCCATTCATTCGATTATTTTGCTTGTTTCCACAGTTTTAGCTTATTACCTAATGTTCTATTTGAACTTAGGATTCTTACCTTATCAACTATTTGGAATATGGCTAACTATCGCAGTCCTATCCTCTGTCTATGCGTTAATCATTTGGAATGCCGGTAAAAGAGGGATAGGCGCCGCTATTCTAGGTTCAATACCTACTGCCTTTCTATTCAACCAAGGCTACTATTTTCTTCCAGATCTCTTATTTAATACTGAAGCAGCTCAAGTACGTATTCACTACTTTGGTATCGATATTCAAAGTGGATTTAATCTTGTGACTGCGGTTGTGCTTTATTCAATATTTTTTAAGATAACAGAACGTCGAATCATTTTAACTGTTTCTACGGTTATCATATTCTTCATTTTTAAAGAAACTGGCATCCTGTCGTTTCTGCCTTTTTAAATATAAAAAGAAAAGCATCTACTTTATTCGCGTTGAAATGAAGTAGGTGCTTTTTGTCTATAGTCTGCAAAGGACGCCTGAGCGTCCCTTTTGCTATGGCATGAATGTGATTCGAATTGTGGTGCCGTGTCCCGGTGCACTGTCGACTTCTATTTTCCCGCCGTGGGCTTCGATGATGTCCCGTGAGATGGCCATGCCGAGACCACTCCCGCGTGCGTCGTCTGTATTCGTGCCTCGGTAATAGCGTTCAAAGATATAAGGCAATTCGGATTCTGCAATCCCATTTCCATCATCTCCAATCGTCACGACGTCACCCTCGATGTGGACCGTCACGTGCACCGAATCGTCATTATGGAGAAGAGCATTATACAAGAAGTTGAGCAAGGCTCGCTTCATAAAGTGACGATCGAGCGAGACGGTCGCTGCTTGAGTCGCCTCAAACTCGATGTGACGCTCCCCAAAGCGAGAATCGTTCAACACGTCGATGACGAGCTCACGAACGAACGGCTCGAGGTTTGTCTCTTCGAGCGTAAGTGGGAAATCGCCGTGTTGCAGACGCATCGTCAAATTGAAATCGTCGAGCAGTTCCTTCATATACTTAGCCTGTCGTTCAATCACATGTACGTATTGTCTGTGCTCGGTGTCATCTAACGAATCATCATCAAGTAGTTCGGCGTAGCCTTGGATGGAGGCGAGCGGGGTCTTCAGGTCGTGCGATACGTTGCTCATCCACTCTTTTCGACGTTCTTCGAGTTCTTCGCGCTGACGTTCATACGTTTTAAGTGTCTGTGAGACGGCATTCAAGTCATAGAAAACAGGACGGTAAATCCCTGACTGCTTCGGTTCGGTAGTCGAAAAATCACGTTGCTTCAGCTGTTGAATCCGTTCGGTCAAGCGATATACAGGGCGCGTCAATCGTGAACTGAACAATAAACCGATCAAGGCGGCGACAAGTAAATCGACAACTAGAATCCAGAAGAACGCCTTCGTGATATACGAAAGGACTGCCTGTTCGTCTAACATAAAGAGCACCCGACGCTCATTTGCCTCCGGCACACCGATGAGATAGCTGTACGATTCATACTCCCCGATGAAGTAGAGTCGGAGGTCATCATCCATATATTTATACATTTGAATCAATTCGATTGGAGAATAGGCGTCTGGTAATCCACTCGGGGCGTCGACCTCGCTGACGACACGTCCCGTCTCATCTAAAAAGCGGACGAATGCACCCGTTTGGCGAAGAGCTTCCCGCCCGGCTTCTGACACAACGGGTTCACCGTCCTCAAGCGATACATAGGTGCTGAAGTTTCGGGTGAAGGTCTCCCCGGCGTTGCTCTCGACATCATCAAGTCCCGTTCGGTCATTGATAAGGAGGCCGAATAAGATTGTAATGTTCAAGAAGACGACGAGCGCGACAATAAGGAGAATCGACAACAAATAGCGACCGGTCAGTTTCCATTTCATCATGATCGCTCCTTACACCGTCAACCGATAGCCAAGTCCCTTGACCGTCTTGATATATGTCGGATCAGATGGATTCGGTTCGACTTTTTCACGGAGACGTCGGATGTGTACCATGACCGTGTTGTCGGATCCGAAGAATGACTCACCCCACACTTGCGTGAAGAGCGTCTCCTTGCTGAGAATCCGGTTCGGGTTTCGTAAAAAGCAGGCGAGAAGACCGACTTCTTTAGCCGTCAACTCCAATCGTTCCCCGTTCACATACACTTCCGTCTCGTCTTCATTCATTTGAAAGGGGCCGACGGTCGTCGTCTCGGGCATTGGTGCTTCCATCATTGAAACCCGTCGGAGCTGAGCCTTTACACGGAATGCCACTTCTTTTGGACTGAACGGCTTCGTGATGTAGTCATCTCCACCGATGGCGAGACCGAGCAGTTTATCGACCTCTTCCGATTTGGCAGAGAGAAAGAGGATCGGGATGTTGGACTGCGCTCGCATCTGTTGGCAGAGCTGATAGCCTTCTCCGTCCGGTAACATGACGTCTAAGATCGCCAAGTGAGGGCGGAACGTCTCGAAGACATCAAATCCGTCTTTCAATGTGTGAGCGGTCCGAATCTCATGAAATCCTTCTTTTTCAAGCGCGCGTTGAATCAATATACATAAATCTTGTTCATCATCCACGATGAGAATCCGTGGCTGTTCCATCGTCATCACCTCTTTCTAAGCATATCACGTAAGGATTTTGTAAGGTACGCGTGAGTTGGAGTTAAGACAGAGGGCGTAATGTAAGGGACAGAAAGAGGTGCTGAACATGGAAACATTATTACAAGTAAAAGCGATTCAAAAGACATACGGGAAAGGGGACGCGACGTTTCGAGCGCTCGATGACGTCTCCTTCACCATTGAACATGGGGAGTTCGTTGGAATCATGGGGCCGTCCGGGGCTGGGAAATCGACGTTGCTCAACGTCCTCGCGACAATCGATACACCGACGTCGGGTGAGATTTTAGTCGAAGGCGATGACATTGCAGCGATGAATGAGGAGGCTCTTGCCGATTTCCGACGTGACCATCTTGGATTCATCTTTCAGGACTATAACTTGCTCGATTCATTGACGGTCCGGGAAAACATGTTGCTCCCGCTCGCTGTCTCGAAGACGCCGGTTCATGAGACACGCGCAAAGGTCGAGCGGTTAGCGAAACGATTCGGACTCGAAGGGATCCTCGAGCAGTACCCGTATCAAATCTCAGGCGGACAGAAACAACGGACGGCTGTTTGTCGGGCGCTCATCTCGGACCCGAAACTCATCTTTGCCGATGAGCCGACCGGTGCGCTCGACTCGAAGTCGGCGACCGATCTCTTAGATACCCTCGCTCGGTTGAATGAAGCGGAGACGACCATCATGATGGTGACGCATGACGCCTTCGCCGCAAGTTTTTGCCGCCGAGTCCTCTATATTCAAGACGGACAGTTGAAGAAAGAGCTCATTCGCGGCAACGCCTCACGAGACGCATTCTACCAATCAATCCTCGAGGAGCTCGCGAAAGGCGGTGCGGTCGATGACGCTATTTGAGCTCGCTAAGAAAAACGTCGTACGGAATCTGTCGCGATATGCACTCTATGTCGGGACGACCATCTTTTCCATCGTCATCTACTTCACGTTCGCGACACTCAAGCACAGTCATGAAATCAGTGCGCTTGCGGAAACATCGCAAAAGATCAGCGGGTTGATGAGCACGTCGACGTTCATCCTCATGTTGTTCGTCGCTTTGTTTATCGCCTACTCGAACGCCTTCTTTTTGAGAGGACGTAAGCGAGAGGTCGGGCTCTACTCATTACTCGGGGTCCGAAAGAAACAGATTGGACTCTTGCTCTTGTTTGAGAATATCGTCATTGGAGCGGTGTCCTTGGTCGTTGGAATCGTGCTCGGCCTGTTCGGGTCGAATGCGCTTTTGCAACTGTTGATGCGATTGATGGACAGTGACTTGAACATCGGATTCGCTTTCTCTGCGTCGGCATTCATCGAGACGTTCCTTGTCTTTCTTGCTATTTTCCTTTTCACATCATTCCAAGGGTACCGCGTCATCTATCGCTTCAAGTTGATTGACCTGTTCCATGCGGATAAGAGTGGGGAAGGAGTTCCGACGGCGAAAGGATGGGTCGCACTCACAGGTGTGCTCACAATTGGAGCGGCGTACTGGCTCGCGCTCCAAGATTTGATGACGTCATCGCTATGGCGAATGCTCGGACTCGCGATGCCGCTTCTCATTATCGGATTGAGTGTCATCGGGTCTGCGCTTCTCTTTCACAGTGTCTTGATTTTCGCATTGACATGGTTGAAAGGGCACGAACGCTGGTCGTGGAAACGACTCAATTTGTTGACGACGTCACAGCTCCTCTATCGCATTCGCGGGAACGCGAAGACGCTCACGTTGATCAGCATCATCAGCGCGACAGCAATCACGGCAGGAGGTGCCATCTTTAGCGTCTACTACTACGCGGAAGAGAATGTCGCCTCTTATACACCATATACGTATGCCTGGAAAGGGGATGCGGTCGAGGTGAACGGAGCGACGTTCGAATCAAGTGTCGAACAAAAGACGATTCGGACGGAAGCGCAATACGGAGAGCGTGAGCTCGGGGTCATCGATGAATCGACATACCGCCATCTTCTGCAAGGTCTCGGCGTGGCAGAGCCGGCACCGTTCAGACAGGATGAGGTCGTATGGGTCGACCCGTTCTATGACGAACGTTACTCGGAGAATCTCGAATCGGTCGAACTGTCAGGACAGACGGTTGACGTGTCGACGCGTCTTGAAGAATCACCGCTCAACGTGATGACGTTCGGCGGGTCGTTCCTCGTCGTCGCCGACGACATGTTCAAAACGATGACGGAGCCGAGCGAGACGTATCACGTTGCCCTCACGGAGTCGTTCAAAGATCAGCGCGAACAATCTGAGCGTCTAGCGGGACTCGGGCTTGAATCGTTCTCGAGTGCACCGGACGTGTACGCCGAGACGATGGCAATGAACGGGGCGCTCCTCTTTGTCGGGACATTCCTTGGGCTCGTCTTTCTCGTTGCAACAGGTAGCGTCATTTACTTCAAAACGATGACGGAGGCAGAGGATGACCGGGCGAAGTATGCGATATTACAGAAAATCGGGATATCCGATCGGGACGTGCGCCGGACGGTGCGCCAACAGATCATCGTCGTATTTCTCGCCCCGTTCGCGCTCGGGATTCTTCATGCGACCGTGGCGCTCATCGCGTTTTCAAACTTGTTGAGCATGAATTTCACGATACCGGTTCTCGTGTGGATGGGCGTCTATACGACCATTTATGCGGTCTATTATGGCATCACAGTTCGCCGCTTCATGACGGCGATTCGATAAGGAGAGAAAAATATGAAAAAATGGATTGGAATTGCAATTGTTTCGATTTTAATAGTGGTCGGAGTCACTCAGGTGGATTGGAATCGAATTGGGAAGGACACCCTTTTCGTTGAAATCGGAGGGGCGACGGATGTAGAGGAGACGACGCTCGAGAACGGCGATGTGATGAAGCGTTACATTTATACACAATCCGCATTCACGGAGGAAGGTGACCAGAAAGAAGTCACCTTTACCGCCGGGAAAGAACTTCGGGAGGGGGCGTTCTTACGTCTTTATGTCAAAGATGAAGATACCGTGACCTCGTACGACGAAGTGAAACGGGAAGAGCTTCCTCGTCCAGTCATTGAGAAGTTGTAACAAAAAAATCATTCGTCACGAACATCATGACGAATGATTTTTTTTTGCCTACTCAGACGAGAGGAGTTTCCTAGGCATGAAGTTCAAGTTTGAGTATGTACGTTAGTTCATGATGCGCCAATTCAGAGAAGTTTGTTTTCTTCACATGTGTTCGTGGACGCAATCCGCATTCCAGTGCGATGTCGACAATGGTACGAATCTGATTTTCCGTATAGAATCGCTTCCGGCCGAACGTAAATGGGGTCGGTGGCAAGACGCCATCTGTTTCCCATTTGATCAATTGCTGTTGGCTGCGTGGGATGCCGGCCACGCTAAAGGCGCGACTCAATTCTTTGAGCGGATAGACCATTAGATGCTGCTCTTTATACGAAATTAGTTTTCCCTGTTCCGGTCGGTATGTATCCCATTCGGTCGCTGAAAACGTCAGGTCGGCTTGGTCGAAGTCGTGTTGAGCGGAAGGAATTGAGGCAAAGCTTGCGAGGTCTAGGCTGTTCATCGTGTATGTCTCCTTCTTCAAGACTGACTAGTAAAATTCAAAAAATGCCCTCCTACGTATCGTACCCCATTTACAAGAATTTAACTTACAGTTTTTTCAAATGTGGGGAATAAATCATGGTACTTTTGACGTATTTTTGAATGCTGTCTGCCGAAGATTAAGATACCCTACTTAATATGAAAACTCAAGAAAAGTAGACAGAAATTGAAAAATGAATAAATATTCAGATAGTTTAGGACTATCGTCACTTATTGTTATAGAAAAATAGAATGAGCACTTCGACTTTGTAAGCGGTTAATAAGGACGAAGGAGGTGAGACAGATGGCAGCATATCGAGAAACGGCGACGATGCTTTATTTGGACACCCGGCGACAACTCGACGGCAAAGAGAAGAAGCAACTCGTCCGCTATGGACCGCTTGGAAGTCGGATGGATGAGGCGCGGATGAAACAGTTTGGTGACTTGATCAAGGCACTGATTGATGTGGAATCCGCCAACTACGTCGTGGCCCAAGAATTTCTAGTGTATTAACAGGGAGGACTTATGAAAAACCTCACTCGTCCCGCTGCCAATCCTCGGCACGATGAGCAGGTGGTCACATGAGTTGGCCCGAACTCATCTCAAATTTGGGGTTCCCTATCGTTGTCTCGCTCTATTTGCTTCATCGGATTGAGACGAAGCTCGATCGTATGATCCAGCTGCTCGAACGAATGGATACCTCGACCGCATCAGAAACCTAATCCCCTATTGAAAGGAGCCATCCCCCATGGCTGTCTTAACAGAGAAGAAAGCAACGTTCGTGTTGACGACGCATCATGACGTACAAACAGCAAAACCGACGAAAAAAGCACAACGGTTCGGTCCGATTCGTGCCGACCTGACGGCAGATACGATTGATGCGTTCGGTCGTCTCTTGATTGATCTCGTCATTCAAGAGGGAGCAGACCTCGGCATCGTCCGTGAATACGATTTAGTCTAACCCACATCTTAAGGAGGAGAATAACCCATGACTGACACAAAACTTGAAATCTCATTTTTAGATGCATTCCACAAGGTCGTACGCTTCCGCTTGAATAACGTGAAACAACCGGTCGAAGCCCAAAAAGTAGAAGCGCTTGCTGACTTCATGGTCGCCAACGATCCGCTCGCGAAGAACGTGATGGAGTGGACCGAAATCAAGATGATTGAAGGTACGCAGACCGTATTGAGTGAGAAATGAGGTCGAGAAGCATCGCCATGGCGATGCTTCTTTTTATTTACATAATTATCTTTCAAAAATCATAATTAACAATTATATTTAAAGGAGCAAAAAATAAATAAATTAAGGAAGGGTTTGTAAAAAGTTGAAACGATATCTATATGCCATCATGCTGACAATGATCCTGCTTGTAGTGCCAAAGCAGGAGGCATGGGCCACTTCTATAATCGAGACCGGGACAAAACTTGAACAATCGATTAAAGTCATCCCGCAGTCACCATTTTATCTAGACTATCTGAACGGGAAGACGCGCCTGCATGACCCGAATAATCAGTCCACCGTTATCATTGACTATCCCGGGGACTTAACGACGCATTCATCTGGTGACGAGGGGAGCTACGGAGGTGTTCGCTCGTGGATCGCGAGTTTAGACAGACAGGAATGGATTGCCGTTCCGCAATATGACCAACCCCTCATCCGCGTCCAACGAGACGGAACGACATCTCGAATCGATTCCTTAGAATCACCACATCGGGCGTACCTCGTATCGTATGATGCCAGTCGAGACGTGATGCTCTGGCGTGATTCGTACAAAGGTGAGTGGGCGTTGACGGATATGAAAGGAACGGTCAAAAGGACTTACCCGCTCATTTTGGGACAAAGTCTGATATTAGGGACGAATCTTGATGAATTGATTGCATTCAATACATCTGATAAGTCAATCACACATCTCTCACTTGAAACGGGAGAGGAACTAGGAAAGACGACGTATCCGAATGAATCGTTATCCATCGATTTTGAGTCGAAGACCGATCGACTCTTTATGAAAGGATCCAATCATTTATACGTCTACGATTTCGCAACCCGAACGATGCAAACGCTCAATTTGAACGGGCAGGTCCACTACGATCTCACATCACTGATCTATCACGATGGGCTTTATTATGGTGTGACGTTTGATGATTCGATGGTCACGATTGATTTAACGAAAAATCATATCACGGAGACGAGCTTGCGCACGCGCAACACGAATAGCCAGTTCGATTTAATCGAGAATGGATACTTCGTACAAGACGATCAGTGGTTGTTGCCAATCGAACGTTTCGGGCAAAAACCGAAAGAAATGTACACGTGGTTGAAAGCTACTGGCAACTCGGAGGAGGGGCATACGTGGCTGAATCATGCATATCAACTCATGGCGACCATCACAACCGTTGATGGGATCGAACATAAGGTGCCTGTTGCTGAATTGCCGACGGATGTGACACAAGTCGAGTCGGCACAATCGTTCGCGGAAGGCTATACGATTCCATCATTTGATCAATCGTTCTCCACTAAGGTCAGCTTCGCCATGTTGGACCATTGGAAATCTTACAAACCGGTCAAACAACTTCCGCTTCAAGTGGACACCTCGTTCGAATACGGAGCAGTCGGGGAGATTAGCGGAATAACGGCACCGAATGCGACCGTATATCTTTCGTGTGAAAAAGCGTCGTTTGCTACGTGTTCGAGTCCCGTTCAAGCAGACGAGACTGGTCGCTTCAAGCTCTCGAATGGAATCATCGAAGGAAATCAAACAATCGAGCTATATGTTTCTGATGCATGGGATTACCGTCAAGCAACAGAAGCGTCTGTCAAAAAGAGATTTATGCTTGGACAGCCGGTAATCAACAATCCAACAAAAGTTCTGACAGAAACGCGAATGGAAGGGGTCTCTATCCAGACAGAACCTCACGCAAAAGTGGAAGTAAGACAATTGAATTCGAAAACAGCATTTGAAGTGAAAGAAGTTCAGGCGGATGAACACGGTGTGGCGCAATTGACGACATACAGTTCTGACCAACCCTGGTCATACCGGATCTTTTTCCGTGTCCTTGGACAAGAACGTCCTTACGAGATGGTCTACGTTACGAAAGACTATCCGATGCCATCTTTTACGTGGACAAAACCACCGAAAACAGGCGACACGACAATCACTGTCTATAATGACAAGCTAGACCCGGTGCTCGCTGTTTCACGCGACGGAAGAGCTGAGTCAGCGAAACGCCTGACGAAAGGTATGAACGTCATCAATTTGAAAGAGCCGCTACGCGAAGGACAGACAATTAAACTTGTTGCGAGTTTTCGTCCAGAACTTACCCAAACGGTAGAGAAAAAAGTGACGAGTGACACACCAAAAGTATTGACGGTGAAAGATGTTCTCCTCACGTCTTCATCCGCGACGTTCACGTTGGCACACGATCCAAATACGGATATCAATTTCATCTCAAACGGAGTCGTACTCTATACTCGCGTTGTCGGGACGAATCGATATCATATTTCGGCAAAACCGGGAACAACAGTCATCATCGAATCTTCATACGGATCGAAACGAAAGACGCTAACGTATAGGCTACCAAGTGCGACAATCCCATCGGTGACGTTGACGGATGAACAGACGAAACGGGTCGGGAAGACACTACCGAACGCGACCGTGACGTTAAAGAATGGCTCGAAAATCATCGCGACAACAAAATCGAATGCAAATGGGTCCTACACGCTCACGTTCAGCCGTCCTCGTGCTGGAACGAAACTCTATTTCGAGGCGAAGGCGGGTATTCATCGTGACGCGAAATCAGTTGTGGTCAAGTCGGGGATTCGTCCGACAATCAGCACAGGGACCATCCGTTCGACGACAAAATCGGTAGCGGTGCGAACGAACGTCCCGTATGGCACGCTGTACGTCTACAACGGCAGTAAGTTGGTCGCCAAAAAGTCCATCGGCTCGACGACGACCAACGTCTATATCGGAACGCAGCGACGTGGGTCGAAACTGATATTCAAAGTCGTGACGCCTGCGAATCGAACGAATCAAACAACGAAATCTGTGTATTGAATAATCAGAAGGTGACTCTTGTAGTTTGAGTCACCTTTTTTAAGTTTGGTCAATCCTCTTCATTATTTTCTGAAAATTGTCGATAGTATAGGAAACACTGCATGATTGAGAGGGGAATACATAGATGGCATGGAAATCAACATGGTCTAAGGCACTGAGCCGGATCAAACGAAAACCGACATGGACGTGGAAACCGACACTCAAATGGAAGCGCGGAGAGAAGCGTGAACGCACGACATCTTTCGGAGCGAACGTTGGAAAGAATTTGACGATTCGTCAAAAATTATGGGGGCTCGTCATCATATCGCTCGTCATGGTCTTTGGCGTCGGTGGTTACGCACTGTTTTCAATGAGTGACGCGAACCGTCAAGCGGACGATATCGTCAATAACTGGAACAAAGGGCTCGATTATGCTCATGAACTCAACACACTCGCCGCAAACTATCGAACACTCGAACTCGATCACATCGTGACAGAGGATGCGACCAAAAAAGAAGAGCTCACGACACGGATGAAAGAGATTCGTGAAGAGATCAATACGATTGCACCAAAGTATGAAAAAACGGCTTCAGGTGCGGAAGACAAAGAACTATTCCAGAATTTCTCGCGTCAATGGGAGATGTATCAACGCGTCTCGGACAACATGTTGACGTTCAGCTCGACCGGTAACACAGGGATGGCGCGCTCATACTATGATGCGCAGTCCAAATCTACATATGACAACTTCACACAAAAACTAGCGGACCTTGTCGACTACAACTCGGAAGGCTCACAACGTGTCGGACAGAACATGGAAAGTGAATTCATGCAGTCTCTTATGGCATTGATTGCCGTGACCATCGGGGCTGTAGCGATTCTCTTATTCCTCGGTCTCAGCCTGTTGCGCTCGATTATCCGACCGATGCGCACACTTCAGACGCGCTTTGATGAACTCGCGACCCAAGGTGGCGATTTGACGATGACGATTCCGGTCACGTCGAATGATGAGATTGCACAAGTCAGTCGTTCATTCAACACATTCCTCGGCACACTTCGTGAAATCATGATTGATGTCGATGAGACAGCGAAAGTCGTTCTCTCGTCTTCAAAAGACGTATCTGCTGAAGTGACGCGACTCAGTCACTATATGGAAGAGACGTCTGGAACGGTCGAAGAATTGACGGCTGGTATGGAAGAAACGGCAGCCTCTTCGCAAGAAATGAGTGCCTCGACGACAGAAATGGGAAGTTCGATCGATTCAATCGTCGACTTATCCAATGAGAGTGCCGAAACGGCAAATCGTGTCGAAGCTCGAGCGCACGAGATGCGGGAGCAAGCCGTTGTTTCGAAAACAGAAGCAGTGGCAATTATCGAGAAGAAACAGGTCGAACTCGCAGAAGCCATCAAAGGAGCACAGTCGGTTGAAGAGATTCGTGTCTTGACGACAGCTATTCTTGCGATTGCTGACCAGACAAACTTACTCGCTTTGAACGCTTCGATTGAAGCGGCACGTGCTGGGGAAGCAGGTCGCGGCTTTGCGGTCGTTGCATCAGAAATCCGCAAATTGGCGGAAAACTCACGTCAGACGGTCAACGAGATTCGTGACGTGTCAAACACGGTCATTGATTCGGTCGAACGACTCAACACGAGTTCGGAAGATATGTTGACGTTCCTCAATACGAAAGTCATGGCCGACTACGACCGTCTCGAAGAGTCGGCAACGCAATATGAACAGGATGCGACAGTGTTCGGGGAGACAGCGAAGACGTTCGAAGGTAACGCGCTTCAACTTCGCCATATGACGGACAACATTCTTGGTGTCATTCAAGAAGTGGCGACGACCGTGACAGAAGGCGCGGACGGAACGCAGTCGATTTCAGAGAAAGTTCAACTCTCAGTCGAGCGTTTCAACGACGTTCAGGCGAAGATGGGCGAAACAGAAAAACGGGCGACCGAACTCTCGAATCGCGTGGCGCAATTCAAGCTATAAGCAAGACTCAGAACCAGGCAGATGTCTGGTTCTTTTTTTGTGCCCAGTACAAAAAAATAAAAAGATAGGTCAATACATAAATGAATTTCAAATTGTTGGTACAAATTAGGCTGTTGTGTCCGATAAAGAAAAGGCAATACATAAAAATAGAGAGAAAAAGAGGTGGAAGAGGAGATTACTCCTCGTAGTACGTGAAAAAGATGTTGAACGAATGGACGTTATCAAGAAAAATCATGATGAGTATCGGTTTGATTCTAATTTTGACAATCGTTGGAATGGGATACAATCTGTGGACGCTCGACCGGATGACGAGTCAATATGAACACATGATTTCAAACGATGTCATGAAGATGAAAGCGGCAGACGACTTGGCGCTCGGGATGGTCCGTCAAGCGTATGGTGTCCGCGGGTATGTGCTCCTACAGGATGATGAACGCAAACAACAAATCAGCCGGGGCGGAGAAGAGAAGAAAGCCGCCATCGAATCGTTAATCGAGCTTGCGGACAATGAGGCCGAACGAAAGGAATATGAATCGTTACTCGAATACGCGACAGGATATGATGAGTTGGCGACTCAAGCCATCGCTGCGATTGACTCAAAAGATCAAGAAGCAATCGATCGATTAGTATTCCGTCTCATGCCGGACGTGACAAAATCCATCTCATCGACAGGTGAGACGTTACAAGCCGAAACAGAAGAACAGTTAATTGCGATGCAAGCCGAATTGCAGGAGGCAGGTGAGCGTGCCTTTTGGTACTCAGTCGTTATCGCAGTTGTCAGTCTGATACTGATGTTTGGTGCCGGATATGCCATTAGTCATATGGTCACGACCCCGTTGCGATTCTTAGCGAAAGAAGTAGAAGTAGTCGCGGAAGGTGATTTGACACGTGAGGATCTTCAGGCGCTCACGCAAGATGAAATCGGACAATTGATGACCGGCTTCAACCGCATGAAGGGAAATTTGCGTGAACTCATTGACCGCGTCACCCAAAACGCACAGGAAATCACAGCACAATCGGAAGAACTGTATGCGAGTACGGAAGAGATGGCGTCACAGACGGAGGAAACGACACGTCTCATCGACAGAGTCGTGGAAGAAACGGTCGCGCAGGCGAAAGAAGCGACTGGAACATCTCAAGCGGTGGCTGCTGCCGATGAAGGCATCGGTCGTATCGCTGGATCGATCGGCTCGATTGACGATGACGTGTCACAGAGTTTGAAGCTCGCCGAAGAAGGTGGTGCGACGATGGCTCAGGCGAAAGACGAGGTGCTCGCACTGGAGCGGGAGACACGTCTGACGGGAGAATCGATTTCGGCATTGAAGCAACAGTCTGACGAGATTGCTCTTATCACCGAGGTCATTCAATCGATCACCGACCAGACAAACTTGTTGGCATTGAACGCGGCCATCGAAGCGGCACGTGCCGGTGAGCAAGGAAAAGGGTTCGCCGTCGTTGCAGAAGAAGTGCGTAAACTTGCCGAGCAGTCGAAACAGTCGGCGACACAGATCGCCGGGTTGATCGAGTCGATTCAGACACAGTCGAACGCTGTTCTCGACCAACACGTCGTCAGTGCGAAACGCGTCGAGACGAACACGTTGTTGCTCGAACGAGCGACACGCGCATTCGAACAGATTGTCAGTCAGCTCGAGACATCAGTCGATAATACGTCACATATCCGCATCGCCTCGCATGAGATTGCGGAGACGACGAAACAAGTTGCGACGTCCTCTCTTCAAATGTCACAAGACAGTGAAGGGATGGCCGACACGATGCGTACGGTCGGTGAGACGGCTGACGCCCAACTCGCGATGATTCAAGAATTGAACGGTGTCGCCGAATCACTCGGCAATATGACGAGTGACCTGCAGACACTGATTGGTCGATTCACGACATAAGTTGAAAGCCCTGTCTCCTTGGAGTCAGGGCTTTTTCGTTCACATCGAAACGATTTGCGATGAAGAAAGTGGGGAATGAACAACAAGGTAAACGACAAAAAGGAGTGGATTATATGAAGTATACGGTCATTACAGGAGCCAGTTCAGGTATCGGGTATGAGACAGCGAAGTTGCTCGCTGAAAAGGGAAAGTCGCTCGTGCTCGTCGCAAGACGAAAAGAAGAGCTCGAATCGTTGCGTGATGAAATCAAATCGATCTCGTCGGACAGTGACGTCATCATCAAATCGACCGACCTATCATATAGCGAGAACGTGTACGGATTATATGAATCGCTTGCGGACCTCGACATCGAGACGTGGATCAACAATGCGGGATTCGGGGATGCAGATCTCATCAAGGACGTCGACCTCGGTAAAATCGAGAACATGATTCGTTTGAATATCGAGGCGCTCACCGTCTTATCGAGTCTATACGTTCGAGATTATCATGATATCGAAGGGGCACAGCTGTTGAACGTGTCGTCTGTCGGGGGATATCGAATCGTCCCGAACTCGGTCACGTATTGTGCGACGAAGTTCTTCGTGAGTGCATATACGGAAGGACTCGCACAAGAGTTGAAGCAGAGTGGGGCCAAACTTCGGGCGAAAGTACTCGCACCGGCCGCAACGGAGACGAGCTTCGCCGACCGGGCTCGCGATACGGAAGGATTCGACTACAGTGAGAACGTCGCGAAATATCATACGGCGCGCGAGATGGCGGAGTTCCTATGGGAGTTACTTGAAGGCGACGAAGTCGTCGGAATTGTCGATCCGGAGGACTACTCGTTCAGCCTGCGTGGACCGATTAAACCGTATGCCGGATAAACAAAAACATCACGCCCTGTTGGCGTGATGTTTTTTTAGGATGTCGGTACAGAGTAGCCACCCGTGAAGCGGTGTGTCAGGCGACGTGTCAAGTAACGCAACCTTAGGCGCCATACATAAAACTGTGACGTGTTCGGAAGAATGACGTTATCGACGTATTCTGCGAACATATGGCGAAACATTCGCTCTTCACTGCGGTCATAGGTCGCACTCCACATCCCGTGATTCTCGACTTCAAGGAGCATCCAAATCATCTCGTCGGTAAGCGGGTCATCGTCCTTCAACTCGGCCGTCAGTGCAGCGAAACGATGGCTACACATAGACGCGTATAAGGAATGGGCATGTGGGTCATGTGGGTTCAATGTTAAGTAACCACTCGCCGTCTTCATCAGTTCATCGACCATATCGAGCGGAATGTCGTCATACACTTGGAAAAATTCGAGCAACATCGGGACGGTGTCCGGACCAAATCCGGCAAGCCGGACATAGTTCATGATATGGAGACCGGCCTCGCCATGG
This sequence comes from Exiguobacterium sp. 8A, assembly GCF_902506275.1. Lineage (GTDB taxonomy): Bacteria > Bacillota > Bacilli > Exiguobacteriales > Exiguobacteriaceae > Exiguobacterium > Exiguobacterium profundum. The sequence continues at coordinate 1,536,734 of NZ_LR733630.1, read as the reverse complement.
AACTTGCGGTCGAAGTAGTGGACGGCAAGGGCGCGATGCATGATTGGGACATCCGGATAGCGTTCGACGCCACGGAGAAAGTGTTGTTCCGCCTCGAACGTGAACCCGGTGTCTTCACTGACAAATCCTTTTAACATATGAAGAATGTAGTGGTCACCGAGCGAACTCGCTTTCTCGAGCCACGGTTTGGCCGAATCGGTGTCACCTTCTCGAATATATGGATAAGCACGCATCGCCGGGAAGAATGGGTCGTCCGGGAACGCGGTCTCGCCCCGTGTCGCCATGTCATTGATGGCTTCAGCGTTATAAGCTTCCGTTAATTCTGCGAGGAGCATCATCTCAAGGAACGTGCGCTGGAACTCTGGGGTGTGTAAATCGATCGTTTGTGTCATAGGGTGTCCTCCTCACAAGTACTAGTGTCGCTCTATTATACTTGTTCTTGTCACAGTCGAGTAGCATCTTTTGTAAAAACGGGAAATGGAAAGTAAGGACTGGAAAGGAGGGGAACGGCATGGCGACGTTCACTGGATATGTCGCAGAGGTGATGGATGAGAAAATCCGCGTCACGCCGACGTGGGAAGCAGAACCGTTTGACGGCATCGTGTTTCATGTAGCGAGACCTCTTTTGGATGAGACACCGCTTCTCATCGGACAACAGGTTCGAGTCGAGCATGATGAACGGTTGACACGCTCCTTGCCACCGCAAGCGACGGCACGTCGGGTCGATGTGTTATGATGAGGACGAGGTGAATGACATGGGACAACGGAACTTTCTATGGCTTGGAGCCGTCGTCGGCTTCAGTGCCCTCGTCGTCTGGTTATTGCAAGACGCGCTCCCGTTCTGGGCGCTGTCGATTCTACTGCTCGGACTAGGAGCGGTGCTCGGCAATCTCCAACGACGTTTCACACGTGACGAATAACAAGCACTCCATCATTCGGATGGAGTGCTTGTGTCGTTTTCTTCTTCATTTATGTTTTCTTCAGTGTCCGGATCGTCTTCGACGATGGAGCCCTCATCCCCGTCTGGTTCGAGCGTCGTCGGTTCTTCTGGCTCCGCTGGCTCTTCCGGTTCGCTCGGTTCCTCCGGCTCAGTCACCGGAGGATCGTCTTCAATCGGCTCTTCCGTTTCCGGTGGATCCGTCGGTTCCTCCGGTTCACTCGGCGGTTCCGCAGGTTCTTCTGGCGTCACTTCAGGTGTCGTCGGTTCGGGCTCTTCCACAACCTCCTCTTCGACTTCTTCCTCGACCGGTGCCTCCGGTTCAGTGACAGGTGGGATTTCAGGTTGTGCCTCAGGGATAGAAGGCGTTTCCGGAACGACGACCGGTTCTTCTGTCAAATCCGGTTTGATCGGTTCAACGGGTGCGAGTTCGATAGGTGGCGGTGCCGGTGCATCTTTTGCGATGAACGTACGGATGTCTTGTTCAAATAGTGCGGTCGGCAAGGCGATCCCACGCAAATGGATGGCGACGACTCGCCCGGATGCTGAAAGAAGTGGACTGCCATACGCATGACGTGGCAATTCAAAGTTTCGGCTATAGCCGTTCTCGGCGAATGTGACCGTACCGTTGATGCGTTCTTGCATCGTCAATGTGGTCAACGTCTCGTCCTCTGCGGCGATCGCTTGCGTGAGTGTGTATGGTGTGTTCTCCGTCTCTTCAATTCGAATGACAGCAATGAGCTTCGTCCGACCGACGACGGTGCCGGAGACGGCCTCACCGTCATGGTACATGATGATATTCGTCAACCCAGCAACATTCGAGGCGGCGGTGACGACATCGCGTGAGCTCACCAAAAATCCCGTCCCGTAACTGACGGTGAATAGGCTGTCCTGTAAGGCCGCGAAGTCGACCGGTGTCGCTTCGTCAGCGGAGACCGTATCTTCCCCAATCGGCAAGTTGACCTGATTGGCGAGCGAATCGGTCGAACGCAGCATGTCCGTGAAATAGGCATTTCCAATGAAGGTGACAAAGGCAATGAGTGCGATAACGAATGGGGTGGCAAATAACCAAATCGTGCGACGTGAGCGGCGGCCACACGTCGGACAGACCGTTTTCGATCGTGTCTTCTTTCCGCAGTGGGGACAAGTCACAGGGGCACCTTCTTTCTATAAAGTTCGATGCTATGCTTATTCCTTCATTTGGAAAGAGGTAAACAAATATTTTGGAGGGTGTTCGGATGAATTGTGTTGTTTTCCCTGTGAAAGAATGATTTTTAGGAATCGGGGAAAAAGTAGGTATGATTCCATGAAAGGAGACATGCCATGCAACCCTTCTGGCTCACCCCTGCCTTTCGTAACGGGATTTGGGTGCTGCTCATCTTAACGATTCTTTTTATGTTGAAGCAAGTCGAATTTATCTTTTACCCGCTCGGAATCTTTTTTGCCACCGTCCTCACGCCATTTCTAATCGCAGGAGTCTTATTCTATCTCACTGTCGGATTCGTCGATTGGCTCGAAAGTAGGTTAAAGCGACGATCATTTGCGATTCTCGTTATTCTCTTGTCATTACTCCTTCTCGCTGTCTTGTTTGTGATCACCCTCGGTCCGATCTTGACTCGCCAACTCTTCGCTCTCCTCGATGCCTTTCCACGAGTGGCGGAAGCGAGTTATCGGCAACTTGTCAACTTGTATCGAGCCTTGGAAGAGTATACGTGGTTCCAGAACTATATCAATCAAAATGAGACCTCCATTGACACGTGGATTCGTCAATTGACGGATACGGTCGGCGCAGTGATTGGTAGTGTAGCCGGGTCACTCGGTCGTGTCCTCGCGTTTATCATCTCGGGATTATTCACCCTATTTATCGCCTTGTTCTTGTATGTGTTTATGTTGATTGATGGAGGAAAACTGGCGAGTGCGATTGTGCGCTGGGTCCCAGGAACTTATGAACAAGATGCCCGTCAAATCCTTCATGACATGCATGAGACAATCAAACGATACGTTCGAGCCCAGTTGATCGTCTGTACGTTCGTCGGCTTCTTTGCGACGATTGCGCTCTGGTTACTCGATGTCCCGTTCTTCTTGCCGCTCGGTATCTTTATTTTTGCTACGAACATCATTCCTTATTTCGGTCCTTTTCTCGGGGCCGCTCCAGCTGTCTTGATCGCGTTCATCGATGAACCGGTCAAAGCGATCTATGTCATTGTCGCGATTACCATCATTCAACAATTAGATGCCAATGTCATCTCTCCTCTTGTACAAGGAAAGTCGCTACGGGTCCATCCCATCACGATTACCTTGGTCTTACTCGTCGCAGGTCGATTAGCCGGTATTGTCGGTATGTTGCTTGCTGTTCCTTTCTACGCCGTGTTAAAAGTCACATTCCTTAACCTTCAAAAGTTGTATCAATTGCGTAAATCGTCGAAACAACCTATCGAAAGGAATGATTGAGATGTCATCCCGAGTGACGGAAACGTTTATGGAACTTGTGCGAATCGATTCGGAATCCTATGCAGAAGGTCCGTTTTTAGATGAATTAAAAGAACGATGTGCCCGCATGGGTCTCGAAATCGATGAAGATGATTCGAAAGATCGGACCGGTCTTGGATCAAACAATCTGATTGCTCGTCTGAAAGGAGATTCTTCAATCGAACCGTTATTTTTATCGGCTCATATCGATACGGTGTCTCCGGGGAAAGGAATCATTCCAATCGTCCGGGATGATATCGTTTTTTCTGAAGGGGAGACGATTTTGGCGGCCGATGATAAAGCGGGAATTGCCATCATGCTCGAAGTCGTGGAGCGCTTGCAGAGTGAAGGCACTCGACACGGACCAATCGAGCTTGTCTTTACCCCTGGCGAGGAAGTTGGATTGCTTGGTGCTAAAGCGCTTGATATGTCGACGATTCAAGCAACACATGGACTGATTCTTGACAATGGTGGGTCGGTCGGCGGTATCATCTTGAGTTCCCCAAGCATGTTTAGTCTTCAAGTCGACATTCACGGAAGAGCTGCCCATGCGGGACTTGAACCGGAAAAAGGAATCTCTGCACTCCTCATTGCTTCGGACGCCATTCAAAACATGAAACTCGGCAGGATATCGGAAAAGACGACAGCAAACATTGGCAAAATATCCGGAGGAACGGGGAGTAATGTCGTCATGGAGCAGGTGACGTTAGTCGGGGAGGCGAGATCACTTGATCATGAAGCGTGTGTGGACCAGGTGAAGCACATGATTCTTGCATTTGAACAGGCAGCTTCAAATCATGGTGGGACAGTCGACATCAAAACAGAACAGATGATTCGGAGCTATCGGTTTTCAGAAGATGAACCGTTCGTTCAACACGTGGCGGAAGCATTGACGGATCAATCTTTTTCAGTCCGCTACGAGCATAGTGGCGGAGGAAGTGATGCGAACGTGTTCAACGAGTCCGGGAAAGTGGCGTTGAATGTTTCGATTGGATATGAAGCCATTCATACCATCGACGAATCGATTCCAATCAAAGAATTAGAAGATAGTGTCTCTTTTGTCTTACGGGTCATTGAGACGATGCAGACGTTCCGCTCGTGAGAGGAAGGGATTGTGATGCGTAAAAGAATAAGTGATGTCGCGGTAATTCTCGCTGCCATCATCGTCATCGGATTAGCCATCAATCTGTTTTTAGGTCCTCACGACATCGCAGCAGGCGGCGTGACCGGGATTGGGATTCTATTAGAGGAAGTCCTTGATATCGATCGTTCGATTGTCGTCTCGGTTCTAAACGGACTCTTGCTTATCCTGACATTCGTCTTTCTTGGGAAGAAAGTGTTTTATAACACTTTACTCGGTAGTCTGTTTTTACCGATTGCGCTCGCGGTCATTCCGAAGTATATGGTCACGTCAGATCGCTTCTTCTCGGTCGTCTTCGGTAGCATCTTGTTCGCCGTTGCCGTCGCGATGCTCTATCGAATCGGGGCCTCGAGTGGGGGGACCACAATTCCGCCGTTGATCTTGCACAAATATACGGGATTGAATACAGCGATCGGATTCTTTTTGACGGACGCCCTTATCGTCGTATCGAGTGTGTTCGTATTTGGAGTCGAGTCATTCCTATTCGCCATCTCCTCGATTATTTTGACATCGGCCGTCATGGCGTATATCGAACTCGGGCTCGATCGTAAGAAAGCGATTTTTATTATGAGTGAGTCTCATCTCGATGAAATCAAACAAGCGCTCTATCGGGAAGTCGACCGAGGCATTACCGTGTTTGATGTCAGAGGAGGATTTCAAGGGGAGGATCGAGAGATGTTGATGATCGTGTTGACGCGGAGCGAGTACCAGACAGCACTCAAAGCCGTCAATGCGATCGACAAACAGTCGTTCATGATTGTCTACAATGTCGCAGACGTACACGGTTTAGGATTTAGTTATCAACCACGTGTCTGAACCCAGAAAGGGGATTTCGCGCATGAACTCTTTACTCGCCTTTACGATTGTCATGTTGATATGGACGGTGAGCGATTATGTCGCCAAAAAAACGAAAGCTCTATTATCTTCATTATTTGTGGCGTCCATCATTTTTCTCGTCGGGTTTAAATCCGGGTTGTTCCCGGAAGACTTGTTACCGTCGTCTTCATTGTTAGCGCTCGGTCAGACAGTCGTCGGACTCGTCATCGTCCATCTCGGAACGCTCATCAGCCTAGATGAATTTAAACGTCAATGGAAAACGTTCGTGATCGGGGTGTCTGCTGTGGTAGGTATTGCCGTCTTCATGTACGCGTTTGGACAGATTTTTCTCGATACGAACTATATCTTGAGTGGTATTGCAGCCATCAGCGGCGGAACCATCTCGATCATTCTCGTTCAAGACGCCGCAATCAACGCGGGGCTTGTGTCGGTCGCCGTGTTTCCGGTACTGATTGCAGCGACTCAAGGTTTGATCGGCTTTCCGCTCACGTCCATCATTTTGAGAAAAGAAGCGCGTCGGATTCAGACCGCCTATCGGGATGGGACGCTCGCCACACCGAAAGAGCACGCAGTCGTCCATGACGAGACAGATGATTCGATTTTGCCAGCACCTTTCCATACGACGGCAGGAACCCTGTTCGTCATGGGATGCGTCGTGTTGATTGCCACCGTCATCAGCGGTTGGACGAACGGCTACTTGAACACGTTCGTGATCGCCTTGATTCTCGGAATCATCTTACGTCGCTTCAAAGTGCTGAAAGCGAACGCCTTGAACGGGATCGATGCATATGGGTTGATCATGATTGCAATTTTGCTCATCATCTTCGGACCGCTCGCAACGTTGTCTCCGAGCGACCTGTTCGACTTGATCGTCCCAATTACCATCGCATTTGCATTCGGGGTGACCGGGCTTCTCTTATTCGCCTTCCTCGCCGGGCGGTTCCTCGGCTATTCAAAAGAGATGTCAATGGCAATCGGATTGACGGCGTTATATGGTTTCCCAGGGACGCTGATCTTAAGTGAGGAGGCGGCGAAAAATATCGGTGAGACGGATGAGGAGGTGCATATTATTGAAGATGAGATTTTACCGAAAATGATTGTTGCTGGATTCTCGACGGTCACCATCACATCTGTCTTTATCACGGGGATACTCGCTGCGTTTATCTATTAAGGAGGAGTTATGATGGCATTATCAACTGAACTTGGAAAGATCAAGAAACTTCATAATGCAGAGGCAGGGGTGCTCAGTCTTTACTTGAGCACCAAGCCGAGTGAGCGGGACAAATGGGAGATTCATTTGAAGAATGAGTTGCGCCGGCTCGAACAAGAAGTCGAAGCGAGCGGGGATGAGACATTGGTGAAGGCGTTCAAAGGAGTGAGGGAACGGACCGAACAAGAGATTAAACATAATGAACATAAACTGTTGCGAAGCATCGTCTTATTCGCGGAAGGGAACGATGGATTGTTCGAACTTCACTTCCTGCAACTCGATGTCGACAATGAGTTTCACTATGGAAAAGAACCGGTCCTCGATCAAATTGAAAAATTAGATGCCGAGTTCCCGAATACCGGCATCTTGCTTCCGCAGATGGATGCAATCACCGTCTATGACACGAGACTCGGTGAGGTCGAAGACGTAACGGTCTATGAACTCGATTTGAATTCGGATGAGTGGCGCAGGTATCAGGGACGTGGGTCGAGACAAAATGCTGCTTCAAGTAGTCAAGTCGATCAATTCGACAGTCGGAAAGAAAAACAAATCCAACGATTCTATCGTGAAATCGCTGGAGAGATTCGGTCTCTGCGGAAGAAACATCATTGGAGCGAGGTCGTCATCATCGGGCAAGAGCGGAGCGCAAGCCTCTTAAAAGAGGAGCTTAACATCGAGGTGGAGCGAGTGGTGCATCGGAATCTCGGAAATGCAGAGGAAGAAGAAGTGCTGCGTCGGGCATTTGAAGGATGAGGAACAGGCGGGTGACAGTTGTCATCCGCCTTTATTCTGCCCATCGGTTGTCGTGTGTGAACGAAATCGTCAACCATTTCTCATAAGGTAAGAAAGCTAAAGCATCCTCCATCTTTTGACGAATCATGTCCTGATCGGCAATCTTGTCGTATCGATAAGTGGTCGGGACGACGAGATCAATCTCGATAAACAATAGATTCCCAGACTTTGTCGTTCGGACGTATGTCTTGATGACGTCGTATTGATGGGCGACTTGTAGGATGGTCAACGTAATTTGTTTACTATAAGGAGTCTCCGTATTCATTCCAATCAACTCTTTGATGGCTGTCCACATCTCAACAAGTGGTGTTTTGACTAGCCACATCGTGATGAGAAGTAACATGACCGGATCCACATAGGGGGAGATGGCTTCGAAGGACAACCAGACGAGCACTTGGGCGATCAAGTAACCGACGAGTGCCCCACCCGTCAAGACGAAGCTGAGCCGCCATTGGACAATCTCGGCACTTACGAGGCCAGAACTCGCCTTTAGCTGAAACGTTCGTAAATACCGAAAGATTCCATACGTCAACGCGGCGCTGATGGCCAAATAGACGAGTGCCCCTCCAAGGACGAGTTCATTCCCTCCACCTCGAATGTCCTCGATTGCCCCGAGGAAGGCGGTGACGATGACATAGAGGAGTACCCCATATTGAAACAGGATGATGAACGGTTCGATTGTACTTTTACCGAACGGGAATCGTTTATCTGCCGTCAGCATGAACACCCCGGCTCGCAGAGAAATCCAACTCATGATGACGCTCAAGAACGAGTAGATTCCGTCGAATAGGATAAAGGCAGAGGAGAGATAGTAACCGACAATGATTCCAGAAATGGCGAAGAATAGAGAAGCGAACACCGAGACACGTAATACAAAACGTTCGAGCTGAGGATCTTTCGGCATAAGAGTGCCCCCTTTGAACAAGACGGACCATCGATGGTCTGTATTTTCCCGTTCACTTAAAATCTAATACATCCATAAAAAAGGGAAGTTTATCACATGATGAATTGGAAAAATTGGTCAATCTCATGAAAATCGGCGCCGGCTTTAGTATGATAAATGAAATGAACAGACACAAAAGGGGCTCATCCAATGAAATTCATCATCTTATTTGGTCCACAAGCCGTCGGCAAGATGACGGTCGGTCAGGCGCTCGCCGATAAAACCGGACTGAAATTATTCCACAACCATATGACGATCGACCTCGTCGGACCGTTCTTCAATTACGGGACGCCGGAAGGGAAGCGACTCGTCCAACACTTTCGTCAAGAACTGTTCGAGGCGGTCGCCAAGAGTGATTTACCCGGCATGATTTTCACGTTCGTCTGGGCGTTTGACATGCAGGAGGACTGGGATTACGTGAAGAAGGTGACGGGCTTGTTCGAGTCACACGGGGCGGACATCTACTATGTCGAGCTCGAGGCCGAGATAGAGGAACGCCTTGCGCGCAATACGACGGAGAACCGCCTCACCCATAAACCGTCGAAACGTGACATCGCTTGGTCCGAAGCGGAACTGAAGCAGACGGCGACGATGTACCGATTGAACTCACGTCCCGGGGAGTTAGACGTCGAGCATTATCTCCGGATCGATAACACGAACTTAAGTCCAGAGGAGACAGCGGCACAGATTCAACAAGCATTCGACCTATAAAAAAGCGAGTCCCCACATGGGAACTCGCTTTTCTCATGCCCACCATTCGGGGCGTTCATAGTCGACCAACACCTGTTTTTCGAGGAGGCGTGGTACAAGGTATGAGGTGACGTTCGGAAGACGATCATCGAGGTCGGCCGGATGGACCATCACTTCGATGGATCGTCCTGGTTCGATGGCATCGAGCGTCGCATGGGAGACGCCATCCGCGTAGAACTGATCACTGAACCGTTCGGTCACCCACAAGTCTCGGCGTGACCCGAGCGTTGTTAAGGCCCGAAACGTCGTGTCGTATTCTTCAGCGAGACGAATGATGACGTCGTGCAGGACCGGCCAACCGTGAAGGTGATGGTGGCTGTCGAGATGGTCGAGTGGAAGTCCTGTCGCAAGGAACGCCTCGATTTGGGCTTTCCACTCCAAATAGACGAGTTCCGGGTCAGGCGAGTCTTCAGTCATGAAGCGGCTCGTGTAGCGGAACGTACCATCTTCTTTCGTGAGGGGAGCACTCGTGTCGGCGAGCGGTTTGCCCCAAGACAAGACGAGATGGACCCCGACACGGAGCGACGGATGTTGTTTCGCGAGTCGGACCGCTTCCTCGACGGCATACCCGTTCATGATCATCGTCGCCGAATTGACGATTCCATTCACGTGACTGTCGAGTGTGCCGGCGTTCACACCCGTCGTCAAGCCGAAGTCATCGGCGTTGACGAGGACGAACGTTTTAAGCATTGACGAGACCGAGTGCCTGGTCAAGGACCAGGTCGCCTTTCATCATCCCATACGCCATGTTATCGATGACCGCGACCGGGACGTCGACGGACGACTTGATTTTGCCTTCGAGGTAGCGGACTTGTGGTCCGATCAAGATGACGTCGACGTTCGACTGTTCTTTCAAGCGCGACTCCGGAATCGCGTCAATGGATGCGTCGAGTCCGCGTGCAGCAGCTTCCTTTCGCATTTTTTCCACTAAGATTGATGTCGACATTCCTGCCGAGCAGACGAGTAAGATGTTCATGTCGTTTCCTCCAATCGATTCAAACGGGTGATCATGTCAATCATTTCGACGGCGAGCTCTTTCACGGTCATCGCCGTCATAAGATGGTCTTGTGCGTGGACGAGGAGGACGCTCATGTCGCTCGTCGTCCCCCGTGCCTCTTCTTGTAACAGCTCCGTTTGTAGCTTGTGTGCGTCCAAGAAGGCCGCGTCGGCTTCTTTCAACTTTGCCGCCGCTTCGTCCGCTTCACCGCGTTTCGCGGCAGCGATAGCCTCGAATGCAGATGAGCGTGCATTTCCGGCATGTAAGATAATCATAAACGAGAGTTCTTGGATGGTTTCGGTTTTCACGAAATCTTTTCTCCTTCCTCAGTAGCAGCTTTGTTTTTATTGATTTCGGCTGTCATCGCCTTCGCTCCTGCCATGACGAATGGAATATACATCGCTGTCGCAATCGACAAGTTGACGATTTGGAGCAAGACGCCGCGAACGCTACCGCCCGTTACCAAATAGCCACTGATGATTGGTGGCGTTGTCCATGGGACGATGGCGACTGTCTTCGGAACCATGCCTGTCGAGAGCGCGACATAAGAGACGATGGTGAGCGTGACCGGCACTAAGATGAACGGTACGAGCATGATCGGGTTCAATACGATCGGAAGACCGAAGATGACCGGTTCGTTGATGTTAAAGAGACTGGCTGGTGTCGACAGTTTTGCCACTTGGTGATACGGGTGATTCCGTTGTTTGCGGACGACGATGAAGATCGCGAGTAAGAGCGCGAACGTCGTACCCGATCCACCCATGAAGACGAACGCATCCAAGAACGGTTTTGTGACCGTGTACGGTACATCAAACGCTGACGTTCCGGCTTGGAAGGCAGCCAAGTTTTGCTCGATGAGCGGGAGATAGACCGGTTCGATGACCGAGCCGATGATGTTCGTCCCGTGAAGCCCGAAGAACCAAAGGATGTGGTTCAAGAAGGCGATGAGCAAGGCAGCCGGGAGTGAGTCGCCGAATCCTTGGAGCGGTTGTTGGATCGCTTTAAAGATGACTTCAAATACACTGAGTTCGACGACGAGCGTCATGAAGAGCTGGAATCCTGCGACAACCGTCAAGATGATCATTGATGGGATGAGCGCTTGGAATGAACGGGTGACCCCACCTGGTACACCTTCTGGCATCTTGATCGTCAGTTTCGTATTGATGAGGTAGCGGAACATTTCTGTAACGACAATCGATACGATGATGGCGACGAAGAGACCTTGTGCGCCGAGCCATGCGAAGTTGAGACCCCAGTCAGCAGTGACCGGTACGAGCATGATATACGAGGCGAGCGACAAGATCCCCGCCGCGAGCCCGTCAATCCCGTATGAACGGGCCAAGTTATACCCGATCGAGAAGGCGATCAGGAGCCCGAGTATCGCGAAGGACGCATTCCAAATGCTACCACCGAGCCCTTGCCAATTACCTTCGCCGAACATGCTGTTCATCGAGCCGACGAAGTCGAGTGAGAGACCACCGATGTTGATGGCTGGGAAGTTGTTGATGAGGACCGCGAGCGACCCGACGATGATGAGTGGCATGACGGAAACGAATCCGTCACGGATGGCGACTAAGTGCCTTTGGGACCCGATACGTCCCGCGATTTCAATAAACTTGTTCATGAGTAAACCTCCTTCTTAAATTGGGGTAGGTACGCCTCGTGCGCTGTGAACAGCTCTTTAAGAAGCGGGTCGATCCGTTTCTCGTCCTGGATGAGCGGGTTCATGAGGCAGGCAAGGTAGGCGTCCTCGTACGTGCCAGATACAGCCGCTTGGATGGCGAGCTGTTCAAACGTTTTTAAGTTCGTGATGAGCCCACGGATCGGTAGCGGCAACGCGCCGATGGAGATTGGGCGAGGCCCCGACTTCGTGATGACGGCGTTCACTTCGATGACCGCATCGTCTGGTAAATCTCGAATCGTGCCGTTATTGAGCGTGTTGACCGTCTGGATGTCACCGCGGTCGTTGTGAATCGAGTCCATCAAGTTGCAGGCGGCGTCTGAATAGTAGGCGCCTCCACGTTTTTCAAGCTCTTCCGGTTTGACGGCGAGATCGACGTCTTTGTATTTCTCGAACAACTGCGCCTCGACTTGTTGCACGACTTCGGCACGGGTGCCATTTTGTGCGTACGCCTCAAGATCTTTCTTCAACACATCTTTCGTCTGGAAGTAATACTGGTGATACGGGTTCGGTAACATGCCGAGTGACGATAGGAACGATTCGCTCCAACCGAGACCGACGATGTTCGCCGGCGAGTAATCGTTGCCTGAGTTGAGCGAGGCGAGGACGTCACTCGTCCGGTCCACGCCATCGACCCATACGTGACGACCGAAGACGAAGTGGTTCAATCCGATAAATTCAATTGCGACTCGTTCGACAGGCGTCTCGAGGATCTCAGCGACCGAGTTTCGCATGTTGAACGGGATGTTGCATACACCGATGACCTTCTTATGAGATGAGTGCTTGAGTACGGCCTCGGTGACGATGCCCGCCGGATTGGTGAAGTTGACGAGCCAGGCATCCGGACAAATCTCGGCGACTTCATTTGCCAAGTCGATCAAGACCGGGATGGTACGGAACGCTTTGAATAATCCGCCTGCGCCATTCGTCTCTTGCCCGATGAAGCCGTGCTTGAGCGGGATGCGTTCATCGAGCGCGCGTGCCTTGAGTCCACCGACCCGAATCTGTGTGGATACAAAATCTGCGCCGACGAGTGCGGCTCTTCGATCGAGCGTCCAACTGAGTGTGATCTCGGCGTTTGCCTTTTCAATCATCCGCTGAGCGAGACGACCGACGATCTCTAGTTTCTCCCTCCCTTCTTCGATATCGACGAGCACAATCTCCCGAACGGGGAACGTTGCCTGTCGATCAATCAATCCTTCGATGATTTCCGGGGTGTAACTGGACCCACCGCCGATGATGACGACCTTGACTGCCATGGTGCCAACTCCTCCTTTTGAAAGCGATTTCTTTTTGTCGTAACAAATATAACAAATGATACAACTTTCGGCAATATAAAAAATACAAATAATACAAATAAGTTTTTGTATTTGCATTTGTATGCTTGCTGTATCACAATAAAGGAACCAACCCAACGTAAAGGAGATGGAGACATGTCGCAATCGACGCTCCAAACCGCAATCAAGGATGAACTGTTGTCCCGCATCAAGAGTGGGCACTATAAAGAAGGGGAAAAATTTTCGACCGAATACGCGCTTTGCGAGGAGTTCGATGTGAGCCGGACGACGGTGCGGGGCGCCCTCAACCAGTTGACGACGGAAGGGTATCTAGTCCGTCAACAAGGTCGCGGGACGTTCGTCGCCGGGAAGAAAGTACAACAGACGTTGTCGTATACGCCGAACAACTATGCGGCACAGCTCGCCGTCCAAGGGAAACGTGGACAAGTCGCCTTGATCGACATCTCGGTCATCTCGGCGTCCGGTCAAATCGCATCGGTGTTTGAAGCGGAAGACAATGCCCCGATTCAAAAGATTGAGCGAATCCGTCATGCGGACGGGGAACCGACGCAGTATGAGGTCTCGTTCATCCCGTGGCAGATTGCACCGGGGATCACGAAAGAACAGGCGGAGCATTCGCTCTTCCGGACACTGGCGGAGGTCCACGACGTTCATGTCGCGAAGACGACGGAGGCATTGGAGATTGCCTTGGCTGATGAGAAGGTGAGTGCGCTCCTCGACTGTCCACTCGGGTCGCCGTGCTTCCATATCGAGACGGTGACAGAGGATGAGTCGGGACGGGCGATTGAATACTCACGCTCCTACTTCCGCGGGGACAAGACGAGCTTCGTCATCGAACGGAATTATAATTAAAAAGCGCCCGACTGTTTCGTGTGGAAACGGTCGAGCGCTTTATTCGTTTCACCTATAACAAAAAGAATCATGGTCATTTTGGTCTGAGATGACTATGTTTTGAAAGAAATAATTTAGAAGAGGAGTGGAAGATAAGAAAAGAGAAATTGATATTACGAATAGATATCTCTTCGATGTCCAATTTCTAGAATAAGAATGATGATATTTTCATCTTGGATATCAGCGATTAAGCGATAATCTCCGATACGATAGCGCCATTCACCAGAGTGATTTCCAACTAAGCCCTTTCCATGACGTCGTGGATCATCAGTACCAACTAAATTTTTCTTAATCCATGCCATAATGATTTTTGATTGTTGTGGATCCATTTTCTTTAGCTTCTTTTGAGCGCTGCGCTCGAACAAGACTTGATAAGTCTTCATTCAGCATTCAATTCCTTCATCATATCGTCAAATGAGATGGCCTCAGGTTGTTTTCTATGGGCATTCATTGCTTCGTGATAAAGTTTCAAATCAAGCTCATCTTCAATACGTTCCAAAACGGCGTCTCTAACAAGTGTAGATAAGGTTAAATTTTTTGTTTTTGCGTACTCTCGAATAAGTCGTGCATCTTCTTCATCTAAGCGAACTGAAATAGTTCCCATAAAATCGCCTCCCTTTGTATTACATTGTATTACAGATGAAGAGGTTTGTACAGTGTGTAACAGATTACGTTTGAATGATGTTGCATTCTGGACCACCTTATCCTCTCTTTTTTGTACACTAGAACCAGGAGGCGAGAGAAGCATGTCAATCATTGAATTCAAAGATGTGAGTCATCAAGACATCCTGCACCATGTATCCGGGACGTTTCGGGAAGGACGGATCACGACGTTCGTCGGACCGAGCGGCGCCGGCAAGACGACGTGTCTGAAGCATATCAACGGATTGCTGTCACCGGACACGGGCACGATTCTTTTTAAAGGGGAAGACATCGCGGAGATGGACATCCTCGAGCTACGAAAGAAAATCGGGATGGCGTTCCAAAGTGCGCCGATGATTCAAGGGACGGTGTACGACAATTTGAATCTCCCGAAAGCCATCTTCGACGAGACACTTGACCGCGATCGGGCTGCCGAATTGCTCCATCGCGTCGACTTGAGTGAGGCTCTCCTCGACCAACCCATCAAATCACTGTCGGGTGGGGAACGAAGCCGGGTCGCCATCGCCCGGACGCTCGTCAATAAACCGGACGTGCTCTTGCTCGATGAGATCACGGCGAGCCTAGATTACCGGACGGTGAAAGAGATCGAGCGACTCATTCGAAAACTGCAACAATCGTATGGCGTGACCGTCATCTGGATCACCCATGACCTCGACCAGGCTCGGCGGGTGAGCGACGACATGTGGTTCTTGAAGGACGGGGAACTACTTGCATTTGGGGACGCATCGTTCATCGATGAGTCGGACGATCCCGTCATCCAACGATTCGTCAGGGGGGAAGATTGATGTCATATATTGAACTCGCGACGGCGCTCATCTTCGTCGTCATCCCGCTCGCCTTGACACTCGTCCTACGACTCGGACTCGAGCGTGATATTGTGATCGCAACCGTCCGCTCCATCATTCAACTATTGATCATCGGCTATATCCTGACGTTCGTCTTTGAGAGCGACAGTCCGATTTTCATGCTGTTGATGATTTTACTCATGATTGTCGCGGCAACACAGAACATCCGACGGAAAGGGGACGGGATTCCGGGTATCATGTGGATTATCGTCTTGACGCTCGTGACGATCGAAGCGCTGACGATGGGACTCATGCTCGGACTCGGTATCATCCCATTCGAGCCGGAAAAGGTCATTCCAATCAGCGGGATGGTCATCGGGAACAGCATGGTGTTGTCGCTTCTGTTCTTGAACAAATTCAAAGATGAGGTCGAGCGGAGTGACGACGTCATCGAACTCATTCTTTCGCTCGGCGGCACACCAAAAGTGGCCATCGACCGTAGTTTGAAGAATGCGATTCGCACGAGCATGATCCCGACCGTCGAGGCGCAAAAGACGATGGGACTCGTCCAGCTACCGGGCATGATGAGCGGACTCATCATCGGAGGAGCCGACCCGATGGAAGCGGTCTTGTATCAACTCTTGATCCTGTTCTTGATTTTGACGACTGCCTCAATCTCGGCGACGCTCGTCGGTTATCTGGCGTACCCACGTCTGTTCAACGAGAAGATGCAGTATATCGGATTGACTTATCGGAAGGGGAAATGAGCATGATCACAGGGATTCATCATGTGCAGCTCACGATTCCAACTGGAACGGAGCAAGAGGCGAAGGCATTTTACTGCGATTTTCTCGGTCTACGTGAAATCGAGAAGCCGGATTCATTGAAAGGGCGAGGTGGATTTTGGCTTCAGGTCGGCGACCGTTCCGTCCATGTCGGGACTGAGGACGACGTAGAACGACAGAAGACGAAAGCGCATATCGCATATGCGGTGACGGATTTAGATCATTGGAAGGAAGCGCTTCGAGAGAATGAAATTCCTTACTCCGAAGGCATCCCGATTCCAGGATTCGATCGTTTCGAGTTCCGAGACCCGTTCGGCAATCGGGTCGAGATGATTCAAGCGCTTTGACGAAAGGGAGCATCCACCGCGGATGCTCCCTTTGTTGTTCTTCAAGCAATACCGAACAGGCGAGTCACTTGCTCCCATTCGGACGGATAGGCGTTGCTGCCATGATGCTCGTGAATGAGTGTCCCGTTCGTGTATACGCTGAGGCTCCACTGCGTACCGTCTAGCGTTCGAACACCTTCGAGTTCTTCGAAAACGGTTGGCCACCAATTCGTTCCAAGCAGGTGAAACGCGACGCGCATCTGTTTCGCTTCCTCGCCCTCGTAGTATTCGAATTCAAAGGGCTCGTTGATCGCTCTGTCGGACCGCTCGATGTGACGAAGGACGGTGCCCCTCTCAAAAAAGGTGATCGTACTCACATCATACGTGCCGAACCCACCGACGCGGAAGATGACCTCGACCATCGATTCCTGAGGACGACCAATCGCCTGAAGGACGCGCTTTTGGAGTGGGTGTTCGACGAAAGAAGGAGGGATATGATAAAGGGCGCGAAACGTTTTGTCTTTCATGAAACTTCAACCTTTCTCGGGCATAAGATGCCCCGAGTATAGCGGAATCTTCCGGACGAGGGAGACAAAATAAAGTGCAAGGTACGAAAAAAGCGATGCTTCAAGGTTAATACACTTCGTACGTCTGTCCAGTCTGCGCGCCTTCGACGCTCTTCACGTAGGCGAGGGCGACCCGTTCACCTGGTACTGCCGCGTAACCACGGAAGTAAGGGCCATACGAATCGAGTGCTTCGACGAGGACGTTCGGACTGACGTTGTTGATACGGATGCCCCGTGGCATCTCAATCGCCGCGCCAGTCACGAATCCTTTGATGGCCCCGTTCGCGAGTGCAGCCGATGCGCCTTCTTTGATCGGGTCGTCCATCAAGATTCCGCTCGTCAGTGTAAAGCTACCACCATCGTTCACATAATCGAGCCCGAGAAGGACGAGGTTGACCTGTCCTTTAACTAAATCAGGCGAGAATTCTCCCTCATCTAAGCGTCTCGGGGCGTAGCCCAGCGTAGGTGGGAGATGAATCGCCCGGTCCGAAAGTCTTCTCTCCCTGTGACATAATTACGAACAAAAGTTCGTGATTATGTCATATTCTCCCTCCCCCTCCACGGGTATCGGATGAGGAGGACACATCACGATCTTCTGAAGGGAGGAGGGACGGACATGCTGAAAGGCTACACATATAGGCTCCACCCGACGCCTGCCCGACCGTGCCGCTTGCCCCAACGAGTAAAATGTTCATGTGAAAACTGCCCCTTTCGTCACGCTTAGATTCCACTTCGGAGTAGCGGATGACGAGGACGTTCGGCAATCAAGTTGCCTCTGTCGGGACGACCGTGCCTTGATGGAATCGCATCTTCCAACGTCCGTCCACGAATACCCAAATCGAGCTACGGCGTGTTTCGCGATTCAATACCGGTTGAACGAGACGGTACGTCACCAAAACGTGACCTTCCGTCAACGGATGTAGCGTGAATTCGGATAACACAGCCTCAATCGGGTCGAGCTGGAGTGTCGTCTGATCCCAGTCTTGATACAGTAACCGTCCCGAGCTACCGATTTCAAAGAAGTCGTCGGTCAATAGTTCACGCAAACGCTCCGGCGACTGCCTGACTTCCGTCGTCAATAATGCTTCTTCTAGTGTTTGAAGATGATCTGCCAACTCGTTCATGTCACGACTTCCTCTCTTCGTTGATTCATCACGATGACGCCGAGGACGATCAACAAGAGACCGATTCCGTTCAATGCAGAGAGAACTTCCCCGTATATGAACACTCCGATGAGTCCCGTCGCCACGGTCCCGAGTCCGGCCCAAATGCTATAGGCGATACTGAGCGGGATCGTCTTCAACACGATGCCCATGAGGGTGAACGACGCGGCGAAACTAACCAACAGAATGGCGCTCGGAACGAGATTTGTGAATCCATCCGACAGTTTCAACATCGACGTCCCGAGTACCTCAAATCCGATAGAAAAGAAGAGTAAAAGATAGGCTTGCATTCCGATTCACCTCACACTTTCATCAAGACGAGCCCGATGATGACGAGCCCAATCCCTGCAATTTTTTGACGACTGATCTGTTCCCGGAAGACGACGAACCCGATCACTGCCGTGAGTGCCGTCCCGACCCCGCTCCAAAACGCATACGCGAAGCTGAGCGGGATGGTGAAGAGGGCAAGTGATAAGAGATAAAACGCCGTCCCATAACCGAAGGCGACCCCGAGAATTGGGAGACGGCTCGTCGAGGTGGCGTTCACTTTCAACATGCTCGACCCGAACAGTTCCGAGGCGATGGCCCCGATCAAATAGATGAATCCCATATTACAATCCTCCTTGAAGCAACTCGTCACATGCTTCCCGAATGAGTGTCGCCGCACGGTCCTTGAACGATTCGCTATACCCATACAAGACAGCGAACCAAAAGCCGTCACAGAGAAGGCGAAGTTTTAAAATCGCATCCTGGTCCGGCCCGTCGACAGCGAATCGCTCGTCCCAACCGGTCGACACGTCACTCCAAATCGACTCGCTCGTCGCATCTTCTTGCGAGGAGATAAAGACGGCGACGAGGTCCATATCTCCGTGATCGACATCATCCAATGTCGCCAATGCATAGGCACGGGTAAACGAATATGGACCGTCCGATAGATGGGCGGTGATTCGTTTCTCGAACGTCTCGATGGCGAATTCGTTCATCTGTCGCAATAAGTTGGCCTTATTGTCGAAATGATAGAGGACCCCGGCTTTCGTGATTCCTGCTTTCGTCGCCAATCGTTCGAGCGACAACTGACTGATCCCGTCTTCTCGAATCATCTGGGCGGCAGTCTGTAGCAACAATTGTTTTTTACTCATCCAATCACACCTCTCTTTACTTTACTGACCGTTCAGTAAAGTTAGTCTATCAAAATTTGCGAGGGGTTGTCGAGATAGAACGTTGATGGAATAATCAGGGAAAAGGGGGGCGTGACATGGGTTCACATTTGATGCATCTCGTCATCGCGAATGAGATGTTACCAGCGTTGTCGGAGGTGGATGAGGTCGCATTTTTGCTTGGAAGTCTCGCACCGGATGCAACGACAGAAAAAGAGGCATCCCATTACTACGCAGGACGCCATGATGATTTATCTCGTCGTTTAGATCTTTCCCAATACTGGATTGACAGCAAGGAGGAAGACTTCTCATATCGACTCGGCTATTACGCGCATCTCGTCGCGGATGAGATCTGGTTGCAGGGATTCTATAAAGGTTGGTTGAAAGAGCTCATCACCCAGGACCCGTCAAAACAGGCGGCCTATTATGCGGACTTTGATGCATACAATGCCCGTCTCTCGGAACGCCTCGGGACGTTCGATTTTGAACGTTTGAAAGGAAATCCAGAGCTCGTTGAACTGGTCGAGAAAGTCGAGCAGGACGCGGCGATGACGGAGGAGGGGACATACACGATGTTCCTCCCTGATCAATTGGATGGCTATGTCGATACGTGTGTCCGCCGCTGCCTGGAGATGGTCAAACGGAAGCGGGCGATGCTCGTATGAAGAGGCGATACGCACCACTATACGCGACGCTCGGACTATTTATCGTGACGGTGATTACCTTCTTCACCTTGAACGGTCGAGTGTTTCCGAACCTCGATTTGATGACGGTCATCTGGGTATATCTCGCGATTGACATCGCCTTGTTCGCCACGTTGATTTGGGGACTGTTCACGAAGGATCGAATCATAAAAATTTACACGCTGCTTGCGACAATCGGATTGATGATCCCGTTGTCGATTTGGATTTTCTTGCTGCTGTTGGCGAACGGAATCTCGGAGGCATGAGATAGATGGATGAACCTAAGAACATTCCGTTTCTAATGCGTCGCGTACCATTTTTCATATTAGCAGCCCTCGTGGCCCCGGTAGCGCTCGTCCTTTTAATCATTTATTGGCGAGATTTGGACGATGATTTACGATTCGGACATCTCATTTTTGCGGTCATCTTATCCTTATTTTTCGTGGTAGACCTTCTACCGAGAGGGATTACACAAACCGTATTATTGGCGTTCACAATCACATGTGTATGGTTCATCACCTATATTGTGTTTCGAGGTAAAAAGAGGGCACGGCACAATAATGATTGAACTCTAAACTAAATCGCATGAACTCAACTGAGAAAGTGGACCTTCCACTTTCTTTTTTTGTGCGTGCATCTATAGAAAGAAAAATTTTCCTATCCGAATCTTGTCAAATTGGCATTGCGTATCCTAATTTTGTTTGTTATGCTACTTGATGAAAACGACAATGATAATCATTATCACTGATAACGAGAACGTGAGAATAGACATACATAACCAACTCGGCTCGTTTTTGGTGCGAGGATCATTGAAACTTACATACAGAGGAGATGGATGAAGTGGGGAAATTCAAGATTTCACTCATGTTGACGTTGCTCGTCTTCGTACTCGCCGCATGTGGCGGAACGAGTGAGACGAAGAAAGAAGAAAACGTCGACGGCGCAACAAAGACAGAGACGGTCGAAATTACAGACGCACATGGCACAATCGAGGTACCGGTCAACCCGGAGAAGGTCGTCGCCCTTGATAACCGGACGTTCGAAACATTGGCAGCATGGGACATCGACTTGGTGGCGGCACCAATCGGACTCCTTCCAGCGGAATCGCCATATGCATCAGACAAAGACATCGCGGACGTCGGCATGCACTTCGAGCCGAACTTAGAGGCGATTGCAGGAGTTGACCCGGACGTCGTCATCGTCGGTCAACGTTTCGCAGATTACTACGAGGACATCAAAAAGTTAGTACCGGAAGCAGCGGTCATCGATTTGAACATCGAGATCCCAGAAGATTCAGGCACACCGGGTGAGATTTTAGTCAAAGGATTGACAGACACGACGCTCACACTCGGAAAAATCTTTGACAAAAACACAGAAGCTGAAGCCATCGTCGCTGACCTCGACAAGTCGATTGAAGACGCGAAAGCGGCATACAACGGAAAAGATACAATCATGTCGGTCATCGTATCTGGTGGAGACATCGGGTTCTCAGCACCGGTAACGGGACGCGTGTTCGGACCGATGTACGACATCTTCGGATGGGTCCCAGCCCTTGAAGTCGAGAAGAAGACAGGTGACCACGAAGGTGACGAAGTATCCGTCGAAGCCATCGCAGAAAGCAACCCAGACTGGTTGTTCGTTCTCGACCGTGACGCACCACTCGGTGACGCAGAAGGCGCAGTACCAGCAGAAGACGTGATCGACAACGCACCGGCGCTTCAAAAGACGACGGCTGTGACGAAAGAGCAAATCGTCTATGCACCGAAAGACACGTACTTGAACGAATCGATTCAAACGTACGCGGAATTCTTCAACAGTGTCACGGAAGCGCTCGCGAAGTAAGGTTCCGTCATGCAAAAACCATTGACAGCCAGGGTTGAGACGATGTCTCAGCCCTCCTTTTCTAGATTGTGGACGAAGTCGTTCGTGTTCACCGTGATCATCGTCCTCGGTTTGGCGGTGCTGTCGCTCTTTACCGGGGTGTACGATCTGTCACGGACAGACGGCTTCGATATGTTTTGGATCACCCGAGTCCCACGGACGGTCGCCCTCATGCTGACGGGTGCAGCGATGGCAATGGCGGGGCTCGTCATGCAGCTCATCACACAAAACCGACTCGTCGAACCGACGACGACGGGGACGCTCGAATGGGCGGGACTCGGACTGCTCACCGTTTACTTGCTTGTCCCGGCACCGAGCCTCATGATGCGGATGACCGGGGCGATCGTCTTCTCGTTCATCGGGACGATGGTCTTCTTCTGGTTCTTACGTTCGGTCAAACTCCGTTCATCGCTCATCGTGCCAATCATCGGGCTCATGTTAGGGGCGGTCATCTCCGCCATCTCGACGTTCCTCGGTCTATTCTTCCGAGCAAGCCAGGCGATCGAGGGCTGGTTCGTCGGTTCGTTCGCCTCGGTGCAAATCGGGCGCTACGAGTATCTATGGGTCATCATCGTCGTGACGGTGCTCATCTTCTTACTGGCGAATCGCTTGACGCTCGCGGGGTTAGGGGAAGACATCGCGACGAGTCTCGGCGTGAACTATAACCAGCTCATGATGATGGCGACGGGGCTCATCGCCTTATCGGTCGGTGTCGTGGCGACGGTCATCGGGAATTTACCGTTCCTTGGACTCATCGTCCCGAACCTCGTCTCGATGTTCCGCGGGGATGATTTGCGCAGCAACCTTCCATGGGTCTGTCTTGTCGGGATGGGTGCGATTCTCGTCAGTGACTTGATTTCACGGACGATCATCATGCCGTTCGAACTCCCGGTCTCACTGATTCTCGGGACGGTCGGGGCAATCGTCTTCATCATGATCTTGATGCGACAACGGAAGAAGGGAGGGGTTCGATGAGTACGGTCATGGAACGAGACGGTGTCGAAGTATCAATCGGGGAATTGAGAGAAGAACGTCATGCTTCAGCGTTTCAATCGAAACGGGCGAGCAGGCGCTATTGGCTCTTCTTAAGTGCCTTCATTCTCGGCGGACTGTTGTGCGCGCTCGGGCTTCTCCTTTATAACAATCCGGTCCCGATGGACTCTCCGTCATTCGTGCCGGTCGTGGAACGGCGAATCGTCGCCATCGTCACGATGTTGATTGCGGCACTCTGTCAAAGTCTTGCGACGGTCGCATTCCACTCGGTGACGAACAACCGTATCATCACGCCATCGCTACTTGGATTCGACGCGCTCTATTCGACGATTCAGACGAGCATGGTCTTCTTCTTCGGGGCAGGGGCGTTGATCGGCTTCTCGGGGACAAACGCCTTCTTGACACAGGTCGGCCTCATGGTGACGATGAGTCTCCTCCTTTACGGATGGCTCTTGTCAGGGAAATACGCCAACCTGCAGCTCATGCTGCTCATCGGGATCATCATCGGGACGGGTCTGAACTCGGTGTCATCGTTCATGCGTCGTATGCTCGCCCCGTCCGAGTTCGATATCCTGCAGGCACGGCTGTTCGGTTCGGTGACGAATGCCGACGTGGCGTACTTTCCCATCGTCATCCCGATCGTCGTCATCGCCGGGACACTCTTGTTCCTGTTCTCGAATCGATTGAATATCGTCGCACTCGGCAAGGACGTCGCGACGACGTTCGGGGTGAACCATCGGAGGAGCGTCATTTACACGCTCGTCCTGATCTCACTCCTCATGTCCGTCTCGACTGCGCTCATCGGACCGCTCACGTTCTTCGGATTCTTAGTCGCGACGCTCAGCTATCAGGTCGCCTCGACGTATGACCATAAGTACGTCTTTCCGATGGCGTTCGCCCTAGGGTTCTTCGTCCTGACGAGTGCATATTTCTTTATGTATCACATATTCCAGACGCCAAGTGTCGTCTCCGTCATCATCGAACTGTTCGGCGGACTCATCTTCTTGGCCGTCATTCTAAGGAAGAGGTCGCTATGATTCAAATCGAACAAGTCAAAAAATCGTATACAGACGATGTCCACATTGGACCGCTCACGCTCGATATCCCGAAAGCCGGATTCACTTCATTGATTGGACCCAACGGAGCGGGCAAATCGACGACACTCATGATGATCGGACGGTTGCTCAACTTAGACGAGGGTCAGATCCAAGTCGCCGGCATGGACGTGTCGAGCACGAAGTCGAAAGACTTGGCGAAAATCATCACCATCCTGCGTCAAGAAAACCACTTCGTGACACGGCTCACGGTCCGACAACTCGCCGGGTTCGGACGTTTCCCTTACTCGAAAGGGCGCCTCACAAAAGAGGACGAGGCGATCATCTCGAAATATATCGACTTCCTCGACTTGACCGCGCTCGAGAACCGCTATCTCGACGAGCTCTCAGGAGGACAAAGGCAGCGTGCCTACGTGGCGATGGTGCTCTGTCAGGAGACGGAATACGTCCTCCTCGATGAACCGCTCAACAACTTAGACATCGCTCGTTCGGTACAGATGATGGAGTATTTGCGCCACGTCGCCGACGAGTTCGGACGGACAATCGTCACGGTGCTCCACGACATCAACTTCGCGGCGAAATACTCGGATCGCATCTGTGCGATGAAAGACGGACAGATCGCTGCGTTTGGAACGGTCGATGAGATCATGGACGCGAAGATTTTATCCGAAATTTTTGAGACGAAACTGGAAATCATCGAAGGGCCGTATGGGCCGATTGCGGTGTATTAACGAAAGGGAGAATTCACATGAAAATTGACTGGACACCGATCACTAAAGTCGTAAACGAGGCACCAGATACATACACGTTCCATCTCGCCTTGCCACCTGAGTTCACGTGGCAGGAAGGGGCGCACACGCATCTTGCGCTCGAAGGGTTCAACGCCGGGGACAAGCCGGACCGAAGTCTCGTCCGCCATATGTCGATCTCGACATTGCCGCACGAAGGGGCAATCGGAATCACGACCCGCATCAAGTCCGAATGCTCGACGTTCAAATCGATCCTTCGCGACATGGTACCGGGGGACAAGGTCGCCTTGTTCAAGACACATTCGAACGTCCCGCTCGAACGGAGTGGGAAGAACGTCTACCTCTTATCGGCGGGTGTCGGACTCGCGACATTCCGTCCGGTCGTCCTCGAGTACTTGGCGAACAGGGAAGGTGTCCCGCATCTCCATTCGTTGAACGTCGATTCGTCGAAAGCGTATCTGTTCGGTGACGTCTTCGAATCGAACGAGCACTTCACGTCAGAATTCGTCCCGAGTCGGAAAGACTACTACGAACGCGTGGAGATGATGGCATCCGACAAGGACGCCTTGTTCTATATCGTTGGTAGTGATGAGCTGTTGCATGAAACGATCCAGGTGCTCCGGTCGAACGGGGTGGCATGTGACAACATCAAGATCGACAAGCATGATTTTCAGCGGGATGACTTTTTAGGTTGATACTCAAACCGGGGACACGTGCCCCGGTTTTTTCGTGCACAACTGAACGAATCGTTCGAAGATTCCACGTCCGTCCGGTGTTCCGATTGATTCGGGATGGAACTGGACACCGTACGTCGGATGGGTCGGGTGTTCGAGAGCCATGATGACACCGTCTGTCGTCTCGGCCGTGACCGTCAGTTCGGTCTTTTGTACGACGAGCGAGTGATAGCGCATGACGTCCATCGATAGCCCTTCAAAGAGGACGCTTGGCACCGTATTGATCCGTGAGACTTTTCCATGCATCACCTCGTTCGCCCGTCCGACGACTCCGCCGAACGCCTCGGCGATGACCTGATGACCGAGACAGACCCCGAGAATCGGGATATAGCCGGACAGTTCTCGCACGACCGCGAGCGACACACCGGCGTCTTTGGGACCACCGGGACCGGGGGAGAGGATGATACCACTCGGGTTCATGCGACGGATTTCTTCTATACTATGTTCATCGTTCCGGATGACGCAGACGTCACTGAAGCGAGCGACGTCTTGATAGACGTTATACGTGAACGAATCGTAGTTGTCGATGAGGAGAATCATGCGAACACCTCCAATAGGGATTTGGCTTTATGCAGCGTTTCTTCATATTCCGATACCGGGTCTGAATCATAGACGATGCCGGCGCCGGCTTGGACGTGGGCCGTGTCACCTTGGACGACCATCGTCCGGATGGCAAGGGCGAAGTCGAATCCGCCCCGGACATCGAGATAGCCGACCGCCCCAGCGTAGACTTCTCGTTTCACCGTCTCGAGCTCATCGATCAACTGCATCGCCCGAATCTTTGGAGCCCCGGAGACGGTACCGGCCGGAAGACAAGCACGGAGCGCGTCGATCGGGGCCACATCGTCACGTAAATCACCTTTAACTTCCGAGACGAGATGCATCACGTTTTTGAATCGTTCGAGCTCGATGTGTTTCGGGATGGTGACTGTGCCGACTTTGGCGACCCGCCCGATATCGTTCCGTCCGAGGTCGAGGAGCATCCGATGCTCGGCGAGTTCTTTCTCGTCTTGAAGGAGTGACTCCGCGTGACGCGTGTCTTCCTCGACGGTCTTCCCACGAGGGCGTGTCCCGGCGATCGGGTTCGTCGTCACTTTGCCGTTCTCGACACGGACGAGACTTTCAGGAGAAGCACCGAGGACGATCGCTTCCCCGAGGTCGATGTAGAACAAGTACGGACTCGGATTTTGTTTCCGCAGCGTCCGGTAAAAGTGGAACGGGTCCCCGGTGAACGTCGCGTCGATTCGTTGCGACAAGACGAGTTGGAACACCTCGCCCGCTAGGATTGCCTCTTTCGCCTGGAGCACGCGGTCGATAAATTCGTCCTTCGGCGTCAAGATGCGCTCGCTCGTCCGGACGACCGGTTCGAGGGCGTGTGTCTCCGGTGTCTCGAGCTGTTCGCGGATGGACTCGAGTCGCATCGTCGCATCCGTCTCGCTCGTATCGATCAGGATGACCTGTTCCTCGAGGTGGTCGTATAAGACGACCGTCTCATAGCGTTGGAAGAGGGCGTCCGGCAAATCACGCGTCACGGTCGGCGTGTTCGGGATCGGTTCATACACCCGAAGCAAGTCATAGCCGATATAGCCGACGGCACCGCCGATGAACGGGTACGGTGCAGTGAAGTCGTCACGTGTGATGCGTTCGGATAAGGCATGGAGCGGGTCGTCTGCATAGATTGTCCCCGTTGCATCTGTCACGTCGTTCCCATCGACTCGGATCGTCTCGACCGGGTTCGCCGCGATGATGGAGTAGCGACCGTGCTTGCCTTCCGCGCGACTTTCGAGTAATACCTTTCGTTCACCTTGTAGTCGGTGGAAGATTGCCACTGGTGTGAGTTCGTCACCATTGATGATCCGTTGTTGCATTGAAAGAACCTCCTTATAATGGGTAATAGAAAGGGGATATGCCGATGTCAGTCTTACGACCTGACCAATTTTCAGGTGAAGCGTTGACCGAGCACATCGAACTCGAGGACACGCTGTCACCTTACGTTGATATCAAATCATATGAACTGAATCTTGAATATTTTGAGGCAGTCGTTCGTCATGCCCAGCAATTGTTTGATGCGTTGTTCGAAGAGGGCGACCCCATCCGAATCGTTTGGCATGTACATGGACAGCCCGTCAAGCCGACCCTCTTGTTCCGTTATATCCGGGACAAATCGGTGCGCTTCAAGACGACCGCCACATCGTGCACGTTCGATGACGAACCGTTATGGATGTTCACCGTGCCGGTAGCAGACAAGTCCGAAATCCGTGTGCGACCACTCCTCGAGTCGATTTGTTATCAAGATTTTTATACAAAATCAAAGCCTCGTTTGAACGGAGAGTTCACAACGTATCCGCTCGTTCAGTTCATCCACGAACGAGAGGGTCACGTCTTGTTCGTATACGATGACCGCGGTGCGTATATCCGTGGTACGTCACCAGCCCACCTCCAATCGCTCAAACAAAAAATCTCCCCGTCCCGCATGCCCAATCGGACATGAAGGACGAGGAGATTCCCCGTGTTGCCACCTTCGTTGAAAGACGCCTTGTCTTCCCACTCATCGCGAACCATCATTCGCTGTCCCCGATAACGGGAGGACCCGTCAGAGCCTACATGTCGGTCTGAACGCTCAAAAGCCCATTCACGCAAGGTACGCCACCGGTTCGCATCGACCACCGGCTTTCTGAAGACGTCCCTTCGCGCTACTCTTCTTTCTCATCGCGAGTTCGTATGAATGTTATCGTTACTTTAACGGGATAAAGATGCATTGTCAAGCATCATTTGACCGAAGCGTGCCCCACCTGACGTTTCCCGATGAACGTGAACGTGATCCCCAATGCCAAAAGGGGAAGGAGCCACCACTTCGTAAAGAAGAAGAGGGTGCCCCGATACATGAGCCACTCCATGCCCAAGTAGGCGAAGAGCGTGATCAAGGGAGCGATAGACAAGCGCTTCAAGTGCAATGCGATGGCGACTCCTAGTCCGATCGTAAACGTTGGGACGATCACGAGTTGCCATAGGAACGGATCGATATAGTGAAACATGGAGAGTCCTCCTTATAACGAGTAATCACGACACATCAGGCAGATTTTTTTGTTTTCAACAATCCGACGAAGATGAACGAGAACAAGAGCGAAATCAGCGGGAAGATGACATTCCACGAACTGAGATGGCTGACATCGAACGGACTGTGGTCATAATAGACGGCAAAGTACGTCAATTCGATGATGGCGTTCAACAAGAACGTCACCACAGGGCCGACCCAGACCCGTTTCATGATCATGGCGACCACGACACCACCGCCGATGGTGAGAAACGGGACGATGACGAGTTGCCATAAGAACGGATCGATATAGTCAAACATGGAGAATCCTCCTTATAACGATTTGTACCCTAGGAAGTACGGGCGCCACATCGGGTCATGGATCGAGTTGATTTGAAGCATCTCGCCCCCGGCATGGATGAAGAACTCATCATCGAGCATGATGCCGATGTGCGATGGACCGGATTTGTACGTGCCGGCGAAGAAGACGATGTCCCCGCGACGTCCACTCGTGATCCCTGTCCGTTTGTTCTTGAAATGGCCGCTATGCCAGTAACCTGACACGTTGGTGCGACCGCCGATTTTACCGGCTTGATTCGTCGCGTAGTGGATGAGACCGGAACAGTCAAAACCGCCGTTCAGCGGAGACTGTGAGCCCCACGTGTACGGTGTCCCGAGATGTTTCACCGCGACGGCAATCATGCGTTCTTTTTGTGAGTTGTCCCGTTTCTTCAACAAGGCATCTCGTTTGATGCGAATGTCTTTCGTCTTGACGTAGACCGGACGCCAGTCGTATTGGATGAGATAGGAGTCGCCACTCTTCCCACGAGGGTAGATGCGACGACCGGCATCGAGATACCCGATCGGACGGGTGTCGTTCGGGTTAGCGTAGAACGGCGTCTTCTTCGTCGTTCCATAGTGGGCGGCCGTATAGACGCTCGCCGGTTGAATCGCCTTCGGTTTCGTTTCGGCGATATAGGGGTTCAACACGTACACGCGTTTCCCGGACGGAAGACGGACGTGCCAAAAGTCGGCATCGATCGAGCGGAGCCCGACGAGTTTCGTTCCGCGCGGCAGAGTGCCGGCCGGACGACCATACGCAACGTCAGCCGAGAAGTAAGGCGTCCCGTTGAACTGTGTATAGAAGACCGTTCCTACCTTCGGCTTCGCGGTCGGTTTCGAGACAGCGAGGTAGCCAGTCGCGACATAGCGATAGGCTCCGTTTAGTCGGATGCGCGTGTAGTAGCCGCTCGTCCCATATGTCTCGATGAGCTGACCCCGTTTCAATGAACCGACTTGTTTCGCGATTGAGGTCGAGGCGTATACTTCGACCTCGTTATATCGGCTGTATCGTTTCCCTGTCGCTTCGAAGCGAGGTGGTTTTTTCGTACTCGTCACGCTCGTCGGGACGAAGTAATAGTTCCCTTTCGTGAAGATACGGGTATAGCTTCCACGGGTGCCATAGATGTAGACGAGCTGTCCCCGTTTCAGGGACAAGGTCGTTTTGGATGATTTCATCGTCCGAGCATAGACCGGTGTGTTTTTCGTGATGTACCGTTGTCCGGTTTTTAGATAAGGTGGCTCCGTCGTCCCAAGCGATGCGGATTCGACGAAGACATATTGTCCGTTGTAATAGACACGGGTGAACAGACCGTCTGTCCCATAGATGCTGACGAGTTGACTCCGTTTGAGTGAACCGACGACTTGCTTCTTGTCTGTGTCTAAATAAATCGATGTCTCTTTTTGAGCATAACGGCTCCCCGTTTTAGCGTAGCGGGGCATCTTGGCAGCGAGTGCGTCTCGCTTCATATACACGTACATGCCATTTTGATAAAGGCGGGCCATCGAGCCATTTGTGCCATATACACTTACTCGTTTGCCCCGGACAATCGTCCCGACGATCTCTCCGTCCTCATTCATATAAGAGGATGTCGTCAAGACGAATTGCGAGTCCGTCTTGAACGGGATTCGATTTGTCATCGAGAGCGAGATGTATCCGACAGTTCCATTTAGATCGACACGCATCTGTCCGTCGATGAGGAAGCCGTTCAAGGTTTGACCGGCTTCAAGTGGAGTCATGGTTCCACCATCTGGTGAAGACGTGAGAGTCGCTCCCTCTTTTGCGTAGCGGGTCACTGCCGCCGGAACCGTCTCTCCGAGGGCGTCACGGGCGACATATGTCCCGTCCGTCGTGAGGAGAAGGTCGCCTTCGATATCGAAGACGTCGACCGCTGTCCCGATGGTGAGTGTTGCGACTACATTTCCGGCAGCGTCGCGTGCATCCGTCTCCGTATGGACGTAACGGGTGACAGCGTATGATAAGGCGTCGTTTCGGACGAATCCTTTTTGTGAAGCGACGGTGACAGACGTATGGGTCTCGGTCACCTCATGGACATCCACACGCTCCGCTTGGTCTGTGACCAGGAGAACGACCGTTTCTTCTGGATCGGCATAGAGGGTCGTGCCGGCACGAAGAATGGCCTCAGACCCGACCGCTTGAGCGGTGAGTGTCCAATAGAAGGTAAAGAGAAAGAGCAAACTGAAGATTCGTTTCAACATTTCCACCTCGATTCATGAAATTTACAGTTTTTAGTATATACATAGTGGAGATGAAAAAGGTTGCTTATTTCGATAAAAGGGAAATGATTGAAGGAATCCGTGCTCAGCATTCCACTCGTTCGTTTGCGACCATCTGTGCTATGATGGACGGGGAAAGGAAGGGACAACTATGGAGACACTCAACATGAAACAACTTTCTGACGACCGATCGGCCCATCAGGTAGCCGGCGATCTCGACGCGATGCGGGCGCTCATGCACGACTCGTTCCGATATGTCGATTCGAGCGGGCGTCAGTTCGATAAAGAGACGTTCTTAGACCAGTTCGTCGACCCGACAGCGATTCAATGGATCGCACAGGACACGGTCACGTTCGATGAGACGGTACGCGGTGACCTCGCCGTCGTCCAACTCTTGCTCGAGGAGAAGTTCATTCTCGGCACGAACGCGTACGAAGGTCGCTTTTGGATGCTTCATCTTTATGTGAAAGAAGATGGCGTCTGGTTATGGCAAGGCGGACAAGCGACGATGATCAACGAAGGTTAATAAGCGTTCAGACACTCCGAATCGATGGAGTGTCTTTTTTATTAAATGAAGGAAATGTGAATTTGAAAAATATATGCCTATTTTAGAAAAATTATGTACCCTTTTGAAAAAGGACAGATTATAATAAATTTGTAAACGATTGTCATTATTCTTGAGGGGGACCCTACTTATTATGAAACAACCGAAATATGCAGCACTTTTCCTAGCTACCACACTCGCATTCGGAGGTATCGCGCCTTCGACAATCGTCAACGCAGAGACGTCTGAAGACGTGACTGCTCCTGACGCACCGGTATTATCGGCACCACTCCACACATCGACAGCACTCACGATCACAGGTGAAGTGGCTGCGAAAGCGGAGATCTTGATCAACGGCAAGACATACGTCCGTACAATCCTCGAAGGTGGCGAGGCCGTCTTCAAGATGTCACCACAGTCGGTCGGCAAGGTCATCGACGTCCGTCTCGTCGACGCGAGCGGCAACGTGAGTGACACGACGCGTGCCATCGTCGCCGAAGACCCGAACGCACGTCCGGACGCACCAGTCATCAAACCGTTGACGGAGACGTCACGTGAAGTACGCGTCGTCGGGGAGCCGGGACAATATGTCGAGCTCTCGATCGGCAGCAGCACGTATAAAGGGAAGTTCGATGCGAACGGGCTCTACCGTCGTGGCATCGCACCGCAACCGGCCCACTCATGGCTCTCGGCGAAGACGATCTCGACGAAAGGCGCGACGAGCGACGTCTCGAAACGTAGCGTCTACACAGACCGCGTCGCACCGAGAACGGCGACATTGACACAGTCCGTGACGGCAGCATCATACGGTGTCTTCGGAAAAGCCGAACCGTATGCGACGGCCGTCGTCAAGATTGGCACGAAGTCATACACGGCACCGGTCATGTCGACTGGGAAGTTCATCGTGAAGATCCCGCGTCAAGCGATGGGGCAGAAGATGTCACTCGTCATCCGTGACGGCGCAGGCAACGTCAGCCAATCGAAGACAATCACAGTACAGCACGCGCTCTACAACAACTTCCATCGTGTCTACATGGATGGTATGAAGTTGACGGTTCATAAAGAAGTCTTCTATGCAGATTCGACGACGAAATACGCGGACACGTTCGTGCCACTCTTCGTCGGACATCCATCGAAGTCGGGCCTTGGGTTCCTTCTCAGCAGCTACACGGAGGATGGCTCGGTCGCTGGATTTGAGAAGTTGACGCTCCGTGTCGGTCGTGCGACCTATTCGCAAAACATCAACGATTACGAAGTCTACTATGAAGAGTATGAGGACGGCTCGGTCGAAGAGTCATACTTGTTCCAGCCAGATGCGAAACTCATCAGCTTCGTCGACAAGTACGTCCGTCCGGAAAACCGGATCACGGTCATGGTCCAAGGAACGGACTACGACCTCGAGTTCAACCTATCGGGTGCGGAGAAACGCGCATTCATCCAATCCCTCCAATACGCAGGATACTAATTCTTTAGGACCGGTGGAGACACCGGTCTTTTGTATGCACGGATTCGATTCTCTTCTATATAAATGAAGTGGCGGTTGCCATCTGCCACCTAGGAAGAAATATTTCCGAAATCTTTTTGTTACATTTTTGAAACATAAACCGATAAATAACGTAGAACAACGTGGAGCCAAGTGCTTCACTATTTAAGAAAAGAGGGAAAAGGTATGAAACAAGCTTTGCAACGCCTCGTTGCATTTGTATCGGTCCTTGCGCTCGTCGTGTCGCTCGTCCCAATGCGGACGATGGCAGCTGGCGCGGCCGATGTGAGCGAGGCCACATTACTTACACCAGGACAGACTGTCGACTTCACGACAGGGACAGATCCGGTGAACACGTATTGGTTCAAGATGGAGCGAGAAGCTTCAGCTATGACACATATGGAGATTGCGATGGAAGCGTCTGCCGTGACGAACATCTCGGTCTATCCGAGCGCTGAGACGGCAGCGGCCGATGAGACGTTCGATCGCTACCGGGCGAGCGCTTCTCCGGACGCAGAGACGTCAGTCGCAAAAATCCAATTCCCATACGCATGGGAAGGTCCATATTACATCAAAGTGGAATACATGCCACTCGAGACAATCGATGAAGAGGGCGCGGTGATTCCACCGACGGCAGCAGATGTCTCACTTGGTTATAAATCAGTGAAACTCCCAGTGAAGTATGAAGAAGGAAACGGAACGATGTGTCCGGTCGAATCGTTGCTCCCGATGCCAGAAGATGGCGGGTTGCTCGAGTTGATTCGTCGCCTGCAAGAAGAGATCCTGGGTGGATCGAAAGAAGGGCGTCAATTGGAGGCACTTTACTACAAGTCGTCCCCGTACATCGTCCGCAAGTTGGCATTCGACAAACAGAAACGCCAAGAGGCGTTGACGGACCTTCAGACGTTACGTCCGCTCATCACGTCACTCGTCAACAAAGAAAGTCACACTATCACGAAAAATGAAGCGACTGCGATCAACCGCATGCACGCCTTGGTCAAATCAAGCGTACCGAGCGGAATCAAGTCGGATGTCAATGACTTGGCTTCATCGGTCGATATGACACGCCTCGCCGGCTCGACGGTGGAAGACGTGTTCGCACAGATTGGAATGGAGCTTCAAACGGTGGATACACCGCGTTATATCGTCAAATACAAATCACAACCATCGACATCGATCGGCAAGATGAACGCGATGACGGATGTATCGGCAGAGCGTATCTCGATCGGTCGTCCGGGAGACTATTTCGCGCTCGTTGACGTCGAGTCGGCAAGCACGAAGATGCAAGCAAAAGCGAAAGCGACGTTGAACGCCGATTCGAACGTCGAGTTCATCGAGCCAGTCCAGACGTACAAAGCGTTTGCGACAGATTCGAGCTATGAGTATCAATGGGCAATCAATGAAAAATCAGTCCTTCAACCGATGAAGTATGCGGGTGTCGGACTAGAAGGCTATGAGGCACTCCGCCTTCCAGGTCGTTCAATCAAAGTAGCCGTACTCGATACAGGTGTAGATGATCGTCTGCTCGACTTTAAAGGAAAAGTCGATGTCGCGAACGGAAAAGACTTCACGGACCCGAACGGGGATGGAAGCTCTCGCGATGAGAACGGTCACGGGACGCACGTGGCAGGTGTCATCGGGGCAGTACGAGACAACGGTGTCTCGATGCGCGGAATGGTACCGAACGTATCGATCCTCCCAGTTAAAGTGCTCGGAGCAGACGGGACGGGTGACACGGATCAAATCGCACTTGGAATCAAATATGCAGTCGACGCTGGAGCCAAAGTCATCAACATGAGTCTCGGTGGCGGCGAAAGTCGTACAATCGGTTACATGTTGAAGTATGCCTATGACCGCGGTGTCGTCGTCGTTGCAGCGACGGGGAACGAAAGTGAACCGGAAGTATCTTATCCGGCCTCTTCGAAGTATACGATCTCAGTCGGAGCGACGAACTCGCTCGGAATCGTCGCAGATTACTCGAACTTCGGATACGGCGTCGATGTCGTGGCACCAGGTTCGAAAATCGCGAGCCTTGTCCCAGATGGGAATGTCGTTTATTTGGACGGCACGAGCATGGCGACTCCACATGTCGCTGGCGTCGTGGCCCTCTTGAAATCACAACACCCGACCCTTTCGGTCGAGTCGATCCGTACGCTCTTGCAACGGACGGCTGACCCGGTCGCCTTCTCAGGCGGAGATGTGCCGGAAGTACCGGTTGACGAGGAAGACGAATGGGCATTTGAAGACATGAGTGTCGAGTTCTCGTTACCAGTGGCATATTACGACGTGTTAGGCGGTTACGGGAAGGTGAACCTTCACCGCGCCGAGTCGATGCTCCGTTTGAACGCGAACCGTGCGGTCGTGGCGGAAAATGCGGCAAACTTCAAAGTGAACGTGAAGTCTGGCACGGTCGTCTCCGTATATAATGGCGATCAAGTCGTCGGACGCGGGACGGCGAAGCAAGCGGTCGCATCGTTCAAGATGAAACCACAACCTGCAGGGACAGTCTTGCGCGTCGTTTACACGAACGGCAAGTATCAGTCGACGGAACGGTTGATCGTGGCGGCGGGCAAACGTCCGGCTAGTCCAGCGGTCACAACGCTCCGTGCTGGCGCGAGAGCAGTGTCTGGTAAAGCGACACCGGGTATGACGGTTGTCGTTCGCAATGCGCAGCGTCAATTGTTCGGGACGGCGATGATCCGTCCGGACGGCACGTACAGCGTCAAGACGCGGGCTCTCCGCAAAGGAGAATCAATCTACGTCCACGTGGAAGATTTGAACGGCCGTGCCGGACAAATGACACGTGCGATCGTCAAATAAGCTAGTGACACCGGGAGACGGGTATGCCGATGGGCATATCCGTCTTTTTGTATGGAGTGAATGCCAAAGACGAGGTGACCTGACAAGGTTCGAATGATGGAAACAGTAGTTCTCGCAGAGAAAAGACCGTCATGAGGATACGATTCGTCTGTAATCGGATGGGTCGAAAGTCCTCACGGCACGAGAGAAGGTTGAAACGAGAGGCGCAGATGTCTAAAATGGAACATACACGTTACTTTTGGATAACTTTGGTTTTGTTAAACAGGTCAATGATTTTATGGTTTGGAAATAACTAAGGTAAACATTGGACTTTGAGAATCGACATTGTAAATTAAATACTAAAGGTAATTAATGGTATAAAAATGGTTTTCAACTATTATTTCCGCTAAAAACGCATGAAATCAACAAAAATCGACGTGTTTCGACATTTCCAAAAAAGGTAAATCTAAAAATGAATTAAACTAAAATCTCCAAAATTCAAAAACGTTACCATTTTTGCGAAAAAAAACGCTTGTGTCGCTTGGAAGTGTTATGTATATTATGGATGTAAGGTTTTCCAAGAACAGTCTTGGTAAATTGTTCAAGATGATTCTTGCAAAGACTTCTACCGGGGGAGAACGCCCGGTCTAAAGAAGAGTCGGTTACATAATCATTAGTACTTTATTCATTGTTATGGATACATGACTCCGAACGAGATCGGTTGGGCGAGGACGGTAGAAAAACCTATCTACCTAAGGGAGGATTTACATCAGATGGCTAAGAAGAAACAATTCGTTACTGCAGCGGCAGCGTTCGCAGTAGCAGCATCAGCAGTAGCGCCTGCAATCACAGCAGACGCAGCATCAACAACAGTCCAACTTTCATCGGACTACGTACGCGGCGGGGACCTCGACGCGGCACTTGACAAAGAGTACAAAGGTAGCGAGATCTACTGGTACAAATCGTCAGTCGACATGAACAAACTTGGCGTGTTCCAAACTGCTAAAGGTTTTGTAAAAGGCCAAGGCATCCGCGTTGAGAAAAAACTTCGCGTCTTGAATCACGCACAAGATATCCAACCT
The DNA here is from genome assembly GCF_902506275.1 of Exiguobacterium sp. 8A. GTDB lineage: Bacteria > Bacillota > Bacilli > Exiguobacteriales > Exiguobacteriaceae > Exiguobacterium > Exiguobacterium profundum. Next base: position 1,499,729 of record NZ_LR733630.1, on the reverse strand, counting down.
GAAGAAATCGTCCTCGAAGAAGGCGTTCCTGCATCAGGTCTTCGTATTCAGCCAGTTCTCTTCGCAGACGGCGTGAAATACAACAAAGTTGTCACATACGCTGGTTTCTCAACTGAGAAAGCTGGAGAGTTCGAAGGAACATTCACTTACTCTAACAAAGCATTCGGCGTTGTAACTAAAACAGTTAAATACAAAGTTGTGAAATCAGAAGTTGAAATCTCAAACGTTTCTTCTTCAGTAGATCAAGCAGCTGAAGTTCTCTCAGTCACAGCTGACGTGAAGAATCTCAAAGACGGTGAAAAAGTTGAACTCGTTGTTTACCCAGGTAAAGACATGTCAGCTACACCAATCAAAGCAGACGCAACTGTCAAAGATGGCAAGTTGACTGTTTCTCAGAAACTTCCTGCTGGAACTCACTCATTCCAACTCGTTTCTGGTGAAGTGAAATCTGCAGTTGTAGACTTCACAATCGAAGCTGCAATGGTTAAAGACGTTAAAGCAATTAACGCTACTCAAGTTGAAGTTGCATTCAACAAAGCAGTAGATCCTGCTACATTGTTTGCTAATGGTGTTAGCGGTGCATTTAATGCAGGTGCGACTGTTGCATTAACATCAATCGACGGTATTACTTCTGGCGCGTTGACTGGTAAGTTAAGTGCAGACGGACAAACTTTAACAATTACATCTGCTAACGCACTTTCAAAACGTTATGATGTTGTTGTTGACGGAATCAAAACTAAAGAAGCTAAAGCGTTCGCTAAATACAACAAAGTTGTTGAATTTGCAGCTGATACTACGGCGCCAATGGTTGTATCTACAGTCAAAAAGACTGCTAGCACATTCACAGTTAAATTCTCTGAACCAATGAACAACCTCGGATCAGTATCTTACAAGCTTGCTGACGGTACTTCTGTAACTGCAACTGCAACTGGAGTTCAAAATGACTTCACAGCTGGAGCGCAAGAAGTTACTTTCACTGTAGGTTCTGAAGTTGCTGCAGGTAAACAAGTGATTGTGACGTTTGTCGGAGCACAAGACCAAGCGTTGAACATCATTTCTCCAAACCCTGCAACTGCATCATTTGTTAAAGGTGACAAAGATGGTGTTGCTCCTGCTGTAACTTCATTGGTAGCAGTCAACAACAAAACAATCGAAGTTAAGTTCACTGAAGAGTTGCAAGCAAACCCTGCAATCACAGGATTCGATGGAGCGCTCACGTTCAAACAAGACGCTTCAGATAAAACAAAATACACAATCACTTCAGACACTCCTAACACAGGATTGAAAGCTGTTTCTGTATCAGCTGGGTACACTGACTTGAGTGGAGAAGCTGGAGCTGCTTACTCTAAAGTCCTCAACTTTGATGTTGATACTGTTGCACCAAAAGTTGCTTCTACAAAAGTTGTGAAGATCGACGGCGTAGAATACCTTGAAGTGTCATTCGACGAAATCGTTGAAACTGCTGCTGCTCTTACAACTCTCGAAGTTACTGGAACTAAAGTTTCTAACTTTGTAACTTCAAACATCACTCCTGTTTCAGTTCCAGTTGCTAAGTTTGTTCAAGTGTCGACAGATAAGAAATCTTATCGCGTAACACTTGCTGACTTACTTGGGGTTAACTCAACTAAAGGTGCATCATACTCGTTGGATATTGCTGGAAACAGCACTGCAACTCCAGTTGCGCTTGTTAGTGACTTGAGTGGAAACGCTGGTCCAAGCACATTCAAAGCTAACGTAGTTCGCTCTGAAGATGCAACAGCACCTTCAAACACTAAAGCTTCACTTGATACTTCGTTCAGCACTAACGGTATTGAAGTGAACTCTGATAAGACAATCACAGTTCGCTTCAACCAAGAACTTGATGGAGCTTCAGCTACAAATGTTGCTAACTACAAGTTTGATGGCGCAGTAGTCGAAAAAGCTGTTCTCAGCCCAGTTGCTGCTGGTAAACAAGATGTTACATTGACTCTTAAAGCTGGATCTAACGTATTCACAGGTCTTCGTAACGTAACAATCAGCGGTGTTCAAGCTAAAAACGGCTTGGTCATGGATGCTGTAACAACACAAGAATCGCTTGTGGAAAATGTTGCTCCTACAGTTTCGTCTGCTAAGCTTACTGCACCAGGCGTTATCACATTGAACTTCAGTGAAACTGTATACAACGCTGCTGATCTAGCTGGAGATGACTTCGAACTCTACGTTGGCGGAGTTAAAGTGACTGCAACAACTCTTGATACAGAAGATGTGTTACAAGCAGCTGCTAAAAACACATTGACTTTAACTATCGGTGGTACAGCACTTAAAGCTGAAGATCTTGCTAAAGGTCTTTCAATCAAGTCGGTTGACGGACTTGATATCATGGATGCTAACGATAACGTACTTTCAGTTGGAACAGTAACTGTAGCACAATAATTCTTATCCTCTCTTTAGGGAATTTTGGGATACGCTAATATGCGTATCCCTTTATAATTATATTTTCAACTGTGTAGTATTTTTGATACACCCTAACCATCATGGCTTAGGGTGTATTTTTATGTCTGAAGGATCAAAAAAATGAAACCGAATCAATCTGAAAAGTGTGTCGGCATCGTCACCCCCTCAATGAAGAGAATAGTTGCTATAAAGGTCAAACTATTGATTGGTCGAATGACGACTAGACGCTCGTGAAAGAAATTTTGGATGGACTCGATCGGAAAGGATTTCCTCGTCATCAGCCTGGGACGAGGAATAATTTCTATTCAATATGCTGTAGCTCGAAATCACTTTCCGTTCAGGATACGCAATATTGGAAACGTGACGAATCTTGTCGAACGATAATAAAACAAATTTAAAAAACGGTTTTCCATATCGTTTAAAACGATGCGCACTAAGATATGAGGACTGGCTACAATAAGGCGTAGTCAATTTTAGAATGGGATGGATGGACTCATGACATCTATGATATTAAAAGGAGAAAAAGAAATGATCTCATATTTGAAACGCTGGTTGACGATTGTGGCAGGGGTTTTCTTACTAGTGGCATTAGGACCTCAGATGGTTACGGCAGAAGAACGTACTTTACCGTTTAATGGTGTGGTACATGGAGAACTGACAGCCGAACAGAATAGACAAACTTACATGTTGCAGGTAACAGAAACGGGCAACGTGACAATTGATTTTACAACAATGGTAGACGATACAGTGAACATCGTATTCCAAGATGGGATGAACAACCCCATCTATAATACATGGATTAGTGGAAGTGCTTCTTCACCAGGAAGGAAAGTAATGTCTTGGGATCTTGAGGCAGGTGAGTATCAATTTATCGTATACGATGATTCTTATCGGACAAATCAAGGGAAATTCACCATCAAGACTTCGTTCACATCAGTCAAAACAGATGACATCGAACCGAACAATGGAACCGCTGAAGCACAACCGTTGAAATTCGGACAGACAACGAAAGGATTCCTTTCCGTACAAGACGAGGTGGACGTCTATGAAGTCAAACTGACGAAAGCAGGACGATTACATCTCAATTTATCGACATATGTAGATGACACGTTACGCGTGTCCCTCACGGATGACATGAATCAGCAAGCATTCTACGAATCGATTTCGGGATCGAAGAAAAATCCAGGCAAGTTTGTTCGTTATATTGATTTAGAGGCGGGTACTTATCATATCTCCATTCAAGATGGTGGACCCTACAGTACGGATACAGGGATGTACCAACTCAAATCAACGTTCGTTCCTGCATTGAATCAAGAGGCCGAACCAAACAACGGATCGGTTGAAGCAAAATTATTCCCGTTTTATCAATCGCGTACCGGATTTTTGTCATGGAACGACTCCGTCGATGTGTATAAAATTGTGATTCCAAAGACCAGCAAAGTCGGAATTGATTTGACATCTTATGTAGATGAAAAAGCGATTCTTACGCTTTACGATGTAGATAATATTAAAGTGATTGAGGACTATGTCTATGGTTCTACAAAGGCACCGGGACGAGCTAAAAAATCCGTGACGCTCACACGCGGTACGTACTATCTCTCTATTAGTGATGGTCCGTGGCAGAGTGAAACGGGGAAGTACTTGCTAAAAGTCACATCAAGTCATTTTCTTCCGGTTGTGACAGTAAACTCTGTAACAGCCCGTTCCACAAAAGTAAGTGGCAAGACTGAGAAGGGTGCCACCGTCACGATGACGATTGGTAAGAAGTCCTATAAGCGTACAGCCGATGCGAAAGGGAACTATTCATTCTCCATCAGCAAGCAAAAGGCTGGGACGAGCATCAAGATCTCGAGCAAAAATAAGTATGGGACATCTGTGAAGTCGGTGAAGGTATCGAAATGAGTACATGTGTGTCGAATTACTTGATGCATCAATAGGTAAAGTGAATTGTGAACGAGTGTAGATGAAGAGAGGGTTCGGCATCATGTCGGATCCTCTTTTTTGAAAGAAGAATGATTTGTTCTCAAATTCATGAGCTGGGTAATTGAAAGATGGTAAAAACGTAAACCAAAAGAATGGATGTGGGGAATATGAAACGATGGTTACGCATAACTGGACTGATAGTCTTGTTTAGTCTCTTCTCGTTTTCAACAGCAAAGGCAGCCCTCGTCATCGAACCGGTAAGTTCGATCGACGTGAGTCGCCCAACGAACTATATCGTAGGAAACGAGCAAATGTATATTGGTGGGAAAGAGGGATATCGGGCATATCGTTTGTCGGACGGGACCCTAAATCTTGATGTAAAAGGACAAGCTACTGATGTGTTAGATGTTAGTGATGATGAACAGTGGGTCATTACTAAACAATCATCTGGACTCGTGACATACGATAGCGAGGGAATTGAACATCATACGTTAGATGAAGCGAAATGGGAACACATGATGATATCCTTTAAAGATGAGACCGTACAAGCCCGCTTTTTGCCGAAATCCTCGGTCGTCGTCATCTTAACGGAGTCATCAGGTCTCGTTTGGTATGATGTCGCTACCGATCAAGTGAAAAAGCAAACCTTTATTGTTCGAGATGGGCGCTCTGCCCCATCGTCTCAGACGCTTCGTGTGTCAAAACAACTCATCGCTGTAGGGGAGAAGAGGATGATGTCGTTATACACTCATGAAGGGAAAATGACCTCCTCGTTCGACATGGAAGAATCGATCGAATCGTTCGATGTGACGGAAGACAATATTGTTGTGATGATAAGAGCGGATGGCAGTTTATATGAATATAACCCGAGCACAGAGAGAGGGACTTTACGAGAAATCGGAGTCCATGGAGAAATCATGGTCAGTTCGTCCGGAACGTTTTTCTCGAACGAAACATCTCTCTATGACTTTAAGACGGGCAAGCGAGTCTATTCATCGATTCAACCGGGGCGTGTCGTCTTCACACCAGATTCAACGCGGTTTGTTTCGATTGGGGAACGCATCGAACTCTATGCTACGTCTTCACTCAACCAACGCATTCGTTCCATTGCAGTCAATCCAGAGTTGAAAATAATCGAATCCGACACGAAGGTCCGACCGAGTCTGATTGTAATTCGAGCGGACGGTAAGAAAGAGACGATCACGGAAGGGGTGGCGTGGACGACGACTTCGAAGGAACGGTTAGCGATTGAGAACGGTCTTTTTGTCGGGAAACAATCAGGGCCAGTTGTAGTGAATGCAACCTATGAAGATCACACTGCCTCACTTTATATAAAAGTCGTACCGGCCCCTCAACTAACAGATCTTGAATGGTTGAAAGAACAGAAGAAAGCACTCGATCAAAACGGAACGTTTGAAGGCGCGGATTATCGTATCGGAGATTTATATGCAAAAGTAAGAGGAACTGCTGGCAAACTTTTGTTAGACAAAAAGGTAGCGACACGAGGAAAGTTCCAAGGAAGTTGGATATATGCTGCGACGAACCGTTCAAAGCGTGTGAATGAGATTGTCTTCTCATTTTGGAACTACAAGCGCCCAAACATTACTGAACGGGGCGTACAACGTGCTTTCGGGAAACCGATTCAAACATGGACCAAGAAATCTAAGACATTTGAAACAATTAACGGAAGTAAATCGTGGGAGAAACGCTCTGTGGGAAAAATTACGGCATATCGCACGAAACAAAAACATACGGTCTGGATGTATTATGACACGGGTGGAAAGTTACGCATGTTCCGTCTGTTTGAAAAAGTACCGAAATAAGGTGTAAAGGTAACGAAACGTATTTAAAAAATGGTTCGAGTCATCTTTCTTTTTAAAAAGGATGACTTTTTTTGATGATTGTCAGTTCATGTCGAACGATTCCTTTTCAATTTTAAATTTCTAATTGACTTGAATAACATATGTTTACTACAACAAAAGAACTAAGTTGATACTATCAAGATGATAGACAAGATTCATATGAAATGACTAAAGATGAAAGTGAGGTCGAGAGATTTGAAACGGTTCGTGACACAGTTTTCTCTTTTTGCCATTCTATTCATGTTATTGAGCACATGCTTACCTACCACGGCAGCCGCTGCAAGTTTAACGGTTTCTCCGAAGAGTGTGGCGTTACAGGTCGGTCAATCGAAAACGGTACAGGCGAAAGCGAGTGGCGTGAAAAAACCGGTGTATGTATGGAAATCTTCGAACACGAAAGTAGCAACTGTGCAAAATGGGAAAATTACAGCGAAGGCCGTCGGGAAAGTGACAATCACGGTCACTGTCCAAAAGACGAAGTTGAAGTCGACCGTTAGTGTGACGGTGAAACCGAAAAAACTAAACGCACAAGAAGCGTTTAAGTTAGTCAATCCATCGGTTGCGACAATTGAGATGTACGATGCTTCCGATCGACTTACCTCGACAGGGAGTGGATTCGTGACGAAGAAAGGGGAGGTCATCACGAATTTCCACGTCGTCTCAGGTGAAGCGAATCGATACGCTCGCATTCGATTCGCAAACGGCACCGAGGTTGAGACGCTTAAGCTAAAACGCTTTGATGACGCACTAGATTTGGCAGTCTTAGACGTTCCTTCCCTTCAATCTATTCCGATATTGTCGACGGCAAAAGCGGGAAGTACAGGCTCAACTGTCTACGCACTGGGAAGTCCGAAAGGTGTCGATAATACGATTACACAAGGGATTCTAAGTAATCGTGAGGTCTTCTTTGGTGGTCAACCATATCTTCAATTTAATGCCAGTGTGACACATGGGAATTCAGGCGGTCCTCTCATTAACGAGTACGGGCAGGTCATCGGAGTCGTCACGTGGGGGCTTCCTGACTCACAAAACATGAACTATGCGGTACCAATTCAAGAGCTAGGCAATTTGAAATATGGACGCGATACGATTGCAAATGTACAACTGCCGACCGAACCCGGATATGAGTTACCCGTCGTATCAGGCAAAGGTGACACACGAGAACAGGAATTGAATGATGCGTTTGCGGATGCAGATGTGATCTCTTATGCCTCGGGTGATTTAATTGGTTCTGTTTATGATTTAGAAGATGTCGATACATTCGTCTTCCGGACCGACAAACGAATGACGCTATCCGTGTTTGGAGGATGGATGAACAACCGGCAAGGTGAATACTGGGCGTTCGGTCTATTTGACGCGAACGGTGATGCGATTCGTTACAGTGAAGAGTTCTCGAATGAAGGACGCTATTATGGAACGTTAGACCTCGTCATTCCTGCCGGCGAGTACTACTTGGCCTCGTTCCCATTGTCCGGTTTGGCCGATTCGGAATATTACAATCAGTCCTATCGAATAAGTTATGAATTGAAATAACATATCTTTGTAGTGGGATGAGGAGTATCGGGAGTATTTCGAAAAATCAATATAAAATAGTCGCAAGAGCTATGTGTATTTGTTTTGGGACGAATGCACATGGCTTTTTGGTGTTGTCGGGAGTCATAAAAAGTATACAGAAATGGACTAATAAATGGTCACTTATCATTCTGTTTTATTATCTATCAATTAGCATAAAAAAATCATACTTGTAGCCATCTCAGTAAAAGGTAATTAAGAAGTTAGATTTGTCTTGAAACATTTCCATAAAAAGAAAAAATATCATCTTTGATTGTTAGATTATGTATTAAAATGAAACGAGTAATGAAGGATGAGGAGTGAGAGAATGGCGCGTAAAACAAGAAGTGATTGTACGGTAGGTACTTTTGAGAAGAAGCACGGTCTTCCTCCGGGAACGATTCGGAATCCAGATGGAAGAGACACGCGGAGCGATAAGAAAATCGGAACGATTCGTAAAGAGTCTGAACGAAAATAATTTCTACATCGAGCAAAGAAGCACGTACATGATGAGCGGGTCTCTCAGTGGTTTTGAGGACGCGCTTTTTGAAGTTATACATGGAATCGAATCAGTGTTTGGATAGAGCGACACTATTCGAGATTCAATATAAGGAGACGATAAGATGGACCACCTGATTGATTTTAAACAAGAATTCACGATGCAGACGATGCTGCATGAACTGCACGAGTTGATCGCGAAAGCGAATCGACTAAACCTCGACACGACGACGATTGAAGGCGTGTATAAGGATTTAAACGTCTTAAACCTATTCTCTAACCGTCATATCGTCAGTGTCGCTGGTTTGCAGAGTGCTGGCAAAACGCTCGTTGTCAAGCGGACGCTCGATTTACCGGATGACCTCTTGTTATCAGAAGTCGGAGTCGGAGAAAAACGTCCTGTCCTTCTTTCGTCTGACGCGACTGCGACAACGATTGCTTATCGAGTGATCCGCACTGTCAAGACAGCTTCGGGGAGCTTTGAATTGCAGGATGAACCCATCACGAAAGAAGAACTCAATACCGGTATTCAAAATCCAAGCGGCGATATGCTTTGGTTCGAGATCATTTTACCGAACAATCGTGTGCTCGGTCATTTGACGCTCGCTTTATTACCGGGGTTCGAACGGAGCACTCGCTCGGATTCACAAAAGTTCCTCGATCTTTTCCTCAAATGCTCGACGGGAATGATTCTTGTCTTGAACCATGCTCGACTCGCTCAGATGGATCAAGAGATGCTACTACAGAAAGTCGCTTCGACATATAAAGACAAGGCACCTGGCTTCGTCCTCACGCATGCGAGCGAATTGACAGAAGAGAAAAGAACGATGATTTCACAAACCCTGTTCCAAAAGTTCAGTATGGCAGACGAGTCACAAATCATTTTAGCCGATACGGACATCGATAACGTCCCTCAAGAAATGGAACGATTGCTCAAATCGAACAGCCAATTCACTCAAGACTCACTCCAACTTCATCACGAGAAACTCATGATGATTGGTGAGACGTTAACACGTGAACTCATGAAACTTGAGCATGTGCTCATCGCACAATCGGACCGAAAGAATGATCAGCGCGAGTTGCGGACGATGCAACGTTTATTTGATGCGGCTCGTGATAAATATATTCAAGAGTTAGACGAAACGTTAAAAGTACGTTTAGAGGTACATGTAAAACGCTGTATCGATGAAGTGACGGAAACTATTAGACAAGAAAATCATACGTTATGGGACAAAGCACGAGCTTCTTTCAAAAAAGATATGACGTTCAATGAGCGGCATGAGTTGCTTGAATCCATCCAACATGTCTATACGACTGAAAATCCACGTGTATTGGACATTTTGATGATGGAGTCGATTGAGACAATGACAAGGAAACGTCTTAGCCTCCATAAGCCGCATGTGTCTCAGAAGAAGCAAATTGAGCAGGCGGTGCCAAAACCGGCTCTCAGCTTTATGGAGCCGAAACCAAATGAACTCGCGCCGAACCAGCCTGAACTCGAAATCGCAGCCACGGACACGATGCAGGAAGCGTTTAGTGAGACATTGACGGAAGTGGATCGTTATTTAGATCCGACTGTTCTTGATGTCTCACTTGGGGGACAACATACCCAACAACTCCCAGTGATTGCTGGAGCGATTGTACAGCATCTGATCTTGACGAAAGGGAAAGAGGGGGATGCGGACCTTGTTGTTGGTGGGATCGAAGAATATGAGACACTCAAAGCTAAAATCGGAAACATGGAAGGATTTCATCAAGAGTATTCAGGACTCGTGCTTGATGCCAACCGCATGGTGACCGGAACGGCTATCTTTTTCGGTGTCGATGCACTCGATGGGAACTTCAACAGTTTTGGAGCTATTGTAGGGGCTCTTGAGGCGTTAGGTGTGGCAGCCGGAGTGGCAACAGGCGTTGCGGCAGCTGGTGTCAGTGGCGTGGTCGGTCTACTTGCCATTAAGCGAGGTTCGGAAAAGATTGAAAAATTCAAGTTCGAGCGTCATGACTATGCGACACAAGTGCTAAAGGCGACAGCTGATTATCAACGCGAGTCGACGATTGCGCTCGTCAATAACGTTATGGATGAGATGCGTGACAAATTAGTGCATGCCTACTATGCCCGTCGGCAGGACGATGTGAATTCTGGTTTGTATGAAGAAGTTGAAGTACGCGTGAATCGCTTGAAGAATGAGTGTGGCAAACTCCGGGAAGAGGCGTTCCGCAATGCGGGAGCTATTTATTGAATTTGAAAAGAATCGGTATGAGTGGGCATTTGACGCCAAGCATGATTTTATGAGCCGATTTCAACTATATGATGCTGAAGGTGTGACGCCGGACCAAGAGAAAGTCGTCCTATCGGTATATGGACCGACACAGGTCGGTAAAACGACACTCATCTTGAACTTACTTAGGGTGAAAGAAGAGGCGATTGACGAGATCTCGTCATTTTTACGAGGAAAACGGGAGATTGGTCAATCTGCGACGGTAACTGTGACGAGTTACAGTGTATCTGCCACAGAAGACTATGTGCTTACCTTGCCGAATCAAGAACCCGAAGTGATTCAGTCGACAGACATCTTAGAAGATCGATTATCCACACTTCGAGTCGATGTCGAGGCGGGACGAATTGATTCACTCGCTCCTGTGCGCATCGCCTTGCCGAAGTCTTACTTTGAACAAGCAGACGTTGCCATCGAATTACTTGACCTGCCTGGGATTGAGTCAGCGGAGGAACGAGAACTTCGTCACGTCGAACGTTGTGTCAATCATTGGATTCCTCGATCGCATATCTGTCTCATCGTCAATGGTGCAGGTGACCTGACGTTCCTTCGGGACATCGGTATGACGCACTTGCAGCATTGGTATGACTATCCGGATAATTTTTATGTCGTCTTGACTCGTGCGTACTCTCCGGAATCGGTCAAACGACGATTGCGGGACAAATCGATTTCAAACGAGACAGACCTCCGTGCCTACTATCATCGTGAAATTGGCGACATTCTCGGTCGAACGCCCGGGACAGTGTATCCGGTCGAGATTGGGGCGAGCATGCATCGGCTTGAGCCGGACACGCGTGAGATGGCCCAGTCGATTTTGAATGAGTTACGAGAGCGAATTGAACAGACTGATTATCGGCATGTGTCCTTTAGTTTTTTGACAGGTTACTATGCGGAAGTGGTGCGTCAGAGCGATGAAGAGATTCGCCATATCACAGAAGATTTAGATGTGGCAGAACGGGAACTCGTTCGATTGAAGGAACGAATGCAGAAGTTAGAGGAAGAGGGAAAAAAGCGGATTGAGGATTTTGGAAGCCAAGAAATACAGTTGGCTGAAAAGATTGATGTCTTCAAAAAAGCGTTCGAACGGATTCATCATCGTGAAATCCAGGAAGCCATGATTGAAACGGAGTTAATACATGCAAAGTATGCCAAATCAAAAATGGCGTTGAATACTGCGTTCTCTCGAGCAATCACAGTACTAGATCAGTCATTGACTAAAGGCGTACAAACCATGAATCGATTACTAGATACAATTTATTTCGAACTCGATCAAGTTGACTCATCTCGATTGCACGTGTCACATCCGGGGGAGATTCAATTTTTTTCATGGGATAGCTCGAAAGTAGACCGTTATTTGTCCCAAAAGAACTATGAGACGCAGATGAATTCGATGAAAAAACACCTCCTCGAAGAGTCAACGCGACTGAGTGAGTTAGTGTATCACGAAGTGAAACATATCTACGATCAATTGCAGGATATATCCGAAACGTTTTCGAATGATCAAGTGCGCTTGGTTATTCGTTTCACGCATGAGATGGATTTGCTTAAGGCTGAACTAAATGAAGCCGAGCACAGCGTGATCCAACTACATGAACGATTGAAGAAGACGAAAGAACGTTGGCAAGAAGACATAAATCACGCACAACAATACCGAAGTTTCTTCATTGAGCACTTCGTGAAACGTCAGCAAGCGTTATTGCGACAAGCAACGTCCGACAATACCGAAGAACGTTACAGCGCTGGACTTTATTTATACACGCTCGGACAAGATGCCGAGGAAATTATACAAGCACTGGGGTGTCCGAATGGAAACGAAACAAGCCACGACAGTGGAAGACGCGCTTTATGAGCAAGCATTGTCGTCCCTGCGACAATTGAATCAAGAGGTATTCTTAAACGATCTCGATACGAAGTTAAAACAAACCATCCTGATGATCCAACAAGAAGTAGATGATTTAAAAGCAAAACTTGAAGAGGATCAACTCTATCTTTCTTCGACTATCCAAAATTTGAAGCAGGTCGTTCATTCAGATAGTACAAATTCGGTTGAACAGGTCGAGCAGCTAGACGAGCAGGTGCGGTCGTATTTTCGTGACTTCTATGGTCATTTCACGACAGAGATCGAGCAGTTGAAAAGTGCGTCGGCATCTTCGGTTTCCTTAACCGAACAGCTAGTTGCAAAGCATATGAGCAATGCTGAGAGGCGGATGCATGATTTACAAGTACAGCAAAAGGCGACAATGGAATATGTCGATGTACGTTTCGAAAAGCTAGAACAGGTATATGATAGCTGGCTTCTCGCACTAAATGAAATGAAAGACGATTTTGCCAAACAGGCGAAGACTTTCCATGAGGCGAACGAGGCGCAACAACTTCATTTTCAAACTGGACAGGAAGAACTATCCCAGCGAGCCAGTGAACTGGACGCAACAATGCATCGATTAGAACAGCGACAGAATGAGTTACGTGAAACGACGAAACAAGAGTTCCTCCAAGCCGTTGCCGATAGTAATGCGTCACGCCTTACTTGGGAGGAGGCAATCGCAGAAGAGATGACCGCACGGGGAGCTAGTGAAGCGGCGATGCGGAAACAGTTGCTCGATGACGTGAACGCAACTGCTGAAGCTGCGATCATCCAGCTGAGAGAAGAGAATGAGGCACTTGCCAAGCAGAATGAAGCCCGATTCAAGCAGAATCGATGGATTTTGATTGGGTTGGGTGTGTTGGGTGCAGCTCAAATTGTATTACAGGTGATATAAAAAAACTCGATATCGAATTGAATGTGGGACATTTCACAGTACGAGATTGGGGTGTCCTCTTTCGGTGTATCGAAAATTCAGAAAGAGGTAGATTAAGATTAAGTTTTTTCAAAGTGAATTAAATAGATTCATTGCTCTGGCGGTAATCGGGGGTTTCTTATTTTGGATTTCAGCGTTTCCTATAAAACTTGGAATTATCGTTTCTTACAGTATGTTGTTTCTAGTAATCTATTTAGTGTTGGAGTTGTTTGTTTTTTATAGAAAATTAAATATCATAACAATTGTTGGGATGATTGTTTTAATTGTGTCATTTGGTACCTTCTTAATGGGGTGGTGGAGTCTACCATCAAACAACGTGAACTCTGACAACGGTGTAATTGATTCTAAAATTATTTTTATTGTCTCCATATTGTCCATCATGATTGTGATTGGAGATTTACTGGCGACCTACTTATCCCATAAAAAATGGATCAGTCGTTTCATCACTATTTTTTGGTCTCTTGTTGGGATACTTTTGTTTATGCTCCTCATCGTGGATTCATCTTTGATAGAAGAACGTTTTAGTCAGGTGAACACTGACTTTCTATCCATTGTTGCGCTTGGCACCTCACTACTTACCATTGGAGTTAAAAGTCAGTTGCTTGAAGAATGATGTGAATGTTTGTCATACAAAATGATGAAGGTGTCTTTACTGTGGAATTACAGGAATCATTTTAAAACATACATTACAAAAGGAGCTCTTTTTGGAGCTCCTTTTGTCATGCGACTTGGTTCTTCTGTTTCTGAGAAAGGCGTTTCTTTATGATTGAACGTCCAAGCTGAATCCCTGGTCGCTCGATAACCTGATACGTGACGGATGCAATCACGCCAGAGACGACGAGCGTCACGAGGAACGTCAACATCCATACCGTCGTCACGCTATATTGCTGGGTCCACGTCTCGTTGAAGAGATGATTGACCCAATCGAGGACGAAAAAGTGGACGAGGTACAGGCTGAAGCTGATATACCCGATGTACTGCATCACCGGATGATTGAGGATACGTCCCCGAATGCCGGATAAGCCGAGAGCTAACAGACAAAAGGCGAGACCGAACAGCGCATGTTTCGGAAATGCGCTATAGACATCATACGGAGTAATCCCGAGTATGATCAGTAACGCAATTGAGCCGAACGTCATCGCATAGTGCGTTCGCACGGACCATGATTGGTCGCGCCACACGAGATACAATGTGACCCCCATCAAGAAGATTGGCAACTGGTTCGGGAACCAATAAAAGGCGAAACTCTTCACGTCCATGAATGGCTGACGCTGTTCGGTCAGGAGGTGCAGGACGATGCTGAGTACGAGCGTCGACGTTGTCCACACAATCCCTTGACGCGCTGTCTTGATCCATTTGAACAGGAACGGCACACATGCATAAAATAAAAATTCGTTCGAGATCGACCAACCGCCCGGCACGAGACTGAATAACCACTCGGGATGCAGGACGTTCGTGAACGTCAACGTCGAGACCAAGAGGGAAAGTGTCACGTCTGGATAAGCCGTCGAAACCCCGATGAATTGATTGATTAGATCAAAACTCAAGTAGAAGAGCAGTGCGGCGTAAAACATCGGTGCGATCCGGAAGAAGCGCTTCGTGTAGAAGTCCTGAAGCGGAATCTGGCGCGATACCGTATAGCGCTCCAATGAATAGAACAACGTGAAGGCGCTGACGATAAAAAAGAGTTGGACGCCGCGCGACCCTTGTATCCCGATATGGTATAACCAATCAGGCAATTGTTGAAGGGACCGTGTCGAGTGCGTCAACACGACCCCGAGGATGGCATAACCGCGAAGGGCATCTAAAAAACTGAGCTTCTGCAACTGATGTAATCTCCTCTATACATTCCTATTTTTCTTTTCGTCAAACAATCTATCACGCTGTTGACGGTATGTCTATTTGATTCAGACACTTGTGTTGAAACTGTAAAATATAGTTCTCGTTAAATTGGCACGCGAATTTGTCTCGTCTCTTTATTCGAGAGCGTATAAGTCACGATGTAGCTCGAACCGGACACTTTCACACTAGCCGACCGAATCGTCGTCTTCGACTGGTCGAGTCGGATGAGCGTGAGGTAGCGCACGTCTTTCCCGGTATTATATGAGATGACTTGTGGACGCGGCTTCCATTCGTAATCCTCGACGGCGACGAAGCTCGTGCTGTTGCGCATCGATGAATTTTTAAGGTTCAGCTGCATGAGCTGGATCGTTCGTCCGTTCGTATCACCGTAGACGACGTTCTGAGTCGCCATCGAACTCTGAAGGAGTTTCAGACCTTCGGCGAGATGGAACCGCTGCACGAACTTTGTGGTTGCGGGTGAACTGATCCGGTCGTAGACGATGAGTGTCTGTTCTCTGTCGTAGACGAGCGTCCGTCGATGCGTCGCCCCGTTCCCGATGAGCTGGCTCTCCCCAATCGTAAGAAGGGTCGCACCAAGATTTTGTACGGTCTTGATGTTGCTCTTCCCACGCATCGTGGAGCGGAGGTCGAGATTCGCCCCGTCACGGTGGACGGTATTATGGGCATCGACACCGAAGACGCGCTGACGTTCGGGGCGATTCGTATAGCCGTAGCGACCCGTCTCGATGATGAAGTCGCGGCCGAGGCCGTACAGGTCGATGCTCAAGTCATCGGCATGCTTGTGGGCACTGCTGTGATAACCGGCTGTCATCATCACCTGGGTCGCCTGATTGAACGCGCGAGGTGGAGATGCCCAGTATTCGCGCATGAAGCTGTATTGGTTGCTGATCCGTTTCGCCGTGACCGGTGGGCGTGTCCCTTCCTTCCCTTGGGTGAGGGCGAAGACGAGCTCGGGGAAATCCTCGATATGCGGAATGATCGAGGTGTTCCGTCTGACACCGGACGTGTCTCCAAAGATCGGGAGTGTCCCGTTCGGTTTGATCATATACGTCAGTTGCTTCGGCATCTGTTCGACCCGTGTCATGCTCGAAGGGAGTGAGAAACGGTTCGCTTCTGCCCAGATGAGGAAGCGGTCGAGCACGTGATACATATAGGACTGATAGCCGGGTGAATGCTCGAGGTGGACGGCGTCCGACGTGATGCTGTGGCGGATCTGTTTATCGAGGCGGCTATCTGCGAGCGTCTTCCACGTTCTGCTCCGGTCGAACTGTGGGAACGTCTGCGCGATGGCGGTGAGCGCCATGTCTTGGAATATTCCATGATTGTGATCATTTTTATAGAAGCTAGACGTTGCGAGTAACGTGCCATGGTCGTGGAGCGTCCGCAACATCAGACCCGTGAACGCCGTATCTTTATAGAGCGAAGAAGATTTATAGGCATCCCAAAAATTCAAGAGATGGAACGTCCGAATCGACGTGCCGTGGTCGTTATACGGCCAACGGTACTGTTTGTAGTTCGCAATCGGATGGGCTTTCGTCCAACTTTTAACGACCCGTCCCCCGTACTTCAAATAAGCAGTATTGCCGGTCTCGTTATACGCCTGGGTCAATTGATTGAGCACCGTCAAATAATGAATTTGGAACGGATAGGAATTGCTCGACGAGCTCGGGATGTCCCGGTGCCAGTTAAACGTATCGACGTTCGGGACGGACAATTGATATGGTTTGGACGGGATCGACCAATCCCCACGAATCGCACGGTTGGCGTAGTCGACGGCGCGCGCAGGTGTCAATTTTTCATATTCATATGGTGCGTGAAGCGGCATCTGTTTCATATACTCATGCGCGAGTCGTGCCGTTCCACTCGACTTCAAATTCGAAGCGGTGAGTGGGTCACCGAGTAAGAGCTTGGCCTGACTTTTCTTTATGTAGATCTTTTTCGTATTACTTAGTGCGATGTAGTACCAGCCGGACGTACTGACGGCTGTATAGCGTTTCGTTGTCGAATACGCTGCCACTTTCGTCAATCGACCGTTCTTCATTTCATAGACGGTCGCATTCGGGATGGAACGGATATCGAAAGGGTTCGTCGCAGCTTGGACGGAGTCTGTCGGGGTCATGCCCCAAGCCCCTACTAAGACGAGGACGAGTAATATTCGTTTCATGCATACACCTCAATAAATTTGGATTTACTTCTTTTTCAAAGTATACCATGAGGTGCGTTTATTCCCTTAATTTTCTATATCATCTTTATTTTAAATGGAGGTAGGTTCAATTTGATTTTGTCCCGACAATTAATGAAGGATTACGACGGATGCATGTCGAGTCCTCATTTGGAAAAATATGATAAAGTGAGGTGAATCGAATGACTTGTATGTCATATGCCAAAGGGGAAGATGTGAATGAAGCACGTTAGTTTGTTTTTGTTACTATTTTTTGTGACGGCACTCGTCATTTACGGGATCTCTCTGACCGCGCCAGGATTATTGGTGCCGATTGTGTATTTGGCTATCGCGGCATTGATCGGAATCATCGTGTACTTACTGAAAGTGTATATCGTAAACAGATAAGAACGATTCCGCGTCGATCAGAGGTGGTCTGGTCCCGTTCAAGCAGAAACCGATTTCCCATACAAAGAAGACCGATCTAATTCACAGGTCGGTCTTCTTCGTATGGTCTTTAATCCAACGTCAACCGTTCCACCGCATCGCGAAGATGATTCTCGCGGACGCGGATGTACCGACGTGTCGTCTTCGGCTCGGAGTGGCCAAGTAATTCAGATAACGTCGTCTCCATGACCCCTTTGTCATAAAGGTGCGTCGTAAATGCATGGCGGAGCGTATGAGACGTGACAGGATAACCGAGCACCTCTGTGGCAGCCGTCGTCAGGTGACGATTGATGGTCGTCTTACAAATCAAGGCGCCTCGTGCAGACGGGAACACATAGGGCGAGTCGACGGGACGTCTCTCCTCATCGAGATAGGTGGAGAGGACGGAGTGAATCTTGTCATTCAACGGGATTCTCCGGGGCTTTCCCGTCTTTGATTCTCGGACATAGAGTAACCGCTCCTGCAAATCGATCGCATCGAGTTTTAACAGCCGGACCTCGTTGATCCGCATGCCCGTATGGAGCTGAACGGTTAAAAACGTACGATACAACGGGACGTCGATGGCATCGATGACGGCGGACAATTGCTTAGGGGAGGGGATCTCCGCTGAATGGCGCTCGGTCACTTTCACCCGTAACTGATGAAAGGGGTTATGGGTGACGAGATGCTCGGCGATGGCCCAATCGTATAAGCCACGAAGAGCGCTCAAGTAGTTGTTGATGGTCACCGGTTGACATCCTTTGGAACGGAGCGTGTCGATATACGGCATGACGTCCTGCCTCGTTTTTAATTCGTCGAGCGTTCTGCCTTCTCCCATGATGGCTTCGAATCGGGCAAATTTGTAGGTCGCCTGGCTGACCGTGTTGTCCGATTTTCCGGTCATGCGTAAATAGTGGATGTGCTGAGCGACGGCATCTTTCATGTGTAAGGTCATCTTCCTGTCTCCTCTTACTCGTTGTCCTCACGGAGCATCCGTTGCAGTTCGGCCTTATAGGCGCGTAGTCGACTCGGCGAGTACCCGAGCGATGCCTCGGTCCCGTGAAGCATATGGCAGAGTAAGGTGAAATGGCGATTTGGTAAAGTGGATCGCTTGTCGTCTAGCCAAAGCGAGAGGGGTACTTCGCGCTGGTCGACTTGTTCTGGGAGTCGTTCGCTCGCGACCTCGTGTTGGAGCGTCTTCGCCTGTTTGGCCCGTTCGTTCAGGATGGCCCCGCGGATACGGATGAAACAGTACGTTTTCCCTAACGTCTTGCCGTCTTGAAGGGCACGCCATAGGGCGATTCGTGCCGTTTGGGCGGCATCGTCGACTTCGTTCGGATGGAGATGGAGCTGTCGGATGACGTAAAAGATCATCGGCTCCCACTCTTTGATCTGTTCGTTAGCATCTGGCATGGAGGGCTGCTTTCCCGCGCGCGTCTCAAGTTTCCTAGGTGGATACAGCATAATGGTTGTTATGCAGATTTCGCACCTCACGAACGTTGAAGTTTCGTCAGCTCAAATCAGACACAGCACGGAAATGCTGTATGGCACAACCTGTATCCCTTATCCATCGGAAGCATCGATTCTCTATAACAACCATTATAGGAGGATGTCAGGTGATGATTTGATCAAGAGGTAAATGATATCCAAGTTTTAGTTGTTTAGTATTCATTTAATGGATATAATTTACAGGGTGAAATCAAACCGGAAATGTGAGGAAAATCATGAAACCTTTGTATAGACGATTATCCATCGGGATGTTGAGCGGGATGCTCCTGTTCGCACCGATGACGACGGCTTCGGCCAATTCGGACTTCAACGTGCGCGTCGCTCCGTCGACCACGCTACACCAAATGAAGGGGAAGAAGTTGGTCCCGCTACAGAAGACGAACACGACGAAAGAATACCGCATCGTGCGCCCGTCCGGTTGGTATTACCTTGCCATGTCCGGCGGCAAACGGATCTATATCAAGAAAAGCCAGGCGGAGGTCGTTCCGGCCCGTTCGTTGACGAAAGCACGCATCCAATCGAAAACGAACCGTCCGCTCGTCCATACATACATGGGGCAGACCGAGTCCCATATCCCGTATGAGTATGACCGGCTATCGACAGAACAGGCGAAACAGTTCGCCGATCGGGCGCTCGCCGGCAATTGGTATATCCCAACGAAACCGAACAATCTGTCGGTCCCAAACATCGACACGTTCAACTGGCATAAGGACGTCCCGGCCGTGGACAGCAACTCGTTCCCGTTCCAGCTCCACTACTTGACGGTCCTCAATCAGTTGACGCAAGCGTACAATGACACGGGGGACCTCGCCTATCTGAAATATGGCGAACGACTAATCAAAAGTTGGACGAAGGCACACCCGGCCTATAACTACAAACGACTCAAGTGGGGATACAATGACCAAGGAACGGCGATTCGTGTGTTCCATTTGTTGAATTTCTGGGATGTGTATAAAGAGACGTCACTCTATCGGGACCCTGCCTTCACCGAGCTCATGTTGAAAACATTGTATGAGCATGGGGAGATCTTGGCCTCGTCCGACTTCTACAAACCGAAACATAACCACGGCATCTTCCAAGACATTGCGCTCACCGCCATCGCCCAGACGTTCCCTGAGTTTGACCGGAGTAAGGCGTGGCAATCGACCGCCAGCACGCGGCTCCAGGCGCAGATCGCCCACAGCATCTCGCCGGAAGGGGTCCACCTTGAACACTCACCTCGATATCACGTGTATGTGTATCATACGTTGTCGCGCTTTATCGAATGGGCCGAGGCTAACCAGTTCGTTCTGCCTTCACGCTCGGGCTATATCGAGAAGATGCCGGATCAGCTCACCTACATGTTGAAGCCGAATCGGACGCTCCCGATCTTCGGTGACACGACCGGGCACCTTCAAGGGATGAACATCATTCCAAAGACGAACGAATATCCGGAGCTCAGTTTCGCAGTGAGCGGAGGAGCAGAGGGCGTGGCACCGACCCTGTTGACGAAGCAAATCGGGGACCAATACAGCTTCATGCGCGAATATTGGTCGCGTCCACCTGAGGCGTTTTCGGGTGCGACACAAGTGATGATGACGGCAGGTTATCATAGCAGTGCCCACAAGCATGCCGATGACTTGAGCATCGACTTCTATGGACTGGCGCGTGACTTCATCATCGAGACGGGTCGCTTTGGTTATTCGTCACGACCTGAACGGAAGGAAGTCTTTAAAGTCGAGGCCCATAACACCATCCACCGATACGGGGAAAACTTGGATTTAAGCAAAGGCATGATCGGTCGGAGCCGTATCGTGAAGACCGAAGACCGTGGAGAGACAAGCCTCGCCATCGGAGAGAGCGCGTTGATTGGGAAAGGGGCTACGCATCGCCGCACCCTCGTCTATGACAAGGCGAAAACGCTCGTCGTCTACGACCGCATCACCTCACCGAAGCCGGACATGTTCGTCCAGCGCTTCCACCTCGGAGAGGGTCTGAAGCTATATAAAGGGACGACCGAGGCACAGAACGTGACGTTCCGAGACAGCCGCCGTCGATCGATTCAACTGATGCAGCTCGAGACGGACGAAGAGTCATATATGTCCGTTCAACCAAGTCATCTCTCGGTCCGTGATGCGGAGTGGACGCTTCGCGACCAAGTCGTCTCCATTGAATACGGTACGGACGTTCGTTACATCACACTCATGCGGATCGACCGGACGAACACCTCGATTGTCGACACGACGGTCAAGGAACAAGCTAATCAGTATGAACTCACCTATACACTTTCCAACGGCGAGACCCATACTCTCGACGTTCCAAAATGATTGAAGCCTGGCGACTGCCAGGCTTTTTTACGTGGACGATGGGAGTAGTTGTTGAATCCCACCATTTGCTAAGGTAGAATTTTCAAGTAGAACAACTGACAAGTGAGGGAACGAATGGAACATTCACATGCAAAACAGATCGTGGCTCAACTTCGGGGTTCGCTCTCGGGGAAAGCGAGCGATGGTTGGGACGTCGTCATCTCGGCAGGGACGATGTGCTATCAATGGAAGGGAAGACGGATGGTGCCAGACAGTCGGCTCGAGACGACCGAGACGGTGCGGCTCATCCGTCCATACGGTCGATATTATATTGTCCATAGAGAAGGAAGGGAAGCACTCGTCCGCGCGACGGACGTGATGCTCCTTATGACCGAACCCCTCTCGAAAATCAAACTGACGGACAAGATGGAGCGACTGCTCGTCCGTGACTATATGAAACAAAAGCGCACATTCGCTTCGTATCATTATGAACAAATCCGTGATGAACAGGCGGTTCATTTTGCGGAAGAGACGTTGAACGGAAGATGGTATATCCCATCGCTTCCGCATACATTGGCCGTCCGTGATGTTCGGACGTTCGATTGGAACAAAATGTTACCACCTGTGAACAACAACTCGTTCCTTTTCCAACTCCACTATTTGACGACGGTCAATCAACTGACACATGCCTATGAGGTGACGCAAGAGGAAAGATACTTGCACTATGCACACCAAATCATCGATAGCTGGCAGAGCCATCATCCGCTGCATGGCGGTCCGCGGGGGCGTGTAGCATACCATGCGCACGGTACGGCGATTCGAGTATTCCATATACTCCGTTTCTTTGAAGCGTATCGCCAGGCACCGATCCATCATGATGCCCGTGTGACGTGCCGCTTGTTACATCTGTTATATGAACATGCGACATTACTGGCGACCCCTACCTTTTATCGTCCGCTCCATAACCATGGGCTCTTTCAAGATATGGCACTGTTTGCGATTGCTTCCTGTTTTCCGGAGTTTGATCGCAGTGCGGATTGGAGAAGGATTGCGCGTGCGCGGTTGAATAAGCAACTCGACATTTGCCTTTCGGAGGACGGGACCCATTTGGAGCACTCGCCCGGCTATCACGTTTACGTGTACCATACGCTAAGTCGATTTAGAGACTGGGCCGATTTAAATGGATTCACGTTGCCGGAAGGGATTGGACGCATCGACCGGATGCCAAAGCGCCTCTTGCATTTCATTAAACCGAACCAAACCTTGCCGATCGTGGGGGATACGGGAGGACAGCTTCGCGGAAGCCGTTTAATTCCTCGGATTGAAACGTTTCCCGAACTAGCCTTTGCCATGAGCGGAGGGACACAAGGACAATGCCCAGAAGAACTGCTGGCGAATCTAGGCTCTCAATATGCGGTCATGCGTGAATATTGGCACCATGCAAAGCGTCCGTTTCGTGACGCCACCTATATTCTGATGACAGCGGGATACCATGGGGGTGCACATAAACATGCCGACGACTTGAGTCTCGAACTATATGGATTGGGGCGGGATTTCATCGTCGAAACCGGTCGGTATGGCTATGTGGACGGACCTGAGCGTGCGCAAGCACTACGTGTCGCGGCGCACAATACGGTACATCGACTCGGAGAAGAGCTCGACTTGTCGATCGAGCGAATCGGAGAGAGCGGAATCCTAGAGGTGAAAGAGGCGCGGAAACAGATGACGGCGACCGGAGTGAGCCGTCTGATTGGAAAAGGGGCCATTCATACTCGGCATGTCGTGTACGATAAGGCGCGAACGCTTGTCGTGTTTGATCGGATTGTTGCGCCGGAAGCGGACCTCTTTGTCCAGCGCTTCCATCTGGCACCCGGTTTGGACCTGGTATCGGGTACACCAGAAGAACACAACGTTCGATTTAAAGATGCCTCGAATCGAGCCATTCAATTCATTCAGCTTTTAAAAAGCGAAGAGGCTTATATGGCACTTGAACCGAGCCATGTATCCATGCGTGATTTGGAGTGGACTCCCCGCCAGCAAGTCGTTTCGATTGAACATGGTAGCGAAGTTCGCTTTTTGACTCTGATTCGACTAGACCGGACCGGGAAGCGTGTCGTCGATACGAAGGTCGAAGAGCGGGATGGGGTGTACATCGTCTCGTATTGGATTGAAAACGGGGGGAAGCATGTCATTCATGTGCCGTGTGAGGAAAGTCGTGACGTGTAAAGGGCAAAACGTCACGACGCTCTCACGAAGTGATGTCGTCCTTTACATAATGAGGGAATCGTTTTTTGTGGAAATTGTAAAAACCTTAAAAATCTTCAATTTGTGATTGTTTATTGGACGCGTTTCCGTTACGTTAGAACTAGAGCGATTTGTACATATAAGGGAAAAACGGACGACTTTGGGGTAATCGTGGTAAGTAAAAAGTCGAATGATGTAAGCGCTTTCTCTTGTGTGTCCTCTTCGCAAATCTGAAAGGGGAATTGGACATGACAAAGAAATCATCTCGTAAGTTGTACACAGCACTCGCTGTAGCGGCCGTATCGACTGCATCGCTCGCACCGGCTGTTGTCACGGAAGCTGCGTCGAAAGCACCAGTCGTCAAAGCGAAATCAGCGTATGTGTACGCAGGGGACTTGGATGCTGCACTCGATGCTACATATGAGGGCGCGCCGATCCATTGGTATAAATCGAGCGTCAATTTGGAGAAATTAGGTACATTCCAAACAGCTAAGGGAATCGTCAAAGGCAAAGGGAAGTACATTGAGAAACGCGTCCGCGTCCTCGATCACCCGATTGCGATTTTACCACCGAGCGAGCCACTCGTGTTCAAACAAGGGAAACCGGCACTTGGCATCGTGAAGCAACAAGTGAAATTCGCAAGTGGGACGTATGAAAAAGCAGTACGTTGGAGCAAAATCGACACGAGTGAAGTCGGCGAATTCGTCGCGACGGCTACATATACAAACCGTGGTAAAACAATCACACTTGAAGTTCCTTATACAGTAGAAGGATACAAGCTCTCGATCATGCACACGAACGACACGCACGCCGCGCTCGATCTCGCACCGAAACGTGCGACAGCCATCAAGCAAATCCGTGCAGAGAAGCCAGACAGCCTCTTGATCGACGCAGGGGACGTCTTCTCAGGATCGCTTTACTTCAACGAGTTCAAAGGTCAAGCTGACCTCAAACTCATGAACTACATGAAATACGATTTGATGGTGCCGGGTAACCACGAATTCGATCTCGGTACGGAGCAAGGACACAAAGAACTTGCTGATTTCGTCCGCTATGCAAACTTCCCGTTCGTCAGCTCGAACGTCAACTATGCAAATGACCAATACATGAAGAGCCTCTACCGTGACGAAGTTTCGCAAAAAGCGTACAACGGTCGTCTTTATGAAGGAGTCATCAAAGTAGTGGATGGCGAGAAGGTCGGATTCTTCGGTTTGACAACAGAAGAGACGGCATCCATCGCTAGCCCAGGCCCAATTGAATTCCAAAACTACATCGCAGAAGCACAAAAAGCAGTCGACGCGTTCAAAGAGATGGGCGTCGATCAAATCGTAGCTGTCTCACACCTTGGGTATAACGACAACCCGGCGTTCGACAACGACTTGTTGCTTGCTGAAAACGTAGATGGGATCGACATCATCGTCGGTGGCCACACGCATACTCGTTTGAGCGCTCCGGTCCTCATCACAGAAGGAAAAACAGAGCCAACGGTCATCGTTCAAGCGGACCAATACAGCAATTTCCTCGGAACGGTTGATGTCGAGTTCGACAAGGATGGAAAAGTCATCAAACATGCAGGCAGCTTGATTGACGTGAAAGCACTTCAACCAGATCCATACGCGGTCGAGTTGCTCGCACCATTCAAAGATGTCGTGGATACAATCAGCCAAGACCCAATCGGTGTCTCGCTCACAGCTCCACTCGATAACCCACGTGACAAAGGTGACGAAACAGCACCGAGTGTCCGTAAAAATGAAACAGCCCTCGGTAACTTGATTACAGACGGTATGCTCACGAAAGCAAAAGAATATGATGCTGCTGTCATCGGTGCCGTTCAAAACGGTGGTGGAATCCGTGCATCAATCGATGCAGGTCCTGTCACGACAGGTGAAGTGTTGACGACACTTCCATTCGGAAACACGCTTGCCATCATGGACTTGAAAGGTAGCGAATTGAAAGCGGCCTTCGAGCGTAGCGTTGGCATTTACCCAATCGAGAACGGTGGATTCCTCCACGTATCTGGATTCAAAGTGTTGTTCGACAGCTCGAAACCGGCTGGCGAGCGCATCGTTAGCTTGCAGTATAACAACGGGACAGAGTTCGTCGATGTCGAAGACGCGACGAGCTACAAAGTCGCAACGAACTTCTTCACAGCCCAAGGTGGAGACAACTATGTTGAGTTTGAAACGGCATTCAAAGACGGTCGCGTCAATGACCTCGGTCTCATCGACTGGGAAAACTTCCGCGATCACTTGATCAGCCTCGGCGAAGAAGTCACACCTGCTGTTGAAGGACGTATCGTCGACGTCAACGCAGCTGAATAAGACAATCATTGATTACTTTCGGACGGATCCAGGAATGGGTCCGTCTTTTATATAGGAAACTCGGGTGTATACATTTGTCATCAAATTGCGACCGACATATAACTCTGTTAAGATACGATAAGATGAAGAAATACTGATTACTTAAAAAAGGTGGAGCGGACGTATGGATGTAAAAGCGACGCTGCGGGATGTGCAAGCGCACATTGCGTGGTTGAAAGAAGAAAAAGAACGGGTCGACCGGAGAGAAGCATTGAACGGAGATGACTTGATCACCCTTGAGGACCTTCCTTCATTGTCGAGACAGGCACAACGCCCGCGTCTTGACGATAAATTGTTTGAAGAACAGCAAGCTAACTTAAAAACGGAACTCGAATCAGCTCGAGCGCGACTCCCGAAACAAGATGTGACTCGTATCGCATCGAATGGGAGCAATTTTTATGAGAAGGCGGACGTACAAGTGGCATTCGTCGGTCCGGTCAAACGAGCGAAAGAGTTAGAGCGGCTTTGTCATGTCCATTTATTTGAGAATGTGACGGGCTT
This sequence comes from Exiguobacterium sp. 8A, assembly GCF_902506275.1. Lineage (GTDB taxonomy): Bacteria > Bacillota > Bacilli > Exiguobacteriales > Exiguobacteriaceae > Exiguobacterium > Exiguobacterium profundum. Next base: position 1,473,039 of record NZ_LR733630.1, on the reverse strand, counting down.
CTTAGAGCTGGCTGAAATCGAAAAGATTGATTTCCTTCTCATCTCGGCCGCGCTAGTGGAAGATGAGACGACCGCATTCCACCACATGGGTTCGCCGCGTTCACACTCACGTCACTGGTTGGAGAATTTGATTCGCAAAGCCAAACAAATTGATGTTCGTGTCGTGTTTGAAACTACTCTCGATACGAATCACTACGATCGTTTCTCCTCACTCGCCGCTCAGTGTGACTATATCTTTACGGGAAACGAGGAGCGTGTGACGGATTATATCGAAGAAGCCGGACATGAGCGCGTTTTTGTCATCCGTCCGGGAATCGACCCACTTCGCTTCAATCCAATCGGAATGACGCATGTTCAGTCGGATTCGGTCGTCGTCACGAACCGTTTCCCGGTACAACGTTTCGCAAAAGACTTGGAGACACTCGCACAAGGTGTTCGTGATGCGAATAAGTCTCTTTATGTAATTCGCGAAGCGGATGAATCGAAGGTGTCGTTCGCACCGAAATCACTTCAAGATGTCCTCGTCCATGGGGACCAAGAGGAGATCGAGGCGTTGAAAGAAACCTCGAACTGGATTCTTCACGTCAATGAAGTGAAAAACAGTCCGACGATGAGTGCGCAAGCCATCTATGAGGCACAGGCACGGGGGCAACTCGTCTTGACGAACTACAACGTGGCCGTCAACAACGATTTCCCGAACGTATTCATCGCGACGAGCGCATTGGATGCACAAGGGATTTTAGAAATGTTCGATACAGACGAAGAGCGTCTCGAGCATCAGCTATCTGGTGTCCGTACAATCTTCTCGAACCATACAATTTATGATCGTTTCAACGAAATATTATTCGTTCTCGGCATTCACCACGAAGTCCGTCGTGACGTCCTCGTCATCGGTCGCGGTGACGTGACGGCGACGCGTGAGCAGTTCGAGCGCCAATCGTATCCGCATAAACGTTTTGTCGCAGAAGCGGATTTACAAGAAGTCGATTTACGCACAGCCGACTTCGTGACGGTATTTGACGACCGTTATCACTACCTCGACTATTATGTAGAGGATATGGTCAACGCCTTCAAATACACGGACGTCGCTTTCGTGACGAAAGGGCAGGACGTTGTACATGAATTCGTAGAGGGATACGATGACGTCGCGTTAACGATGTTTGCGGCAAGCCACCTGTCGCTTGAGACGCTTCGGGACGACCAGCGTATCGAGGGACAAGGCTATGCCATCGATCATTTCGAACTGCTCGCGGCAGATGACGTACTCGTCCCGAACGAACCGGGCGACTATGCGCTTTCAATGATCGTCCCGATTTATAACAACGGTCGTTATCTCTACAACAAATGTTTCTCTAGTCTTCGCCGTAGCTCGATGTTTGAAGACATGGAGATTTGGCTCGTCGACGACGGTTCGACGGACCAAGAGACGATCGGCTATATCGAACGCCTCGTGCGGAAGTATCCGAACGTCTACACGTACTCATTCAACGACGGAGGCAGCGGCAGTGCGTCGCGTCCGCGAAACAAAGGCGTCGAATTGGCAACGACACCGTACATCGCTTTCCTTGACCCGGACAATGAAGCGGTCAACGACGGCTATGCGGAACTATTCCGTATCATGAAAGAGAATGACGCGCTTGACCTCGCAGTCGGAAGTATGTTGAAGCTTGCGAACCGTGAGGCCATGATTGAGCTAGACGGCCTTGAAAAAGATGGTGTTCGCGTCATCGAAGACCCGAGAGCGTACTTGCTCGAGCACAACTTCAAAGTACAGAGTATCCAGACGATGGTCATCAAAAAAGACTTCATCCAGAAGCACGATTTGAAACAGGTCATCGGTGCGGTCGGGCAAGACTCGCTCTTCTTCCAAGAGATGTTCCTCAGCGCAGGACGCGTCGCTCTTCTCGACTTGACGATTCATGATTATTACGCGGCCGTCGCCGGTTCGACAGTCAACACGATCACGAAGAAGTACTTTACGAAGTGTGTCATTCGGGAGACGGCACGGGCAAAAGCATTCGCCCGGGAAGGTGTACTCGATCAATACCGTTCCACACGATTCGAACGCTTCTTCTCGATGTGGTATTTGGTCTTCTTACGCCGAAGCAAACCGGAAGAGTTTGTCGACAATGCCGGTATGCTTTATGAAATCATCGAACAGTATCGTCCGATGGAATTAGAGACGCCGATTGTAAAACAATTCGTCGACTTATATGAATCAGGACAAACAGAAGAATTGAAGCGTCTTTACTTTGACGCATACTTGTGAGGTGAGAGCATGAGCAACGAATTTGAAAAAGAAATCGGATTGTTGAAACAACGAATCAAACTGCAGGAAGAAGAGATTCGTCATTTGAAACATGATGAACGTCTATTACGTCAAAAGCATCGACGACTCGTTCAAAAGTATGGAGATCTTCTGTACACGTTTGAATGGACCGTGAAGACGTTCGAGAAGAAAGAGCAAGCGCTCAGTGACTTGAAACGTAAATATGATGTGTTGAATCAGAAGTATCGTCGTCTTGTGCAATCGAAAGCCGGAAAAGCGATTTTGAAGGCACAGGCGGTTGCACGACGCATTCGCAAATAAAGAATCGAGCTCGAAAGACTCGATGATTTGGAGGATATGAGGATGGATTGGCAGAAAAAAGCACGTCGCGCCGCTTACCTTGGGGTACAACGGTCGAAGCGACTCGGTCGTAAAGTGTTGAACAAACGCCCGAACAAATCGCATCAACTACGTGAACTCGTACCGAACTGGTATACACGCTCACCTTACGTACACGTTGAAGGGACGGACCTTGTCTTCTCTGGGGACGAGCCGGTCACCGTCACGTACCGACCGAACGCGAGTTCAGATATCATCTCGGTGAACGACCTCGTCGAATCAGGTCAAAAGACGTTCACGGCTATGATGCGTGTCAAATCGCGCGAAGGTCTGATGCCAACGTTGACGTTAGAAGTCGTGCGTAAAGGTGGACGTACTCGTTACGTGACGGTACAGGACGGCGATCAGGTCGATGTGACGCTCGGCATGGGTGAACAAATCGTCCGGGCTCATCTTGAAGTCAACGGGGCAGGAGCGTTCAGCCTCGTCGAGCTAATGCTCGGCAAGCTGTCGCTTTGGACAGTCGAAGGGACGGCTGCGAACGTATCACTTGATGCTTTTGATTTCCGTTATCCGCTTACGTCGTCGTCACTCCGTTCTCTCAAACCACAGAGTGAGATTGCTCACTTCGACGGAGACACGCTCGTCGTCCGTGCCGAAGGGAACCAATACACGCACTATGGCGTCGATGAGATCGCGCTACCACACGTCGATACAGAACGTGGCATCGATTTTGAGACGGGTGATATGGACGATGACTTGTATCGTTTCTATTTGAAAGGGGACCGCACGGGTACAGCGGACGCCTCGCTATTCATCGCGACGTATACGGTGTCTGGGCAGGATCGTTTGATTGAAGTGCCACTCGGACTGAGCGGTATCGTCCGAATCGCACCGTCACACCGTTCCATCCGCTATTTCATCCGCGTGAACGGGTCAGGACAGCTTGAGAACTTGAATATCGGAATGATTCGCGAAAAGAGTGTCCGCCGTGAAGACATCTTGTCCCTCAAACCGGACATGTGGACGATCCCGGCACCCGACCTCATCAAATTGAAGAGTCGAGATGACCAACTCGTCGTCCAGTTGAAAGGCGAGGACGATCAGCGCCGCTATATCTCGTATGCAGAGATGAACAACAGCTTCAAACTGCTCCCGACAGAGTTCCCGTATGAAGTGAAGGCGAACAGTCGTTACCGTGTCACGCTCGATGGTGTAGCCGATGAAGGGGCGAACGTTGTCCTCTACATCATTGCCTACTCGGCGACGGAGCGTCAGATCATGCAACAGGTTCAAATCGGAAGCGAGAAAGTCTTCTACTTTGACCGTGGCATCCGCTTCCTTCGTTTCGCCCTCCGTGTCGACGGTGTCGGAGAGGCTCGGGTCGACCGCATCCGTGTCGCTGAAGAACTCGTCAGCGATGGTACAGAAAACCCGACATGGATGGACGTGCGCGAGGCTCGCTTCTTCGCACCAATCCCACGTGAACTACACGAACTGAAGGTCGCGGCCATCTTCGATGAGTTCACGATGGCATCTTACAAACCAGAATGTCAGCTCATCACGTTCACACCGGACAACTGGAAGACGGTGCTCCTCGATGAGCAACCGGACGTCCTTGTCGTCGAATCGGCGTGGAAAGGGAACGCCGGTGCATGGGAGAAGAAAATCGTCAAATATGGCACGAACACATGGGAAGAGCTCGATGCGCTTCTCGCTTGGTGCCGTTATCACAATATCCCGACCGTCTTTTGGAACAAAGAAGACCCGATTCACTACGACCGTTTCATTGAAACGGCGAAGCGATTCGACTATGTGTATACGACCGACATGAACCGCGTTCCGAACTATAAAGAAGATTGTGGTCATGACCGTGTCGATGCGTTACCGTTCGCGGCACAGCCGAAAGAACATAACCCGATCCGCTTACCGGGGACTCGTGAGCCGTACGCGTGTTTCGCCGGTTCGTATTATGCGAACCGTCACGAATCGCGTAAAGCTGACATGGACAGACTGTTCGCGGCAGCAGACAAGTATGGTCTTGCGATTTACGACCGTAACTATGCGATCAACCAACGCGGGGAGAGCGACCAACTTCAATTCCCGGAACAGTTCCGTCACTCGATTCGCGGCAGTTTGAAATACAACCAGATTGCCAAGGCGTATAAAGGATATAAAGTCATGTTGAACGTCAACTCGGTCAACGATTCACCGACGATGTTCTCACGTCGCGTCTTCGAAGGACTCGCCTGCGCCACACCGGTCGTCAGTACACGCTCGGTCGGGGTTGATGCCATGCTTGGCGATTACGTCTTCCTTGACGACGGAGAATCTGACTTGGATGAAACGTTCCGCCGTTTGATGACAGATGACTCATTCTATGAGGACATCGCGATGCGTGGTATGCGTCACGTGTTGACGTATCACACGTACACGCAACGTCTCGCGAAAATCGTCCAAGACGTCGGCATCCCGTACCGTGTCGACCACGAGAAGATCGCCGTCGTCGCCTTCATCAAGTCGCGCGAAGAGGCAGAACGCGTCGTCGCTCAGTTCGAGGCGCAACGTTATGAGCATAAACATCTCATGATGTTCCTCGATAAGTTCGAGGATCACATCGATGTATACAACACGTATAACACGCCGTCGATCTCGACGTATATGCGTAGCTACTTGACGCACTATACCTCGTTCACGGAGATGGTCGAAGCGTACGATTGGGTCGCCCACTTGAAGTCGGACGATTATTACGGTCCGAACTACTTGAGCGATTATCTGCTCGCGGCACGCTACGCAGAAGCGGACGTTCTGACGAAAGAGGACTACTATACGTATGACGGTCAGCTCGTCAAACAGGATCATGACGAGTCGTATCGTTATGTGTTTGATGCGACACCGTCCCGCTCGATCGTGCAGCCGTCGGCACTCCGTTTCTATACGGTGGAGGAGGCACTCCACATTTTTGAAGCGGATGAGAGCTTGAACGAGCTTGCTCGTTCTGGCAAACGCATCTTCAGTGTCGACCCGTATCAATATGTGAAAGCCGGTGCCGCCATGGATGAAGCGGACCTTCAGGAGGTAACATTATGACGAAGCAACCGCTCCGAATCCTCGTGTACGGGGACGTCAATTTGAACTTGATCGACGGATCGGCCATCTGGCTCACGTCGGTCGTGCATATGTTGAACCAGGACCCGAACATCGAGGTCGACGTGCTCTTGAAGCGCTCGATCGTGAAACCGGAAGTGACGGCGTCGATCAAACAGCTCGACCGCGTCAACTTCATCGACGTCTTCACGGAAGACTCGACGAAGAAAGACGAGCCGTACTATGAGAAGAAGGTGCTCCAGCCGGAAGAGGCGGCCCAACTCATCCACGAGCTCGTCGAGACGAAACAGTATGACATGACGTTCATCCGTGGGTTCCAACTCGCTTATGCGCTCTCCGATTATGAACATACGATGAAAAAGACGTGGACTTATCTCACAGATTTCACGCATGATTCATCGGCCGCGTCACAGGAGGAGTTGGCACGTTTGAAGAAGATTGCGGACCGTTCGGCTCGCATGCTCTGTCAGACGGCGGAGATGAAGGCGTACTTCGAGACGTTTTTACAGACGCCGAAGCCGTTCCTCATCTTGAATCCGATGATCCCGAATATGCGTGAGGCGACGCCGACGTTCAAACGTCAGGCGAAACGTCTCGTCTATACAGGAAAATTCGCGCCACTCTGGTACTCGGCTGAAATTCTCGACGCACTCGAGAAAGTACGAGTCCGGATGCCGGACGTCGAATTGAAAGTGGCAGGAGACAAGTTCAACCAAGACCCGAACAATCCGAACTTCCGTAAAGAAGTGACGCATCGCCTTCAAACGGACGAAGGGGTCCACTGGTTGAAAGGTATCCCGCGTGCGGACGTCGAGACGCTCATCGAAGAGAGTGACATCGGCATCTCGTGGCGTCACCCGGACCTTGACGACAGCCTCGAGTTGTCGACGAAGCTCCTCGAATATGGGGCGCTCGGGAAGCCGGTCCTCCTTAACCGCAACAAGATGCACGAGATGTTGCTCGGGTCGAGCTACCCGCTCTTCGTCAATTCGGAAGACGAATTCATCGAAAAGGTTGAACTCGCCTTCACGCATCCAGCCATCTATAAGGATGCGGCGGAACGGCTCTACAACATGGCGAAGAATTATACGTTCGCCAGCACGTTCGAACGTCTCCGTGACGCGATTTGGGAGATGCAGAAGCCGACGATCCTCTTCGCCGGTCACGACTTGAAGTTCATCCGCATGTTCATGGAACGCTTTGAGGCCGACCCGAGCTACCGGGTCCTCATCGACCAGTGGGATGGACACAAGATTCATGATGTAAATCACAGCAAGGCATGTCTCGCACAAGCAGACGTCATTTTCTGTGAATGGGGCCTCGGCAACGCCGTCTGGTACTCGCAACATAAGTTGCCGCATCAACGCCTCATCGTCCGGATTCATCGTCAGGAGAAAGAAACACCATTTCCACGGGAATATGCGCTCGACAACATCGACCGCATCATCCTCGTCTCACCGTATATGTTAGAAGAGATGCATCGTCTGTTCGGAATCCCGCGTCACCAGATGACGGTCATCTACAACGCCGTCGACGCGGAGAAGCTCGACAAACCGAAACAGGCAGACGATTTGACGTTCCGTCTCGGTATGATCGGCATGAACCCGAAACTGAAGCGTCCGGACCTCGCGCTCGACGTCCTCGAAGAGCTGCTGAAGACGGACAAACGGTACCAGCTCCACTTCAAAGGACACCATCCAAAAGACGTCTATTGGATCGGGAAGCGCGAAGAGGAGAGCGCGTACTACGAGGCGCTACTGAAACGAATCGAGGAGTCAGAACTTCGCGACCACGTCCACTTCGATGGACACGGCAATGACGTCGATACGTGGCTCCAATCGATCGGATTCGTCTTCTCGACGAGTGACTTGGAAAGTTTCCATCTCGCACCGGCCGAAGCGATGGCAGCAGGATCATACCCGCTCATCCGCCACTGGACGGGTGCGGAAACAATTTACCCAGACGAACTACTCGTCACGGATACGTCGAAATTTGTCGATACGATCCTCTCTTATAAAGAAGATACCGAGAAGCTGAAGACGGACGCAAAAGCCTATCAGGCGTATGCCCGTAAACATTTCGCGCTCGATCGTCTCTATCGAGAGATGGAACAAATCATTTCAGGCAAAACACACGAACAATTTGCGACGACATTGTCATGAAAATGTAATTGCACCAAAGAATTGTTCAAGAGTATAATGAGTATTGTTTTATTATCGAATGTGAAATAAAATGATGGACAATGCGCTATTTAAAAAGCGCGTCAAAACATTTGGAGGTTACCACACAATGAAAGTATGTACAGTAGGTCTTGGATATATCGGATTACCGACATCGGCTGTCTTTGCGAACTATGGCGTCGACGTCGTCGGAGTCGATATCTCACAACATGTTGTTGATAAATTGAACCGTGGAGAAATCCACATTGAAGAGCCAGGTCTCGGCGAAATGGTCGCAGACGTCGTGGCAAAAGGGAAGTTCCGTGCATCACTCTCTCCAGAGAAAGCAGATGCCTTCATCATCGCGGTCCCAACACCGAACAACGACGACGAGCACAAATCATGTGACTTGACGTACGTCTTGGATGCGACACGCAAAGTGTTGCCATTCGTTGAAAAAGGCAACGTCATCATCGTTGAGTCGACAATCGCACCACGTACGATGGACGACTTCGTCAAACCACTCGTTGAAGAAGCTGGATTCACTGTCGGTGAAGACATCTATCTCGTACACTGCCCAGAGCGCGTATTGCCTGGACAAATCCTTCATGAGCTCGTGCACAACAACCGCATCGTCGGTGGGATCACGACAGAATGTGCAGAAGCAGGCGCACGCGTCTACGGTACATTCGTTGAAGGTGAAATCGTGAAAACGGATGCGAAGACGGCAGAAATGTCGAAACTCATGGAAAACACGTTCCGTGACGTCAACATCGCACTCGCGAACGAACTCGCAAAAGTATGTAACGACTTAGACATCAACGTTCTTGACGTCATCGAGATGGCGAACAAGCACCCACGTGTCAACTTGCATAGCCCAGGACCAGGTGTCGGTGGACACTGTCTCGCGGTCGACCCGTACTTCATCGTCGCGAAATCACCTGACCTCGCGAAAATCATCAACTTGTCACGTGAGACGAACGTCTCGATGCCACACTACGTTGCAGACAACGTTCAGAAGTTGACTGCTGGAATCGAAGACGCGAAAGTCGCTGTCTTTGGTGTGACATACAAAGGAAACGTCGACGACATGCGTGAAAGCCCAGCGGTTGAAATCGCTGAAATCTTGCTTGACCGTGGTGTGAACATCTCTGTTCACGATTCACACGTTGAAAAATCAACATCAAGCCGTTTCGAGCTCGTTTCAAAAGAAGAAGCACTCAAAGACGCAGACCTCGTCCTCGTATTGGTTGACCACAACGAGTTCAAAGTCCTCGACTTTGCAGAGCTCAAGTCATCAATGCGTCGTCCGATGATCTTCGACACACGTAACATCGTGAAACCAGAAGGTGAAGACGTAGCGGTCGTCAACTACGGCAACCTCTACAAATATACAAAGGAAACGAATCTCGTTCTTTGATTCAGGTGAATGAACATGTTTAAATCCGCGAAAGCTATTCTTTCAGAGCTAAAGTCGAGCTTGTACTTGATTTTCCGTCTCGCCACGTATGAGACGCGAAGCAACAACTCGATGCAGTACCTCGGATTTTTATGGGAGTTCGTGACACCGTTATTGCAGATTGGAGTTTACTGGTTCGTATTTGGATTTGGTATTCGAAGCGGCAGGCCGATTGATGGCGTGCCGTTTCTGCCATGGTTGGTCGCAGGGATTGTCGTCTGGTTCTTTATTGCCTCGGCGATCACCTCGACGGCCCGGTCCGTCTATTCGAAAATCGGCATGGTCTCCAAAATGAGCTTCCCAATCTCGACGATTCCGGCATACGTCTTGCTCGCACTCTTCTATCGCCACGTGGCGTTAGTCGGTGTCTCGTTTATCTTGATGTGGGCATTCGGATTCCCGATGGGGCTACATTCGCTCTGGTTTATCTACTTGGCGTTCAGTGCGCTTGCACTACTTTACTCGCTCGCCTTGATTACGTCCGCGCTCACGACAATCGTGCGCGATCTACAAAACCTTCTTCAGTCGATGATGCGGATGTTGATGTATTTGACACCGATTTTTTGGGTGCCGCCGGCGAAGCTCGCGAATATCCTACAAATCAATCCGCTCTATTATTTAGTCGAAGGATATCGGTCGATGTTCCTCGGAACCGACTGGTTGGCGACTAACTGGGCTTACGGTCTCTATTACTGGGCCATCGTCTTCGTTCTCTTCTTCGTCGGGTCGATGATTCATTTGCGTTTCCGTCGACACTTCATCGATTACATTTGAGGAGGACCTTATGTACCAGGTTAAATTTGAAAACGTATCGAAACGATATACGCTTTATAACAAGCAATCTGATAAGCTGAAAGAGATCTTCTTCAGTAAAGCAGGGGGCAAACAGTTTTACGCGCTTCGCAATGTCACGTTTGAAGTTCCACCCGGGGAAGTGGTCGGGATTATCGGCATTAACGGGTCAGGGAAGTCGACGATGTCGAACTTGTTGGCTGACGTCATGCCGCCGACTCACGGAAAAATCGAACTTCACGGAAAGACGGCGTTGATTGCGATCTCTTCTGGTTTGAACGGCAACTTGACTGGGCTCGAGAACATCGAGCTCAAAGGGTTGATGCTCGGGATGACGAAACAAGAGATTATCGATTTGACACCGGCCATCATTGAGTTCGCCGATATCGGTGACTTTATCAATCAGCCGGTCAAGACGTACTCGAGCGGGATGAAGTCCCGTCTCGGATTCGCCATCTCGATCAACGTCGACCCGGACATTCTCGTCATCGATGAGGCGCTCTCGGTCGGGGACCAAACGTTCACCGACAAGTGTCTCGCCAAGATGAACGAGTTCAAAGATCGTGGGAAGACGATTTTCTTCATCAGTCACTCGGTCTCACAAGTTCGCCAATTCTGTACACTCGGCCTTTGGCTCGAGTTCGGAGAAGTGCGCGAATATGGACCAGTCGATGAAGTCGTTCGGGAGTACAACAAGTTTTTGAAATGGTTCCGCAACTTGTCTAAAGAGCAACAAGACTCGTTTAAAGCCGACAAGCTCAAACGTCGTACGACGGTCGTCGATGCGACAGAGCTCGGAGAGACATACATCTTACCGCCTTTGACAGAAGAACAACTACAAACACGCCATTCGTCGGTCGCTGTATCGAACGAAGCGTGAGCAATTGGGAGGAGGAAGCACGGCGAAGTCAGACCGTGCGAAACGACCTATGAAAAAAGTCATGACCGTCTTTGGGACGCGACCAGAAGCCATCAAAATGGCACCACTCGTACTTGAGTTGAAAAAACGTGAAGGGGTAGAACCGATTGTCGTCGTGACAGCGCAGCACCGTCAAATGCTTGACCAAGTGCTCGAGTTGTTCGAAATCAAACCGGACTATGACCTCGACATCATGAAGGACAAGCAGACGCTTTACGATGTCACATCACGCGTATTGAAAGGGATGGGCGAAGTTATCGCTGAAACGAAACCAGACATCGTGTTGGTCCACGGGGACACAACGACGACATTCGCGGCATCACTCGCAGCCTTCTACAACCAAGTCGCAGTCGGTCACGTTGAGGCTGGCTTGCGCACACACAATAAATATTCACCATTCCCGGAAGAGATGAACCGCCAATTGACGGGTGTCATGGCTGACCTTCATTTCGCACCGACGGAAACGTCGCGTGACAACCTCCTTCGTGAAGGCAAGAACGAAGAGATGATCTTCGTCACAGGGAACACGGCAATCGACGCACTCAAAACGACAGTCCGTGACGACTATGCGAGCGAATTGCTCGACAGCATCCGTTCACAAGGTCGTCGTCTCGTCATGTTGACGGCACACCGTCGTGAGAACTTGGGTGAGCCGATGCGTAACATGTTCCGTGCGGTCCGTCGCTTGATCGAGAAGTATGATGACATTGAAGTCGTGTATCCGGTCCACATGAACCCGGTCGTTCGTGAACTCGCTAACGAGATTCTTCACGATGTCGAACGCGTCCACTTGATTGAACCGCTCGACGTCTTCGACTTCCATAACTATGCGGCGACGTCGCACTTGATCTTAACGGATTCAGGTGGCGTACAAGAAGAAGCACCATCTCTCGGTGTACCTGTCCTCGTCCTTCGTGACACGACAGAACGTCCAGAAGGTGTAGCTGCAGGAACACTCAAACTCGCAGGGATTGAAGAAGAGAACATCTTCTCACTCGCGGATGAGCTCTTGTCTGACGAAACGGCATACAAAGCGATGTCACAAGCATCGAACCCGTACGGTGATGGTGAGGCGTCACGTCGAATCGTCGATGCCATCCTTGCCAACTAAATGAAAACGAATAGAGTTGTTTTGTGCCCGGCACAGCAACTCTTTTCTGTATCATTATCCTAATGATTCGGAGGTGCTTGCATGTCAACGAAGCGAATTCGTCCGGCGATTTACCATTACTATCCGCGTGGACCACATAAAAATCATATGTCGATGCGCGAAGAGGAATACAAGACAGAGGTCACCTTTTTACCTCAATCGCTAAAGGACTCGATTTATGTTCAACTATTTGACTTGAAATTTGAAATTCCCCCATCGAAAATCTTTTTGGCTGATGCCAAGATGGATGAAGGGGATGAAATGGAAGTCAACACATCCGTTTATGTCGAAGGCGACCGCGCCATCCGACTAGAATTGTACGTCATGCAGTATTCAGACGAAGAACGTTTATCGAATAAGCGTTTCATGCTCACATTGAACCCAGGGGTGAACCCCGTTGTAGAAGTCGTCAAACAAATGGAAGATGCCAAGTATTTCAAGATGTCCTACAAATACATCGTAGAAACGCTTGAACCGACCACTGTACGATTTGATGATCTCTATGTGACGTTCCGCTAAGCGGAGCAAGTCTTAAGGGAGAAAGGGACCATACGGTATGTTATTTAGTTCCACGGTATTCTTATTTTATTTCTTACCGGTCGTGCTGCTGCTGTATTTCGTGTCACCACGCTGGTTAAAAAATACGATTTTACTCGTCTCAAGTTTATTTTTCTATGCATGGGGTGAACCACGGTTCGTCTTAATCATGCTCGCATCGATTGTCATGAACTATGTGTTCGGCTTTATGGTCGACAAGTATCGTGATGATGCAAAGAAAATCAAATGGACGATGGTGCTCATGCTTCTCGGGAACCTCGGGATGCTTGGGGTCTTCAAGTACGCGAGTTTCTTCGTTGAGAACGTCAACTCGGTATTTGGCTTCTCGCTGAACGACCCGGATATTCCTCTTCCGCTCGGGATTTCATTCTTTACATTCCAAGCGATGAGTTATGTCATCGATGTGTATCGAAACGATGGGCGTCTACAGAAGAACTTGTTTGACTTGGCACTTTACGTATCGTTCTTCCCACAATTGATTGCCGGACCGATCGTCCGTTATCAAACGGTCGCAGATGAAATCGTGGACCGCCGTGAGACAGTCGATGACTTCGTCTCTGGGATTCAACGATTCGTCATTGGTCTAGGGAAGAAAATGATTTTAGCGAACAGTTGTGGATACGTCGCGGATCAGGTATTCAGTCAATCGGCCGGGGATTTGTCGACGACACTCGCCTGGATCGGTGTCATCGCTTACTCGCTACAGATTTACTTTGATTTCTCAGGTTATTCGGATATGGCGATCGGTCTCGGTCGGATGTTTGGGTTCCATTTCCTTGAGAACTTCAATTATCCGTATATTTCAAAATCAGTGTCTGAGTTTTGGCGTCGCTGGCACATCTCGCTCGGAAGCTGGTTCCGAGATTATGTGTACATCCCGCTCGGCGGGAATCGTCAAGGCCCATGGAAGACGTATCGCAACTTGACCATCGTTTGGTTATTGACCGGGGTATGGCACGGTGCGAGTTGGACATTCATCGCATGGGGATTATACTATGGGATTTTCATCATGCTCGAACGGGCATTTCTTGGGAAATGGCTTGCCGCATGGCCGGCATGGCTCGCCCACGCGTTCACGCTCTTCATCGTCGTCATCGGTTGGGTATTCTTCCGTGCCGATAACTTCACGTACGCAACAGAGTATCTGCAAGTGATGTTCGGATTACACGGAGGTGAAGTATTCGATCAAACGGCATATTACTACATTGTTCAGTACGGTGTCGTGCTTGTCATCTCGATGATTGCTGCTACACCGCTTCCGAAAATGCTAGTCGCCCGCTTCTTGCGTCATGAAGTGAGTACGGATCGTCCTGTGCTTGCTGCAAGCGCTGGTCTTGCACGAGCGGCGTATATCATGCTCATTTTCGGTATCTCGATTTCATATGTCGTATCGAGTACATTTAACCCATTCATTTATTTCCGGTTCTAAGGAGGGCTGACAATGGAACAACAAACCAAAAGCGAACAAGTCCGTTCGAAAAGGCGGCGCCTTTCTTGGGTGGTCAACAGTATCCTATTGATCGGCTTCCTTGGCACCATCTTTTATGGACTCGCCGTTTACGCCTTTGGCACCGAACAAGCACGTTCGGATAGTGAGGGACGGATGCTAGCACAGCGCCCGGATCCATCTGTCGAGACGATTCTGGATGGAACGTATATGGAAGAGTTCGAGGCATCAGCAAACGATCAGGTGTTTGAGCGTTACATGTGGATTGAGACACAAGCTTGGGTGCAACGTAACGTTCTGCAACAACAGATGAACAATGGTGTCATCAGTATCGATGAGTTCTTGTATGCACCAGATCCTGTGGCGAGTGACTATTCGTCACTTGGGGTCTTCTTTAAAGAATTTCAAAAAGAGATGAGCGAAGCTGACATTCCATCTTACTTCGCATCGGCCCCAAGTAAACCGGTCTATGCGACAAGACAAGGAATCTTCCCAGATTACATCGAGTCGGCAGATGCAGAAAACCGAGGACAGCTTCATGCTCGTCTTGAAGAGAATGAGATTCCGCTCATCGACTTAGAAGAAACGCTTGGCGATCAGCCAGGAAAAGATATTTACTTTAAGACGGATCACCACTGGCGTCCGGAAGGGGCATTCATGGCTTATAAACAAATCATGGAACGCTTAAGCGAGCAGTTCCCTGATGCTCCTGCCTTATCGATGGAGGATATGGAAATCAAATCGGTAGACGGTCCGTTTTATGGATCTCATGCCCGTGAAATTTCGATGCCTTACGTCGAGTCACCTGATCAATTTACGTACCTTGAACCGAAAGACGGATTTACTACGACAGTCTGTCGAAATGGCGATGACTGTGGTCATTCGGTCCTAGATACGGATGTTTTGAAGAACTCGACGAAATTCACGAACTACTACAACTTGTTCATGGGTGATAACTATGCCCAATCGAAAATCACACAAAACAATCCGAAAAATGATTATCACTTGCTCGTCTTAAAAGATTCGTATGCGAACCCGATGCTTGGCTATCTTGGAGAGTCATTCGGAACGGTGTCAGCGCTTGATGTCCGTTACTTCGACGACTATGATGTCAGCATTGCGGATTACGCAAAAGAAAATGAGGTAGATGCGGTGCTGTTCGTTCACAACGATCGCATCCGTGGTCTTGGTTCGATGTATCAAGAAGGCTTGTAACCCTAATCAATCGATTACGGAGAAAAGGTAGGTGCTCATCATGAACATATTACTACCGGTGTTTTTTCACTCCGCAATGGGAGGATTACACCTCCATATCTTATCTTCTTTGAAAGTGTTTCTACGAGAGGGGCATGAGGTGACCGTTGTCTGTAAGCCTGGTCCCTTTGCCGATGAAGTAAGGAAACTCGGCGGGCAAGTCGTCGAGACGGACTATTCGAGTGAAGACGTGCAATGTGTCATCGATCAAATCCGATCACAGCCGTTCGATGTCGTGTATGCGCATCCGTTCGACGCGCGTCAATTTGGTCTCGCAGTGGCGGAGGCGAACGCAATCCCGTTCGTCCTCGTCATCCACGGGATGTATTATGATGAGATTGAGCAGTATCATCCGAGCGTCTCGCGAGTGATTGCGGTATCGGAACGGATTGCTACTCACCTGACTGAGCACTGTCCGGAAATCGAATCAAAACTTACTGTCATCCCTAATGGGGTCGATGCGACTTTTGTTCCGTCGGAGGAAACATCTCCATCAGAACGTATCGTAGGCTTATTCACGTCTCGCCTGGATGCGGACAAACTGTTTATACTAGACGTCTTCTTAGATGCACTAGAAGACGAGACGGTACGGTCTTTACCGATTGACTGGTTGATTATCGGTGACGGAACACAGCGAGATAAATACGCCGAGCGTTATGAAGCTGCACTGGCAGGGACAGGACAGAACATTGAATGGCTTGGTTGGCTAGAACAAAGCCAACTCCCTGAAGCGATGCGGCGTGCCGATTTTGTCATCGGTCCCGGACGGTCTGCGCTGGAAGGGATGGCGCTCGGTAAACCGACCATCGCTGTCGGAAGCAAAAGCTATCAAGGCTTGGTCACTCCTTCGACGTGGCAAGATATCGCGAGTACGAACTTCGGAGGCATCGGGAATAAGTATGAAGGGTATTCACCAGGACAAATCGGTGAGGCGATTCTCGAGTTGATGGATGAGACGAAGCGACGGAACCTTGCGAGCTTCTCGGCTACACTCGTCGATCAACATTTTCGAGACGAACAATCGCAACAACGCCTACTCGAGGTGCTTGAACAGGTGATAGAAGAAGGTGCTCGAGAAATCGATTTGGTCGAGCGCTATCCTCATATTCGTTATGATCAACTTCATGCTCGTCGTTCGAACCGAATCTGTACATGGAAATTGACAGATCGGGAACAACGACTTGAAGAGACACGCGATGAGTTAGTGACGACCAAACGACAGCTCGACCAAATGCTTATGATGAATGAGGAACAGTCTTTGGAAATCGAGAAGTTGCGAATGGAACTTCAGCGATTATCTGATGAAACGGAATAGCGACTTATGGAAAGAGAACTTCGAATCAGAAGTTCTCTTTTTGAATATAGCGAACTTATTCATTGTTTATGTGATAAATGTCACCAAAAGTCTTCTGACACCATAATAGTCAAAATAAGTATTTTTTATGTTACTTTTGTATTATTTATATTACAAAATTTACATATTTATTTCGTTTTCGGGGTAAAAATGATTACCACCTTAGAGGCACGCACATCATGTATACCTGTCGCCTTGTAGTTAGTAAAGGAGGATGCATGAATGAAAAAAGTCGTTGCTCTTTTTTTGTGTTTTTTCTTACTTGTCGGATTTACCATTGTACCGGGGTCGAAGGTTGAGGCAAGTTCATCTGTGACCCATGTCTACTCACCAAAATCGTATACACACTATGGAGGAGTTACGTATGCGGTTAAGAAATTTACTTATCCAAAAAGTGTGAAAGTCAAATTATCTAACGGGCGGTACGCTTATCGTTCAGTGAAATGGTCGAAAGTCAGTTTTCAAAAAGAGTACTTGAATCGAACTCAACGAATCGTTGGAAGCGTTCAAGGCACGAACAAGAAAACGACCTGGTATGTGAGAGTGAAGAACTATCCGATCAAGGTTTCAACGCCAATCATTCGTGCGGTCGGAAAAGGTCAAAAGGCGAATTTGCCGACCAAATTAACTGCTTATTTTGCAAATGGTCAGCGTTCCACTTATCCATTGGAGTGGGGCCCAGCATACACAAGTAAGCTAGGAACAAGAATGGTCAGCTATAAAGCTCGTGGATTAAACTTATACTTCAGTGGAAAAGCGAAGCTTGTGGTGCGAGATGTTCATTTGACCCAACCCGTTTTTTCCATTTTGACGAACAATGAACAGATTCAGGCCGTAGGTAAAATTCATTATCCGGCTCGAGGCGTACGTCACTACTTGATTGCTGAAAACAGAGAAACCAAAGTACAGTATAAAAAGTTGATTTATCCTGAACAAGATGGTTCTTACAAAGTGGCATCTCTACCGCTCAAACCTGCGTCCTATAATATGTATGTCCAGTCGGGCGTCAAGCGGACATCACCGGTGGTCGTTACATTAAAAGGCGGACAGGTTCCGGGTGATTCGGAATCGGATATTCGCAATCTATTAAAAGGTCTATTATTGAATATCCAAGTGGCGAATCCGTTGTTGAATGACATCGTCTTCCCGCAAATTGACGGTGTGACATTCTCGATTGATTCAAACAAGTCGGCTTTGTCGAGTACTGGTAAAGTGACGCGCGGAACGAATGATGAACTTGTGACGTTCACGATTCAAGCGAAACGTGGGGACATCACGGAATCAATCACCTACAATAACATTTTGATTCCGAAGCGCTCCCAGACGGACGAAGAAGAGCTCGACCTCTGGCTCAACAGCATTCAAATCGATAACCCGCTCACGAAGAATATCGAATTGCCGTCCTATCCGGGTGTCGTCTTCTCGATTGAATCGAGCAATCCATCAGTCGTCTCCACTTCTGGTGTCGTTACGAGAGGAAATCAAGACATGTATGTCAATTTGACCGTACGGGCAACGAAGGGAGCGGTGACGCGTACGAAGTCCTTCCCGAATATCCTCGTACCGAAAAAAGATTCATCGGCGGACAGTATCATTGATGATTACTTGAATCGACTGGTCATCTCAAGCCCAGTGACTTCAAATATCACACTCCCACCTCTTGCTGGGGCGACGGTGACCTTGACGTCTTCGAATCAAGCGGTTATTACAAACAGTGGGATTGTCACACGAGGTACGACGGACCAATCCGTTTCGCTCGTCGTCACAGTGACAAAAGATGGGGTCACGAAAACGAAAATTTTCCTCGGTTTACTTGTACCGAAGAAAGAAGGCGGGGCTGAAGGGGAAGTAGATGACTACTTGGCAGCACTGTCGATTACAAGTCCACTCACATCGAACATTGTCCTACCGCCATTCACTGGTGGTACAACGACGCTGTCCTCATCGAATCCAGCGGTCGTCTCGAACAGTGGGGTTGTCACACGTGGCACGACGGATCAAACGGTGTCGATTACGGTCAATGCGACGAAGGACGGTGTGACGAAATCACGTACCTTCTCGAATTTGCTTGTACCAAAAGATGATGCGTTGTTGACAGCCGAGCTCGATGCGGCTTTAAATGCCATCAACCTTGGTAATCTCATTAACCTGTCGACCAACATCTCACTTCCGTCCGCATCAAACGGAATCAATGTCAGTTGGTCCTCGAATCAACCGGGTGTCATCTCGAACACCGGGGTGATTGAACAAGATCCGACCGATGTGAAATCGTTCATCCTGACGGCTTCGGTCACAAAGAACGGATTGACTCGGACGAAGACGTTTAGTGGGTCGGTTGCAGCGAATGTTCAGTTGGTATTAGCAGACGATGTGACGAAAGTTAAGTCGTCATTCGGGACGCTGTATCCGGTATTTGATTTGTCGTTACCAACGAGCTTGAATGGTACTCCGCTCACATGGACCTCAAGTAACCCGGCACTGATGACGAGTACGGGGGACGTTCGGGAAAATGATGTGGTCACGCCATTTACCTTGACCGTCAGCAATGCTAGTACAAATCAAATCATCAATATGTCCACACAAGATGTCGATACGGGGTTACTCGGTGGGTTGCTCGATTCGCTTGGAACCCTTTTGAATCCAGTTGTGAGCGCATTGACGGGTAATGCGCAAACAGCAACTCTGCCAACGCAGTATGGAGGTTTACTTGGAATCGGGGCGAAGAGCATCACGAATTGGGAGAGTTCACACCCGGATCTCGTGACGATTCAAGGATCCAATGTTACCATCCAACGAGATGACCAAGAGCATATCGTTGTCTTGCGAGCGAAATATGAAGGAATCGATCAACCGATTCCATTTATCGTCAAATTATCGAAACGATAACAAAAAACGGAGTCGCATCATGCGACTCCGTTCTTTTAGTCAATGTGTTGTGAAGCGAGCTGGTCCAATCGAAGAGACGAGACGTGTCGCTGCACGTAAGCAATCCAGCTGTCTCGTATACACACGGCTCACATCAGAAAATGCAGAGGGGAGATGGTCTGAGTCGAGGGGACCTTGTCGCATATAAGGAGATTCCCCGGCGCCAAGCGGTGTCGGATGAATCACAAACTTAAAGTGAGATGGGTCGAGCTCGACGACTTCGATTTCTGCAAACAATCGTGCATCGCGTGTATACAAGAAGCGGGTGGATAACCATTTATCTGAATCTGTCATGGGTCACCAGTCCTCCCTCAAAAAGTCTTACCTCCTTTATCTTAAAACATTTTATGGTTATTTGGTAATTTTATTTCATATATATCCCAAAACACTGACTATAATTTGTAAAAAGAATGGATTCGTGCAATCTTTCTCTTGATTAAGTATGGTTAAAAGAGAATGGACGAATATGAGGTGACAATATGAGAAAGAACGCGACTGGTACATACCGGTTTGTCATCATCCTTGGGGCGAAAGTGAATGGGACTCGACCGTCCCGCGCGCTCCAACATCGAATTGACGTAGCGGCCGCCTATGCGAAGGCACATCCTCATGTCGAACTGATCGCAACAGGTGGACAGGGACCAGATGAAGGGATGGCGGAGGCGCGTGTCATTGAACGAGAACTGATGGCGCAAGGAATCGATGCAACACGGATTCATGTGGAAGCGACATCGACGTCGACAATCGAGAACTTTGAGCATAGCCGCTCAATTTGGGACGGAGCGTCCGGTGTGACAATCGTGACAAATGATTTTCATGTGCCGCGCGCTCGTCTGATTGCGAGACTGTACTTTCAGCTCGAGAGTGATGCTTTGTATGCACCGACCCCACCGCTTGCGAAAGGGCGATATATGATTCGTGAAATGTTGGCGTATGTGAAGTTGTTGGGACGTTACGTATTTAATCGAACATGGACGAGGAAAGAGTAGATAATTCTACTCTTTTTCATTTACTTTTATTGTAAATAAATAACGGTATACTTATATAAAATATGGTAAGATAACTCGTATTATGCTATAGAGAGGTGAATTATGAACTGTCCAAATTGTTCAAAAGAACTGAGTACTACGCAACAGTTCTGCCCAAATTGCGGCACGAAGGTGGAAACAATGGCTTCAATGGAAGAAGTGAAACCGACACCACCCGTTGAAACGAAGATCCCATCTTCCAAAAAACGAGTCGGAAAAGGCTTATTGATTACGGTATTATCTTTATTATTGATTGCAGGTGCGACATATTTTGGATTTTATCAATTCATGTATACCCCTGAAAAACAAATCGAACAGATTCGCAAAGCTATCACGAGTGAGGATGCCAAGGCACTCGCCCCGTTATTACGACTCAAGGAAGCAGACGTGACAGAGGCCCAGGCAACGGACTTATTGACAGGACTGAGCCAAGCGGAATTGATGGAATCGACAGTGGACTATTTAGACCGTGCTAGTCGTTCCATCGGAGCATCGAATGAGGGACTTCCGCTTCGTTTACGGGAAATCGGCAAATCGTACGGTGTATTCAAGCGATATGGTCTTGAGTTGATTCCTCAGACGATGTATGTGTCGAGTAACTTTGATGCCATCACAGTGTCTTTGCCTGACCCATATGGGAAAGAAAAACTGGCTTCTGAAGGAGATCAAGTCGTCATTCGGGATGCGTTTCCCGGTATGGTCGAAGTCGCTGTGAAATACGATGGTCAATATGGACAAGATCAAGCGGTCAAAACGTTCAATAGTCTGGAGTCGTCCAATTCAGATGAACCGTTCATGGTCGCGTTCAAAGGATTGAGTGTCGAGCTAGATCAAACCTACGAAGACGCTCCGTTGATTGTGAATGGGGAAGATTCAGGCAAAACGATTGGAGAATGGAAGACATACGGACCCGTTCCGAAACAAGGCGTAACGTTGAGTACTTATATTGACATGCCATGGGGGACGGTAGAATCCAAACAGGTTCTCGCTAAGCCGGGTAGTAAGCCGGTCAAGTTTGACCCGCAAGTGAATGCTGACACAATTGGGTTCACAGAGGACATCATCACGCGTCACGCCGAAGAATGGGTGAACTTCATGTATTACGAGGACTTGAGTGCATTGACGGTTGTCACGGATGAGGCTTACTTGGCCAAACAACAAAAAACTTATGACATCATGCAATCAGAAAACCAGGAATGGTATGGCTCGTTCGATGGGGTAGAAGTGATTAACCAAAAAACGAAACTTACGACATGGAATAAAAAGATGGCGATTGAGACGGAAGCGGTCATTGGTATTAACAGTCAATTTATGACGGATGGCGAAGAAGACGCGCCTCAACGTTTAGTGAAATCAAGGTTTCGCTATGTCATCGCCGAACCATATGATGATGGAACGTATCATATCGTAGAAGCGACATATTTAGAATAGGAGAGATGAACATGACAATGTGGCAACAACAGTCTGCGCTATTAGATACAGCGGAGAGTATCAAGGACTTACAGGCTCGAATGGAAAAATCAAAAAAGGCTCGGGGGCAATTGCTTCTTGAACTCGGACAACAGCAGTATCGTCAATTGATGCAGCAAGGACGTTCGGAAGAAGTGGCGAAGATTATGGAACAGGATGTCCTCATCTATGAGGCGAGCCGGCGCATCCGAGATATGCAAGAAGCGCTCAAACCACATCGCTGTACATCGTGTGACGCATCGCTCGATAAGGATGCAAAATTCTGTGGTTCATGTGGTACACCGGTCCCGCAACCGGACGTCCGTCCGAAACAAGCATGCAATTCTTGTGGTTCCCCACAACCGCTTGATGCATCGTATTGTGCATGCTGTGGAGGGAAGATGGAGGTGACTGCATGAGGTATTGTCACCAATGTGGTCATGCAAATGAGGACCACAATCAATATTGTGAACGGGACGGTGTCCAACTAGAAGGGACAGATACGTCGTATCGTTTTGACGTATCGACCGGTCAATTTTGTACGAGTTGTGGCAATGCTAGGGCAGCGCATGAATTATATTGTCATGCTTGCGGCCAAACGGCACTCGAACCGTCGACAAGTGTCAATCGGATGGAAGAGTCACTTCGTACGGTCGCCGCGACCGGGACACAAGTGATGTCACAATTGAGACGAGTTGCCGGAAAACGAGACGGCACAATGAAGTTGTCCTTTTCAACTGAATCGCTCCGGTCATTACGTATCAATCAGACAGACGTGGTACGCGGATCGTTGTTCGGTCTTGGATTCTTACTCGTTCTTCTGTTGATTGCAGGAAGTCTGGTCGCGATGCTACCGGCGGAGGCCATTCCATCACTTGCCGATGAACTCGAAATTAACATTTCGTCGTTTAATGCAACGATGTTCCTCGCTTTTCTCATCGGTGCAAAAGTGTACTGGTCCGTCACGACAGAACAGGTGAATCAGTTTATCGCGAGTCTCGGTGCAGGGATTGGAGATTTCTTGCGAATCGAAGGGGCTGTGGATGCTCAATTTGGAAACTACTTCATGATGTATGGTGGAATATTCTTGATGATTGCCGTTGTGTATGTCTTGATTCGACAGACATCGACGTTGAGCGATGTGCTCAGTCGTATGGCGGGATTCATGGTGACGGTTCTCGTCGGGTATGGATTGATTTACGCCTTCGCTTTTCATCCACCACTCTTTGAAGTCGCATGGATCAAAACCATTGCGGCGACAACCTTGATGGTCCTCTTTGCTCTCGGGTTGGCTTATTTGATTACGATGCCGTTCCAGGGAGAGTGGAAGATTGCGCAACAAGGCGTTCGTGCGTTATTGACCGTCACACTCGTATCGACGTTCGTCGGTATTGGTTACTTTGGTCTTCAACTCAGTAAAATCGATGAGGGAGAACGCCTCGAGTTTATCGACAGCGAAGAAATGCTGTATTTGACTGGACAAGCGGCGAGTATGAATTGGCAGACCATCGGACATGGAGGAGAGCAAGCACTCTCACTTCAATCTCCATTAGGTTCTTATGAAATTGGCATGTCGTTGTTTGGGGAGACCGCCCCAGAAAAAATTGCGAATTCAATTGAAACAGTAAGCGAAGGATTTGGTGGGGTAGAGGATGTCTTGTGGCAATCATTCTCCGATACCGAAGGACCGGCCAATTCAATTGGCAAGCCTGTCGATATGATCACCGTCTCACCGATGATTTTTGGGACGTTGACCGAAATGTATGAGGCGGATCTCGCAAATGATGAAACGCGTTCTGAAGCGTTGTACAAGGACGGTGTCTTCTCCTGGTTGCTGATATTATTAGTCTTGAATGTCGTGATTTATGCTATGTTCGCTAAGGGGCATGTTCACTCATGGCAGGCAGGAATCTGGTTTGTGGCTCCGGCACTCCTTGCATTCATCGTCTGGCAGTGGTTCTTGAATAACGGCATGTTCGTTGAGTTGAACGGTGTTCGGATTTTAGGCGTTGCCACGGACGGACTGAGTATCGCAGGAACGTTCATTGCGCTCGTCTTGATCACGATGGGGGCGCTCCTTGGTTGGGGAATGAGAAAATTGAATATCAACTAAGCGAAACAAGCACGGACAGCCTACTGTCCGTGCTTGTTTTCAATATTCTTCTTCCCGTGATAATTCATTGGAGCCAAGGTTTTGCACAATCTTCATGTCGCCATCCTCATACCGGACTGCATACGTCGTTTCGAATGTCGCTCTCACACTAGAGTCGTCCTCTTTGATGATACGGTACTCTTCATTCGTGGTGACGGTCGCGGTTTCATCATCTTCAATCGAGTCACGATCTTCACCGTTCACTTGAATAGAGATGACTTCTGTGTATATGTGGTCTTCTTTGATGCCTTTGACGAAGAGCGTGTTGTTCAAGTAATCTAATGTCTGTGACTGGAACGTTGATCCCTCAGCAAGGAATGTTTCGACTTCGGATGTATCCGTTGAATAAGTCGCACTGGTGAAAGCGTCGATAAAAGAATACATAAACCGATCGATTTCGTCATAGGAAACTGGTTCATAGAACACACCCGTTTCTGCTTCGGTATCCGGGAGAGCGGCGTCCTCTTCGACTTCAGAAGCTTTTTCTGATTCTTCTTCCTCCGTCGAAGCAGAGAACGATTGTTGTACATCTTTTGCTGTCGTCGTCTCTTTTGAGGCGAGTGGTTCGTTCCATTCCGACCATAACCATACCCCTAATCCGATCACGGCCACAAGGGCGAGCGGGACGGCCCACTTCCAAAGGGGAAGTCGGGTCGATGACGTTTCGATTTTCGTGCCACATTGCGAACAGTGGGATTGCCCTCGCTTCAGAGTCGCTCCGCATGCTGTGCATTTATTCATAGTAATCACTCTTTCCATTTTTTAGTATTATTTTACCTCTTTCATAAGAGTTCTGAAATGAGGGATTATGTATTTGAGTCAATTAAAAACTAGGCTCTTGCACTCGCAAGAGCCTAGTTTGGTTGACAGCCGATTTCTTCGTTCAGTACGTGGCCAAACGCTTCGGCGCCCTTAATATTTAAATGGACCCCGTCACTTTCGAAGTACGCTTCCTTTCCGATTGAGCGTTCATGCCAATCGATGAGGGACACGTTCTCATGAAGCTCACTGGCCCGAGCGAGTTTTTTATTGACCTCACTCTCCCATGGACGTGGGACACGTGTGTTGATCAAATAGATTTCATCTGCTCGTTCGAACTGCTTGAGCAACGTCTCGAGTTGCTCCATTTTGAAGGCACCGTTCGTTCCGAGATGGAGGAACACGACGTGACCTGAAGCATTATACGATTGGTACTGAGAGGCAACTGGAATCGCATCGCGAACTTGACGTCCGATTTGGGCATCGATTTTCATATTCGGGAAAGCATCTGCCAAATATTCGTTCAATCCGAGCATGACCGAGTCGCCAATCGCGAGAGCCGGTGGACATGTTCGTTCTTCTGGTTTTTCAGTTGGTGCTTTGTTTTCTTCTGTCGGTTGATCTTCAGACGGGACTTCCTCTGTCTCCTTGGATTCCGGTTCGTTCGGAACGTCCTTTGTCTCATCTTTTGGTATCGGTACTTTCACGACAGGAATTTCATCTTCGACCGGCTTCGACTCAGAGAACGCCAGGATGGTCAAATTCCCAACGAGAACGAGTGAGAGCGCGGTCGCACATGCCGTGGCGGCAAAGCGTGCGTTTGGGTGCGTCGGTGTTGAGACGAGCTGACGGAACGCTTGTTTGAATCCGTTTCGACGAATCGGTGTCTCGACGAAGCGATACGACAACTCGGCGATCAAAAGCGTCAACGCCACTTGCCCGACGGAAAGAAGTGGCGAGAACGTCCCGAGTCGATCGAGCGGTGTCGATAGAATGATGACCGGATAGTGCCACAAGTAAATCCCATACGTCCGTGTACCGATCACGCGAAGCCAAACGCTTCCAAACAGTCGTGACCAAATGGTCGCCGGATGGGCGACAGCGGCAATCAATAGGGCGGATAGGAAAGAGACGAGCAAGAAACCTCCATAATAGAGGAATGTATCGTAGGCGTTGACGTTACTGATGATCCCGACGATGACGATGAGCGAAACGGCGCCGGTCCAGTTCAAAATGTGGCGTCCGATATTCGGGATCGTTTCTTTAAACGTGTCCGGACGCCAACCGAAGGCGAGGACGGCTCCCATGAGCAGACCGAACAATCGCGTGTCGGTCCCGTAGTAGACGCGGCTCGGATCGGCTTCCGGGACATATCGGAACGCCATCCAGGCGGCGGAGACGAATAGAAGCGCAGCGAGCAGTTGAAGCAATCGCTTCCGGAACGCGAGACCGACGAGTAGGAGCAACGGCCAGAACGCATAAAACTGTTCTTCGATGGAGAGAGACCATAAATTTTGAAGCGGTGATGGCTTTCCGAAACTCTCGAAGTAGGAAACTTCGTGAAAGATATACCACCAGTTGTTCACATAGGCGAGTGCCGCCAGTGAATCTTGGCGCACCGTATCGAGCAAGGAGCGGTCAAACAGAGTCACATACGTCATCACGACCGACAGCATCAAGACGAGTGCCGGCAACAAACGACGGAAACGCGCGAGGTAGAACTTTTTCAAATCGATTGTGCCGGTCTTCGTCCATTCGCGAATCAAGATCCCGGTAATCAAGTAACCGGACAGGACGAAGAAGACATCGACACCGAGGAATCCCCCGGGTATGTAAGGTACATTTAAATGATATAAAATCACAGCCAAGACGGCGAACGTGCGCAAGCCGTCGAGACCAGGCATATACGTTGTATGTTTGAGTGGTTGCATGCCCCCACTTCCTTTCTAGTAAAGCGGACATTTCCCTTATTTTTGAATCCATTCTTCAGTATAACGAGCGTGGAGGAGGGAATGGTTTCAAAAGATTAACAATCAAATGACGTAAAAATCCAATAAAAAAAGGGACACGAGGTCCCTTGCACTTTACATCAGATTAATCAACGTCCCACCGAGTACCCCGGCGATGACGAGTGACCACGGTGGTAACTTCCAATAAGCGATCATCACGAACAGGAAGGCAGCGAACACGAAGTCGACCGCACCGTTGACGGTACTCGTGAAGATCGGGCTGTAGAATGCCGCAATCAAAATCCCAACGACCGCTGCGTTGACACCGATGAGGGCACCGGCGACTTTCGGGTTGTGACGGAGCGCGTCCCAAAACGGAAGTGCCCCGAGGATGAGCAAGAAGGCCGGCAAGAAAATCGCAACCGTCGCAAGGATACCACCCGGCACACCGTTAATCACCGTTCCAAGATAAGAAGCGAACGTGAAAAGCGGACCAGGAACGGCCTGAGCGGCACCGTATCCTGCAAGGAAGGCTTCTTCACTCAAGAAACCAGCTGGTACAAGTTCTCGTTCTAGTAGTGGCAAGACTACATGTCCGCCGCCGAAGACGAGGGCACCGGCCCGGTAAAAGCTATCGAACAAGGCAATCGTCTGATTCTCAAACGTCTCCCGTAAAATCGGTAAGATGACGAGAAGTGCCCCGAAAATCGACAACAAGACGGCCCCGAGACGTTTCGAAATCGGGAACGCACTCGATTTCGTATCGAGGCGGTCCGGCTTGAACAACAGGAATCCTGCGAGGGCCGCGAGGAGGATGAACAATACCTGACTGAACGTCGTTTGCCAGAGTAGGACGCCTGCCAAGGCAAAAAAGGCAATCGTTCGTGTCTTTGTATCAGGTGTCAGTTTACTCGCCATCCCTAAGATGGCATGGGCGACGATAGCGACGGCGACGACTTTCAAGCCGTATAACCAGCCTGCATCGGAGACGTCGAGTCCGGATAACATTAAAGCGAATAGGATGAGGGCAACGACCGACGGCGTTGTGAAGCCGATAAATGAAGTGATCCCACCTAATATGCCACCGCGGACAATCCCAATCCCGATCCCGACCTGTGAACTCGCCGGTCCGGGCAAGAATTGGCATAAGGCGACGAGGTCGGCGTAAGCTTTCTCATCCATCCATTTGCGTCGTCTCACATATTCCTCGTGGAAGTAACCGAGGTGGGCGACCGGCCCACCGAATGAGGTGAGACCGAGCCTCGTTGAAACGAATAAAATCTCTAGTAACGTTTTAAACGTCACACGTTCTGTCGTCATATCTTCACTCCTTAATTTCTTTGAATAACTCGTATGCCTTTTGACGGGCTTCCGCCAACACAGAAAG
The DNA here is from genome assembly GCF_902506275.1 of Exiguobacterium sp. 8A. Taxonomy (GTDB): domain Bacteria; phylum Bacillota; class Bacilli; order Exiguobacteriales; family Exiguobacteriaceae; genus Exiguobacterium; species Exiguobacterium profundum. The sequence continues at coordinate 1,444,582 of NZ_LR733630.1, read as the reverse complement.
TCCTTTTTCGGTCGTCACGTAGTTTTTGCGAACGTGTCCATCGACCGTCTCGTTTTCACGAATCAAGAGCCCGTCTTTCTCCATCCCGTGCAAGATCGGGTAGAGCGTCCCGGCGCTGATTTCGTACCCGTGCTCCCGAAGCTCATCGACCATCCATGCTCCGTACACGGGGTGTTCCGCGGCGTGGTGCAAAATGTGGATGTGGATGAATCCGAGAAACAGCTTCCGCAAGACGCGGTCTTCCATACGTGTCATCTCCTTAATATCGAAATTCGATATCGGTTTTCGAAATCAGTCTAGCAAAGGGTGAGAGAGAGAGGCAAGGGAAGAGCATGCAGTTTACGAAAACTTTAAATAAAAAGTTGGGAATGAGTTCGGAAAAAATAGGGAATCTATCACAAATGAGGTAAACTAAATTGAGATTTTATTTGCTGAGGAGGAAGTGACGTGACAAACCCCATTCATTCTTCATACGATACATTGTTGCGTTATATGCCCCAAGGCTACGTCGAGTTTAAAGTGATTTACGACGACGCTTCGGAGCCGGTTGACTATGAATTCTTTGAAGTGAATCCTGCCTTTGAGAAGATTATGAAAGGGAAGCGAAAACACTTCATCGGAAAAAAAGTGTCAAGCGCCCTAAAAGACTTTGAATATAGTGAGCGAGAATGGATGATTCAAGTGGCACGTGTCGTCAGTGATGGGGGTACCGTGACGTTTGAACACTATTCCCGTCGTAATAAATGTTGGTTCGAGATGTCCGTGTTTAGCCAACGAACAGGATTTGTGTCCGTCATGTTCCACGACATCACGCCACACGTTCAAGAGAACAATGCGTTAAAACAACTCGTTAACGTATCGCATCGCTTCGTCTCAACCGGAAGTGACTTGTTGATGAATCAACAATTTCTTGACCAAATCCGTGACTTCACCGGAGCGAAGGCGGTCGCACTCAATTTGATGGAAGAGGATGGCGAATCGTATACGACAGTGGCATTATCGGGCATGGATGAGATGTTAGAGAGAAGTCTCGACATCCTTGGATTTCATCCGGTCGGAAGGAAATGGCCGATGACGGATCAGCGACGCGACCTATTCAAACATTCAAATCCTCGTGTATTTGATGGGATTGGTCCACTTATTGATGGTGCGCTTCCAACGCGTCTCGTCAAAAATCTACTTCGAATCTTCTCGCTTGGAGAAGTCGTTCTCTTCAAAATCGAGAAGGACGGTATTTTATACGGAGACTTGACGATTGTGATGGAAAAAGGGAAGGTTGCCAATCGGCTCGGGCTGGTGGAGTTATATCTCGTCCACGTCCTTGAGCAATTGACGAAAGCCGATCATCAAATCGGAGAGACGAAAAAATCGATGTTCGGTGGATTCGCGACCCTCGATTTGGAGTGCATCATGGCCTTCAACACACGACAAGTGCTCCATTTGAATGATGCATGGGAACGAATTTTAGGGTTTTCACTTGATGAGCTGGAGAATATCGACTTTCTTAGTCTAGTTCACCCGGATGATGATACCATCACGGAAGCGGCGTTTATGGAACTTGAGGAACGTGGTGAGTTGTTCCGCTTCATCAACCGTTTCCGGACGATCGACGATACGTATCGATCGATCGAGTGGCATTGCAAACTTCAAGGGAATTATATTTATGCGGTCGCGAAAGACGTGACGGACCGAGTTCAGTTAGAAGAAAAGTTGGCAGACCGAGATCGGCTTTTGACGAAATTGTCCGATCAAATCCCGGGTGCCATCTATCAATTCGAATTATTGCCTGATGGAAGTTTCAACTTCCCATTCTTTAGCCGAGGCTTTGAAGATATGCTGGGGATTTCGGCAGAAGAGGTACAGACGGACGCGAGTCTTGTCTTCCGACGGATGCACCCGGATGATTATCCGCTTGTCATGCAGTCGATTGATGAGTCCTATCGCAACTTGACGATTTGGGATGCTGAGTTTCGCGTCTTGACCGAGGACGGACGAACCGTCTGGATTTTAGGATCATCCCGTCCGGAAAAGATAGCGGATGGTCACGTGTTGTGGCACGGTTATATCGGAGATGTCACGGAGAAGAAAACATATGAGAAAGAGATTGAGTATCTCAGTTACCACGATCAATTGACGGGCATTAAAAACCGGCGTTACTTTGAAGAGGCGTTGGAGCGCTATGATGATGACCACTTTTATCCGCTCACACTCATCGTCATCGATATCAACGGGTTGAAGCTCACGAACGATGCGTTCGGACACTTGGTCGGAGACCAGCTGCTCGTCGAAGCGGCGAATATTTTGCGAAATGAATTGCGCGCGAAAGATGAAGTGGCACGAGTCGGAGGCGATGAGTTCGTCGTGATCTCTCCGAATACGACGCTCGATGAGGCGAAACAGCTGTCGGATCGTCTCGGTCGTCTCTTCCACGAGCAGACGGTTGAAGGATTACCGATTTCCGCATCATTCGGTGAAGCGGTCAAACATGACTCGAATGTCGAATTGACCGAGGTGTTCAATTTAGCGGAAGATCGGATGTATCACCACAAGGTTTCTGAAAAGCAGAGTCGACGCCACCATTCCATTCAAATCATCATGCGCACGCTGTATGAGAAGATTCCACGAGAAGAAGCGCATTCTCAACGAGTCGCCAATTTAGCGGGGCAACTGGCAGAAGCGATGGGCTTCACGAATGCTGAAGTGAATGAGATTCGAACGGCCGCTATTCTCCATGACATAGGAAAAGTGGCAATCAGCAACGATATTTTGGATAAACCGGGCGCGCTGACCGAATCGGAATGGTATGAAATCAAACGCCACCCGGAAATCAGTTACAATATTTTAAGTACCGTACCCGAATATGTCGCCTTATCGGAAATTGTCTTGGCGCACCATGAACGATGGGACGGGAAAGGCTATCCGAAAGGGCTACAAGATTTTGAGATCCCTCTTGCTTCACGAATCATCGCAATTGCGGATACGTTCGATGTCATGGTGACGGGGCGACCGTATCGACAGGCGAAGACGATTGACGAGGCACTCGCCATCATCTCACAAGAGGCGGGCAAACAGTTTGACCCATCTCTCGTCGACGTCTTCTTTGAAAAAGTCGTACCGACACTTCAACAATAAAAAGCGAGTCCTCCTGAATATGGGGGACTCGCTTTTGTATTAGACGGTCAGGGGTCGTTTCTTCAACACGAGGATGGTGAGGAGGAAGACGACTCCGGTCATGCCAATCATGACAAGGATGGAGAGATACGGGAACTGTCCCTCATACATCGTGATGACACCGTTATTCAACCAATAGGTCGGCAGGAAACGACCGACAAGTTTCAATGAATCCGGCAACCAGAGAAGGCTGATGAACGCCCCGCCGGTGATGGCGGATGCCATCGTGACCGAGATTTGAAAGATGTTCGCCTTCTCCCGATTCGTCGCAAACACGGCGATGAGGCCACCGAGGGCTAGACAGACGAGCAGATAGGAAGAAAACAAGGCGAACACGGTCGGGAGATGTATCCATACATCTTGACCGTATAAAGCGAGGCTCACGCCAATCAACAGCATCACGTAGATGAAGCCGACGAGATAAAAGGCTAGTAGCAGGGAGGCGAAGTAACGCCTTGGTGTCACCGGTGAGGCGAACAATCGCGCATAGATCTTCTCGTCCCGATCATCCGCGACAAACATAGGAATGAACTGGAGAAAGGTCGACATCATGATGAACGACAACAGACCGAAGAAGGCCTGTGTTCGGGCGGTCGTGGCGACACTTTCCTGGAACGGTTCACTTGAAAGTGAGTAACCGTTCGACGTCTCTTTTGACGCGAGCTGTTCGAACGTCGCTCTATCGTAGCCGCTCGCTTCGAGCAGTTGGCGTTCGCGGGACAGATGACCGTTCAGTGCCTGCTCGATCAACGAGGCATCACTCCCGGCGATTGCAGAGAAGGAAAGGCGAGGCATCTCTCCTGTGAACGCCTGTTCCGTGAAGTCATCAGGAATGATGAGGACGATATCTTCTCCTTCTAACAAGACATCATCCGTGTTCGACTCGAGCAACGTGACCCGACCAAACCGTTCGGCCTCGTCAATGAGGCGTTCGGCGAGAAGTCCACCGTCCCGGTCGACAATCCCGATGGATGCGTTCAAACTGGACGTTCCACCGACGAAGGAGAGGATGAGCGCGAAACCGAACATCGACACGAAGGTGAACACCCACAGCCCTTTCTTTCGAAGCATCCGTTTGGCCACATGTCTAATGAGTACCATGACGCTTCACCCCTTTCGAGAGAATGTAGCTGAATGCGATCAAGATGAGGAGATGAATCCCAAGCAATCCGAGACTTTGCCAATACAGATTCATGTCACCTTCACGTAGGAGGACGGCTAGCATTCCGTCCCGCATGAAAATCGGCATGAACACGTAGGCAGCCCACGGCGCATAGTTCAGCGTCACTTGGTCAAAACCGGGGACATAGCCACCGGATAAGATCATGAGGATGGCGACGAATCCGTTGACGATCGCATCCTTTGTCGTCGCGCTCAACTTCGGCAAGTTGACAATCAGGAATCCGATGGCGACCCCGTACGCGGTCAAGGCGAGCCAAGACAGAATCAGATAGCCGAACTGTACGTTCGCCAAGTCGAATGTGCGATAGACGAAGTGGCTGAACCAAAACAAGAGGATAAGCTGCAACAAGATGATGACGTAGCGACTGAACGTCCGCGCAAGTCGATATTGAACCGTTCGGACTGGGGCCGCTTGGATGCGTAAGTAACTGCCTGTATTCGGTTGCTCTTCTCGTGCCATCGATGTGATATAAAACGACCCGAACAATGCTGTCATGATTGAAATCGTGACGGTGAAATACTCGAGCGAGGTCGGGGTACGTCCTGCCAAGTCGACACTTTCCGTATCGAGCCAAGCCTCATTCACATATGGGGCCGACACGCCTGCTTCCGCGAGCGTAATCTGTTGATTGGCGACGGCTGTATACTGACCGAGGATGGCATCGAGGACGTCGAACTCGACCGTCGTCGGTTCCTCATAGAAGAGTGTGATGTCAGGTCCATCGAGTTGCAAGATGACATCGGCATCGCCATCGTTCACACCTTGTTCGGCAGATTGGAGGTCAACGTATGGGACAAGTCGGATGAAGGCTTGAATGTCTTCCTCATTTAAAAAAGCCTCGAGCGGTGCTCGATACTGGTAGGTCGACGATTCGACGTAGGCGACGTTCGTGACCGGAAGTTTGAACGTGTCACTGAAGACGGCCGACAGCATCGTCCCGAGTCCGAAAATGAGGATGAGCGGAAAGATGAGCATCCAAAAGAGGGTGGCACGATCCCGAAGCCGCTGTTTCACATCATATTTGATGAAAGTCCACATGACGTCCCTCCTATTCCCGGAGCGTCTTCCCCGTCAATGCCAAAAAGACGGTATTGAGGGAAGGGCGGTCGACCGTGATGGAGGTGAAGTGGACGCGTTCTTGATGGAGCGTCTCAAGGAGCGGGGCAAGCGGCGTGTCTTTGTCTAACGACACCTCGATATACGGTTCTTCATACTCTACTTTTTGAACGTGTTCGAGTGCGTCGAGACGTTCGAGCAAATTTGGTGTGAGCGCATCGACTTTGATCCGGGCCGTCTCGAGTGTCATGACACGGTCTTTCAATTCGTCCTGTGTTCCTTCTGCGATGATCCTTCCTTCATCAACGATGGCGATTCGGTCGCAGAGGAGTTCGACTTCTTCCATGTAATGAGATGTATAGATGATGGTGGCACCGCGGCGATTCAGTTCGCGGATGTTCTCTAAAATGGTATTTCGCGACTGCGGGTCGATGGCGACGGTCGGTTCATCCATGAAGATGAGTTCGGGTTCATGGACGATGCCACAGGCGATATTGAGGCGACGGAGGAGACCGCCGGACAGTTCGGGCGGACGTTTCTTTTGATGGGCATCGAGTTCGACGAAGTGGAGCGCAGCCTCGGTCTTTTGTTTCGCTTCTTTCGGACTGAATCCATACAGCTCCGCAAAAAATTGGATGTTCTCATAGACGGTCAGCTGGTCATAGACGGAGACGTGTTGCGGCACGATCCCCACGCGGCGTTTGATGGCCAGTTCGTCTTTTGGCATCGCTTTTCCAAAAATGTGAATCGAACCGGAGTCCGCCTCGTACAGATTCAACATGACCGAAATGGCGGTCGTCTTCCCGGCACCATTCGGTCCGAGCAACCCGAAGAGTTCGCCTTCTTCCACTTTCAGAGTGAGGTCGTTCAAGGCAATCGTATCCCCGAACCGTTTCGTGACATGGTCGAGCGAGATAATGGACATCGTAATACTCCTTTCTCATGTGAAATGTTTCTCGTTCTACACAAAGGTGTTCGAGGATTGTCACGAATTTACCTGTCCGGAACACTTGAAATGTGCAATAATCTAATTATTCAGATAATTATAGTGTTGAAATGAGGGGTTTGGATGAAAGGATGGCAATTCAATAAACAAGAAGGGGCATTGTTCCCGGACGAAATCGTGCTTTCTGCGTTTTGTACAGTCGAACCGAAACGAATGGATTCGACACTCCCGTTCTATTATGATGAGTCGATTTTTCGTTTCACGAATAAGCATGGGGAGACGTTCTACTTTAAAATATCACCGAGCTATCACGAGTTTGAAATCAATATTAAAGGTGGGGACGGGGAGCTCGTATATTATCAACTGCTCCGCACCGTCAGCAAGGTCGAGATTTTAGAAGACCGGCGAGACCACGCAGAGTTATTGATCGTCCTAGCTGAAGATCGAAAGCGGACCGTGACGTCAATCGAATTGACCGTCCGACCGCGTTTTCGTGTGCTCGTGAAAGAGCATGAGATATAAGAAGTGCGTAAGGCTCGAGAGCGGATGCGAATCCGCTTTTTTAATTGGCGAAAAAAAGACAGCCACGACGTGACTGTCCTTCAGCGGTTATTTCGTCAAAAAGATTTGAACATGGATGGTCGACCCTTGGGCATCGGTCGCTTTGCCAATCCCGAGGTGCGTATAATTCGCATTCAAGATATTCGCGCGATGACCGCTGCTGTTCATCCATGCATCGACCGCCCGGACTGGGTCGCTCGATCCTTTATAGATGTTCTCCCCCCAGCCCCGATACGAGACGCCGTAAGCGTCTAACGTGTCCCCGGGTGTACCGTTCTCCTTGAGCGTGTGCGAGAATTGACCCGTACGCGCCATCTCATCGGCGCGGACTTGGGCGACACGGTTCGCCTCACTCGAAGCGGCGAGAAGAGAGAGACCGGCAGCCTTCCGTTCTTTGTTTGTCTCAGTCAACACGTTGACGGGCGACGTGAAACTGACATGATTGGCGAGGATGTACCCAGTGTATGAACCGTAGCGCACCTTGTACCATCGTGATGTGCCGGTATAGCGATATGACACGGTCTCAAGTTCTGTACCCTGCCGGACGAACTTGACGTTCGAAGAGGTCGTGAGCGGACGTGATTTTAAATAAACGCTCGACGGTTTGACGTACGTCGGTTTCGTAAATTTCACCTCAGCAGTGGACAAGCGGACATACTTGGCGGGCAGATAAGCGTAGCCGCTGCCCCATTGAATCTTATACCAGCGCACACCGTCCAATTGGAACGATGTCCGGACACGCATCGAACCGTCTCGCGGAATGAGTGCAAGTCGTTTCGCGCTCAAAGAAGGCGACTGTCGGACGTTGAGTTGACTGATGTTGGTCACGTAACCGGTCGTGTTGATCGACGTCTCATAATATGCTTGGACGCGGTTGATAGAGAAGGGCGACCCGATCACACCGAGTGTCAGAATGATGGTGAGTAGTAGAGAGAGATGCTTCTTCAATGGAATCGACTCCTTTTGTGGGACTCCCTATATTCTATATCGTTTGGGTGATTTTTGGTTTTACCATTTCATTACAAAAAGGATGGACTCTTCGTGAGCCCATCCTTGCTTCATTTATACAGTAAATACTCTTTCCGAATTGGGAGAAACGCGTCCCGCTCGTCCTCGATTTTCGTCAGGATGTCTTCAAGCGGAGCTCCTTCGAGAATCATATCTTTCACGTAGGCGTTTCCTGTCAATTTCGTGATGAAGTCATTCGCTAAAAACTCGAAGTCGTCCGGATACATGCTGTGAGCCATTTGAATCATCGCAATCCCAGTTCTTGTCGATTCGAATCGAGCTGGATCAGTGACATAGACCTCAACCCCGTGCGTCAGTTTGCCCGCGTGTTTTGAGAACGTCGGCGTGAACGAGGCAGCCCGGAAAGCGACACCTGGCAAGTCGAGCCCGTTCAGCTCATTCGCATATTCATGCGCTTTTATATACGGCGCGCCGATCAGCTGAAACGGTTTCGTCGTCCCGCGCCCCTCGGATAAGTTCGTTCCTTCAAACAATCCGGTCGCAGGGTAAACATTGACCGTGTCGGTCGTCGGCATGTTCGGGGACGGCATGACGAACGGGAGTCCCGTGTCCTCATACATCATCGAACGCTTCCAACCTTTCATTTTTACGACTTCAAGGTCGGCTTGAATCTGATACTCGGTGTTGAACAGTCGCGCGAGTTCACCGACGGTCATCCCATGCTTTAGTGGAATCGGATAGAGACCGATGAAACTGGAGTAATCCGGGTCGAGCACCGGACCGTCAACGCGAAGCCCGCCTTGCGGGTTCGGACGGTCGAGGACGACAAACGGAATCCCGTTCTCGGCAGCGGCTTCCATCGCATACGCCATCGTATAGATATACGTATAGTAGCGTGTCCCGACGTCTTGGATGTCAAAGACGAGCACGTCGACATCTTGTAGCATCTCAGGAGTCGGTTTCTTCGTGGCACCATATAGGCTATATACAGGCAACCCCGTCACGTCATCGATGTAGGAACTGACCGTCGATCCGGCTTGGGCATCTCCCCGAACGCCATGCTCTGGTCCGTACAATGCCGTCAACTCGAAGTCATCGGACTGGTCAAATAGGTCGACGATGCTCGTTCTCTCCGCGTTGATCCCGGTCGGATTCGTGATTAGTCCGACCCGTTTTCCTTTCAAGATTTCCGGGTTTTCCATCAACCGGTCGACCCCGAGTTCGACCTTTGGTTTTTTCGGTTCAGACTTCGCATCGGCATCCAACCAGACGATGGAAGTCGTGAGAATCGTCAACGCAGCCATACCACCCATCCACTTTTTCATCAGAAACTCCTCCTTCGATTCATGTAAGCGCTTCAATTTCTTAACAGGAGTGTACCATTCAGAAATTTAATTTCAATATTTAATCATAAAAATAGGAATTTATATTTCTTAATTTCATACTTTTCTCCTAGTCGGACATAAAAAACGTGTCCTTCGATGAAAGACACGTTCCTTTTTACTCATCTGACCGCGAGCGCTTTCCATCCCGTCGCGCTCATGACGGCGCTCACTTTTGACTTAGGGATGACCAAGCGACCGCGATATGGGTCGTTGATATACAAGTTTGACTTGTCATAGCCGGTTGCCAACATGACATGATAGTTAACGTAGCCGGTGAACTTCTTGTTCGAAGCGGTATACCAGTTGAAGTAGCCGTATGGTTTGTTGAAGTCGACACTCGCCCAGACGATGACCGGGTTGCCCATCGACAGTTCGCGTTCGATCGAGCCGAGCCCTTGATTGGACAAGTCTTTCACCGGACGATACTTACTGGCGAATTCAATCATGCCTTTTGGATAAATCCCATAGTTCTTATATTTTCCGAGCGTCCCTTTCGGATCTCCTGTGAACATGACGTTCGGGTCGACCCACCGATATAAGCGGTTCTCATAGCGAGCGTTCCACATACTCTTTGGCATCTCGTTATATAAGGTCGAGGCGCTGACGGCACGCCCTTTTTCTTCAAGTGCCATTTTGAGGGAGAAGAACTCGCAGCCTGACGGATACCCCATCGGGAACTGACGATAAAGTGGGACGCTCATCTTATAGATGGACAGTGCCTGAGAATAGGCACCACGCGCATCGAACGAGGCGTTTCCGACACGACGGTTTTGATACATCTTTCCGTATGTATCAAAATAATACCATTTGCCGTCGATGGCTTGCCAATCCGTCTTTTTCGTCAAGGCCGGATCATAATATTCGTACTGGGTCGTGTATTTCCATCCTTTCTCCGGCACACCGGTCGAATGGAAGTGATACGTCTTTCCATCCAATCGGAATTTCCCTTTCAGGCGGTATCCGTAAGTCGGGTGGAATCCGACCTTCTTCCCATCGACCGTTTGAAATCCGTACTCACGACGTCCGTATGGGTCGAACGAATAGACGCGTGCATTCAATGTGTAGACACCTTCTAGTCGGTAGCCATAGGTCGGATGGAAGCCGTACATCACACCATTTATTTGTTGAAGGCCATACTTACGATCGCCGTATTTTCCGAACAGGTAGTGACGATTGTTAATCCGATGCAACCCTTCGAGGCGATACCCATAGTAGGGATGAAATCCATACACTTTTTCACCGATTCGGGTGAGACCTTGTCGACGTACCCCGTCAGTCCCGAAATAATAGCGTCGTGTGCTGATCGTCTGCCATCCGGTCGCCATCTTTCCTTGCTCCATCAAATAATATTTCTTGCCGTCAATCGTGTACATGCCTGTACGAATGGTGCCGTCTGGGAAGAAATAATGTTTGGCGTCACCAAACTGTTGCCATCCCGAGAGTCGGACCCCGTCCTCGTTGAAGTAATATCGTTTGCCTTCGATTGTCTGGAAGCCGGTGACGGCTTGACCGGTTTCGTCGTAATAATAGACGAGACCATCGCGTTCTTGCCATCCGGTGAGTAGCTTCCCGTTCTCGTCAAATGTGTATGTCGTGCCGTCGACCGCATGGGGACCCGTGATGAGTCGACCGTCTGTCTCAAAATAATATGTAGCACCTTCGATTTCCTGCCAACCTGTGAGGAGGGTACCATCTTCATTCAGATAGTACGTATGACCCTCGATTACTTGCCACCCTGTCAACACCGTCCCGTCACTCGATGTATAGACGATGCCATCCTCCGTCTGTTGGAATGAACCCTCAGCGGACGCGAACTGTGGACTCGTCCACACTGCACCGATTAACAGACCGATGCCGACCCTTCTTTTCCATGTCATTCATGTGACCTCCTCTGTATGCATACAGAAGAGATACCCATATTTATCCAAGATGAAGCTGTGGCAAATGAATCATTTGTAAGGTCAGACGTTTACGCCGTATGACTCATGAACCGAAGTCGTTTCGACGCCATATACAGGGATAGGATGACGACAACGGTTCCGGTCACAATCGGCCACACGAGATTCACTTCTGTCAAGAACACCTGACTCGATAGTGGACCGAGCATCCATGGCATCCAATCGAGGTCGACCCAGCCGATGAGGAGCGACATGACGAAATGAAGACCGAGCGTCAAGACGACTGCGACAACACCGCTCTCAATCATCGCAGCGAAGAGAATGAAGATGGAGAGCTGAACGACAAAATGAAAGACAAGAAGTGCTGTGGATATGAGAAATGCGGTTACATCAAACGCCTCGAAAAGAATGACCGTATAGTAAGCGGCCGCTAATTGGGCGAGTACGAGACCACCGACCGTCAAGAGGACATAATGTGCCCATTTGCTGATAACGATGCGAGACGTCGGGATTTGTAACGACTTGAGCCAAGCGAGCGTTCCGTTCGTTCGCTCATGACTGAATGTATGCATCGCCGACAACAAGACGACGAGAAGACCGATTTGGCGAAGCTGTTCACTGACTGAAATCAACACTTCTTCTGGTGTCGGTGTCGGGAGATCAATTACGGCGCCGTCCGGTAAGTTGCCACCGGAAGCGAGGATATCTGGTAAGAAATAGAGCGTGAGCGGTTGCATCGAGGCAAGGAGCATGAGCACGATTGGAATCCAAATGAGTCGTTTGTTCGACCATGACTCTCGCCATTCCTGTTTAAAGATTGCGGTACGCATCAGGCGTTCACCTCCAAGAATAAAGATTCGAGTGACGGGTGCCCGACGTGTAGTGATTGGATGATGAGGTTCCGTTCCAGGATGCGCCGCAAAATCGCCCGTTCGGCGAGATTCCGGTCCGTTGACTCAAACGTCCACGTCGAACCACGTTTGGTTGTTCGGGTCACGCCTTCTAACTGCGTCCAGTCTGCATCGGTCGTCCCATCGTCAAAGAGACGTAGCTCAATGGTCGACTTCGAACCGAGCAGGTCGGTCACGGTTCCTTCCATGAGCAATTTGCCTTGTCGAAGCAGGAGCACCCAGTCACTTGCCTCTTCGGCATCCGGCAGGACGTGCGTCGAGTACAGGATCATTCGCTCTCGTTTCAAGTCACTTAATAGATCGAGTACTTCTCGTCGACCGCGTGGGTCGAGTGCCGAGACCGGTTCATCGAGCAGTAAGAGTTCCGGGTCATGGACGAGCGCTTGGGCGATCCCGAGACGCTGTCGCATCCCTCCCGATAAGTTCGCTGCCGGCCGGTCGACCGGTTCGAGCCCGACTCGTTTCAATAGTTGAATCGGCTCGACGTGTTTGGTCCCCGTCAATTCAGCGGCATACCGAATCGTCTCGACGGGAGTCAACGATGGATAGAGGGCAGGGCGCTGAGGCAAATAGCCAATCCGAATACGTTCGTGTCCGGTCATATCGCCACTTGTCGGTTCGGTGACGCGGGCGAGCAAGTTCAAAAGCGTCGTCTTCCCAGCACCGTTTTCTCCAAGGAGGGACGTGCAACCCGGTCGTAATTCGAAACTGACATCATCGAGCGCCGTGAAGGAGCCGAATCGCTTCGTTACATGTGTGATTTTCATCGCGGAGTCCGTCCCCATAAGAAGTATACGATTGGGCCGAGTATGTTGATGAAGACGATGACGAGAAGCCATACCCATTTCGGGCCATTTGTCATGTCGCGTTTGAACAAGTCAATCAAGGCGACGACGAGCAGGATGAGTTGCAAAATCAAAACAGGTAGTAAGATGAGAAAAAGTGTATTCGGGTCATTTGCGATGTCCATCGCGAGAACCTCCTTTTGAATTAGCTGTCTTTAAAACATTCTACATGAACGGTATGTCCCCTGTATGTGACACAAAAAATCCCCATCTCACGACGGAGATGGGGACGATGCATCATTTCACGATAATGACAGGAGCGAGAGCTCGTTTGGCCAGTTTATGACTCACGCTACCGAGCACGAATTCTTGGAACGTGTTCAATCCACGTGATCCGACGACAACGTATTCATATGGCTCATGGTTCGCATATTTGACGAGCTCGACGTCCGGCTCCCCACGAAGTTCGATGTATTCGTAGGCAATGCCTTCTGCTTCCGTCAAATCGAACAGTGGCTTGAGCATCTGCTTTCGCTTCGTCTCCAAGTCGATTTTCCCTGTCGAATTGAGGGCCGCTTCTTTCGATTCCTTCGCACTGATGACGTGCACGATATCAATCGATGCATTTGACGCCTTTGCGAGCTGAATCGCTTTTTCTAGCGCACGTTTCGAGTGGGCAGAACCATCTGCCGCTAAAAATACCTTTCCCATGAAAAACTCCTCCTCTTTCGCACGTTCTACTTTTAGTATAGGTGATTTGGCGAAACGGGGAAATGATGAATCAGTGCCCTGCGTTCGCGTCTTGTTGCTTCAAGTGAAGGGCGAGCGTGTTGAGCAGTTTTTCCGAGTCTTTGTTCAAGTTGAGCAGTTCCGGTTCGATTCCGACTTCCCGATATTTGAAGATGACCTTATCGATTGCCCCGATGGCGGAGTCGTCCCAAAGATGCGTGTTCGCAAAGTCGATGGTGACTGTTTGGATACCGGCTTCAGCATCCTCTGTCACGTCGAACTGATTGACGAATTCAGATGTCGAGGCGAAGAAGAGCTGACCGTTCACCATGTAATGAGCCTTGTCGGCATCGAACTTTCGCTCGAGATCGATTTTTGAGATTTTAGCAGCGAAGAGAATTGCTGCTGTCAAAATCCCGGCGAGTACACCGAGTGACAAATCATGTGTGACGACGGTGACGAGTACGGTGACGAGCATGACGACCGTATCCGATTTTTGGGCGGTACGCATCGCTTTGAGCGAACCCCAGTCAAACGTCGCATAGGAGACGAAGAACATGACCCCGACGAGCGCGCCGACCGGAATCAGCATGAGCACGTCGCTGATTGTCATGATCATGATGAAGAGCGCGAGACCGGCTGTAAGTGTCGACAGACGTCCACGAGCACCCGATGAGACATTGATGACCGATTGCCCAATCATCGCACATCCTGGCATCCCACCGAAGAACCCAGCAATGATGTTCGCAATCCCTTGTCCGCGCGATTCACGGTTTTTGTTTGAGTCCGTTCCTGTCATATCGTCAACGATTTGTGCCGTCAAGAGCGACTCGATCAATCCGACGAATGCGAGGGAAATCGAGTAAGGAAGAATGATCAACAACGTTTCAAACGTCAACGGGACGTTCGGGAATAAAAATTCCGGGAGTGTTGCTGAGATTGTTCCCATGTCTCCGATATTTTTCGTTTCGAGACCGAGTGTGATGGCTAAAATCGTCATGACGACGATGGCGACAAGTGGTGCAGGGATGGCTTTTGTGACTCGCGGAAATAAGAAGATAATGGCGAGTGACGCGGCGACGATTGCCCAGATGATCCAGCTTTCCCCTTCAAAGTTGGATAGTTGCGCTTGAAAAATCAGAATGGCAAGCGCATTGACGAATCCGACCATGACGGCGCGTGGAATGAACTTCATTAAGCGGGCGATGCCGAGATAACCGAGTACGATTTGAATGACACCCGTTAGAATCCCAGCGGCCAGCAAATATTGAAGACCATGGTCGGCGACGAGTGAGACGATGACGAGCGCCATCGCACCGGTCGCAGCCGAAATCATCGCAGGGCGACCGCCTGCGATTGAAATCACCATGGCGATGATGAACGAAGCATAGAGCCCGACCATCGGGTTGACGCCAGCGATGAGTGAGAACGCGATCGCCTCAGGGATGAGGGCGAGAGCGACAACAATCCCCGCAAGGACGTCTGCTCGGACGTTACCGAGCCAGTCTTGTTTGATTGTATTCATTTTTTCCAAGAAGAACACACCTCTCTTTATATTTTGACTTTGATCTTCGAGTCTCACGAAGATCAAATGCCACATTATATGAAAGGAAATGTTCCAACGTTACGTGTTTTCACAACGTGTTTCATCATAACGGATTTTTTTTGAAATGACAATTGAATGAAGTTGAAAAGTATGGTAATTTCATAACGGATACGTTATATAACAATTAGGTTATACAGAAAGGGGAAGTGGAAATGTACACTGCAGAAGAATTAAGCAAAGTACTCAAGGTGCTCGGTGATCCGACTCGATTGACCATGCTGAAACAGATGGAAGCAGGGGAACAGTGCGCATGTAGTTTCGTCGACTGTTTTGACATCTCACAGCCGGCAATCAGCCGTCATTTGAAGATGTTGCGTCAGGCTGGACTGTTATTAGAGCGCCGAGACAAACAATGGATCCACTATCGATTGAATGAGACAAGCCCTTTTTATGGGATTGTCGTCGATTTGCTCGACAAGATTGAGACAATCGATGTGAGTTGCGACTGTGACACCGAATGTGCAATTTAAGGAGGAGTCAACGATGAAACTTGAAGTGTTTGAACCGGCAATGTGCTGTCCAACAGGATTATGTGGTCCATCCATCGATCTAGAACTGACGCGAGTGGCGACAATTCACTACGTGTTGAAACAGCGAGGCTTCGATGTGTCACGCTATAACCTGGCATCGGAACCGAATCGATTCGTTGAAAATGTCAAGGTGCAAGCTGAAATTGCAAACGGGCTCGAGATGCTCCCGCTCACAGTAGTTGATGGAAAAATCGTAAAACGGGGTGCCTATTTAACAGATGAAGAAATTGCGGAGTTGACGGGACTACCGGTTGACGCATTTGCCAAGAAAGATGGAGAAAAGCCGAAAGTTCGCATCTCACTGAAGAAATAAGGAGATATGCTCATGAAGACATTTGATTTTCATACGATTGAACCGACCCGTTATGTGTTCTTGACCGGGAAAGGTGGCGTCGGGAAGACATCGACAGCGTCAAGCCTCGCCCTGACGCTCGCCGACCGTGGCAAGCGTGTCTTACTCGTTTCGACCGACCCGGCTAGTAATTTACAAGACGTGTTTGAGATGGAACTCGATGAGACGCCGCGCCTCGTTCCGGAAACAAAGCTTGCCATCTCCAACTTCGATCCCGAAGAAGCGGCAAAACAATATATGGAACGCATGGTCGGACCTTATCGAGGT
Source organism: Exiguobacterium sp. 8A (assembly GCF_902506275.1). Lineage (GTDB taxonomy): Bacteria > Bacillota > Bacilli > Exiguobacteriales > Exiguobacteriaceae > Exiguobacterium > Exiguobacterium profundum. The sequence goes on along the minus strand of NZ_LR733630.1, from coordinate 1,428,233 downwards.
GTATTGCCGGACGTGGCCATTCAGTCGATGGAAGAACAATTATCCGGTGCCTGTACGGTTGAGATTGCGGCATTTGACCAATTTACGGACTTGTTGACGTCCGTGTCAGCCCGTGAGACGTACGATCACGTCATCTTTGACACGGCACCGACCGGTCATACGTTACGCCTACTCACCTTGCCGAGTGCATGGGATGAATTTTTGGAGACGAATACGACAGGTGCGTCTTGCCTTGGTCCGCTTGCCGGTTTAGCTGACAAACAATTGCAGTACAAAAAGGCCGTTGAGACGCTCACTGATGGTAAAGAGACGACGCTGCTTCTCGTTGCCCGTCCCGAAACATCCACGCTCATCGAAGCGGAGCGTGCCGCGACCGAACTTCGCGCCATCGGCATCGAGCGAATGCAGCTCATCATCAACGGTCTTGTCCAACAGGATGAAGGGGCAGACCGATACACGAAGCGGCTCATCGAGCGTCAGCAACAAGCACTCCGTGAACTTCCTGAAGGCATAACTGACCTCGAGGCATTCAAACTTCCATATGCTTACGAAAATCTGATTGGTGTCTCTGCACTTCGGCGCTTTGTGAACGGAGAGACGGTCGCTGTCGCAGATGCATGCTATGACTCGAGTCGTTACGGATCACTTGATCGACTCGTTGATGAGATTGAGGCGGACGGTCCAAGTGTCATCATGACGATGGGGAAAGGTGGCGTCGGGAAGACGACACTCGCTTCGCTGATTGCGGTCGCGCTTCATGAAAGAGGGCACTCTGTTCATTTGACGACGACGGATCCGGCCGCTCATGTCGCTTTCACGATTGGGACAAACATTGCAGATACGTTCACGGTCGATGCCATTGACCCGAAAGTTGAAATTGAGAGGTATCGACAGGATGTGTTCAAGGAAGCAGGGAACCTGAATGAAGAGCAACGTATGATGCTCGAGGAGGACCTGCGTTCGCCGTGCACCGAAGAAATCGCCGTTTTCCGTGCCTTTGCGAATCAGGTAGCGAAAGCGAAAGACCGTTTCGTCGTTATCGATACGGCACCGACCGGACACACGCTTCTTCTGTTAGATGCGACCGAGAGTTATCATCGCGAACTCGAACGCTCGACTGGCGTTGTCCCGGAAGCAGTCCGAGATTTGTTGCCGAAATTACGTGATCCGAAACAAACGCACGTCATCATCACGACCTTGCCTGAAGCGACGCCGGTATATGAAGCTGAACGACTCGTAGCAGATTTGAATCGGGCTAAGATTCTACCGTTCGCTTGGGTCGTTAATCAATCGTTCACGCCACTCGATGTCACGAGCAAACTATTGACCGCGAAAGTCGCGAATGAAGTCCTATGGCTCGAACGTGTGAACAGCTATCGGCGTCCAACGATGCTCGCCTGGCAAGAACATTTGCCGGTCGGATATTCCGCGTTATCCCAACTATTGAAGGAGGAAGTGAAATGAACATCACGAATGAAGCCATCGATTACTTAAAAACAGCGCTAGAGGAGGAGCAGACAAAATCGGTCCGCATCATCACGGAGGCCGGTTGCTGTGGACCGACACTAGGTTTGGCCGTAGCGACACCGGAAGCGACCGATGAGGTGAAGCACTTCGACGACCTTACGTTTGCCGTGGCGAACGAAGCTACAGCGTTGTCCGCGAACGTCACGCTCGACGTTGAATCAACAGAAGAGGGAATGACACTCGTGTTGCACGGTTTGCAGCCGAGTTGCTAAAAAATAAATAGAGATTATTGGAGGATTACATTGTGCAGTGGTTTGCTAGTTTAATTTTTCTTGTGACGCTTTTCCTCATCATCAAGCAACCGAAAGGCCTCGGCATCGGTTACTCGGCGATGGGGATGGCTGTCATCGCTCTCGTTTCGGGCGTCGTCAATTTAGAGGATGTCGGTACGGTTTGGGGCATCATTTGGAACGCGACGTTCACCTTTATCGCAATCATCATCATTTCACTCATTTTAGATGAGATTGGATTCTTTGAATGGGCCGCGTTACACATGGCGCGAATCGCCAAAGGTGGCGGGGTGAAACTCTTCGTTTATATCACGTTACTCGGTGCCCTCGTCGCAGCCTTGTTTGCAAATGACGGGGCGGCGCTGATCTTGACACCGATTGTCTTGGCGATGGTCCGCGCACTCAAACTGCCGGACGCGGTCGTCTTGGCATACGTCATGGCATCCGGATTCATCGCCGATACGGCGAGTCTTCCGTTCATCGTCTCGAACCTCGTCAACATTGTCTCAGCCGACTTCTTTGGCATCGGGTTCGCCGAGTACGCCGCGCGGATGGTGTTCGTGAACGTGTTCGCGGTCGCGGGGAGTCTGCTCGTGTTGTACCTTTATTTCAAAAAAGATATCCCGAAACAGTATGACGCCTCACAGTTGGCTGAACCTTCGTCCGTCATTAAAGATCATACGATGTTCCGCTTATCCTGGATTGTACTCGGTTTACTGGTCATCGGGTACTTCACGAGTGATTTAGTCGAGATCCCCGTTTCGCTCGTCGCGGGTGTCATCGCCTTGTTCTTCCTCGTGATGGCGAACCGCTCGTCAGCGGTCCAGACGATGCAAGTCATCAAAGGTGCACCGTGGGCCATCGTCTTCTTCTCGCTCGGGATGTATATTGTCGTCTACGGTTTACAAAATGCCGGACTCACTCAAGTATTGGCGAACTTTATCGATTGGTTCGCGGTTAACAGCTTCAGTGCCACATTCGGGATGGGCTTTTTGGCCGCCATCTTGTCATCGGTCATGAACAATATGCCGACCGTCATGATTGATGCGCTCGCCATCGACTTGACGCATACGACCGGACAGATTCGGGAAGCGTTAATCTATGCGAACGTCATTGGTTCCGATCTCGGTCCAAAGATTACCCCGATTGGGTCGCTAGCGACGCTTCTATGGCTCCACGTCCTTCGTACGAAAGGCCTCAAAATCGGATGGGGGCAGTACTTTAAAGTCGGGATCATCTTGACGATTCCGACATTGGCTATCACGTTGCTCGGCCTATACATCAGCTTATTACTTTATTGAGGAGTGGATTATATATGAAACTAGTCATCATCGGTTCAGTCGCTGCAGGGACATCGGTTGCGGCGAAAGCGCGTCGGAACAACGAAGACGCACGAATCACGATTTACGATCGAGATTACGATATCTCGTACTCTGGTTGTGGGATTCCTTACTACGTTGGCGGAGAAGTCGAGTCACGTGACGATTTGACACCGCGCGATGCGGCCTTCTTCAAGAAGCGCTACAACATCGACGTGATGACGCGTCATAATGTGACGTCAGTCGACAAAGACACGAAGACGGTGACGGTTGAAAACTTAGAGACGGGTGACACGTTCACGGACTCATATGATGTCCTCGTCCTTGCGACGGGTGCGTCGAGCATCATCCCACCGATTCCAGGGGTGAAGTCGGACAACGTCTTCCCGATTCGAAACATCCAACATGCGGAGGCGACACGCTCCTTCGTCGATTCGACAGACCCGAAACATGCGACAATCATCGGAGCCGGCTTCATCGGTCTAGAGATGGCGGAACAGTTGAAGCTTCGTGGTGTGGACGTGACCATCATCGAACGTGTACCGCAAGTGATGCCACCACTCGACAAGGATATGGCGTGTCGCGTTGAGGAACACCTCGAGAAGAACGGAATCGAGCTCATGCTCGGAGAGACCGTGACAGAACTTGTCGGTGACGGACACGTCGAACGGGTCGTCACGGAGAGTGGGAAGGCGATTGAGACCGACCTCGTCATCTTGTCTGTCGGAGTCCGTCCGAACGTCGAGCTCGCCATGAACATGGGAGTCAAACTAGGTGAAACGGGTGCGATCGCCGTCAATGAGCGGATGGAGACAAACATCCCAGACGTCTATGCGGCAGGAGACGTCGCGGAGAGTTTCTCGATCGTGACAGGGAAACCGATTTGGCGTCCACTTGGTTCGACAGCGAACAAGATGGGGCGGACCGCCGGGGACGTCATCACGGGCGGTCACCTCGAACATCGGGGCATCCTCGGAACGGGCATCTTCAAAGTGTTCGGACTTGCCGTCGCACAGACGGGTCTCGCCGAAAAAGAAGCACGCGAACTCGGATACGATATCGAGGTACTTCATAACACGAAACCGGATAAGCCTGCCTATATGAGTGGAAAAGATATGACGATTAAAGCGGTCGCCGACCGTGCGACGCGTCAACTGCTCGGCGTCCAAATCGTTGGATTTGAAGGAGTCGACAAACGAATCGACGTCTTCGTCACGGCCATCACCCTTAAGGCGAAAGTGGACGACTTGTTCCATCTCGACCTCGCCTACGCACCACCGTTCTCGACGACGAAAGACCCGGTCATGTATACGGGGATGGTGCTTTCGAACAGTATCGACAAGGCGGCTCGACTCATCACGCCGGCCGAACTTCAGGCACGAATCGATGCCGGGGAAGACATGCAAATCATCGATACGCGGAAAGCAGCACAGTTCGAGAAGGCGTGTGTCGATTGTGCGGTCAACGTCCCACTCGGTAACCTTCGGGAAGCGGCGAAAGACATGGACAAGGACAAACCGACCGTCGTTTACTGTAACGGAGGCGTGACGGGCAACGCGGCACAGAACGTGCTCCGTAACCTCGGATTCACCGATGTGTACAACTTGTCAGGTGGAAATAAGAATTATCAGTTGTTCAAAAAATACGGGAACTAAGCAAGACGACGTCCGCAACTGCCGGACGTCGTCTTTTGATATGCTGTACGTGAGGTGAAGCGGATGGATTATAAGATGTTACATGAGAAATTTGAGCGACGGAAGCAGTGGCTCATTTTTGACAAAGAAGAAGTCGTCCGTCGTGTCATGGTGCGCTACAAGGCAAGGATCATCCCGAAGACGGACATCATGGACTTGGTGAACGACGATCAACTGTCCTATGAACATATCTTTTGTTGCTTAACGATTGATGACCCAAGAACGCTCGAGAAAATCTTCACGACGAAAGAGCGACAAGACCATCAGTGGGAGATTGATGATAATGCGAGACGCGGGATGAGATACAAGTACAAAGACGAGGCACATCGACTTTACAACCAGTTGATCATCGATGAACAGGAAGGACGACGACTCGACATCGTCTTCGAGAGCAAAGACGGGAAGTATGTGACCGGTTTTTTGACGAGGTATATGTCTGAGCAAGTCGCCTCTTATATTTTTGCGCATGTCGGAGGTGCCAAGTTCACAGGTCTCGTCCCACGGCCACTCTTACCAGCGGATTTGACGGATGAAGAAATCAAGATGAGCTATCTTCGTTACTTGGAGTCGCTCGATGAATGGAATAAACTTTGAAAAACCTCTCACAAATGTGAGAGGTCAGTTTGCTTTCTGTTGACTCCATTTGCCGATTTGATTTCGCCCTTTCCGTTTGGCGACGTAAAGACCGATGTCTGCCTTTTTGATTAGTTGAGCGGACGTGACGACCTTTCGTTCAGAAGTGCTCGATACTCCGATTGAAATGGTGACCTCAAGCGTCGAACTGTCAGGTAATTGAAACGGTTGTTTCGAGACTTCGGTCAAATAGCGATTCGCAATCGACATGGCTTGCGAAAGGTTGCAGTCGGCAAGTAAAACAGAGAACTCTTCTCCACCGTTTCGGCAGACCATGTCATCTGCTCGCGCGATTCCAGAGAGACGCTGACCGAGCTCGACTAAAATTGCATCACCCGCATCGTGTCCATACGTATCATTAACTGATTTGAAGTGATCGATATCGATTAACAACAACGCAATCTCGTTCGGCGACGTGAACACTTCTTCATCGACGCGTTTCATTTCCTCATCAAACTGTCTTCTATTACCTAACCCCGTTAATGTATCCGTATAAGCCGCTTCTTTATATTTTGTGATAAGACGTTCAGAGCGTTCGATTTTTCGTATGCCACCATACACGATATGCAAAAAGAAGCCTGCCGCGTAACCGATGAATAAAAACCAGATGAGTGTCATAAAATATGCACTTGGCTCCTTATAGTTCGTCATGTTGAGAATAGAGAAGAGTGCAATGAACGTAAGACTAATCATATTTACGATTCGAATATCTTGTGTCGGCTGGATCCGTTCGCGCATTCGTAAGAACAGAAATGCTGTTCCAGCTGCTACGGAATAATCTAGGAGTGTGATCAGAAGTAGCATTTCTCCGGGAACGATAAACGGAAGTAGGATAATACTCGTCACATACGTGATACGCAGACCAGATATCCCAAAGTACAAAGCAGAAATGATGAGTGGGACAAATCCATACTGAAAGTCCGCTTGAGCGTTCCAAAGTACACCATGAAGCGTGATGATCATAGAGAGTCCTGCTAGGAGGATGGAGATGGTCATCTGACGCCGAATAGGTAATTTATTTGTGAAACCGAGCTTGGTAAAACGTGAGATCAGATATAGACCAACGAGCAAAAGGCTCGCGTTGGCAATTAGGTTATTAATCAAGTTTGTAAGTGATAGCAATTAAGTTTTTCCTCCTTAAATTCTATATACAGGTTGAACTCTCGGAAAGCAATCCTTTTTGTGGAGGAAAGGTGTTTAGTGCTCTACTTTACTAAAATAACATTGCTTCACTAAAAGAAACCGTTTACAATTTCTGTGTAAGCGTTTTCTCAAAATAGTGCTACAAGGAGGGACCCTCATGGTCAAAAAGCAATGGAAACCCGTATGGGCAGTTGTGCTAACGTTTGCACTGATTCTGTCAATGTTTCCGATGCCGACGTCCGCTTTAGATAAAGGGAAGTCGACGCTTGTCGTCGTCCATTATCAAGAGGCGCCGGATAACGAAAAGGATTGGAACTTATGGCTTTGGGCGAACGGCCCAGATTACTTCCCGAACAAAGGTTTCACATTCAACGGGGAAGATGCATTCGGAAAGGTGGCGGCTTACGAATTCCCAGTCGATTCACCTGAAAAAATCGGTCTCATCGTCCGCACGGATAATTGGGACAAAGATAAAGGTTCTGAGAACGACCGCTTCATCACAAGCGATATGATTCAAGATGGCGTCGCCGAAGTGTGGATCAAGTCAGGCGATCCGACCATCTATACGTCAAACCCGGACGGGGAGACGGCTTCGACGGAAATCGATATGAAAGTTCATTATTTCCGTTACGACAATACATATACGGACTGGGGTCTTTGGGCTTGGCCGGACGGTGGGGACGGGCAGAGCATCGCCTTCGATGAGGCTGATGATTTCGGTGCCGTCGCGAACGTGAAACTCGCCAACCCGGAATCGAAGAAACTCATGGGCTTGATCACGAAAAAAGGAGAATGGACGGAGAAGGATGGGGAAGACCGATTCGTTCTCGGGACTGCGAAAGAGGTTTGGCTCGTTGAAGGAGATTCGACAATCTACTATTCAGAGCCACAAATCGATCGCTCTCCAAAACTTGTCTCGTTCTCGGCGGACACGTTCCGTCAAGCAACACTCACAACGAATCGCGTCATCACGGATGCGTTCATCGATGAATTGAGCGTAGACGGGGCAACGGTGGAATCGATTGAAAAAGCTAGCGACAAGTCGGTGACGATTCAATTCAAAGCAGACATCGATTTAGCGAAAGTCATCAAAGCCTCGCACCCGGAGTTCGGAGAACAGACGCTCCAGGCCGGCAAAGTTCTTCGTTCGAAAGAATTCGATGCGAAATATGCATACGACGGTAAACTCGGTGTCACGTACCAAAAGTCGAAAACGAAGTTTGTCCTCTGGGCACCGACGGCTCAACAAGTCGAGCTCGAACTGTGGAACATGCCGACGAACCGACCGACGAACGACAAAGATATGAAGAAAGTGATTCAAATGAAGCGCGGTGAGCGCGGCACGTGGGTAACGGAAGTTCGTGGTGACCTGGACGGCATCGGTTATACGTACCAAGTGACCCATGCGACAGGGAAGGTCCGTGCGGTCGATCCGTATGCGACGGCTGTCGGCGTGAACGGTGACCAAGGTGTCATCGTCGATTTGAAAGAGACAGATCCAAAACGTTGGAATTCGATGAAACCGAAGTTGAAACAATCGACGGACGCGATCATCTATGAGACGCATGTCCGTGATTTCTCCATCTTTGATGTGAAGACGGACAAATACGACTCAGGCATCCAAAACAAAGGAAAGTATCTCGGTGTCATCGAACCAGGAACGCGTCTTCTCGTTGACGGAAAGAAAACGGCAACGAAGACAGGGCTCGATCACGTCAAAGATCTCGGCGTGACACACGTTCAGTTCATTCCGGTCTATGACTTCAACACGGCCTCCGTCGATGAGACGAATCCGATGGCGACGTACAACTGGGGATATGACCCGAAAAACTACAATGCACCAGAAGGGTCGTATTCAACGAATCCTTACGATGCGAAAGTACGCATCATGGAAATGAAACAGATGATTCAAGGATTGCATGACAACAATTTACGTGCCGTCATGGACGTCGTATACAACCACATGTTCGATGCACAGGCATCGAACTTGCACAAAATCGTACCGGGTTACTACTACCGCTACACAGCGGGTGGTGACTTTGCCAACGGAACAGGTGTCGGAAACGATACGGCTTCCGAACGGGCGATGATGCAAAAGCTGATCGTCGACTCGGTCGTCTATTGGGCAAAAGAGTACCATTGGGACGGATTCCGTTTCGACTTGATGGGAATCCATGACGTCGACACGATGAACAAGGTTCGTTCGGAGTTGAATCGAGTCGACAAGTCGATTCTCGTCTTCGGAGAAGGATGGGACCTTGGTACGCCGCTCGATGCTGAATTAAAAGCAAATCAAAAGAACGCCTACGACATGCCGGGCATCGCCCACTTCAATGACAACATCCGTGACGGCTTGAAAGGCAGCGTCTTCTTCGATGAGGACAAAGGATTCGTCAACGGAAAAGAGGGCATGGAAAATCGCGTGAAGACGGGAATCGTCGGTGAGATCGCTTATAGCGACACGATTAAAGGATTCACGAAAGAGCCGACGCAAGCCATCACGTACGTTGAAGCCCATGACAACCACACGTTATGGGATAAGCTGGAGTTGACGAACCCAACCGCATCAGAAATGGACAAGACGAAGATGCACCGACTCGCTTCAAGCATCATTTTGACGAGTCAAGGGACGACATTCCTCCACGCTGGACAAGAGTTCATGCGCACGAAGGAAGGCGACCACAACTCCTACAAATCACCAGACTCAATCAACCAGCTCGATTGGAAACGGGCGGCCGACCGCAAGGCGGACGTTCAATACATGAAAGGCTTGATTGAGATGCGTAAAGCCAACCCAGGTCTTCGGATGACAAAAGCGAGCGATGTGAAACGATTCTTGACATTCCACAAAGCGGAAGCGAATGTCATCACATACACGATTGACGAAGATGCACCGGGTCAAAAGAACGACTTGTTCATCACGCATAACGCCAACCCGACAAATGTCCAAGTCACCCTTCCTAAAGGGAGCTGGAACGTAATTGTCGATGGCGACCGTGCCGGAACGAAGACAATCAAGCGCGCAACTGGAAAAGTAAACGTGCCTGCATACAAGACGTTCGTCCTCGAACGCAACTAATCATTGACCCCACTTTGAAACGAGTGGGGTTTTCTAATGGAACAATTATGGGTAATTGGTAATTAATGCTTTACAAACTAGTTATTTTGTATGAACACGAGAATTTACGTTTGAAACTTCCATCTCTTTCGAAAGGAGAGCTTGTATGGCGATTTTCAAAAAGTGGATTCATCGCGTCAATGGTGATGTCACGGATATGCTGTCAGCTGGACCGATTCTCCCGTTCCATGTGGATTCGCTCTTGATTGAACAGTATCCGGATGCCATTTACGTGCTCGATACAAATGGTCGACTAATCGATTCGAATGAAAAGATGGGACTTTTATTCGACGACTTCGCGCTATCACCAGCAGATACGGAAGAGTTTGCTCCATATCACGAACGGGCGTTAGCCGGGGAGACGGTTCATTTTGAACTAGTCAAAGCATATGCGGGGCAACAGCGAAAGCTCGTAGTAACATGCACCCCGCTTTATAAAGAACAACTCATTCAAGGCGTATACGGTATCGTCAAGGACATGAGCGCCGAATGGGACACGCAAAACCGTTACGCCATTATGAAAGTGGGACGGGAGTTACTCGAACAGGTGCCTGGTCTCATGGTCATCGAAATACATCTCGCGGATAGGTCATTCTCTTTCTCTTCTCAAGTCTCGTCTTTTCTCGGTATTTCAAGGCGGCGATTGAACGAGATGCAGGTGGAAGAAATCCGGGAAACGGTTCATCCCGATGATTGGGAACGGTTGACTCAAGTGATTCAGACGTTGCGAACAGCCGATGATGGGGCAGACTTCGCGATGGAGATTCGATTGCGTCATCAGTTGACGTCTGAAGATTTGCCGGTGACTGTGCGGGGGGCGCTCTCTGTCGACCGTAACGTCATCACATACGTCATCTTTTCAACGAAAGATCAGCAGCGCATCGAGAACGAATTGACTGATAAAGATGAGCTATTGCGTCGCGTTTGCGAAGCATCCGATACGGCCATCTGTGATTATAGTTATGATACGAGTCAGATTGAGTTCGCGACAGGGCAGTTTCAGGCCATCTTCGGGTATACGGTGAAACAATTCAACGCACACCCGAATTACTGGAAAGTTGTCATCAATCAGGACGACTTAGCGAAAGTCAATCAGGCGAATGAGCAGACACGTCATACGACACCTGTGAATCTCGAGTATCGGATTTTTGTCGGAAAGAAGCAAAAATGGATTCAAGAGTACCGACAGCATTTGTTCGATGAAACGGGTCGGGTACGTGGGTTTCAAGCGTTGATTCGTGATATGACCGAAGTGAGAGGACAGCAAGCCGAGGTGCTTCGACTGAGCGAGTTTGATCCGATGACGAACATCCCGAATCGCGAGACGATGTTCCAGTCAATCACGCGATTGATTCAAACGGATATGGCGTTCGTATTGTTCACAGTGACCTTTAATCGAATCGGTGATATCAATCGGACGTTTGGATACGAATATGGAGATGAATGGCGTATCCAGACGGCAAATCAATTGAAACGAATGGTGCCGGACGAGGCGATTGTCGGTCATTTGGACGGAGATACATTCCTTGTCGTCATGCCGGGACATCATGAAGAGGAGTGGTTGATTCGAATCGGGGAACGGCTCGCGACGTTATCGAAGCACTGTTTCCAACTTGAACCATATACCGTTTATCCGAACATGCAGATTGGCGTCAGTCGCTATCCGAATGATGCGGAAGACGAGACGACACTCATTCGTCGAAGTTATATGGCGATGGGCAGGGCCGGGAAGTCGGGAGCGGCAGCGATTTCCTTGTACGCTTCACACATGAATCTCGATGAATTGAAGCGATTCGAGTTGCTACGTGACTTGCCGAGCGCCATTGACCGGAATGAGTTTTATTTGTTGTATCAACCGAAAGTGAACGCCTGGACAGGTGATATCATAGGAGCGGAAGCGTTGATGCGTTGGGAACATCCGACGTGGGGTGTCGTTTCCCCGCTAGACTTCATCCCGCTCGCAGAAGAGAGCAATCTGTTCATCCGATTGACGGACTATCTGATTGAAGAGGTGTTTCGCTTTTTAGCGACGCTCCCGAATAAGATTCCAATCTCGTTGAACGTCTCTCCGAAATACTTGTATCATGAGCAATTATTCAACACATTCGAATCAGCGAGTGAACGTCACGATGTACCGTTGCACTGGATTGAGATTGAAGTGGCCGAGACGTCACAGCTCGATGCGTCGCATCACATCATGAATGTCTTTTCTTCGTTGCGGGCGCTCGGGATTCAACTTGCGCTTGATGATTTCGGAAAAGGCTACTCGTCGCTTGCCTATCTGCAACAGTTTCAAGTGAATACCATCAAAATTGACCGGATTTTTGGTCATGGAGTATCAGAGAACAAACAAGCGCGGGCCATCATTCATAGTCTCGTAGTCTTGGCGAAAGAATTCGGGTTAGGTGTCGTGGTTGAAGGGATTGAACAAATGGAGGACTTGCTCTTGTTGCGACAGCTCGGTTGCAAGACGATTCAAGGATATCTATTCAGTCCGCCGGTCCGAGAGAATGCCTTCTTGCAGATGATGGAGACGGGGAAACTGATTCCCGATCCGTTCGATGCTCATGAGGCGTCCGAAAATCGTTACATCCAAGCAGGTATCACGATTACGACGATTCGGCAACAGCCAGTTTCGGTTGGGCTCTCTTCGATTGTACTGACGTCAAGAACGGATCAAACGTTGCATTTTTATGCTGCCCTGCGCCTCCCGTTAGAAGGAGACGTCACGTTCATCATTCGTTTTGCATCCGGTACAGACTTGCCTGTGCGCTTACGTCGAATGACTGAAGTGACGAATGGGCTGTATCAATATGCCGCCGACTACGAATCAAGTCCGACCATCGAGGCGCAAATGACCACCCTCGAGCAGGAAGTGAGCGAAAACGAAGAAGTCACCGACTACATCGAACTCGTCCATCAGCCAGAGCGGTCTTGAGTATCCGACTTGTCTTCTGTGAGAATAGATAGTTGAAACAGGGGTCTCCTTTTCTCTAAGATGGAGAAAGAGAGAATCGAGTGAGGAGACCTTAGATATGAATCTGTATGAACAAGCGAGCGACTGGATGCGGCAATGGCATGACGACCCTTCCGAACGCCTCCGAGAAATCAAAGATGAAATTGAGCGCACGGGCACCTATTCATTGACGACGGAAGAGTTGTGTGAGGGTGCCAAGGTGGCGTGGCGGAATTCGAATCGTTGCATCGGCCGCTTGTTTTGGCAGACACTCCATGTGATTGACGCACGGGACGCCGATACGTTTGAGGCTGTCTACACCTATCTTGTCGACCACCTTCGGTTCGCCACGAACGGCGGAAAAATCCGTTCGACGATGACGGTCCTTCCGAACGAGTTCAAACTATTGAACACACAATTGATTCGGTACGCGGGATATGAGACACCTGACGGAATCATCGGAGACCCGATGTCCGTCACGATGACGAAACGAGCGAAAGAACTCGGATGGGTCGGAGCCGGCACGCCGTTCGATATCCTCCCGCTCATGATCACGGACGGGCGAGACGTCCGCTTGTTTGAGTTGCCGAGTGAGGCCGTGCTTGAGGTGGACATTCGGCACGAGGATGTGGACTTGTTTGACGGACGGACCATCAAATGGCACGCAGTCCCAGCGATTGCGGATATGGAACTAGAGATCGGAGGTCTACGGTTTACCTCGGTCCCGTTTAACGGCTGGTATATGGAGACGGAAATCGGGGCAAGGAATTTGGCCGATACGGACCGTTATGATTTGTTGCCGCTCGTCGGACGGTCACTCGGGCTCGATACGACGAAAGAGCGGTCGCTTTGGCGCGACCGGGCACTCGTCGAATTGAACATCGCCGTCCTGCAATCGTTCGAGCGGGAAGGTGTGACCATTGTCGACCACCATACGGCTGCCAAACAGTTCAAGCGGTTCGAAAAAAACGAACGGGACGCGGGGCGTGACGTCACCGGGCAATGGAGTTGGCTCATCCCGCCTCTCTCTCCTGCGACGACGCACGTTTTTCACGAGCATTACGACAATCAGATCAAGACACCGAACCTGTTTGCTCGAAGTGGATGTCCGTTCTCAGGGTTTCGTCAGCCGGTAAAAGAGGAATTGAAAGGCTAGAACCGAGAGAAAGGATGATTGCTGTGGCAGTCCCACTTTGGAAACGAGCCGTCGCTGGTCAAATCGACCAACTCGTCTTTCAGACACCGGCAAAACTGATTGAAAAGGCAGTCCGTAAGAAGATTTGGCCAGACAAAGAAGTGAAACGGTATTACTTACCGACCGTTGTGACGATGGCCGGAGAAGTCTATTGTATGTTGTATCGAAACGGTCAGACGATAGGAGACCGTGTCGTCGGAATTAAGGTCGTGAGTGCGGATGGACGCCCGCTTTCATTGGAGCAAGTCATCAAGCGGACACTCTATAAAGACGTCGTCTACCCGGCGACGCTTGGGATTCCGCTCATCCGTGCACTTCAACAGATGAAGTCGAATAAAGACCTCGAGTTGCCGCATGATGAGTTCGCCCATACAAAATTGATCTCGACCAAATGAAGAGGAGCAGGGCGACCGTGTGTCGCTCTGTTTTTTCGTCCCGTTCGGTCGAGTAGGAATAGCGGCGGGAAATAAGGTATAATGGGATTGGACAAAAATGAACGACTATTGGAGGCTTTTTAGTTATGACAAAAATCGCATGGATTACCGACAGTATGGCCAACTTCTCTCAAGAAGAGGCAGCAAGTCTCGGTGTCGATATCGTTCCGATTCAATTGATCGTGGACGGGAACGGCTATAGTGAAACCAAACTCTCGCTCGAAGACCTACATCGGTATATGATTGACCAAAAGAAAGAAGCGAAGACGTCACAACCGATCTTCGGAGATTTCATCGCCCGCTACGAACGCTTGAAAGAAGAGGGATATGATTGTGCCATCGCCGTCCATTGCTCGAATGGATTGAGCAGTACGGCGAAAAATTCGAAAGCAGCTGCCGAAGCGGCTGACTTTACCGTTTATACCATCGACTCGCATGCCGCACTCGAGGCGCAACAAGAACTCGTCCGAATCGGCAAGGCCGCTGAAGCTGAAGGCAAGTCAGTGGAGGAAATCGTCGCCCTTCTCGAAGCATGGCGTGATAAGAAGAACTTCTTCATGATCATCGGAAACATGGAGACGATGCGCCGAGGCGGTCGTGTTTCTTCCGGTGAGATGTTCCTTGCGAACATCTTGAACATCAAGCCGATCATCACCCTCGATGAGACGGGGAAAGTCATCCCGTTCAAAAAGGCCCGTTCATTGAAGAAGGCTTATGCGGAGATGGTCGGTGAACTCGAACGTCGTCACGCGGAAAACGGTGTGAAGGACAATCGGGTGTTCGTTCAGACGGCACTCGCACCGAACATGCAAGATGACCTCGTCGCACTCATCGAGTCGAAATTACCAGATCTTGAAGTCGTACGGACTCGATTCTGTCCCTCGATTGCGGTACATGCCGGATTTGAGACGGTCGGTGTCTTGTGGCTCAACTCTTAATCAAGTAGGAGGAATGCAAGATGGAAGCAATGACAACCTTGACTGGATTGAATGAACGGATTGCGAGCACGGAACAGCTGCTCGTCTACGTGTCACATCCGGGATGCAGTGTCTGTCATGCGCTGAAACCTCAGATTGAAGAGATGCTCCTTCAGTTCCCAGAAATTGAGGCGGTCGCGGTAGACTCGGATGAAGTGCCGGAAGTCGCAGGCGCCTTCTCCATCTTTACCGTGCCGGTCGTCCTCTTTTTCATCAACGGGAAAGAAATGCTCCGCCGGGCACGATTCGTGCCGATCGGCGAACTGACGCATCAACTCGAACGCATGCAAGAAATGAGACAAGCGTGAATATGACCCATCATCCTGTCATGGGATGATGGGTTTTTTTCATAGTGTAACGGGTAAATACCCGCAAACACATAAGGGGTGATTTGATGCGAGGCAAACAATACGTGGGAGAATCGATTGATGTGTACTATGATGTGTCGCTCTGCGTCCATGCGGCGGAATGCGTACGGGGATTGCCGGAAGTGTTCGATACGAAACGGAAGCCGTGGATCTTACCGGATGGGGCCGAGGCTCCTGATGTCGCGACGGTGATTGAACGCTGCCCGAGCGGTGCGCTGCAGTTCGTTCGGAAGGATGGTGGAGATGCGGAGGAACCGGACGTCCCGACGTCTGTTAAATTAAACGACTGGCAACAAATCGAGGTGCGTGGCGACCTTCAAATCGAGCAAGGGGATGAGGTCATCTCCACGTATCGGGCCACGCTCTGCGGGTGTGGACAATCCGGGAAGCGACCGATTTGCGACCATAGTGGCGCGTGTAAAGGATGAGAGGATGATGGATGATGCAGATTCCACTACATTCGGACTGGCATGATACAAAGTTGACCTTGCATTTGATTTCCCAACTACTAGGGAAGATTAGACTCCAACTGGCCCCACCTGAGCCGCAATGGGGGCATGTCTCGCTACCGCTCACGGTTAATGGGTTCACGACAGGGCTGTTGTTTGAAGGGGAACGGGCACTCCAGCTTGATGTGGATCTACTAAGTTCTTGCCTTGTCGTTCATGTCGAAGATCAGACAGACGCCATCCCGATTGAAGCGGGGAAGACAATCAAGTCCTATCATGACGACTTATTCAATCGACTGCGGACGCATGGGGTCGACATACGCATCAACCCGAAACCACAGGAGATGACCTTCCAAGGACTTCTCGATACGGACGAGACACCGCTCGCTTATGATGCGGCGTATGCCCGGCAAGGATTAAGGCTGTTTCAACGGGCGGCGCACGAACAGCTGACGTACCTATCGAAGCTACGATGCCGGAAAATCAAACCGGCACTCTTTTGGGGGACGTTCGACGTGTCCTCGCTCGTCATCTATCCGATCGAGCATCCGTTTCCGGAAGACAAAGTGATCGAGCGCGTCGCCTTCGATGAACAGTTGATTGAATTCGGATTTTGGCTTGGGGATGATGTGACGGAACGACCGAGCTATTTTGTCTTGCCTTATCCGTTCCTGTTCAGACCGCTACCGACCGAGACGCTCAAGCCGGAAGCGGCTTATTATGACGCGGAGAAGAGTGAATTTTTCTTGCCGCTTGATGAAGGAACGAGTGGGGAAGTCCAAGCGTTTTTGTCTACATCGTTTGACATCTTGATGGACGAGATGGATTGGACGATGCGTGACCATTTCTTTATCCCGCTAAAACTAGAAGAGGAGAGTGGTGAGTAAATGGAAATTAAACAGAAGGAAAATACGTTTTACGTCGGGGACGAGGCGAAGCCATCGGCAGAACTGCACTACGTGCCGACGGGGGCGGACAAACTGATTGTCGATCATACGTATGTCAGTGATGAACTTCGAGGACAGGGAATCGGAGAGAAACTTGTTGTCGCCGTGGTCGAATATGCTCGGGAAGAAGGAAAGACGATTATCCCACTCTGTCCCTTTACGAAAAATCAGTTCGACCGACATGCCGAGTATCACGACGTGTTGGCGAACTGAACCGGGGTGGGCTAGATGGAAGAAAAACGAGCCACGTGGTTAGAGCTCTTCTATGACCTGGTTTATGTCGCTGCGATTGCGACGGCGACCCATGTCCTTCTTCATACCCATCATGGTGTCATCCCGTTCGAATATGCCTCGAAGTTCGTCCTCATGTTCATCCCGATTTGGTGGGCGTGGGTGGGGCAGACGATGTTCATCAACCGCTTTTTCGAGGATGCGATTCACCAGCGTCTGTTCGTAATTGGACAGATGATCTTCGTATTGATTATGACGGCGAGCTTGAGCGTGGATTTTGATGACTACTACTATTCATTTCTCATTGGCTACTTAGGTTTGCGCGTCATGACGGTCTTGCAGTATACGATGGTAAATCGACGTATTCAAGACCCGGCGGCACGCTTTTTAGGCACCTATTTTTGGATTGGAATCGGCGTCTCGTCGTTGTCCATCTTTTTTGATGGAAGCTTGCGCTACGTCGTGCTGTATCTCGGGATCATCATCGATTTGATTGTACCGATCATCGGTCGGAAACGCTTGGCCATGACGCCCATAAACTTAGGATATTTGCTCGAACGCTTTGGTCTTTTGACCATCATCGTCTTAGGGGAATCCATTATCAGTATCTTGGCGGTGCTCGAGCCGCAAGACGGGGATATTCGGTCTATCAGCTTTTCGATTTTAGCATTCATCGTGCTCATCGCCATTTGGTGGCAATACTTTGACAACATCGAAAAGAAAGTGGACAAAGACGCGGTCGGGACCGGTCAAATCATTTTGTACGGTCATCTGTTCATTTGGATGTCACTCAGCGTTCTGGCGAGCATGATGAAACTGATGTATCTCGGGGAGTTGGATGAGCGCTTTGAAGTGATGGTGACGTTCGGTGCCGTTCTCGTCTACTTTTTGTCGACGACGCTCGTGTTTCACAATCATCGCTTCCCGGAAAGCCGGTTGCACTGGGGCTATTTCGTGTTTTTCGTCGCGCTCATTCTCGTGTTCACCGGCCTCCATCTATTCGTCCTCGTCTCACCGTTAATCATCATGATTGAACTCGCCATCTTCTTCGCCATCTATGCGAAACTGACGACCACATAAAAATGGAGCACCGCGGGGCGCTCCATTTTCTTATTCTGCTGCTTGTGGGACGAGATAAATCAAGCCAAACGGGTTATGCAACAAGTTGTCGATCGTCGTCCGCTCATCTTCTCCCATCTCGACCGTGAAGGCGCGACCGTCTTCAAAGGCGAAATGGTCGCCATCGCCGAACATCGCGCCACCTGAGATGAGGTGGAAGTTGAACGAATGGATTACGTGGATGGCATCTTCAATGTCGAGTGTCATCGGCACAGCCACGTCTGCATGACCGAACGCTTTCATTCCCCATGACATATAGGCGTTCTCTTCTTCTGTGATAGCCGTGAGAAGCGAATAGTCGAGTGCGAGGTCTTCTTCTTTTGATTCTTGCCACTCGTCTTTCGAGTAAGAGACACCAGCTGACTCGACCATGACGCCAACTCCACCTGCGTTTAAGACGGCGTTTGCGGCACGACGTGCAGCGGCGACGTCTGTCAAATCGTTGACGTCGACAATCAAGTAGACGACATGCGTATGACGAGCGATTCCTTTCGCGACTTTCGGGGTGAACCCGCCAGAACTCGCGTGAATCATCGCCTCGGCGAGGGCTGGGTCACGTTCGACGACTTCTACGGTGAACGCCTTCCCTGTCTCATCTTCGAGCAACAACAGACCGGCCATCGTGTAGCCTTCACTATGTAAACTGATTTGTTCGCTGACGCCTTCTGCGGAAGACCAGTTTCCGGGAATGGCGAGCATGACTTGTGTACGATTCATGTGTATCATCCTTTTCTGCAAAAGTCAGGTCTCTCCTCAGGAGAGACCTGGTCTATCTCTTATTATGCCCTATTTTGGCATGAATTATTCTTGATACGTCTTTAAAACTTCCTGAAGTGGGATTTGATCGATTTTTCGGCGGCTGATGAATGTACTCATGAAGAAGAGGAGAACGACTGCACCGAGCGTATAGACGATATACATCCATTCAAATTCAAGTGGGAGCACGAGCCCATAATCTTCCGCGAAGACGACGACGATGACTCGAAGCGTCAACAGGGCGATGGGGATGCTCAAGAGGGCGGAGATGAGCGCGTAGATGAAGTAGCTGTTCAAAATCATCGAGCGGACTTCCCGTTTTTGATATCCCATCACTTTCAACAAGGAGATGACGTAATAGTTCTTCTCGACCGTCAGTGCCGTCAAGACGAACAGGATGCTGAAAGCGATGAGGGACGCCCCACCAATCAAGACATTCATCATGAAATTCATATATTGGTTGATCGATTCGGACTGATCAATCAACCCTTGGCGTGACAGAATAGTCGAATAGTCCGATTCGCTCGGACGCTCCGTCGCATAGATACCGTTGAACAGATCATCCGTTGCGCCAGCGGTGAGAAGTTCACTTAACGTCGCCCGGGGCAAATAGGCGAAGTCGCCAGAGAATTCATCGGCAATCCCGATAATGGGATAGGTCAACGTGTCCCCGTCGAGTGCGACATCGATGTCTTGACCCACATCGAGGCCGAGTTTTAGCGCGAGTGAGGAGGAGACGACAAGGCCGTCGGGTTCAAGTGTCAACACATCCCCATCTTCGTTTTGGAGTGGGAACAAGGTGTTGTCGAAGTCTAGTCCCTTCAAGGTGATCAGGTTATCTTCGACAAAGGCGAACGGATAGGTGAGGAACGGTTCTTGTCCCGCTTCTAAAACCGGTGTCCCGTCTGTATACGCCTCGTATTCATACACCGCTTCGTTCAATCCGCCAACGGTCATACGGTCGACGGCGCCGTTCATCATGAGGGCGAAAACGATGAGAATCGTCGAGAAGAGGATCCCGAGAAAGAAGATGAGAAAACTCCCCGTGCTCTTGACGGCATACAAATATTTGAACTTCGTCTTGCCACTCGCCCGTCTCAACAGGCGACTGACAAGTCGACTGAGTCGATTCAATGAGACATTGTCCCGTGGTGACAAGAGGGCAAGGGCGCTCTCACCCATAATTTTATAGATGACAGCTCCTGCAACGAGCGCAAAGAAGAGGAGCGGGGCGAACACGGCTGTCACGAACACGAGTGGACTTTGGGCGATGGTGATGGACGGTAAAAGATAGAAGTCGAGATAGAGTTCTTTCAACGGGTTCGCGAAATAAAGCCCCAGGAAATAACCGATGATGAGCATAAAGAATGCGAAAACCAAGATGAGCACCAAGTAAGGCGATGCGATTTGCCGACGACTATAACCAATCGCCTTCAACAGTCCGATTTGTCCTCGTTCCGCCTCGAGCATATTTGAGATCAGGATGGCGACGATGATGACAGCGATAGAAACGATAAAGAGACTGAGTCCGAGCGCCATCGCCTTGCCGGATGAAATCTCACTGTAGATGGCACCACTTCGGATAATATTTTCCGTCTCCATGACCGAGACGACAAACGGGAGGTCTATGTCGGTCTTGATCGCTTGATCGGTCACCCCGGACAGTCGGAAAGACTCTTGCCCGATGAATGTTTCGAACGATTCATCCGTCATCAAGAGGAGGGTCTGTGAACCAGGGTCCAAGTTGAAGAAGTTATCATCGAAGAGTGGGAGCGTATAGTCCGGAAAGAGGACAAATCCACTCACCGTGAACGGTTTGCCGATGTCGATTGTGTCTCCGATGTCGATACCGTTCTCCTCTGCATATTTTTTATTGAGGGCGACTTCGTCATTCGCGCTCGGTCGATCACCGGCTTCGAGGTAGGAGCGGTTGATCGTGTCTGATTCTTTGACGATCAATCCCCGATGTTCAATATCATCGAACGTGTAGGTGATGGCTTTTAAGTCACGGAGTTCAATCGTAGCATCCGGCATCTCCTGTTCGACGGCAGCGATTCGCGATGCGATCAGACGATTGAAGACTTCCGCATCGGCTTGTTTGATGTCAGCCAATGTGAACGTTCCTGTTTCCGCGAGCGTGGCGACAGCGGGGTCGCGTAACTCCTCTTCCGTCACCCGATTGAGCATGTCAATCGCAAAGTCTTCCTGATTCGATTCTTCCAGATACTCTTCAGTCGGGACCTCGATTCCACTGATGCCATAGAACATCATCGTGTACGTGAGTGAACTCATGACGATGATGATGGCGATGGCGAGGAGTTGCATCCACTTCCGATTTAATGTCTTCCAGACGTTTTTATACAGCATGTCGCCACCCCCTTATCCCCAATGGATGTCACGTGCCGCGACCCGGGTCTCATGATGGGTCACCTCCACGATTCGACCGGAGTTCATCTTGATGACATCGTCCGCCATCTCGCTGATTCCATTATTGTGTGTGATGACGACGACTGTTTTTTGATACGTCTTGTTCAATCGTTCCAATAGTTCGAGTACTCTCTTCGAATTTTCCTCGTCGAGTGAGCCCGTCGGTTCGTCACAAAAGATGATGGCGGGATTTTTGGCGAGGCTGCGGGCGACGGAGACACGTTGCTGCTCACCGCCCGATAGTTGATAGGGGTATTTATCACGTGCCGCTGTGAGCCCAACTTGTTCGAGCAATTCATCAATCGGCAGCGGGTCTTTCGTTAAGTCAGAACCAATTTGTACGTTCTCATAGACGGTCAAGTTTTGAAGAAGGTTGTATTGTTGGAAAATGAAGCCAAGATGGTCGCGTCGAAAAGCAGTCATCTGATCGACGGATAGGTCGGTCAGCACGGTGTCGCCGAACGTGATCTTACCTGAGGTGACCGTGTCGAGTCCGCTGATGACGTTGAGCAGTGTACTCTTCCCGCTCCCGCTTGGACCTAGGATCACGACGAACGCGCCATCCCGGATGGTGAGGTCGATCTCTTTCAAGGCGGCCGTTTCCACGTCGCCTGTCTTATAGATTTTGCTGACGTTCCGTAGTTCGATCATGCCACACACGCCTCCTTTATTTGTTATCTAAGGTATACCCTTTTCAAGAAGTGATTGGACGAGCTACACATAGGATGTTTTGAAAAAATAGTGAAACCGCTTCACCTGTGATAAAATAATATAACCAGGTACTAAAAACTTTTTTTAAGGGAGAACTCTTTATGAAGATTGCTTACATCACGGACAGCACGATTGTCCTTCCAGATGCATTAGCGCAACATCCTGACATCCACATTGTCCCGCTCTATGTCGTCAAAGGGGACCAGCCGTATAAAGATGGAATCGAAGTCGATGCGAAAACGGTTTACGAGTGGATTGACGCGGGAGAGCGCGTCTCGACGAGTCAGCCCGCGATCGGGGATTTCGTCACACTCTATGAAAAATTGAAAGAAGAGTACGATATGGGCATCGCGATTCACCTATCGTCTGACCTGAGTGGGACGTATTCGGCGTCCGTTCAAGGGGCTGAGATTGCGGAGTTCAAGTTGCTCGCCTTCGATTCACGGGCAGGTATCTATACGATGGGACTCATGTTCGAGGAGTTGATTGAACGCGTCGAAAGAGGCGATGCGCTTGAAGACGTGGAAGCATACATGAAGAAGCGCGTCGAGGACGTCCGCATCGAATTGACGCTTCAAAACTTGACGCAGATGCAAAAAGGCGGTCGAATCTCTAAATCGAAGGCGCTCATCGGGAACATGCTTCAATTGAAACCTGTACTTCGATTCGAAGACGGTTTGATTGTCCCGTATCAAACGGTCCGCACATACAAGAAAGCACAAGCCCATTTGTTCGAAGTGTTACGTGCGGCAATCGAGTCCGGTGAATGTCAGGACGTCTCGATTTTCCACGGAAATGTCCCTGAGCTTGCTGAGGAGTGGAAAAAACAACTCGGTGACACGATTCCGATCAGAGTTGATACACTCGCACCACTTCTTGGGGCGCATACGGGATCCGGGTCAATTGGAATTTCTTATTTGAAAGCGAAATAATGATTAAGGGCGGTCCTCCTACGAGGATCGCCCTTTTACGTATTCTTTTGTTTCCGCAAATAGAGAAGTGTGATAGTGAGCGAATAGATGATCAAAAACGTGATTAGAAATAGAGAAAAGTCCATGGTTAGCCCCCTTTATCCAAGTTGTTGCCGACATCTAGAAAAGCGAAACATCAAATTGGGAATCATTTCAATATTTCATTGTCTCAACTTTCAAACAATTGCTGGAATGTTTTTGCATTACGGGTCATACTAGAAAAAATGAACGAGAAAAGGGGGGAAGACGATGCGATTTCGGAAGTACCTAGTTCGGAGCTGGCTCGCGTGGACGCTCGTCTTCACGGGAGTGACGTATTTGACTTTCCAAAACCTTGAGGCGTTCGACTGGCCGTTGTTTTGGTTCATCTATACGCTTGGGGCATTGTTCGTCATGAATCCTTTAAAGCGCAGGCATCTTCACTTCACGTTCCATGAGATGTTTGTCTTTATCACATTCTTTTTATACGGACTGGCGCCCGCACTGTTGATGGGGCAATTGCTCCTCTTCACGTTTCAGGCGCGAGCCTTCAATCGTCGCGTCGGGCGACGACGGTTCCTTCATTTCTATCCGCTCAACACGGTGATTGAATGTCTGCTCGTTCTGTTGCCGGGGCTCGCCTATATCGCTCTCGGTGGACGGATCGGAGAGCCGATTCATTTGATGCAACAAGGCGTGGCGATGTTGGCGTTTTTAGGCACCTTGTTCCTCGTCTTGACGATGAGTTTTGCTTTATCCTACTTCATGGTTGGAGAACGGATCCCGTTCCCGATTATGTGGCGATTGATTCGCTTTGATTGGCTCGTCGTGTCACTCGAGCTTTTGTTCTCGATGATTGCCATCGAGTCGTATCTCGTCTTCGGTTATGTCGGACTCATCGTCACGTTCTTCGTACTATCTGTCCTAAAGATGACGATGTCGAAAGCGACGGAGACGGAAGAAACCAAGTCGAGAGTCGATCAAGTCGAACGCTTGAAAGAACAGCTGTACCGCGTGGACAGCGAGCAATTGTTGATTGAGAAGTTTTGGAACGGTCTACGTGATATCGTCGAAGTGGAGCGTGGTTGGCTACAGGTCAATCGAAAAGGGGAGCGGACGTTTTATGATATGACCGGTCGCGTCATCCCGAGTGTGCCGGATGCCTTCACGATTGAACGGTATCATGATGAGGACGAACCGTGTTTCGTCTATGACTCGCTCCATGAATGGCATCCTGAATTGCAGCGAAACCAACAGGAACTACACCATTCGGCGCTCGTCATCCAACCCGTTTGGGGAGCGGAGACGGCGGTCAGCTGCATGGTATCGACGACGGCAAACGGGGCATACGAAACTCCGATTGCGGTTGAAGTGAACCGCCTCCTCAAGACGTTATCTTGGTCAATCGAACGCATCGATGAACGCAAACGTTTGCAACACGAGAGTTTGACAGATCCGTTAACGGGATTACATAATCAGCGGGCACTACGACGTTGGACGAAAGAACGTTTGAACGATGTGGCGTCCTATCCGCTCTCTGTTTTCTTGATCGATTTGGACCACTTCAAATCGATCAATGACACATACGGTCATGCATTCGGGGACGAGGTGTTGATTGAAGCAGGTCAACTCTTTACTCGCAATGTTCGAGCGACGGACTTGGTGACGCGCTACGGAGGCGAAGAGTTCGTGTTCGTCTTCCCGAGAATGGATGAGGCGGCCGCCAATCTGGTCGGCGAAAAGATACGAAACGCTTTGAAGCGCCATGATTTTGGGACAGAAGGCACGCGCATCACGGTGACGGCGAGTATCGGGATTGAAACGATTTATGAATATGAAGACCTCGATACAGTCTTGCGACATGCGGACCGGGCCATGTATGTCGGGGCGAAATTCAACGGGCGAGATCGTGTCGCCCACTATCATGATTTATCGACTGAAGTCAGATAAAAGGAGGATCCACCAAAACGGGGATCCTCCTTTCGTATGAAATGATTATGAGTTCGTATTATAAAGTTCAGATTCAACCGCATGAACGGCGGCTGACCAGGAGCCATAGCGATGCAAGATCGCTTTCGTTGAAGGTTTGTTGTTGCGCTTTGCCCATTCACGGTAAGCTTCGAATGAGAGCGAGAAGCCCATTTCCTGAATGGCTTCACGAAGGGCGTTCGAGAGTTCTGTTTTCGAATAGGTCACACTCGCCTCAAGCCCTGCTTCGGCACAGGCATCATGCCACGAACCGAACGTCTTGACGATATGATAATGGCTCGGTGCCTTCGGATGGAGCTTTCGCCATTGCTGATACTTCTTCAAGGTGATGATCGAGCCCATGTCTCGCGAATAAATGGCGAGCGTCTCGATGATGTCCTCGCGTGTATACTTCGGCATTTTGTCTGGCAATTCGACGGTTGACTCTCCATGCCATTCATAGCCTGCGATGGCAAGTGCCTCAGCCCATGACCCGAACTGACGAATGATCGACTCAGGAGACGGCCAATTCTGT
Source organism: Exiguobacterium sp. 8A (assembly GCF_902506275.1). Taxonomy (GTDB): domain Bacteria; phylum Bacillota; class Bacilli; order Exiguobacteriales; family Exiguobacteriaceae; genus Exiguobacterium; species Exiguobacterium profundum. The sequence goes on along the minus strand of NZ_LR733630.1, from coordinate 1,402,546 downwards.
TCCATTGCGAAGCGGCGATAGACAGAACGGCGTGGACGTTCCTTCAACAAGTCCCCGAGAAGACGAATGCAATGGATCATCCTTTGCTGTTCGGTAGACAAGTGATGGGATTTAGTGGATAGCGTTTGATTCAATGATGGTTCCTCCTTCCGTGGACTCAAATCTGAACCGACAAAGATAAAAAAATGCTCCTACAATCATACTATCGGATTGTTTTTCGGATTTATTAACGTGATTTTGAAAAAAATTAAACAATTCCTAGGAATTGGATAGGACTAAAGTCGCAGTTGATAATTTCAAAAAATGGTAACAGTTCTATTACAAATTAAATCGAATTTCGAGAGAAATGTAAACATAAAGTTTTAATCACCCAAATTTGTAATATTTTTATAAAAAAGTACCCAGCTGGAGAGTTGGGGTCATCGCCTTCGCTCCAGATGAGTACCCTTCTATAATAAATTTAATTTTCAGACTAATCAATCAAATATTGAAATTACGGCAAAAAAATTTTAATGGCTGGTCAATGAAAGACCGATTCTGCTAAAATAGCCGCATTGAGTGAAAAACAGAAAAGAGGATCATCACTATGACAGTTTGGTTATTTTATACGTTACTTGGATTGATTCAAGGGTTCACAGAGCCCATCCCGATTTCATCGAGCGGACATCTTGTCATCTTCCAAGAACTATTTAACATTGACTTGCCGGGATTGTCATTTGAAGTTTTCGTAAACTTTGCATCGCTTCTTGCGGTTTTAACAATCTATCGTCAAGACGTCGTTCGTCTTATCATGAGTTTGTGGACGTTTTTATTTAAGAAAGACCGGTCGGATGAGACGATGGTCGATGTGAAGTTCATCGGGCTGTTACTTGTCGCGACCGTTCCGGCCGGTGTGCTCGGTGTCCTGTTTGGTGACTGGATCGCCGAGGTGCTCGGTGGCGTGGCGACAGTCGGCTATACACTCATCATCACGGGACTCGCCCTCTGGTTCATCCGGAACATGCGAGGAAACAAGGGCGACGGTGGCATTACGCTACGTGACGCCGTATTGATCGGACTTGCTCAGGCCGTGGCGCTCATTCCTGGGATCAGCCGTTCCGGGGCGACTATCGTCATGGCGATGCTCCTCGGGATCAAACAGGAATCCGCGCTTCGGTTCTCGTTCTTCCTGTTCATTCCGATTAGTCTCGGGACGATGATCTTGGACGGTCCGACGTTGTTCACAAACCCAGACACGCGTGATTTGTTCGGTCCGCTCCTTTTGGCATTTATCGCATCATACGTGTTGACCGCCATTTCATTGAAGTGGTTCCAGCACATCATGGCAAAAGGCGAATTGAAGTATTTTTCATATTACTGCTGGATTGTCGGGCTTCTCGTCGTCCTCTTTCTCGCATAATCGAGGCGCTACTCTCACGAGTAGCGTTTTTTGTTTTGCGAAATAAAAACAATTGCGATACAGTAAACCTGTACAAACAAATATTCCTTCGGGGTCGGGTGAAATTCCCAACCGGCGGTGATGGGCCTTTGCCCTAAGTCCGTGACCCGGGCGCACGTGTGCGAACGGTGGATCTAGTGAGACTCTAGAGCCGACAGTATAGTCTGGATGGGAGAAGGAACAAAAAACAGGTCCACGTGACCTGTGCTTCGTCGTACGCTTTTCTGTATAGAAAACGTTTATTTGGCTTGCCAAAATTCGACGAAACCCTCCCACCAAGACCCTAAGGACTGCTCCTTAGGGTCTTTTGTTTGTACGGAAAAAGGAGGGAGAACGATGAAACAGTACATGGAACAGGCCATTCAATTGGCGAAATCAGCCGATGGACAGACCGGTGTCAATCCACTCGTCGGTGCCGTTCTCGTGAAAGACGGACGTATCGTCGGAATGGGTGCCCACCTTAAGGCGGGCGAACCACATGCTGAAGTGCATGCGATTCGAATGGCCGGTGCGGCTGCATCCGGGGCGACTTTATATGTCACGCTCGAACCGTGCTCGCATCACGGTAAGACACCGCCGTGCGCCGATTTGATTGTAGAATCGGGCATCAAACGTGTCGTCGTCGCCATGAAAGATCCGAATCCACTCGTCGCAGGCAATGGGATCGTGCGCCTGCAAGCGGCCGGTGTCGAAGTCGATGTGGGTCTGCTTGAGGAAGAGGCGCGTGCCTTGAATCCGGCATTTTTGCGGTCGCTTGAGACGAAACGACCATACGTCATCTTGAAGACGGCAACGAGCCTCGATGGGAAAGTTGCCTTAGAGACGGGGGAGAGTCAATGGGTGACGAGTTCGGAAGCCCGTCGTGATGTGCATGAACTTCGTGCCACGGTCGATGCGATTTTGACCGGGATTGGCACGGTGCTCGCGGATGACCCATCGCTTACGGTTCGATTGGACCGCGTGACGCGACAGCCGAAACGAGTCGTGCTCGACCGTGACTTAAGGTTACCGCTCGCTAGTACGTTAGCACGTACCGCCGAAGACGTCCCGGTGCTCCTCTTCACTTCGTCAGATGAGGCAGAACGACGTGAACGAGCTCAAGCCGTCGGTATCGAATTATTCGATTATACATCACTCGGTACGGTTCTTGAGACGCTATACGCAAATGGGATTGGGCGTGTGTTGATCGAGGCCGGACCGACGCTTGTCACCTCACTTCTTGACGGAGGCTACGTGGATGAATGGGTCGCCTATCAATCACCACGGGTGTTCGGTGGGAAGCATGGCGTCTATCGCTCACAGCAGGAAGGGACGATCGATGGGATATCCCGTTTTACGATTCATCAGGTCGAAACGATTGGACCCGACCTGAAAGTCGTCCTTCGAAAGGGGCCGCTCTGATGTTCACGGGAATCGTAGAAGAAATCGGATCGGTCAAAGCGGTCAAGCGCAACGGACCATCTTTACGACTCGTTTTGTCCGCTGTGAAAGTGCTTGAGGATGTGAAGCTCGGGGACAGCATTGCCGTGAATGGGATCTGTCTCACGGTGACGACGTTCGATGACGCGACGTTCTCTGTCGATGTCATGCCAGAAACATTGAAGGCATCGAGTCTAGATGGGGTCAAGCCTGGAACACCTGTCAATCTCGAACGAGCGATGCCGGCGAACGGACGGTTTGGCGGACATTTCGTATCCGGTCATGTCGACGGGGTCGGGCGAATCACGAAGAGACGTCCTCTCGCGAATGCGGTCTATGTTGATATCCAGTGTGACCGCGCGCTCCTTTCCTACATTGTCCCGAAAGGCTCGATATCTGTAGATGGAACGAGTTTGACTGTGTTTGACGTGTCAGAGCGTGGGTTTACCCTGTCCTTGATTCCACACACATACAGCGAGACCGTGCTTGGGATGAAACAGACGGGTGATTTAGTCAATTTAGAATGTGATCTGTTAGCAAAATATATGGAAAAGGTCGTCGGGCAGTCGAAGATGACGCTCGAGTCTTTGGCGGAACAAGGATATGGAAAGGCGGGATGGTAATGTTTGATTCGATTGAACGGGCGGTTGAGGAACTGAGACGAGGACGTCCCATCATCGTCGTGGATGATGAGGACCGTGAGAATGAAGGGGACTTTGTCGTACTCGGTGACAAGATGACACCGGAAACGATGAACTTTTTGATCACGGAAGGGAAAGGACTCGTCTGTAGCGCCGTAGCAGAAGAAGTGGCAGTTCGTCTCGACCTCGCGCCGATGGTGACGAACAGTACAGACCCACACGGTACCGCCTTCACGGTCAGTGTCGACCATATCGATTCGACGACTGGTATCTCGGCGAGTGAACGGTCTCACACCGTTCGTGAGTTAGCGAACCCATCGTCCCATCCATCCGATTTTCAACGTCCGGGACATCTGTTCCCGCTCATTGCGAAGAAGGGAGGCGTCTCCGTTCGCCGAGGTCATACCGAAGCGTCTGTCGACCTGGCGCGTCTCGCAGGAAGTGAGCCGGTCGCGGTCATCTGTGAAATCATTCGAGAGGACGGGGAGATGGCACGCGTACCTGATTTGGTACAAGTCGCTGAACGCCACGGGTTGGCATTCATCACTATCGAAGCGTTAGTCCGATATATGGAGGAGAACCTCGTCACACGTGTTGCGGACGTGTCCCTACCTTCCTCAAAAGGAACGTTTCGCATGATAGGGTATGAGAATCGAATGGACCGTGAAGAGCATGTGGCGCTCGTGACGGAGACACTTGAGGAGGTCCCGCTCGTTCGCATTCACTCCGAATGTCTGACCGGTGACGTCTTCGGTTCGTTCCGATGTGACTGCGGTCCGCAACTGGACACGGCGATGGCACGAATCGAGCAGGAATCGGGCATCGTGCTCTATATGCGTCAAGAAGGGCGAGGCATCGGACTGTTGAACAAACTGAAGGCGTACGCCCTTCAAGAGAATGGATTGGATACGGTCGAGGCGAACGTGGCACTCGGGTTTCATCCGGACCTTCGGGACTATCGGGTGAGCGCGGCGATGCTTCGTGATCTTGGCGTCACCCGTGTCCGGCTCATGACGAACAACCCCGATAAAGTCGATGCCTTGGAATCATGTGGCATCACAGTCGTCGAACGCGTTCCGATTCATGTCGGTGCGCATGAAGCGAACGAATCGTATCGCCTGACGAAACAACTCAAAATGAATCATATTGGAGGAACATGGACATGACCTATACATTTGAAGGAAACTTAGTTGGAGAAGGCTTAAAGATTGGAATCGTCGTCGGACGGTTCAACGACTTGATCACGATGCGTCTGCTTGACGGGGCGAAGGATGCCTTGAAACGTCATGGAGTGAAGGAAGAGGATGTGTCGCTCGCTTTCGTCCCAGGAGCATTTGAACTTCCGCTCGTCGCGAAAAAAATGGCGATGAGCAAACAATACGACGCGGTCATCACGCTCGGAGCCGTCATTCGTGGTGCGACCCCGCATTTTGATTACGTCTGTAACGAAGCGGCAAAAGGGATCGCCCAGGCGAGCTATCAATCCGAAGTCCCGGTCATCTTCGGCGTGTTGACGACGGAGACGATTGAACAGGCGATTGAGCGTGCAGGAACAAAAGCAGGCAACAAAGGGTGGGAAGCGGCGACTTCTGCCATCGAGATGGCCAATCTGTTAAAGCAAGTCTAATCAAAACCGGGTGGCGACCACCCGGTTTTTCAAATGGGTAAACTAGGATGAAAAAACTGAAAAATGGGTAAAATAAGTGCATGGAACGAATGCATGTATTTGAACGATAAGGGAGGTTTGGCACATGGCAACTTCGCACGAATCATTGACGTTACAGTTACAACAACAAGAGCGACTCCATCACCTGCTTTCGTCACTCCTCAATCGCTTTTTAACGACAGAGATTGCGGATTTCAAAAAGCGGGTTGACCAATCGCTAGCCGAACTTGGACATTATTTCGCGGTCGACCGCGTCTATGTCTTCGATTACGATTTTACGAATCAAGTCTGCCATAACACGTTCGAATGGTGCGCCGAAGGAATCACGGCTGAAATGGACAATCTTCAAGACGTGCCGATTGATGTGCTGCCCGAGTGGGTGAATACCCATGTGGCGGGTGAGACGATGTATATTCCACGGGTCGTCGATCTACCTGAAGGGAGCGCCGTCCGCGCCATCTTAGAACCGCAAGCGATTCAAAGTTTGCTCGCGGTCCCCATGATGCAAGGGAAGTCGTGTCAGGGATTTGTCGGGTTTGATTCCGTCGTCTCGGAACGGACGTACACGGAGTACGAACAACAGGCGCTACAAGATTTCAGCAATGCGCTGCTCGGGGCGGTCGAGCGACACCGCATCGAGGCCGGGAGGGAAGAAGCGCAGCGGGTCCTCGCCGAGCGTGAAAAAGAATTGATCGATTATCAAGAGGGGCTTGTCCGCACGCTGTTACGTTTGTCCGCACTCCGGAACAACGAGACGGGGAACCATATCGAGCGGGTGCAGGATCTATCGACGCTGTTCGCGACGATTTTATACGATCATCACCATCCGGAAGTGTCACCGCTCTTCATCGAAGGAATCCGTCTCGCGGCACCGCTCCATGATATCGGCAAAATCTCTGTTCCGGACGCAATCTTACTCAAAGCGAATCAACTGTCCGACCAGGAATGGGTATTCATGCGTGACCATGTGCGTGTCGGCGGCGAAGTGTTGAAAGATTTGCAGACACAGTTCCCTCAGAACTACTTCATTCAAATGGCCTATCACATCGCGCTGTATCATCACGAGCGCTGGGACGGCACCGGGTACAACCAAGGACTGAAAGGGGAAGACATCCCGCTCGCGGCTCGAATCGTCACCATCATCGACGTCTATGACGCACTACGGACGGTCCGACCGTATAAACCGGCCTATACTCATGAGGATGCGATTCTTGCGATGCGAGATATGGAAGGGGCGTTCGACCCGACTTTGTTCGAATTATTCCTGGTTCATCAAGAAGAAATCGCCATTATGTTCGATCAGACATTTAAAGCACACTAAAAAGGAGACGTCCCCTCGGGGAGCGTCTCCTTTTTGATTAGAACGTTTCAGATGTTGTTTTCGCTTGCATGTGGAGTTGGATGTAATCCGGGCCACCTGCTTTTGAATCCGTACCTGACATGTTGAATCCACCGAACGGCTGATAGCCGACGATTGCGCCTGTGCAACCACGGTTGAAGTAAAGGTTCCCAACGTGGAAGTTTTGGCGAGCGTATTCTTGATTCATACGGTCACGTGTGAGGACCGCCCCTGTCAAGCCGTATTCTGTGTTGTTCGCGATATCGATTGCTTCTTTGAAGTCTTTCGCTTTCGTGAAGGCGACGATTGGTCCGAAAATCTCTTCTTGCATGAGGCGTGCTTTCGGGTCGACGTCTGCGACGACAGTCGGCTCGATGAAGTAGCCTGTTGAATCGTCTGCTTTCCCACCTGCGACGATGCGTCCTTCTTCTTTTGCGACATCGAAGTACGATGTGATCTTCTTGAAGGCCGATGCATCGATGACTGGTCCCATGAAGTGTTCGTTCTTCTCTGTGTTTCCGACAGAGAGTTCGTTCGTGAGTTCGACGACACGGTCGAGTACCGTATCATACACGCTGTCGACGATGACGGCACGTGAACAAGCCGAACATTTCTGACCAGAGAAACCGAATGCCGATTTCACGATCGATTGTGCAGCGAGCTCGAGGTCGGCTGATTCGTCGACGACGATCGTATCTTTTCCACCCATCTCCGCGATCACGCGTTTGAGCCAAATTTGACCTTCGTTCAACTTAGACGCACGTTCGTTGATGCGGAGTCCCACATCACGCGATCCTGTGAAGCTGATGAAGCGTGTCTTCGGATGGTCGACGAGATAGTCCCCGACTTCTGCACCCGGTCCCGGGATGAAGTTGAGCACGCCTTTTGGAAGACCTGCCTCTTCCATCACTTCGACGAATTTCGCAGCGACGATTGGCGTCGTCGAAGCTGGTTTCAAGAGAATTGTGTTACCGGCGACGATGGCCGCAACTGCTGTACCGGCCATGATTGCGAATGGGAAGTTCCATGGGCTGATGACGATCCCGACCCCGAGTGGGATGTAGTCATACCGGTTGTATTCGCCTGGGCGGCTCTCCACTTTCTTGCCTGGTTTGAGTTCGAGCATTTGACGTGCATAATATTCCATGAAGTCGATTGCTTCCGCTGTATCCGCATCTGCCTCGTTCCACGGTTTACCCGCTTCTTTGACGAGGTAAGCCGAGAACTCATGCTTACGTTTGCGGACGATGTTCGCTGCTTTGAACAAGACGTCGGCGCGGACAGCCGGGTCGACATGGCGCCATGAGTCAAATGCTGTGAGTGCTTCTTGCATCGCACGTTCTGCGAGCTCTTGGTTCGCTTTTGACACGCGACCGATCACTTCTTCTTTGTTAGCCGGGTTGTAAGACGTGATTTTACCTTCCGTCGTAACCTTTTCCCCACCAATTACGAGCGGATAGTCTTTCCCGAGCTCACCGTTCACTTTCTCGATTGCCGCTTGGATTGCTTCGGCATTCTCTTTTTGTGTAAAGTCTGTGAATGGTTCATGTTTGTATGGAATCATTCTCGTTCCCCCTTAAAGTGATGTTGAGCGTTAAAGCGCTTACGTCTGTATTGTATCGAAATTATCGTAGAAATCCTAGTGAAACAATTTTCCAGAAACACATGGCATTGGAGCAAGAAATCGAGACGTGATAGGATGGGGGAGAACACGGCTTTAGAAAGGACGAACAACATGAAAAAATGGTTCATTCCGCTACTCCTCGTCTTCATGCTCGGGGCATGTGGGAACGAGGAAGAGACGGTGGTAGAAGAGACAGACCGCGCATTGCCGCACGCTGTCACGAACGTGTACGCAGACTATCAGACGGCACTTGAGTCTGGAGACGCTGAGGCACTCGCATCAATTGATTATGCTGGCCGGTTGACCGAGATTCCGGCGACTGGTGCCGTCACCCGTCAATTGTCTCCTGGTGAGATTTATAAGAGCTGGGTCAACGAAGAGGAAGACGTGGCGTTCCTTGTCCATGAGATGATCGATGAAGAAGGGAACCCGCTCCCGAACCGACTCAGTAAAATCGCTGTGAAGGAAGGGGATGAGTGGTCACTAGTCATCACACCTGCCGCTTTACCAAAAGACGTGATTGCCGAGGTCGGAGAGTTACTCATCGGTGTCCAGGCGAACGAGTACGGAGTGAATGCCGAAGCGAACGCCCGTCTCGCCGAGATTCCGGAAGATGAGGCTGGTCCGATCTATGACCAAGTCAACGCACAGACGGACTATATGGCGCTCGAGGCAGACAATAACGTCTTCCTGCTCATGGCGGAAACGTTGACGGTCGAGGAGAACCAAACCATCATGACCGACTATTTCAAAGCGTATGAGACGTGGTACACCGATAACGAGGAGACGCTCCGAAAAGCGGCTGCAACGGAAGATCCAGTCGAGTATATCGAAGTGCTTGACCCGTTAAAGACAAAATTAGAAGAAGCGATCGATGGCTATGACGAACAACTTGTCGACCCATCGTTTGGCTAAGGAGGAACAGCAGATGCTCGCACCAACATTTTCATTACCGAACCAAAACGGAGAGATGGTTTCATTAAAGGACTATCTCGGCAAGAAAGTCGTCTTATACTTCTATCCTCGAGATTCGACACCTGGTTGCACGACCGAGGCATGCGATTTCCGCGATGCGTTGCCGAAGATGGAAGGCGCGGTCGTCCTTGGGGTATCGGCCGACAGTCAAAAGAAACATCAAAACTTTATCGCCAAGAATGACCTCCCATTTGATTTACTCGTGGACGAGGAACATGAAGTGTCCGAGCTTTACGGCGTCTGGCAGTTGAAGAAAAATTACGGGAAAGAATATTACGGCATCGTCCGTTCGACTTTCTTGATCAACGAGGACGGCTATATCGAACAAGAGTGGCGCAACGTCAAAGTGAAAGGTCACGTCGAAGAAGTCGTGGCTGCCATCCGTTCGTAAAACGAGAAACTGAAGGAAAGGTCATGAACGGTTTCAGACTGTAGACAACGCATGGGTCTACAGTCTTTTTTGTTCCCTTAAGAGTCTCGCCTGCCCGTAATTGGTCGCTGCTATCAAACCGCTTCGAGCGTGCTTTATACGGTTGCAACCACTCCATTTCTGATTGAGATGTAGTCTATCGATTAACGGTTCGTAGTGATCATGAAATCCGGGCTCATGCAGTTGAATATATTACAATCATATTTCGAAATAAATTTTAAGAATCTTTTAGATACAAGGGTTCAACGAAAATATTACAATTATATAACGTTTTGAAAACGCTTTCTTTAGGCGGTGTACCTTGACTCGATTGTGAATGTTCTGAAAAATATAGGGAGAGCGCTCAAATCAAGAACGTAGGAGGAGAGCAACACGGTGAATCAAATTGAAAGTTGGCTGACGAGTTTATCCAATCTCGTCTGGGGGCCACATCTACTCATATTACTCGTCGGGACAGGGATTTTCCTGACCGTCCGTCTCGGATTTATCCAAGTGACGCGACTTGGGGTCGGTCTGAAAGAAGCATTTATTCCGAAACCAGAGCAACCGAAGAAAAAGCAACGCGGGGACATCTCGCATTTCCAAGCACTTATGACGGCATTGGCGGCCACGGTCGGTACCGGAAACATGGTCGGTGTCGCGACGGCGATTGTCCTCGGGGGACCGGGTGCTGTCGTTTGGATGTGGTTATCTGGTTTCGTCGGGATGGCGACGAAATACGCTGAGGCTATCCTGGCGGTCAAATATCGTGTCGTCGATGAACGAGGCGAAATTGCCGGGGGTCCGATGTATTACTTAGAACACGGACTAAAGAAAAAGTGGCTCGGCGTCTTGTTCGCCGTCTTTGCATCGGTCGCAGCCTTTGGGATTGGGAACGGGGTCCAAACGAACTCGATCAGTCTCGCCTTGAACAACTCGTTCAACATCCCAATGGTTGTGACAGGGATCGTCATGATGGCGGTCACGGCATTCGTCATCTTAGGTGGTGTCAAATCAATCGGAAAAGTCGTCGGAATCTTCGTCCCGTTCATGATTTTCGCATATGTCGGGAGTGGGCTCGTGATTCTCATCATGAACCTTGAATTGGTACCAGGTGCCTTATCGACAATGTTCTCGAGCACATTCAGTGCTGAAGCCATCGGTGGGGGTGCGTTAGGTGCCGCGATTCGCTACGGGGTCGCGCGCGGTGTGTTCTCTAACGAGGCAGGACTTGGATCTGCACCGATTGCGGCCGCGGCAGCGAAGACCGACTTCCCGGGACGTCAAGCACTCGTTTCGATGACACAAGTGTTGATCGACACACTCATCGTCTGTTCTATCACGGGACTCACGATCGTTATGGGTGGTCAATATACGGAAGGGCTTGAAGGAATTGCCTTGACGCAAGCCTCGTTCGCTTTCTTCTTAGGACCTATTGGTGAAATCATCGTGACGATCTCGCTCGTCTTCTTCGCCTACTCAACCGTCCTCGGCTGGTGTTATTACGGTGAACGTTCAGCGTATTATTTACTCGGGGAAAAAGTGATCGTCCCATATCGTGTCCTCTACATTTTAGTCGCGGGACTCGGTGCGATGACGACGAACTTGAATTTGATCTGGTCCATCTCGGATGTGTTCAACGGTCTCATGGCTATCCCGAACTTGATTGGACTCTTGTTCCTCTCAGGTGTGGTCGTCGCCGAGACAAAACGATTCGAACTCGAACGGAAAAAAGAACGGCAGTCATCTGCCGCTTGATGAGAAAACCCGCCGGACAGCACGTGTCGGCGGGTTTTTGTCATACCTTGAATTGGCGAATCAGTGAATCAAGTTCTTCCATCTTTTGTTGCGACTGTTCCGTCGCATGATTCAACTCGGCGAAACGTTCGACGGACATCGTCACTTTTTCAGCGATTTCTTGCGTACCGAGTGCTCCGTTGTTGACGGTCGTCGCAACGTCTTGGATGACGCCGATCATGTTAGACGTCAATTGTTCGAGCTCCCCGGCAGCGGCGGCGAACTCGGTCGCAGTCGTTTCGAAGCGACCTGCGTCCTCGCTATATTGTCCGGCTGCCTCTTCAAGTTGGTCATAGTCTTTCAAGACGTTCGTGTCGAGGAAGTGGAGCATCTGTCCAGAGCTTTCATTCAAATGATCGACCGAATGAAGAACGGTCGTCGAGATGACTTGAATGCGTTCGACGGTCGCCCGGCTCGTTTCGGCGAGTTTTCGAATCTCGTCGGCGACGACGGCGAATCCACGTCCGGCCTCTCCGGCACGTGCCGCTTCGATCGAAGCATTGAGTGATAATAGGTTCGTCTGCGCGGCGATATCGAGGATGTCGTTCGTGAGCGTCGCGATCTCACGCACGGCTTTCGCATCTTGCATCGCTTTCTCCAAGTTCGTGCGTGTCGACTGTAGGACGCTGATGGCGTTCTCTTTCGCCTCTACCGCATGTGACTTGAGGGAGAGGGCGCGTTCATCGATTTGTCTCGCTTCGGTTTTCCGCTCATCGGCCATCGTCACGATGTGATGAATCGTCCGTTCCATATCCGAGGCGGAAGCGTTCATCTCTTGCGCGCTTGCGGCCGTCTGTTGCATACCGGCGGTCAAGTCTTCAGTCGTCGCAGCGGTCGTCGTCATATATGTGTCGAGTTCTTTCAACTCTTCATACATATGAGTAGATTGCTTCGTCACTCCTGTCGTCACGTCGTTCACTTGAAGAATCAACTGACGCAAGTTGGCGATGAACTGGTTGAAGTCACGTGCGAGTCCGGCGAACTCGTCACGGCGCTTCACAGGAATCGATGTCGTCAAATCGCCATCGCTCGTGGCGAGCTCATGCATCTTCGTCTTGAACTCTTTGAGCGGCTCAAAGATGGAGCGGAAGATGAAGAGCATCATGAGGATCGTCATGACAGCGGCGACGCCGAGCACGATGAAGAGCGTCATCTGAACTTGCTCAAACATCTTAGCTGCTGCGGCGGTGTCCGATTGAATCGCTTCGCGGTTCAAGTTGACGAGAAGACCGAGAGAGTTCGAAAGCGTATCGGCACTTGCGGTTGCCGTATCGCGAATATACGCTTCTGCGGCCTCTGTACCGTCTTCATTTGAAATACGAATGAGTTCATTCATGACCGTTTGGAAGTTATCCCAATTCGCACGGGCTTCATCGAAGAGCTGTTGATCTTCTTCCATGATAATCGTCGCTTCATAGCCGTCCATCCGTTGTTCCAAAATGGCGACGGATGCTTGAATGTCCCGTTCGATGTTTTGTTTCGTCACGGCGTCATCCACGAGAGCGTGACGAATCAAATGACGACGGATTTCGAGCAGTTGCTTATCGACTTGATGAATCTGGTCCATGCCTGGCACCCAGGAAACGGTCATGTCTTCTTGAGCTGCTTTTGATGCGTTCAAGGCATACCAAGAGTAACCGCTTACACCGAGAAGCAGCACAAACATGATGCTAAACGCAGTGATGAGTTTATTCCGAATCGACATACGATTCCTCCTTACGAATCTTTTCTACCATTAGCATAATCAGAATCGCACATCGACCGTATAGCTGATTTCGAAAGCGGGTCAATATTCGGAGAAGATTTCCCTAGTTTCTCAAAAAGGAGACATTTTCTCACAAGATAGATTTCCTTTTTTGTCTTATGAAAAAGTGGTATGATAATGAACGATGTATTGAAAACTGTTGGAGGTGGGAATTTTGGCTCGTATTACAGAAGCTGAAGTTCGGCACGTCGCCGGACTTGCCCGACTTGCGATCACGGATGAAGAAGTGACGCACTTCACGGAGCAATTGACAAAAATTCTCGAGTTCGCCGAGCAACTCGATGAGCTGGATACAACGGGCGTCGAACCGACGACCCATGCCCTAGATTTGAAAAACGTACTACGCAAAGACGAGGTCCGTCCATCGCTTCCACGTGAGGAAGTCGAACGGATGGCACCTGACTGGGAGAACGGTCAAGTCCGTGTCCCTGCGGTCTTTGAGTAAGGAGGCCTTTCATGAGTTTATTTGACCACGGTGTAGCGAAACTGCATACGTTATTAAAAGAAGGCGAAGTCACGGTCACGGACCTCGTCAAAGAGTCGTTCGAGCGCATCGAAGCGACGGATGATCAAATCGGTGCGTTTTTGACGCTCAATGAGGATGCGTTTGAGCAAGCGAAGCGCATGGATGAGCTCGCAAAAACGTCAGACAACCCGCTCTTCGGCATGCCGATCGGTGTGAAAGACAACATCGTCACAAAAGGGATGCGGACGACATGTGCCTCGACGTTCCTTGAGAACTTCGTCCCTGCACACGATGCGACGGTCGTCGAGCGTCTTCATGACGCCGGTGCCGTCACAATCGGAAAGTTGAACATGGACGAGTTTGCGATGGGTTCATCAAACGAGAACTCGGCGTTCAAGCCTGTCCGTAACCCGTGGGATCCGACTCGTGTACCAGGAGGTTCTTCAGGCGGTTCAGCAGCATCGGTCGCAGCTGGGCAAGTCCTCTTCAGCCTCGGTTCGGATACGGGTGGTTCGATTCGTCAACCAGCCGCATATTGTGGTGTCGTTGGGATGAAGCCGACATACGGTCTCGTCTCACGTTTCGGTCTCGTCGCCTTCGCGTCGTCACTTGACCAAATCGGCCCGCTCACGCGCACGGTCGAAGACAATGCTTACTTATTGAATACGATTGCGGGTCATTGCGACATGGACTCGACGTCAGCCGAGGTCGAGGTGCCGGACTATACGGCAGCGCTCAACCAGGATTTGACGGGCATGAAGTTCGCACTTCCGGAAGAGTTCATGGCAGAAGGTGTCGCACCTGGCGTCCGTGAACAGATTGAAAAAGCAATCGAGACGCTCAAGTCTCTCGGTGCGACAATCGAGACGGTTTCGATTCCGTCTGTGAAGTATGCCCTCTCGGCGTACTACTTGCTCGCGTCGTCAGAAGCCTCTTCGAACTTGGCTCGTTTCGACGGTATCCGTTACGGACGTCGTGCCGAAGCGGACACGCTCGACGAAGTGTTCACGTATTCGCGTGAACAAGGGTTCGGGGACGAGGTCAAACGCCGGATCATGCTCGGGACTTATGCCCTCAGCTCTGGTTACTATGATGCGTTCTACAAGAAAGCCCAACAAGTCCGTACCCTCATGAAGCAGGACTTCGCGAAAGTGTTCGAAGAGTATGATGCCATCGTAGGACCAACTGCTCCGACGACAGCTTTCAAACTCGGCGAACAGCTCGACGATCCGCTCACGATGTATGCGAACGATATCATGACGATTCCGGTCAACTTGGTCGGTATCCCGGCCATCTCGGTCCCGGCAGGTCTTTCAGAAGGACTTCCGGTCGGTCTTCAAATTATCGGGAACTACTTTGATGAATCAACACTTTACCGCGTGGCCCATGCTTTTGAACAAGCAAACGGCGGTTTCAAGATGCCACAGCTCTAAGGAGGACGTACGATGAACTTTGAAACGATCATCGGGATCGAGGTGCACGCCGAGCTGAGCACGAAGTCGAAGATTTGGTGTGGCTGCTCACGCACTTACGGTGCCGAAACGAATACACAGACGTGTCCGATTTGTCTCGGACACCCGGGCGTCTTGCCTAAATTGAACGAAGAAGCGGTCAACCTCGCCATCAAAGCGGCAATGGCACTCAACTGTGAGATTGCGACAGATACGAAGTTCGACCGCAAGAACTACTTCTACCCTGACACGCCGAAAGCGTATCAAATCTCGCAGTTTGATAAGCCGATCGGTTCAAACGGTCACGTCGACGTCGAAGTCGACGGAGAGATGAAACGATTCCGCATCGAGCGCGTGCACTTGGAAGAAGATGCCGGGAAGATGAACCACACGGGCGAGAAGCACTCGGTCGTCGACTTCAACCGGACCGGTTCACCACTCATCGAGATTGTCAGTGAGGCAGACATGCGCTCACCGAAAGATGCGGTCGCGTATCTCGAGCGTTTGAAAGAAGTCCTCTCGTTCGCTGGCGTCTCGGACGTCAAGATGGAGGAGGGGTCACTTCGCTGTGACTGTAACATCTCGGTCCGTCCATTCGGGCAGGAGAAGTTCGGTACGAAGACAGAGCTCAAGAACTTGAACTCGTTCTCAAACGTCTTAAAGGCACTCGACTATGAAGAGACGCGTCATCGCAAATTGCTTCTTTCAGGTGGCGTCATGCGTCAAGAGACGCTCCGTTACGACGAAGCGGCGAAAAAGACGATTCTCATGCGTGTCAAAGAAGGGGCAGCGGACTACCGTTACTTCCCAGAACCGGACCTCGTCCGTCTCGAAATCGATGAGGCATGGAAAGAGCGCATCCGCGCGACGATTCCTGAGATGCCGGCAGCTCGTCGTGAACGCTACATGAGCCAATACGGTCTCTCGGCATACGACGCAAAAGCCCTCACGTCAACGCGTGAGTTCTCGGACTTCTTCGAAGCGACGACAGCGGCCGGTGCGGAGCCGAAAGCGGCAGCGAACTGGCTCATGGGTGAAGTGCTCGGTCACTTGAACAAGTCGGATGAAACGGTCGAGACGATGAAGTTGACACCGGAATCACTCGCCGAGCTTATCCGCTTGATCGCAGAAGGGACGATTTCATCGAAAATCGCGAAGCGTGTCTTCACGGCGATGATGGAAGAAGGCGCTGAGCCGAAAGCGTATGTGGAAGCGAACGGACTCGCCCAAATCTCGGACGAGAACTTGCTCCGTGGCTACATCCTCGAATTGTTCGAGGCGCATCCGCAAATGATCGAAGACTTCAAGAACGGGAAAGACCGTGCGAAAGGCTTCATCATCGGCCAAATCATGAAACAGACGAAAGGGATGGCGAACCCGGCACTCCTCGATGGCTTGTTCCACGAAGAGATCGCAAAACGCTAAGCAGGCGGCGAGACACTTGTGTCTCGCTTTTCGCTCGAGTTGAGCATAGGGGAGAGAATCAATATGCAACGGAAACGTGCGCGGGTCATTTATAACCCGACATCTGGTAAAGAAGTGATCAAACGGGAACTCCCGTACATTTTGAACCGCCTCGAGGATGCGGGTTATGAGACGTCGACGTATGCGACGAAAGCGATTGGTGATGCCACGCTCGAAGCAAAACGGGCCTCAGCGGCCGAGTTCGACCTCATCATCGCCGCAGGCGGAGACGGGACATTGAACGAAGTCATCTCGGGGCTCGCCCCGCTAGAGAATCGTCCGACAATCGGACTCATTCCGGTCGGGACGACGAACGACTTTGCCCGGGCGATGCGGATCCCACTAAGTGTGGTCGGTGCACTCGACGTCATCTGTGACGGATTCGAGATGCCGGTCGACCTTGGGGAAATCGAAGGCGAGAAAGGTGACATCCACTATTTCATCAATATCGCCGGTGGCGGCATCATGACCGAGCTCTCGTATGAGGTGCCATCGAAGTTGAAGACAGCACTCGGACAGCTCGCCTATTACGTGAAAGGGATGGAGAAACTGCCTCTCATCAAACCGACGTATATCGAGCTCGAACACGATGAAGGAACGTTCCAAGGCGAGGTCATGGTCTTCCTCACATCGAACTCGAACTCGGTCGGTGGATTTGAAAAAATCTCACCACATGCGTCGTTGAATGACGGGTTGTTCGATCTGTTCATTTTACGGAAATGTAACTTGTTCGAATTCATCCATGTCGTCCGTTTACTCCTTCGGGGTGAGCACTTATCAAGCTCACTCGTCGAGCATGTGAAGACGAGCCGCGTCCGGATGAAGACGACCGAGCCGATGAGTCTCAACATCGACGGTGAGTACGGCGGGGAATGCACAGGTGAAATGCGGAACTTATTCCGTCACTTGACGGTGCTCGCACCGAACGCCCGAATTCGCGAGATGGAAGATTTGAATGCACAATATGAACGCGAACAGATGATCAAGCAATTGTTCAATGTTTCGCTCGATAAAGCAGAGTGAAAAGATAGGAATGACGACATCTGTCATTCCTATTTGCAATGGAAGGAGCATTCGTATGCTACCAGTGAAAAAGAATGATCGTCTCGACGTCCACGTCCACGACTTGACCCATGAAGGGGCGGGTGTGGCACGTGTCGACGGCTATACGCTGTTCGTCCCGAACGCGTTACCGGGTGAGACGGTCGAAATCGTCGTGACGAAGACGAACAAGCAGTATGGGTTCGCCCGATTGTTGAACGTGAAAGAAGCGAGCGCCGACCGCGTCGAGCCACCGTGCCCGATTTTTTATCAGTGTGGCGGCTGTCAGCTGCAACACTTCAGTTATGAAGGACAACTTCGCCAGAAACGAGAACGTGTCGTCGATGCGCTCAAGCGTCTTGGTCAGTTCGACGTGCCGGTCCATGACACGATCGGGATGCCAGAACCTTGGCGCTACCGCAACAAGGCGCAAGTCCCGTTCAAACAAGAAGGAGACCGTCTCGTTTCAGGCTTCTATCGTCCTCGTTCCCATGATATCGTCGAGATGAGCGAATGTTTGATTCAAGATGAGCGCAATGATCAGGCGATCCAAGTCGTCCGTGATGTGTTGGATGCTCGCGGTGTGCCGGCGTATGACGAGAAGACAGGACGTGGGGTCATCCGTCACGTCATGGCCCGTTACGGGTACCATTCGGGTGAACTCATGATCGTCCTTATCACGAAGACGACGAAATTAAAAGGCGTGAATGAGATCGTCGCCGATATCGTCGAGCGTCTCCCAGACGTGACATCGATCATGCAAAACGTCAACCCGGACAAGACGAACGTCATCCTCGGAGCGACGAACAAGTTGCTCTATGGTCATGAGACGATTGAGGATAAAATCGCAGGACTCACATTCACGATTTCTCCGCACTCGTTCTTCCAAGTCAACCCGGTCCAAACGGAGAAGTTGTACGGGAAAGCGCTGGAGTACGCACAACTGTCAGGTACGGAACAAGTCGTCGATGCCTATTGCGGCATCGGGACGATCAGTCTGTTCCTTGCTCGGAAAGCAGCGCATGTGTACGGTGTTGAAGTCGTACCGGAAGCGATTGAGGATGCGAAACAGAATGCGCTCGTCAATGAGATCGATAATGTGACGTACGCATGTGGTGCAGCGGAAGATGTGCTTCCACAGTGGAAGAAAGATGGCGTGAATCCGGACGTCATCGTCGTCGACCCACCACGTAAAGGATGTGCCGAGTCGTTCCTCGAGACGATGGTCGAGATGGGACCGAAGCGAATCGTATACGTCTCCTGTAACGTCGCAACACAAGCGCGCGATATGCGTTACCTCGCCGACCGTGGCTATAGATTGATGGAAGTGACACCGGTCGACATGTTCCCACATACGGCGCATATAGAAACTGTATCGTACATGGAAAAGATATAATTAAAAGTCCCACTTAAGGCTCATTTCTCTGTCCTTAATGGTGACGCGCTCAACAAGTGATGCAATTAGCATACGTTTTTCATCGGTGGTCGAGTTCTCCCAGTCAAAATAGGGGAGCTTAGCCACCGTGTTTTTAATTTTATCTAAGTCTATAGAGTAATCCTCTAGTTCTAATTCTCCTAACGCTTCCTCGATTGCCTGTTTTTTCAGTTGCAGGTGTCCTACTTTTTCTCCAATCATTCCGTACTCGATTTTTCCTAGGCTGTATAAGTCAATGAGCTTACTGATTTGTTCGTTAACTGCACTAAGCTGTTTCCTCAAATTCTCGATATCGTTATTGGGGTTACTTCGACCGTTCTTAATACTCTCTGATTCTACGTTATGTGGAGTAAGAGACTTGATCCGGTCAATGACATACTCTTCGAGGATGTCTTTTCGAATTTCACATTGGGAGCAGTGTTCAACAGCTTTCATGTGAGTGGCAGCAGACTTTTGACTCGCGTAGCAACGATAGTATCGTGCGTAGGTACCATCCTTACGTTTGGCTCCAGTTCGTCCGGCCACACGTGACCCACATTGTCCACAGTAAGTGAGTCCAGACAGGAGATAGCTTCTCGCAAAAGGGTTCGTCTTGCTCGTCTTCTTCTTCATCATCGATTGGACCATGTCGAAGTCTTCTTTAGTGATCAACGTCTTATGAAGTCCCGGATATAGTTTGTCCTTGAACGTCAGCATCCCGTAGTAAATAGGGTTCGATAGTACCTTCCGACATGTGGATTCGTACTTAAGGACACCAGGATATTTAAGACCGATATAATCAAAAATCTGTTTGACACCTTTCCCATTCAAATACTCCCGATAAATCTCTTTCACGCACTGCGCCTCAATAGGATTGATAATTAACTCACCGTCAATATAGTCATACCCAAAGACCACACGCTTAGCACCGCCCCCGTGATACAAGCCTGCCTTGGCTCGTTGTTCTCTACCCATCAAAGAGCGTTCCTTGATCTGTTCTCGTTCCAATTGAGCAAATACCGAGAGAATACCAATCATTGCTCTGCCGAATGGCGTAGACGTGTCGAAGGATTCGTTCATACTCACAAAGTCTACCTTGTTTTTTAGCAAGACATCCTCGATCAGATGCAGGGTGTCCTTTTGTGAGCGACTTAATCGATCTAGTTTATAGACTGTCACGATATCAACATCGTTTGATTCAATCGCTCTGATTAGCTTTTGTAAAGCTGGGCGTTCTGTATTAGCACCTGAGTAACCCGGATCAATGTAAATACCCTGAATAATATATCCTCTCGCCTTTGCATACGCTTCTAGCTTCTCTTGCTGTGCTTCCACCGAGTAACCTTCATTCGCTTGTTCCTGGGTCGATACCCGTACGTAGAGCGCGGCCCGTTTCTGAATCATAGCAATCGCCTCCTTCTCACTATCACTATATTCCATCTCGAAAACAAGAACAATAGTTCGTTAAATTAAGTGGAAGCGTTTCAAATTCGATATTCAGAGCATCTCATTATTGAAATTCATGTTGAATTCTATCGAGTAAAATTGAATGCTGAACTAATTTATATAAGTGGAGGTCAACTCAGATGAGATTTTCAAAGGACAGTTTTGTCAAAAATCCGATTATCACGGTTTTGGGAGCGGGATTATTAATCGTGTGTCTTATTACATGTATCCAATGGGTATCAGGCGAGATCAGAGAAGAACGAGAAATTGTCGCCTTAGAAAACGATGCGAATAAGAAATTAGAGAAAGTTGGTTATGGGATGAGCGAGGATGAAGTGGTATCGGTTCTCGGTAAGGTTCATAGTTCCACCCAATATGAAATAGACGAGAAACTCTATAAAATTCTCACATATGCTATCGAGGAAAAGTCGACATACCATTTGCGAATTATCTTGGTTGATGGGCGGGTGGATTCTAAGGAATTGGTTCATAGTTAGTAGTAACATTGGCGCCACTCTGAATTCAGTGATTAACGTTGTATCAATCCATATTTGAAAACATTTGGAATGGAATTTCACTTACAATACTATGAGTTTTACATATAATTCTTAGGAGGCGTTCATGGTGAGTTTTTATGAAAGAACATGGTTTATTATCCTAATGTTGATTTTTATTTTCCCTGTCGGATTGTATCTAATGTGGAAGTATAAAAAATTCAACAAAGTAGTACGGATCATTATCACTGTCATATGTGTGATTGCATTAATTGATAATATATTTGGAGAATCAAACGCTGGGAATACTAGTGTAAAAGAATCTACAACTGCAGAAACTGAGGCGAATGAATCGACTACTAAAAAAGTGGATGACAGTGAGAAGAAAAATAAAGAAAATTCTGAAGACGATAAATTAGAGCAAGAACAGACTGAAAAGGAAGAACAGAAGCGGTTAGAAGAACTTGAGAAGGATAAAGCTAAGGCTGAAAAGGAAGAACAGAAGCGGTTGGAGACAATCGAAAAAGAGAAAAAAGATAAAGAGCGGGAGCAGGCAGAGAAAAAGAAGGCAGATCAAGAAAAGAGAAAGAAAGAAAAAGAGGAGATTGCCTTAAAAGAGAACATGTTTGATGAACAACTCGAATTACAGGTTCAAGAATATGCAAAAGGACTTAAATTGATTAGTGAGTTTTTCATTTTTGTGGGTGATAATCCTCAATTGATGAATACAAGCGAGTACAGAAAATCAACTGATGAAATGATTGCTATGCTTAACCGCATGTTAACTAGTGCTAATAATTTAGAAGCCCCAAAATCGAAACAGGATGTCAAAAAAGATTATCAAGACATAATTACTACAACTCTTCATGCAGTTGATTTATTTGTAAGTGGCGGAAAAACTTATGATATGACCCAAATGGAAGAAGGAGCAATGAAGATGCAAGAAGTTAATGAAAAAATTGAATCTTTCGTTGATAAAGTTAACTAGAATCGCTATTTCTATTTGAATAATGATTGTACTCAAAAACCACCCTCTCGGGTGGTTTTTTTGTTTGCGCTACTATTGTTTTTTAGAACTTGAAATCCGGTGGCGACATGACGGCTACGAGCTTACCAATGACTCGAACGTCTTCGGCGGCTTCGTTGATAAACATCTGGGACTTGTATTCTGGGTTTGTACTACTCGGTTGAAGGACGATTCCATCCTCTAGTATTGCCACGCGTTTTAATGTTGCGTCGTTACCGTTGCAAATGACTGCGGCGACTTCACCTGATTCTACACGATCTGTTTTTGCAAGAATGGCGTAAAAACCATCAGGGATTATTTTATTCATCGAATCTCCACGAACAATAAGACCAAACAATTTATCTTTCCCATACTTGTTGACCAGTCGATCACCAATCTCTGTATCGGTCAGATTCTCGATAGCCTCTAGCGGAACTCCAGCAGATATACTTCCATACACAGGAATCTTATGCTTGGCTACTCCAATGTTCGTGATCGCCTCCGGGGGGAGGGGGGGGCCTTGACCGTGGGCGGTATACTTATTATCTGACACGAAATAACTAGTTGGTAATTTAAAAAATTCTGCGATTTCGGCGACTTTACCCATTCTAGGGGCAGCCCTACCTTTTTCCCATGCCGATACGGTAGTTGTGCCAACACCTAACTTTTCGGCTAACTCGCCTTGTGTCAAATTGTATTGTAGCCGTTTCTCTTTGATCCTACTTCCGATGCTATCTTTCAATTCCTCATCTTTATACACTTCTTTCACCTCCTAACCGACAATTAATTATAAATCAATTGCACCAAAATGTAATTCAATCATTATTAAAAAAGAACAAAGAACTATTTTGTATAATTAAATTGCAATTAAGTGTTGACTATTGCAATTTAATTGATTATTATGATGTCAAGGAGGTGAAACAAGTGAGACGTTTTACCATGAGACAAGCGCGACTTATGGCCGGACTGAAGCAACAAGAAGTGGCTGATAAACTAGGCTTATCCTTGAATGGGTATAGAAACATCGAAAATTACGAATCGAAGTTTCGCGTAGATACAGCCTACCAGTTCGCTGAAATCGTGGGATTAGATATAAAAGAGGTTATTTTTTTTAGAGATGATTGCAATTTAATTGCACTTTAGGTTTTTGCACAAATAATTATAGGAGGCGCACCATGAATCAGTTGGTTAAGACGTTTGAAGGTCAGAACGTGCGAATTGCCGGAACATCAGATAATCCTTTATTTGTTTTATCAGATGTATGTAAGGTACTCGAAATTGGTAATCCTAGTCAGGTGAAAGTTCGACTTGAGGAACACCTCATTACAAATGAGGTGTTCCAAACTGCAACCGGAGCTAAGTTAATGACAGTCATCAACGAGGACGGACTATACGACGTCATCTTGGACAGTCGCAAACCACAGGCTAAGCGATTCCGAAAGTGGGTGACGTCGGAAGTCCTCCCATCGATCCGTAAGCACGGCGCATATATGACGCCGGACAAAATCGAGGAGGTGTTGCTGAATCCGGACACGATTATCAAGCTGGCTCAGAACTTGAAAGACGAGCAGGAGAAACGATTGGAAGCTGAACGAATCATCGTTGAACAGCAACCCCTCGTCGAATTCGCGAACACGATTGCGAACGACAAGCGAGGCATTTTGATTCGGGACTTCGCGAAGGTCATCAGTAAGCAAGGACTTTCCATCGGAGAGAAGCGTTTGTTTCAGTGGATGCGACATCGTGGGTACCTCATGCGAAACAACAGACCGTATCAGCGCTACGTTGAAATGGGAGTGCTAGAGCTCATCGAGCGTCCAATCGTTCGCACAGAAGGCACAGAGATCAAGTTCACGCCACGGATCACAGGCAAGGGTCAGGAATACTTCTTCAACAAGTTGCGTGAGGAGTATCAACTGGTTAGCGTGTGATGACCCGAAAGGAGGCACGGGGATGGGATACAAGGACGTTGTATTATTAGTGTTTGTATTAACGGTGTTAATACTTTTAGCACTAGCGATGTTTGAACAAGAAATAAAAATGGCTATGCGAAAGCGGAGAATTCCGACCCAAACGTATAGGGTATTCGTGACCGGAAATTACAAGGGATCTTTCATCGGTGAAGGTGACGCTAAAGTACCTATCAACTTTCAATTCGAAGACGGAATACGTGTAGAAAGTTTAGCTAAAGCCAATCCAAGTCACGACATCTACATGAAGGCGAAGATTGACCCGAAGACATGGGAAGTCCTCTCAGTCGAAGGCTACACATTGAAACCCCAGGAGGAAGCGGAATGAGTGAACAACAAAAAGCCCCTGCTGGAACAGAGGCTTCAGATAATTTAGTCAAAAAAATAGATGTAATTGAATCGATTGCTAGACTGTTAGATTCTGCAAATAATCTGATTGAAGCAACGACCGATTACACGTTAGAAGTTCGTTTGGTTAAAAAAACTAATCCTTGATGTTTAAGGTGAAGTTGATTTCTTCGTTACAAACTGGACATCTTTGTTTGCCTGGTTTGATTGAGATAAGAGATTTACAGTGCGGACATTCAATATCGTAGGATTTGTTTTGCACTGCATGAATTGTTTTTTCTCTTAATTGTTTCTCCAGGTCTCTTGAAAATTTTCTCATATCAGATTTGCTTCCTAAATTATATTTGTTTTTCATGTTTTCACCTCCCTTCTAATTATGATTCTACTTTATAAATGGAAAATAAAGGCGAGGAAAATAAAAAACGGATCGAACAAAAGGAGAATGAAAAATGACGAACATCAAAACTGATTTAACGAACGTATCCACCAAAGATTTGAGTGAGGAGTTAGCTAAGCGCACCGGAGTTCGAACTCGTGTTGTGGATGTTGATTCAAAAGTGATTTTGTTTGAAGGTGCGGAGCAAGAAGTAATTTCCGGACCGGCAATCGTTATCATCAATCAAGACTGAGGAGGAAGCGGAATGAGTGAACAATTGAATCAAGAATTGACAGGTGGAAAGTTGAAAAGTTGGCAACGAAGTCGACAGGAAATCGAGGAGGAAGAGCGTGAACGTGTTGATGGGTTGGTCGAGTCCATCAAAGAGATGGACATTCCATGGCGGCATGCTCTCCAAATGTTGACTAAGGTGACAGATACCATTGAAGAATATGAGCGGCGACGGATCAAGCGACTTGATCAACAAACGGCAATGATTACCGAAATTAAAGATTTGTTGTTAGAGGCTAATCGTTTGACGCTTAAGAATTCAAATAACGCTCGTCGTTTAAAAGTATCGGTTGTCTCAAATGACGAGAATGAAAGAATCATTATCGAATTACCGTTAGCAACACTGAATGAGGCACTCCAACAGAAAGCCCCTGCTGGAACAGAGGCTGACTAAATCACTGATTTCGATTTTTTTCCTTATGAATTTCTTTGCAACAGAAACCACAACCGTCAAATTCTTTTTTGTAAGGTTTGACCGAAAATGCATCTAAAAACTTCGCGTTTTCTAGAGCTTCTTCAGGGCTGGTTGCGCCAGGGATTTCAACCATCTCATCAGGCTTATGCGAACAGGCATATGTGTGAATTTCATGCTTTCCATGTTCAGCCGGATTTGGATTATAACCGTATTTACTCATACTCTCACCTCCCTTCACTGGGAGGCTAGCACAACATTTGGTAAATAAATTTCAAAAATAGCAGATTAGGAGGTCAAAGTATGAAACCGCATACAATTGTGATGCACCCGTCACTCACGAAGGCTAGCGAGGTGCAAGTGAAAACGCATAGTGGTACGGAAGTACGCTTTATCAACTTTGAAGAAAAAGGTTATCTCGAGATGATTGTTGATGATGAATTAGGCGAACGTGCATCTGTCTTGATGAACGTAGCGGACATTGACGAGGTATGTAAGGCGATGTGGATTTGTGCAGAGACTGCTGAAAGTGGTGGGGAGGTTGAGGAATATGGGACGGAAGAAAGATAATTTTGAAGCCTTGGGGTACACATTTCGAGAATTTCGTAAGGACGGTACAGAAGTTGACACGAGCAAGCCTTTGTATATCCCAGCGGAAAAGACATGCGAGGTCATGAGCATTCTTAATCCGGGCATGAAGTTTGTACCTTGTGAGGATGAGAAGGCAGAAAAAGTGAAATAAAAAAGACCGGTGGCAAGTCCGGTCCCGAAAGGAGAATACATGTCATGCAGGATATCATACACGACGTGGAGATCGAAATCATCAAGCGTCATCTAGCACATGGTCGCTCGGGAGTCGATCACCTAGTGTCCCTGGTCTTTATCGACGAGGAACAACTGAGAAAATTTGATATTTGGAAACAGTATATCACATGTATGTCCGAGTTGCGAGATGTCGACAAGTTGTGTCGCTGTGCTTTAACACTTTCTAGCGTTGATTTTGCAAAACATTACCGTTTTGTCGACTGGGAAAGAGCCGTCGAGTTCGCGCTGATTTCATTGGCACGTTCAAAACGGATGTCCGAAGGGCTGTATCTCTTACGGATGGACCGAATCTATCAAACGGAACAGGAGGGGATGAAATGAGGGGTTATCTGATCGGTAGCATGTCGCCTTATTACGAGGTGGAACGTGAACACGACGAGATGATGTCGTGGGAGGAAGAGCAGGACTATATCCGTGAGATTGAGGAGGCTGAATGATGACGATGGTCACAATCGCAAACACAAGCACCATGACTCGCCAAGAGTGGTTGGAGCTACGCAAGAAAGGAATTGGCGGCAGTGATGCTTCTGCCGTCGTCGGACTCAACAAGTATAAATCTCCATTCATGTTGTTCCTAGAGAAGACCGGGCAGGTCGAAGCAGACGAAATTTTCGAAACGGATGAGGATGGCGCCTTCATCAGTGGGAGCGAGGCGGCATACTTCGGGACAAAGGATGAGGCGGCTGTAGCAGCTGAATTCTCCTTACGTACAAAATTGAAGGTTCGGCGTGATAACCGCATGATGGCCCACAAAGATCACCCTTGGATGATTGCCAATATTGACCGCCGAGTCGTAGGGACGAACGAAATCTTGGAATGCAAGATTGCAAGTGAATATCTGAAAGGCGAGTGGGAGGGTGATGATCTTCCGCAAGAATACTACATCCAAGGGATGCACTATCTCGCTGTGACAGGCGCAGAAGCTGTATGGTTTGCCGTCAAGATTGGTGGAAACAAGTTCGTCTACAAACGAATTGAACGTGACGAGGACGTTATCGAGAACTTGATCGCCATCGAGAAAGACTTCTGGGAGAACCATGTCATGACAGGGAACGCGCCTGATATTGACGGCTCAGATGCCTCGACAGGCTTCTTGAAGGCACTTTATCCAGTCGGAGAGACAGGGGCAGAAATCGAGCTTCCTGACGATGCTGAACCACTGATTGAACAG
Organism: Exiguobacterium sp. 8A; assembly: GCF_902506275.1. Lineage (GTDB taxonomy): Bacteria > Bacillota > Bacilli > Exiguobacteriales > Exiguobacteriaceae > Exiguobacterium > Exiguobacterium profundum. Next base: position 1,375,298 of record NZ_LR733630.1, on the reverse strand, counting down.
TATCACAATGCGAGTGAGCAACTTGATCTGTACAAGAAGCAGAAGGCAGAGGCGGAGAACAAGCTAAAGGCATTAGTTGGGGAGGCTGAGATTGGTCTCGCACAGAGTCATCTCGTCGAATGGAAGACGGTGAAGGCACGCGAGATGCTCGACAGCAAGGCATTACGAGCCGAGCACCCTGACATCTATACCAAATTCGTCAAAGTCGGGAAGCCGACACGACGTTTCGCAATCAAGGAGGCTAAATAAGCATGGCAAAAGTAGCAGACGTAAAAAATCAACTCGCGAACCGTGCATCACAGGCACCGGCTCAGACACAACATCCCGAGAAGATGCTGAAGGCACTCATCAACGACAACTATAAAGCGATCCAGTCTCTTGTTCCAAAGCACGTCACACCGGAGCGATTGGCACGGTTGGCCATCAACGCGGCGACAAGGAACCCGAAGCTGTTCGACTGTGACCAGGCGACATTGATTGGCGCCATCGTTAACTGTGCGGCCCTCGGTCTGGAGCCAAACCTTATTGGGCACGCCTATATCATACCGTTCTACAACAGAAAGACGAAGAAGATGGAGGCACAGTTCCAAATCGGATATAAAGGGGCCATCGATTTATCTAGACGTTCGGGCGAATTGAAACAGATTTATGCCCACGAGGTCTATGAAGGAGACGAATTCGACTATTCATATGGACTCAACAAGGATTTGCATCATATCCCTTGTGGTGAATCAAATCCGGACAAGGTGACTCATGTCTATGCGGTCTATCACCTCAAGGACGGCGGAAATGATTTCGTTGTGATGAATAGGGAGCAGATTGAAATGCATCGGGACCGGTTCACGAAATCAAAACACGAAGGTAAGGTAACCGGTACGTGGATAGAACATTTCGTCGAGATGGCGAAGAAGACGGTCATCATTCGACTTCTCAAGACGGCACCACTATCCATCGAACGGGATGACGGGAACGTCCAACACCTCGCTGAGCTCATCAACACGGACAATAGCATCTCTCGTGTACGTGAATCGACAGTGACGAGTCAGGCGGTCATCGACGCCACGTATGCCGAGCCGGAGCCGGTCGAGCAGGAAGCTGAAGTGATTGAACCGGAACCCGAACCAAGCGAACCGCCACCTGTGACGAAAGATGATCTCCCGTTCTGATGTGGCTGCGTCTCCACTACCTGAGGGACGGGCGTCCGGAGACGATGGTCTTCTATGCCCGTTCCAACGAGGACATCCACGACCTGATGGAGGAGTTGTCGGCAGAGTACCAGCGTTATGAGAAATGGAGTGAGTGAGATGGGACAGGGACGTATCAACCGTGTCCGGAAAGAAAGTAACTTCGTGATGATGGATAAAGGTTTTTTGCAAAGCCCGTCACTATCAGCGAAAGCTAAAGGATTGTTGGCGTATATTCTGAGTCTGCCGAACGATTGGATTCTATACAAATCAGAATTAACTAGACATTTCACAGATGGTAAGGATTCCATTCGTACGGCTCTTAAAGAGCTTGAATCAAAAGGATATATCACGCAGGAAGAGATTCGAGACGAAAAGGGGAGGATCATGCATCACAACATCACTGTTTATGAGCATCCTATCCATTGCGGATTTACCGCAACGGATAACCCGCAACGGATAACCCGCAGCGGTAAACCCGCCACTACTAATAATAATAGTACTAATAATGATTTAACTAATAATGACTTAACTGAGAGAGAGACTCTCTCTGAAAGTCTGGTGAACCATTATCAGAATCAATATGGAAATATTCCTGCCACTGTCGTGACTGCGATGGAGAAGTTCCTCGACAAGGGATTCGAGGCTGAACTCATCATGGAGGCAATCAACGTTGCCGTCGAGAAAGCAAAGCGCTGGGATTATGCTGCAGGCATTCTCCGTAAACTCGAAAACGAGCACAACGTGAAAACGCTCGAAGGATATGAACGTCTCGTCCAACAGAAGAAGCAACGGACCGGGAACACCTCAACCCATCAGAAGGTACCCGACTGGCTGGAGAAGGACGAGCAGGAACAACGGATCTACGAGAAGCAGAAGACCGAGGAACTGATGAGTGACGTCCCAACGGATGAGGAGCTCATGAGGCAGTTGCGAGAGCTAAGAGGCACAAGGGAGGCGACAGGATGAAACTCAATGTTTATTTGAAAAGTGGAGAGAAATTAGAGCTACGTTATCCAAAAAGGAAGTCGAGTGAAACCGAACCAGGCTTGATCAAAGACGAAGAATCATTTGAATCATTTATACGTGACGTTGATGCATTAAATAGACTGGAAGAAATGGCGAAAGTTGCGGAATTCATCGTGTTAGGAAATCGTCTGAAACAAATGACTATCCGAATAGAAGATATCGAAGGTTACGAACTTACGGCTTGGAATTACCCAATCGAACCGTTTCAGGAGGCAAAACGATGACGTGCAAGTGTGGGCAAAAGGCAGAAGTACAGCAACCAAACATCTTTGGAGAAATCGAGGATTTGTGCCGGGACTGTTTTAACAGTCTTGGACACCCTGAGGTAAAAACAGAATTCGAAGATGGATTGTTCGAAGCACTAAACATTACTGAACGAAAAGGAGACACGGCGACATGTTGAATTTTGTACACGGAAACTTATACAGCACAGCTCTAGAACTTTCTCGAAAGTTCACAACGAAAAATGAAATCAGACCGGTTTTGAACTACGTGCATCATACAAACGATGGGCGGATGGAAGCGACGGACTCACACCGGGCTATCATGTTCCACGACATCCATGGGTTCGAGAAAGATTATTTAGTTCATCCGAAGACATTCAATATCGCGACTGGTGATTTTCCGGAACTACCTAAGCTATTTGAAAACACAGGCTATGAACATGTCGTCACACTCTCGAAAGAGCAAATCATGTTATGGCTCCAATTGTTCCGTTCGATCAATAACACATTGAGAACAATGAAAGTCGGTCAACGTACGGATTCGAATAAGCCGGTCCATCTTCATTTCAAACAAGACTACGTGAATGTAACTTTAGCCGGTCTAGATGTAAGTATGAAACTGCCTGCATCCGTCCTCAAACCAGGATTCGAACCGATTGCAGTAAATGCAGAATTCATCCGTGACACGATGGAGGTTTTCTCAAAGATGGAGACTCAAGAGATTCAGATACGGTTACACGGAGCTTTGCGGCCAATTCTTTTCGAGGACAAAGGGAAAATTGAAATCCTTGTGTTGCCGATCCGTGGGGGTTATCCGATTGAGGAGGCTGAGGAATGAAAATTGACGCTGAATATACAGAAGAAATCACATGCCCTTATTGCGGTTATGCTCCGGGTGATTCGTGGGAGAGGGCCGATTCAGATAGGGACTATTGCGAGAATTGTGATAAAGAATTTTTCTATGAAAGAAACGTGGCGGTCACATATAGCTCTCAAAAGATTGAGGAGTGCGAATGATGAAAGGAGAATGAGCATGCACGCTCAAAAATGGGCCACATCGCTTCAAGACGCGAAACGGTACTACGAGTATCGGGACGTCATCGTCGAAGCCATAGCGAGGCACAGACGCACCGGAAAAGCCACCTGGTTCCATCACCACAGCGGACGACGTATCTACGTTAGCGACCGCTGCTACTACCTCCTCGCAGGCAGTGACGAACCGGTCCAGGCAGAGATGACGCAGGCAATCACCGAGCTCTTGCGCGGTGGATGGGAACGGGTGATCAACCATGGCACGGAAAAAGCAACGCATTCGCTATAAGGGAACGCGCGAAGAGTGGCTGACACGGATGGACGAGGGGCACCGCTGTACCCTCTTCATCCCGGCCGGCGAGCAACACGAAATCCAAAAACTCGTCAAGGAAGGATGGGAACGACGTGAATACAGAACTGTTGGCCCGACGAAAGGTAAAGCATGAGCGCGCATTGAGACGCGCGAAGAACGAGAAGGAGCGCTCTAAGGCGCAACGTGAGCTTCAAGAACTCGTGCCTCATATCATCCGGCTCACATTCGAGGAGAAGCTCGCGTACAACAAAGAAGTACGTCGGCTATTGGCTAAGAAACTCGGGATACCGAAGAAGGGGGCGAGGAAGTGAGACGCAAGGAGTTGCGACACATCGCCTCTAAAGGGTTCGGCTGGTATTGCTCGTGCGGGGCATGTCGGGCAGAACATAAGTCTAACAAACAAGCCAAGAACCGCTTGTTCCGAAGACGGATGAGACAGAGAGATCGAATGAAAGGGGCAGAAGAATGACGCTCGAACAGTTGAAACATAGAATCGCCTTGTTACCCACGCATACACAAGACGAAATCGTGAAGGCGTATACCGAGATGCGAGACATCGCAACAGACTACATCGATAAAAGTATCGATAAGATGCATGCCCTTTCGACTGAGAACATCGAATTGATTGGTGAGAACGCAAGGCTCGAGTCTAAGATTAAAGAACTAGAATCTGTCATCGGCATAGGGTGGCCGGCGCAACTCGAAGGCAACAAACCATACCGCCTTTATCTGAACGGCGAATATTACGGCTCAGGAGGGTTTGCGTATATGGTCGAGCTCATGCACGAATGGGTTGTGGTCCGTGATTGCTATGGGGCAAGTAAGGTTGAGTTTGAGATTAGGGAGGCGGAGAAGTGGAGAAACCAAAAAACATGAAAAAAGCGAGTGATGCTATAAAGTTTTTAATGTTTATCGCGCTGTTCACATTTACTGTTGTCTCGGCATTCTCAAGTGAATGGATCATGGCAGGCTTGGGAATTTTGGTGATAATAGTTCTTCGGTTGCTACCGTATAGGCACAACAAGCGCGAACTTATGTTTCAGATGATTTGGATAATTATCGGAGTCGTCAGTTCAGTCCTCACGGCGCTCATCTTGGCGTATTTGTCTTATTAAACTATGAATTGGGGAGTGAAGGGAATGGATTTTAAAAACAAAACGTCGAAAGAACTGAACATAGATCGTGCTGGAAAATGGATTGCGATTTACCTGTTTATACTCGGACTCGGATTGCTAACGGCAGCGACAGTCAAACTGATTATGTGGATGTTTTAAGGAGGAATAACATTGAAAAAATCATTACGTTCAATCATTGCTATCACATTACTCACGGTCATTCTTGCGGGATGTACAGAGGCGGATGTGGTATCCGACAACCTGTCCAAGTCAGCGGATTCATTCGAGGTGGAGCGACGCGTCGTGTTCTTCAACGGCATCACAGACAACTATCTCCTTACCATCGAAGGGCTTTGCTCGATTTACGAAGACGGCAAGCAACTTGAGGTATCCTGCAAGACTGGCAAGGAGGAATACAAGAAGCATTTCTTAGGACTCAGTGACAACGTCAGCTATTTTGTCGAACAGACGGACGCCAAATACGAAGACGCCTTCCATTACAAGGTTCTCTTCCGCCCAGAGCAAATCATCCCGGACATCGAACTACAGACGAGCGAATGATAGGAGCGTGGATCATATGAACGCGATGAGAACGTTGGAATTGATACAGAAGTACAACGAATGCCCAGTGTGTGGTAGCAACAAGGTTGGGAATGGCGCAGGAAAGTTGATCGTGGAAGAGGAGAAGTTCTATCGTTCATGCAAATGCGGTTGGGAAGTAGAAACAGACGAATATGGAAATGAAGTGCACTACAACTAATGACCGATGAATAGGGGGCGGATCAATATGGATATGAGCAAATTCGAGAAGATTGACGGAGAAAAAGCTTTAATTTTACTTGCTGAGGGTCAAAAAATATTTACCGCCAAAGGTGAAGCTTGTTATATTGACAAGCAAACGAAAAACGTAATGATGAATTGGGGTGTATATACGGAAGGTGTAGACGTCTCACTAGAAGATGTTTTCCGTATCCAATGGTACATCCCTAAACCCTTCGATGTGCGACAAGCGATGCGAGAACGCCCGAATGAGTGGGTGGGGGCTTACTACGATGACGAACTTGAACAAATTGAACAGCCTTGGTTAAAGGTTGGGTTTGACCCAGAACGAGTGATGGTTGTGAAAGCTCATCACACCTTCAGGGGGAAGCCTTCTAGGGTAATTTCCCCCGCTGATCAGTTGCATCACTACACACCTTCGCCGAAGGATTTGAATAAGTGTATACCAATCGAGGACGTACCCGAGGAGGGGACAATCTACGGAATGAAAACAAGCGTAGCTATTTGTGACGAGGAGACGACACAATGACAAAACCAAAGTGGATGGAACTGAAACAGGAACATGTTAAGGAATTCGCCAAAATGATTAAGAGAAGCGTAGGGAAACGAGGAAAGGATGAAACAAAAACATATTCGACTCTTGATAAAAAAAGTATTGAAAAAGAAGTCGAAGAGTGGGCGAAAAAAATAGAGTCAAAAGAAAAGGAAATATCGAGTTTGTCGAATGATGATATTCTCAAAGATTCGTATGGACATTGGATGGCGCAATCTTTCCCCAATCTAGATACAGGATACGAAAACTTAAGTTTGGATACGGGAGAAGTGATAATCCCAATTTCCACGAAAATTTTAAACCTTACTACACAGGAGGAAAAGAATATGAATAATCATGAAAAAACTATCGGACGTGTGGCGTTAGAACGATTACTCAATAATGAACGTATCTACGATGAAACTGGAGTAGGATATCAGTTATCAGAACACGTAAACCACCCGTTCTTATATGTTTGCGTTGATCAGCATAATATCGTTCAAGACGATGCGGAGTTCGCCAATCCATTAGCCCTTCATGAAGTGTTTAAAAAGCACTGGTACGTCGAGAAAGAAATGAGTGAACACTTAAAAGCGGTTGTAGAACAATTCAAAAAATCTGAGAAATTAGCTAAGGCGATGACCGAACAAGGATTGTTATATGATCATGTTGTTATCGGAGATGAGGACCATAAAGAGTTCTTTGATCACTTAAACAATTTAACCGTTGAAGAAAAAGCAGAATTCACGAAAATTCTAGAAGATTCGAATTACAGAGTTCCATTTAAGGTCAATTACAGCGTTAAACGATTCCATGGGATGAAAATCGCTGGGCAAGACAAGCTCTTCACGGAAAAGGACTTGGAACAACGCGGATAACCAGTAAAAAGGAGCGTGCATGCGATGGAACAGATGAAGTGGACCGAGACGCGCGTCAAGGATGACAAACGCCTGCGGAAGCGCGTGGATGAGCTCTTGCAACGCTATTATCGTTTGCCGTTGCTCATCCAGCAGGCGGAGGAGACGATCAACGGAGGACCGGAGTATCTACCGCCGTCCTCTTTGGTCGTGAATTACACCCCTAGCGAGGTCCAGAACAACCCGCACCCGATGAAGGAGCAGCAACACCATGATTATGCGGTCAAACAGGCGAAGAAGGAGTTGGTCGTACTCAAGAACGAGTTCGGGAAGCTCCATGCGATCCGCTTCTATCTCTCGCAAGACGAGCTCACGGTGTGGGACGAGAAGTATAACCGACGCTTCGTCCGCGACACTCATGTCATCGACCGTCTAGGTTGGGGGAACGAGCGGTATTATAAGGCACTGGACGGTCTCAGAGGGCAGATCGCCGATGTGTTCCGTCTCTGGTAGCGGTTTCAAAAAAGAATTCTGACTGTTCCGTTTTTGAACAACCATTTTATCCCTTTCCTTGTATAATATTTTGGACATCCGAATGGATGATCATCCCAAGGAAGGGGAATTACATATGTACAAGACTTGGAACAAAGCACTCGCCGTCGTCGTGACGTTGACGATGGTCATCTCGCTATTCGCGGGAATCCCGCCGAAAGCACAGGCGGAAGAGAGCAACACGTACGAGGCGTTACCCGCACCACCTATGATTATGCCGATGGCCGTGAATCCGGACTATCCGCAGATGGAAAAGCCTTATGTTGAACCATATTTGATGGAGGACGGAAAAGGGAGCCTGTATGTTGAATGGGATGAAGTGGAAGGTGCTGAGAAGTATCAAGTAATTCTATTCAACGGGTCCTACCACAGTTATTGGGATACTCCAGCCGACCAACCTTATTTCTCAACAGCCGGCAAAGGAATGTTCCCTACTGCAGAACAGTTGGAAGCTGGTCAAGTCGATTTCAGACGTGATGGCACTGGGACAGATTTTGCGGTGAATCCGCAAGCGTTATATCAAAAGGCGTATGAGAAGAATGGTGGGTTAAACTATTCGACCTCGAACAAATACTATGTCCGCGTGACTGCAGTGATGCAGGAAGGTGCGTATCCGATTTCTTATGCGACAGAGGTGGATCTCTCGACAGAAAAACCAGATGTACCTGTAGATCAACTTGATCCAGTAGCTCAAGTTCAGGCGGAGGCCTTTATTAGTAGTACGGAGGAAGGATTTGAGATTACTAATGAAAATGAAATGACAGATTTGCTTGGAAATGAGAATTATTCAATCATTCAGGAAAATGTCACTGTTGCAAATAATTTGTTACGTGATATTTCGGTTGAGGATTACCTCACTGAAGTTGATGAAACTGACAATAGCATTATAGTTGTTGATCCATATGAAATAACTCCATTTGGAGTTGGAGTGACTAAGCTTAAATTTTATTTTTGGGGTATAAGAGTGTACCTCTCAAAATACACACTTACATCTACAGGAGGAGCCTTGACTATGTTGGGTATTGCTAATGCTAAACATTTACTTGGCACTGTCGCAGCGATAGTAGGAGTTCCATTGCAAATGGTACGACATGGAATAAGATTTGATTTATTTTACGCTGCGACTATGAATTGGAAAGTGAAGTTTGTCAGGAATGTAAGGTGGCAATAAAATGTCTTTTTGGGAAAGGACAATAAAAAAGTTTTTTAATCCATATTTGGAGCCAAAAGACATATTGTTTACTCTGATAGTCCTAGTTTTTTATCAATACTGTGTATATACAGATAATCAGTTTTTATCACACGTGGTTACACGCACAACCATATTGGTGGTATTCATAATTTATATGAGATATCTAATTGCATATCGGACAAAGCAAAAACGGAAAAGCGAAAACACCAGGTAAAAAACAGAAGGAAAACAGAAGGATTTCAGAAGAGTTTTGTCCGGAATCCCGTGTATAGTGAGTAATATAGGCAAGACCAACAAAACAATCTAACGCAGAGAGGCGCTCCTTAGGGGCGTCTTTTTTGTCGTTTGAATCGTGAGGGGCTGGCAGACATGAGCCGTGCGGACAGCCTCCTTCCCCTCCTGTTTCAGCCCCTTGCGATTGAGATGACAAAACGGGAAGGATGGTGGTGAACATGCCGTGAATAAACTGACAGCCAAACAGGAGAAGTTCGTCCTGAATGTCGTATCTGGCATGAGCCAACGGGCCGCTTATCGTGACGCCTATCCGAACAGCAAGATGAAAGATAGTGTTGTAGACGTTAAGGCTTCTGAATTATTGAAAAGCGGTAAGGTAAAGGTAAGGTACGACGAGTTGATGCAGGAGGCACGTAAGGACTCAATCTGGACGCTTGAGAAGTCCGTTGATAGCCTTTATTTCATGATGGAGCAAGCGAAGGAGGACATCCTTTCTCAAGGTGTACGCCAAGCGAATAGTAACGCATTCATCGCCTCAGTTAAAGAACTGAACACGTTGATGAACATCTACGAGCAATCTAAGCTCCAAAATGAATACCTTAAAGCGAAATTGGAGTTGCTCAAATCAGATAACGATGATCTAGGATTGCTGAAAGAATTGATGAGAATCACTATGGAAGATTAGGGGGGTGGTCACATGTCTTCAATCATTTTTGGCGAGAAACAGAAACGTTTAATCAAACTGCCTTTTGATGTCACGCTGGAAGTGAGTGAAGGTACGTAGACGCCTCGATCTGGCAAGACGACAGCGGGTATTTTTCGAATGGCACGCTTTTATCTGGAGACAGAAGATGAGAACCATCTGCTGGTCGGATATAACCAGGAACAAGCGTATCGCCTTTTCATCGAAGGTGACGGGTTCGGGTTGAAAAATATCTTTGGTCGATACGCGAAAGTCAGTCATGACGAGAACGGCGATCATCTACAAATCAGAACGCCGAAAGGAATACGGAAAATATTCTATAAAGGTGGCGGGAAAAGCGACAGTCACAAGGCCATTACAGGTATGTCTCTCGGATCGGTCGTGTTCTTAGAAATCAACTTATTACACATAGATATGATCCAAGAGTGTTTTCGACGAACCTTTGCAGCAAAGAATCGTTATCATCTGGCTGACTTGAACCCGCCCGCTCCGAACCATCCGATTATCAAAGAGGTATTTGAGGTTCAAAAGACACGCTGGACGCATTGGACGATACACGACAATCCAATTTTGACTGAGGAACGTAAGAAAGAAATTTACGATACGCTTTCAAAAAATCCATACTTGTTTGCCCGGGATTGGGAAGGAAAACGTGTCATGCCGGAAGGTGTCATTTACGCGATGTTCTCGATGACGGACCATATCAAACCTCATCTTGAAGGAAGACCGGTCGAGATGTATTTTACCGCTGACGGCGGACAGAGCGACGCGACATCCTGTAGCTGTAACATCGTCACAGAGAGTCGAGGAGCGGACGGGAAGTACGTCTATAAGCTGAACCGTGTCGCCCACTTCTATCACAGCGGGAAGGAGACGAAACAAGCGCGCGCCATGTCAGAGTATGCAAGAGACATCGACGAATTCATCCGATGGTGCACGGACCAGTTCAGCATGAACTATACACGTATCTATGTGGACCCGGCTTGTCGCTCGTTACGTGAAGAATTGAGGTTGATCGGGAGACCGACGGAGAAGGCAGACAATAACGCAAGGGACATCAAAGGTAGCTCGAAAGGAATCGAGGTCGGGATTGAGCGTTTACAGAACGCGATATCGGACGGCCTTTTTTGTTTGGTCGAACGTTCGGACGAACGATATGACCACGACAATCTGATCCGTGAGCTGGGCATGTACGTTCGAGACAAGAACGGGAAGCCGATTGACGATTGGAACCACGCGCTAGATGAGGCGAGATATGCCAATAACTATTTTTATAAACGATATGTCGCGAGAGGGGTGTAAGGATGTTCAAAACGCTCTGGAGTCGCATAAAGGGGGTGTTGCATAGCATGGGATTCATCAAAGGGATCGCAAAGGTCACAGATATTCAAGGGACCACTGTCAGCGATGAGATGTATCAAGCAATTGATCGCTGGCTCTGCCTGTATCAAGGGAATGTCGAGAGCTTTAGCTGGTCATCACGTCCAAAACTTGTCTGGAAAGTCCAAGAAGATGGAAAGTCCGCACGCGTACTGAGAACATTGAACCTACCGAAATTGATTGCACAAGAGATGGCACAGCTCACATTCAACGAGAAGTTCGTGCTGAACATCTCGGACGAGCGGATTCAATCGTTCATCGACGAGACGTTCAAAATGAACAAGTTCGGAACGCGGATGCAGGAACATTTCGAAGTGATGTATGCGACGGGCGGTGTGGCCGTCGAGGCGTACGTCGAAGGTGGCGCGGTTCGGCTCAACTATATTCATGCGAACAGCTTCTATCCTATCGCATGGGATTCGAGCGGGAAAGTATCAGAAGCCGTGATCATATCTGACGATTTCGTTCAAGGAAATGAACGCTATCGCTTGCTACGGTGGCACGTTTGGGAGAAAGTCGGTGACCAAAAACTGTATACGATTCGGAACCGTCTCTATAAGGCGGACCGTAACGATAAGGATGACATCGGGATTGAAGTCTCACTCGACTCTGTTCCACGATACGCGGACGTCGAGGCGGTCATCAGCATACAGGGATTGAAGAATCCTTTGTTCGCTTACACGAAACCGGCGACGAAGAACAACGTGGATATCACCAGTCCGCTCGGTATCAGTCTTTTCGCCAATGCGATTGATACCATACACACCATCGACTATGTATTCGACAGCTTCGAAAATGAGTTTTCGATGGGGAAGAAACGCATCCTTGCTAGTGAACAGGTGTTAGAGACCGTGGACGAAAAGGGCCAACTGGTCACCCGATTTAATGCCGATACGTCCGTCTATACGCCGCTAAACTTTGGAGATACTGATACTCCTATCAAAGAAATTGATTTTAGCTTACGAGTCGAAGAACACTTGTCAGCAATCAATGGGCTACTGGAAACATTGAGTGCGCAGATTGGGTTTAGCTCAGGGACGTTTACGTTTGATGGACAATCCGTCAAGACAGCAACAGAAATCATCAGCGAGAAGTCCAAGACGTATCGCACGAAGCAGACAAACGAGGTCAACAGTATCGAACCGTTCATAAGAGATATCGTCGCCATGATTCTGGATGTCGCGACGGCAGCGGGACTCATCCCACCACCTGGTGACTATGAGATCAACGTCGCGTTTGATGACTCAATCGCCGAGGACAAGAAAGCGACAACGGAGCTCCAAATCCTACGAGTCGGGGCGGGGCTACAATCAAAATTGGATGCAATCATGCTTCTCGATCGTCTGGACGAAGAAGCGGCGCGTGAGAAGTTGCGACGTATCCAAGAGGAAGAACGGGCTGTCATGACACGTGACCCGCTCATGAGCGGAATCGGGGAGGGACTAGACGATGCCGACACCGACCCAGTATGACCAATCTAGTTTGTTCGTCAACGAGCTCTATCTCGAATTAGAGCGTGAGATGCTGACGAAGATTGGACGGTTATTGGCAACAAATAAAGTCATCACCTCGGACAATGTCATCAACTGGCAGGTCGAGCGGTTGCAATTGCTCGGCCGTTTGAATGATGAACAGATACGATTGATCGCCAAGACATCGCGAAAGACACCGGAAGCGGTCAAGCAATGGTTGAACGAAGTCGGGATGATGTCTGCTGAAGAAATCGAACCAGGCATACGGGAAGCATTACCCGATCTGCCTGTACCGGCAATCAGTGAGTCGAACCGGATTCTCGAAACCATCCTACTCTTTGAATCGAATGCACAAGACACGCTGAACCTGATGAACTCGACGATGCTTGCCACGTCGACACAGGCGGCGCGAGATATCGTCTCCAAAGTGACTGCCGAAGTGCTGACAGGAGCGAAGACGCACGATCAGGCATTACGTACCGCTGCACGACAGCTCGCCTCTCAGGGCGTGACTGCCCTCGTCGACAAGGCGGGGAAGAAATGGTCCGTCGAGGGATACATGCCGATGATGACGCGTGCCATTTCCGCTCAGACCGCTGCTAAAGTTCAAGAAGCACGGATGGACGACTACGACATCGACTTGGTCGAGATCAGCTCACACGCCGGGTCTAGACCGTCACATATTCCGTATCAAGGAAAGATTTACAGTAGGAGTGGGAACAGTCGACGTTATCCGTCTTTGAGTGAGACGTCCTACGGGTCGATCACTGGTATTGTGACAGGAATCAACTGTCGGCATGTCATGTACCCATATGTACAAGGGAAGTCCATCAAGCGATACGAGCCATATGACAAAAAGGAAAGTGAGGAACTGTACAAGCTCACTCAACGTCAACGGGCTATCGAGCGGGAGATACGGGCCGCAAAACGAGAGTTACGGATGATGGAACAATTACGCGATGAGACAGGCATCGCAGAAGCAAAAAAACTGATACGTGAGCGGCAAGCGAAGATGCGTCTATTCATCGATGAGCATGAACTGACACGCCGCCGTAATCGTGAACAAATTGTTTAGGGAGGGATGTAGATGTCACGTGTAGTACGGGATGTACAGGGAGAGGACGGTAGGTTCCGCGTCTCTGGCGTCATCAAGAACCCGACAAGTCTAGCGGCCACGAGTGCAAACGCACTTGTGTTCAGTTTGCACTTCGATTCTGATACCAAATTGGTCCCTACCCAAAGTTGCCGGTTGAAGTATAACCGGACGGACAACATCAACAGTATTTTCACTTCTTATGTATACCTTCGCAAGATAGACGCCGCGCCACTCACTCCACAGGCCTTTTTCAAAGGTGGGACGCCACGGTATGGCTCTGGTGACGTGGTGATTGAGAGTCGGGTCGAGACGAGACCGAGGAACACGATTTGTAATGCGCAGTTCGTCGGCATCAACGGCTGGGTCGACGCTGCGGAATCTTACAGAATCGCCCGAAACACAACAGGTGAGATTTTCCAAGACATCAAAATCCCGTTCGCCGATTTCTTAGAGGGTGACGCGGTCTACGAGCTCGCGCTCGTCATCGGGGCATCTGATGCATCGATCGTCACGGGTAGTTTCAGCTTCGATTTCGTCGAGACGCATCAAGGTTACTGATTCATGGTCCGTTTACTCGTGGTGGACGTTAAATAAAACGTAGGACTTTACTCAACTAGGAGGGCAACACCATGCATAAATACAATCTTTTACCGCTCAACCTTCAATTCTTCGCAGAGGCGACCGGAGGAGCGGGGCAAGACCAAACAGGACAGCAGACGACGGACACGCAACAAGGAACCGGCGGAGCTGGTACAACTCCACCAGAAGAGGGAGGGCAAGGCAAGACATTCACCCAAGAAGAGCTCAACAGCTTCTTGGCCAAACAGAAGAACGACACACAGGCGAAACTATTGAAACAATTCGGTGCGGATAGCGTCGACGCTGTGAAAGAACGACTTGCGAAATTTGAAGAATGGGAATCATCCCAGCGGACCGAGGCCGAGAAACAGGCAGCAGCGCTCCAGAAGACACAAGAACAGTTCAACCAGACGGCGGCCGAGAACGAAGCGTTGAAGGCGCAGATGTCCGCCATGAAGTCGGGTGTCAAAGCAGATTCCGTCGAGGACGTCGTCACCTTGGCCCGTTCTCTTGTGAACGATGAGACGCCGATTGACGAGGCGATCAAGAAGGTAGTGGAGAAATATCCACATTTCTCACAGGAAGCTGTGGATAAACCCAAAGTACCGAAATTCGTTCAACCAGGAACCGGACAATCGACCGGAAATTCGTTCGAGGAACAATTCTTAGCCGCCTTCGCACCGAAAAAGACTAACTAAAGAAAGAAGGAATCAACATGGCAGCACTTAACTATGCTGAACTCTATACACGGGCGCTGAAGCAACGCTTCACCGTCGGATTACGATTCGTCGATCTATATAACGCCCCAGCGAACGCGACGTTACGCTGGACGAATGCAAACACCGTCCAAATTCCACGCATCGACGTGAACGGGATGACGGACTACAACCGGGATGTCATCGGAGGATTCACCCGTAACGTTGATAATAGCTGGGAGACGAAGACACTCACCCATGATCGGCAATGGAAAACGCTCATCGACCCGATGGACATCGACGAGACCAACCTCTCGGTCTCAATCGCGAACTTCACATCGGTCTTCAATGACGAACAGAAGATCCCAGAGATGGACAAGTTCATGGCATCGAAGCTTCATGCAGAGTTCACGGGTTATGGTGGGGTCCCTGTGACAACGGGCTTGACAACTGCCAATATCCTCAGCATCTTTGATGACATGATGGAACAGATGGACGAGGCCGAAGTACCTCAGGATGGTCGTTTGCTTTACGTTACGCCTACAATCCACAAGTTACTCAAGCAAGCGGATCAAATCCAACGTCAGATGATGGTGACGGCTAACAATGAGCAAGTGTCTCGCGCTGTACGGACACTCGAAGAAGTACGGATTATCGTCGTACCATCAGACCGTATGAAGACGGCCTATGATTTCACAATCGGAGCGGTACCGGCGGCCGGGGCGGAACAAATCAACATGATCTTGATTCATCCTCAGGCGCTTGTCTCACCACAGAAATATGCGATTGCATCGCTCGACAGCCCTTCTGCGGTCACCGATTTGAAATACCTCTGGAACGAGCGGTCATACTGGGACGTCTTCTTGTTCGAACGTCGCGTCCCAGGCGTCAAGATGCATGTGACACCCTAATCTGCCGGACCCCTTGATGCGTACGGTATCTCTCGCCGATGACTTCATGGCAGACACGCAATGGTCGCTACAGTCGGGAGCTGGTACGACGAAGACGGTCGACACGGTGAACACGCTCGATATCCAATCGCTTAAGCTCGCCGTCGACGGGAGCGTGACTACAATTGGCTTCATGCGTCGGACAAACTTCTCCCTCGACGTGAGCGATAAGACAGCCGTTGATGTGACGTTCTTTGTAGCTGATGTCACAAAAGTGAACCGTGTCGTCGTTTTCCTATCGAACCAGACGAACTTTGCGAGCTATAAGTCGAAGATCATCTTGGCATCGGATATGAAAGACGGATGGAACACGGTCAGCTTCTCGATTGAGAACATGAGCGAGAGTGGCACGTTCGATCAAGGCGCGCCCGTTGTCGCCATCCAGCTTCGGTTGGAGGCGGTGAGTGGAGAAATCGCATCGGTCAGCTTCGATCGTTTGGATTTCGTCACGGCTGATCGTGGCTTTGTGTTGTTCACGATGGATGACGGATGGGATACGCAGTTCACGGAAGGCTATCGCATTTTGAATGCACAAGGAATACCCGGCAACATTGGATTGATCCCAAATGCGGTGGGGATGGCTGGTAAGATGTCGGCAGAACAATTCCAGATGGTCTATGACGCCGGCTGGGATTTGTTGAACCATACCGCCACGCACCCAAACTTGAGCACGCTGACGAAAGAAGCGCAACGTATTGAATTGAACACATGTCGCGACTATCTCGTCGCACAAGGGTGGACGCGCGGTGCTCATAGCGTCGTCTATCCGTTCGGTGCCTACAACACGGACACGCTCGATGTCTTGTCCGAGGAGGGCTACGTCTGGGGCCGGACACTTGTCAACGGGCTCGAAAGTCAGAGTCCAATTAACAATTATTTCGTGCGTACTGTCAACCTCGTCCCGTCCGTCACGGATGAGAAGGCGAAGGAGTGGATTGATGAGGCGACACTGACCGGAACAACAATCGTCTTCCTCAACCATCGCTTCGGTACCGATGCCGATCTCGGGGACACGATGTTCTGGACGATTGATCGGTTCGAGGAGTTGGTAGCATACACGGCTACGAGACAACAACAAGGCGCCATCGATGCTCTGAGCGTATCGGAATGGCTATCCATTAACTAAAGAGGAGGAATTCACATGCCAATCGTACAGAAACGAAACAAGCAATTGACGGTCCCGGAAGAAGCGGTCAAACGTTATCTTGATGACGGATATGACTTGATCGAGGTGGACCCGAAGACCAAGAAAGCGGTCGTCAAACATAAGGCAACCGGCGGTATCGTCATCTCGCCTGGTGAGCATCAACAGGTCGTCAAAGAACTTGAGAGCGCACAGGAAGAAATCGAGAAGTTGAAAGCGGAGAATAAGAAGCTACAAGCCGAACTCAAGAAGCAAGAGAAGTAAGGGGGTGTCGATATGGCACTCCCTTTTATTGATATCGATTACTACCGTAACGACTATGTCGGCATCGAGATTGAGGACGATGTCGTACTTGACCGTCTGATTCGTCGCGCGAGCCGAGACATCAACACATTGACGAAACGGCGTATCGGGGACTTGAGCACATGGCACCCGGACATCCAAGACATGGTGAAAGAGGCGACTGCCGCCCAAGTCGAATTCTTGTTCGTGAATGGGGAGACTGCGTCAACCATTGTTCAAGGGACGGCAGCAGGTGGTGGAGTCCGGGTTGGGAGTTATAGCGAAAACGAGGCAGGCGGTTCAAGGAATACTTCGTTGGACGGGATGTATGCGGATAACGTCGTGAGTGTCCTGTTGCCGTCAGGTCTCCTGTATACAGGCGTATCCACTCGACGTGGCGTGTATCGGGGTGGTTGTATTGGCTAGTATTCAACGACGGCTACTGATTCACGAAATCACGTATGAGGAATACGACGAGAATGATCGCTACGGGGCGACGTATAAAGCCCCGGTGCAGGTCAAGTGGGTAAGGATTGAACCGAAGCGGACGGTCATGATCGATGCGAACAATACCGAAATCGTGTCTACGACGCTGTTATTTGTAGACTCACTTAATACCAGTCCTCGCTTTATCCCGAAAGAACAATCGAAAATCACATTCGAGGGCATCGTATACCGTATTCAAAAGGTGAACACTTATTACGCAAACTCCATCCGTGTCCATCATTGGGAAGCGGTGCTCGTATGATTAAGTTTGATGTCAAGATTCAGTTGGGAGATATCGAAGGCAAGATACAGAAGCGGGCTAAAAAAACCCAAGTTGTGTTAGATACGCAGATTTTGAAAGATACGAACACGTTTGTCCCACAAGATACCGGGGAACTGATTCGTTCAGCCATTCGAATGTCCTTAATCGGACAGGGGCGTCTAATTTGGGCGACGCCCTATGCGCGCCGACTTTACTACAATCCGCAATATCATTTCTCGAAAAGCCCGAACCCGAAAGCTCAAGGTCTATGGTTCGAGGCGGCAAAAGCCGTATATCTCGGTGATTGGGTTGCGCTTGCTGCCAAAGAGATGGGAGGTCGTCCACAACGATGAGAGCACTTTTAGACGCATTAGCGGACTATCTGGACACGGAGCTGACCCTCTATGCTCCCGTGAAGGTCGGGAACTTGGATTCGAGCACGGATGCGATTTGCATTCGCCAAGCTCCTTCACCAGATGGACCACGATATTTGAGCGGTAGACGCTTACGCTATATCAATTTTCAATTGTTGGCCAAGTCGGAAGATCAACAACAGGTTCTCGATGCCATGGAACTGATGTCCGAAGCATTGGAATTAAGCAACGGAGACATCGTTGTTCCAGATTTCGAATTTATCAAATGTGAGGTCACTACCGAAACTAACTGGGTCGAGGAGACAAGTACAAATCAACATATCTACACCGCACTCTTCCAATGTCAACTAATCAGAAAGGGGTAACACCATATGTCATTCTTGTTGCAACATAACTACAACATCACGATTACTGAAGGTCTAGCGAGCACGACAGAATTACTCATCGCAGAAGGGATTACGAACTTAGATTTTTCACCGAGTGAGACTGTTACAGAAGATTACTACTATGCAAACGGAGGAGCGGCGACTAAGGATGTAACAGGTACTGTCCTCACGTACGCGTTCACTGGGCATCGTCAAAGCGAGGATGCGGCACAAAACTACATCTTCTCTCTTTTGACTGAATTAGGGCCGGCGCGTAAGACGAACTTCAAGGTTGTCGAACCAGACGGCGCAATGTATGAAGGCGAAGCGACAATCCACGACATCAAAACTCCAAGTGGAGATGCGAACGCGAAAGGTGAAATTGCATTCTCCATCACGTTTGACAAGATTCCGACGTTCACACCAGCGCCACCACCAACACCTTAATAAATTATATCGACGCACAAAATATTAATCGGAGGGATAAAGCATGGCGATTAAAAAGTTTGAGTTGAAAAAAGCATATGAAGATTTACAACTTGGAGAAAAAACGTATCGCTTAGATTTATCGGACGCGGCAATGCAAAAGTATGTACAAATTCCGAAGTTGTTAGAAGATTTTGAGAAAAACAATAAGAAGATTGATGCTTATTCAGCTACCGAGGAACAAGTTTCTGAACGTTTCAATCAGCAACAGCAAATGATGAAACAGTTGATTGAAACTTGCTTAGGCGAGGAAGCGTACGATTCTTTATTTGAAGAATGCGGAGGATCCCATTTGCCCTTGCTCCCTGTATTCGATTACTTGAGCGGGGTGATTCTTCAACACATGAATGAATTGGGGCTTGTCGAGAATGAGCAATTGAAGAAATTAAAACGAAAGGTGAAGTAACATGCGATGTTCTGGCATGAACCGGAAACAAAAGCGAAACAACGGTGGAGAGACTGGGAAATTGACGTAGATTTATCTTTCGATACGGTGTTGCGATTCATCGAACTCTTCCAAATGAACGAGCTGGAAAAGGCGGATCGTCTTTATCATGGGTTCGAATTGTTTGTTGACGAAGAGACCATACAATTTTTCGATGAATATTTGATGAGCATCGATCGCATTGATTTTATGATCGTCTTCGCAAAAGAAAAACTCGGAATCGACTTCATGAAAGAAGCTTCTGATCAAACGTCCGAACTGATTGAAGGCGATGACACAGGAAGCGATGATGAACCTAAACCACCATCATTCGATTTCATTGAAGATGCGAGTCGCATTTACTCATCATTTCTGAAAGACTACCAAATTGATTTGTACGAAAAACGGGGTTCGCTCAGTTGGGCGGATTTTTTGTCGTTGCTGGGAGATCTTTCAGATGAAACAGAATTCAAGCGTGCTATGCATTATCGTAACAAGCCAATTCCGGCCCCGATCAATGAAAAGCATTACTCGAACAAAGATGAAATCAATCACATCAGAGCGATGAAAGAGCGTTACGCATTCAAGTCTGAGCGGATGCGTCAGCTTGTACTAAAGGCACAAGAAGAAGCCTCGTTGCGACAGCTTAAAAACGCATCGGCGATATTTAGAGGTGCTTACGAACGTAAAAAGAAGGGAGTGAAGTCTGATGGCGGCTGATGGAAGAGTTGAGATAGACACGACATTAAGCACTAAAGGGCTTCGCTCTTCTGTTGCATACGTGGAACAAGAATTGAATAAAATTAAAACGAAGGCCACTTTAGTATCAAAGAGTTTATTGCGGAATGGAGATGGGATATCTCAGGTTGGCGGTATCATGACAAGGACGTTCGGGACTGCCACAGCCGTCATTGCTGCTGGTCTAGGTTTTGCCACAAAGACCGCAATGGATTTCGAAGCACAGATGAGCCGAGTGGCGGCCGTCTCTGGGGCGACTGGTAGTGACTTGAAAAAGTTAGAATCTCTCGCTCGAGAGATGGGAGCCACTACACAATTCTCAGCATCTCAAGCGGCTGAAGCACTGAATTTCATGGCGATGGCTGGGTATGATACGACACAAATGATGAACGCTTTACCTGGTGTCCTTGATTTAGCGGCGGCAGGAGGTACTGAACTAGGATTAACAGCAGACATTGTCACTGATGCAATGACAGGTCTTGGTATGAAGGCAAATGAAACAGGTCGCTTCGTCGATGTCATGGCAGCTACAATCACAAAATCGAACACCAATGTTGAAATGCTTGGAGAAACGATGAAGTATGTTGCACCGGTTGCTGGTGCTCTTGGAATTAGCATTGAAGACTTATCTGTAGCGGCCGGGCTTATGGCTAACGCAGGTGTCAAGGCTTCGATGGCAGGTACTGCGCTCCGAAGTGGATTGACACGATTAGTCGATCCGCCGAAAGAAGCGGCAGATGTGATGGAGAAGTACGGCATCGAGCTACAAAAGAATGCCGATGGTTCCGTGAACCTAGCCAAAATGATGCAGGAGTTACGAACGAAACTCTCAGGCGTAGATAAAGATGCACAAGCGGCCGCGATTTCTAGCATCTTCGGTCAAGAGGCAATGGCGGGATGGGCCGCTGTCGTCAACGCTAGTCAATCAGACTTCGACAAGTTAACAGAATCCATTGCCAATAGTGAAGGCGTCGCCTCAAAGATTGCTAAAACGATGAATGACAACTTGGCTGGATCTCTAAAAACACTCCGTTCTGCAGCGGAAGATTTAGCTATTGCTATCGGTTCTCACTTGACCCCGATTCTAAGAACGGTTGTCGATGCAGTGACTGGTGTCATCAACAAGTTCAACAGTCTTTCGCCGACAACACAAAAAATTATTACGATGATTTTGTTGTTCAACTTAGCGCTTAATGGATTCCTGCTCTTTATAGGATTTGTATTGACGGTTGTGGGTAATTTGATACTTGCGTTAAATGCATTACCACCCGTAATTTTAAGTATTTTAGGACCCGTATTTATAGTCATTGGTGCTCTATATGCATTAGGCGTCATTTTTATCATTCTTTGGAATCACAGTGACACGTTCCGAAAAATTGCGACTCAGGCGTGGGACGCTGTCAGCAATGCGGTATCTGCTGCATACAGTGTGATGGCTCCTCTCATTCAAGCACTCGGAAAAGTAATAGCGGAATGGGCAATCGCGGCTGTCGAATATATCGTGATGTTCGCAGGAATGGTTGTTCCGTTTCTACAAAGTGCAGGTCAGGCTTTCTTAACATTATGGGGGAACATTACAGGAGGAGCGGGAGGCGCTCTAAGTTCAATCGGAGGTTTCTTCTCATTCATATTAAGCATTCTATCCCCTGTAATAGAGCGGGTCGTGGCATTCGGAAACGAATTCCAGGAAGCATTTAAGAAAGCACTCAATCTTGATTTCTCAGGTATTGCTGAGATTGTGGCTCAATTCATCCCCTCCTTGATTGGATTATTATTAGGTGGAATCCCACGGCTTGTCATCATTGGATTTAACATCATTCAAACGATTGCAGATTCGATGGGGATGACGTCAGGTGAATTGATCACCAAGGTTGCAGATATTATCGTACAGATGATTGAGTCCTTTACGGCTCAACTCTCGAACTTCATCACTATCGGTACAGAGATGCTGACTTCGATTATCGAAGGTCTGGTTGCCTCGTTGCCGATGCTCATCGAATCATTGACGGGCATTATCGAAATGATTACCTCGCAACTTACGACGAACCTAGCGATTGTAGCGGGATTGGGAATTGAAATCATTACAGCGCTCGTTAATGCGATCACTGTTGCACTGCCTCTCTTAATCGAGATTGGTATTCAAATCCTGACGACGCTAATCACTGGAATTGTCGCAATACTCCCTCTTCTGATCACGACAGCGATTGAAATCTTGAATGTACTGATTACAACAATCGTTAGCTTGCTACCGATTATTATAGACGCTGGGATTCAAGTTCTAATGGCTCTAATTCAAGGGATTATTGATATGCTACCAGCCTTGATTGATGCGGCTATTCTTTTGTTAACTTCTTTAATCGATGTGATCATTACGAGCTTACCAATCGTGATTGATGCGGGGATTCAGATTTTACTTGCCCTGATTGACGGAATCATTCAAATTTTACCTTCTCTAATCGATGCGGCGATTGATTTGGTCATGGCGCTGGTCGATGCCATCATTGAAATGTTGCCTGCATTAATCGATGCCGGTATTCGGATTTTGTATGCTTTGATTGACGGTATTGTACAAATCGTGCCTCAGTTGATTGATGCGGCCATTGAATTGGTCCTAGCGATTGTCCAGGCTTTGTGGGATAATCGTCAGAAAATTATTGATGCAGGTATTGATTTGATTAAGGCGTTAATCAAAGGGATATGGGAAATGCGGAGCGAAGCAAAAGATGCGATGTTTGATCTGGGTGAAAAGATTATTGAAGAAATTAAGAAAGTGGACCTATTACAAGTCGGAAAAGATATCATAAACGGTTTGATAAGCGGTATCGGTTCGATGGCAAGTGCGGTGACGAAGAAGGTTCAAGAAGTTGCCGGAAATATAAAAGATGCAATCACGAGCAAACTAGATATTCATTCGCCTTCTCGTTGGATGCGAGATAAGGTAGGTAAAATGATTCCTGCGGGTATAGCAGTGGGGATTGATGCCAATACAAGTGAGGCACTCGCGGCGATTGATAACTTGAGTGACGATCTGATGTTCACATCATCAAGTCCAGTCTCTGGAATGATGAATGGAGCGGGAACGACAGCAAATACGGGTGATGCTCGTCCGCAAATGATCGATGTATCAATGTACATGGACGGCGAGTTGATGGCACGGGTCATCGAGAGATTTATTAATACTGCTCAGCAAGATCGTACCTCACTCAAAATCTACGCGAAAGGTGGGGCGGTCTGATGATCGAGTTTGAATTTTTAGATGGCACTAAAACAAATACAGATGAGTTCGGACTCACCGTGAAAGAGTTCGAGGTGGAACCTCTGACGCTTCGTCATCGTTTCGAACAGATTGAGATGCTAGAAGGGAATATCCCAATGGGAAGCACGCATGAACAGAGGCGGATCATGATGTCCGCCCGTCTTTTTTTAGATGACCCAAATGAATTCCCTTTGTACCGAGATTGGATACAAGGGGTTTTCGCACGTTTGCAGCCTTGCTATATCACAGACCCTCGTCAGCCATTCAAGAGATGGCTTGTAATTCCAGAAGGAACTCCAGAGTATGAGCATAGGAATTATGGGCGGGTTGTTTATGTGACGTTGAACTGGGTCACATATGGTCTTCCGTATGCAGAAGCAATCACGACAACACTGACACCATACGAATGGGGGCAGGGCTACTTTTGGGGTGCTGGTCTTGAATGGGGAGAGAATCAGTACTCATTCTCGAACACTAACCGGTTCATCATCAATAACTTCGGAAATGTTGAACTGGACCCTCGGAAACATAAAGAATTTCGAATCGTCTACAAAGGTGCTTCAGACGGTTTGACCATCACAAACCTGACGAATCAAGAAGTATTTGTCTATAACGGAGTGTCTGGTGTTGATGATGAAATCGTACTAGACCGGATATTCACTACAAAGAACGGATTGAATATTGTCCGCGATACAAACCGTCGTGTCATAACACTTGCAGCGGGAGCGAACGAGTTCATTTTGGCCGGAACCTCATCACCTTTTGAGATTTCTTTTGAGTTCCGTCCATTGTTCTACTAGGAGGGATAAAATGGACCGTTTAGTCACATTACGCACCCTTGATGGTCAGGAGTTTCTTCTGAACTCGTTTCAAACTTTCGAGCATGAAGTAGATTTTGATCTTGATGTGATTTACTTCGAGATTCTCGAGACGGATATTGACGTCGAGGGAATCACTCATTTACGTGCACAGAACTTGATTGAGTTTGAAGGTATTGAATATGTCATCATAAGTGTTACAGACGCTTCAATCGGAGAGCGGTATCGTCGTCGTATTGTTGCCCATCGAAGGTTTTATGCTGATATATATAAGGATTGGGTACTCGAAACCATCTCAGGTACATTCGATATCTTGACCCTTATGTCATTCATCTTCCAAGGGACTGACTACCGAGTTGAGGTTCAAGGTGATTTCGACACCATTACGACTGAAAACTTCGGAAATCAGCGGCGATCCGCTCTTTTCTCAAGTGCTTTACAGCGATTCGGCGCCGAGTTCCAATTAGAAGAAAGGCGAACCGGGAACTGGGTTGTTCTCAAGAATATCATCGGAGACGATGGGGCAAAGCAGTATCGCTATAAGTACAACCTGAAGAGCACCCGTAGAGAGGAAAATACAGAGGCGTTATTTACCTACATCAAAGGATTTGGAAAGCCGATCGAGGACGAGGATGGAAATGTCGTTGGTTACGAAGTGACTGATGAATATATTAGTCCACTCGTCGCAGAAAGGGGCTATCCACTCATCGAGCATGAACCGTATTTTAACGACAACATCACTCAACCTGAGACGCTCCGTAGAAAGCTCGTTGAAAAATTGAATGCATCACAGCCTGAACTCATCATAGAGGTTGATGCCGTCGATATCGCAGATGATGAAACGGTATCACTTGGAGATCGCGTATTTGTGATTTACGAGACGATGCCTGATTTTGACTACTACACACGCGTCTCTTCCATTCGTCGTTCATACGATTATCGAAGAATGATTTTTCGAACACAGGTGACGTTGGCGAACATCAGGCGTGAAATAACAGACACCATCAGTACATTGTCGATTCAAGAACAATCTGTCTCAACTGTCGTCGATCCAGACGGGAACATCAAGCTCCCACCATCAATCAACGGTTCCTCGACGGCAATCAACGAGGCGAAAAAGCAACTTGTGTTCGATGATGGGATTCGTGGTGTGAACGGTTCACAGGTGGTTCGATTCGAGCGAAACGGGATCACGACGAGTCAGAACGGTGGCGCCTCGTTCACACCGGCGGTCACGGGTGCCGGGCTCAACTTGGCGAACTCGTATGGCTCGTTGGCACAGGCACGGGTCGTGAACCTCGAATCTGATTTGACTGATATCAACAATGGGCTGACCACGCTGACTGACGATTTGAATAGCTTGGACGGCCGTGTCGTCACCTTGGAGGGGTATCTTCCCTCGGGTAGAGGTGACACGCTGAGTCGGCCGATACTAGGACCCACAGACGATGGGTTCTTTTATTTTGACCGCGATTTGTTGAAGATGATCGTCTGGAACGGTGTTGCTTGGACGAATATGGACGGTACCACACTATAAAGGGGTGAATTTTATGTCATTGAAACTACAGAACCTCGAGGCGCTGACTAAGCCTCTCGATATCCCAAACTATCAGAAGTTCAACTTTGGACGAACGGATTCGTTGCATAACTTTATCTATTTGGATGAGCGGATCACGAACCTGATTGCTGGTGTTCCGCAACCATCCGAGGTGGTCGACGCCCGGATTGATTACAACGGCAACACATGGCCGACATTATCCGATCGAATCAACCAAGACTTGCAGACAGTGTATGACACGATTGGTGATTTGGATGACTTTGGTCCAGACCCGCGTACACTTGTTGATTCGATTCGTGATCGTGGAATCAACGTTCGCGATTACGGGGCGACTGGTGATGGAAATACGGATGACACAGCGGCATTTCAAACAGCGATTGACGATGCAATCAATCTTCAAGTGCCAGTATTCATACCAGGTGGAGTGTATCTGTTAGATCATCTCAACTTGCAACAGGGACTCGTCATCATAGGTGCCGGGTTCTTCTTCACACGTTTGATTCACACAGGTACAGGTACGTTCGTACGAAATAATACAGGCATATCAATCGGACAGGTGCAAATTGAGGGCGTCAACCTCGTTATGAACGGAGGGACGACAGTAGGTTTGTCGCTGTCGAAGGTGTTCTTGAGCATTTTTCAGCGTCTTCGTATTGATGGGGGAGGTAGTACTGGTGACGCTATCCTGTGCTCGGATGGAAACGTAGGCTCCACTTTCTACAACCGTTTCTTCCAAATTGCAGTTAACGGCGCAAACAAAGCGCTAAATCGAGCATTTGCGTTCGAGACGAGCGCAAACAGTAATAGTGTCGTCTCTTGTCGAGTCGTCGCCTGCCAAGTTGGCGTCGGAGTCGATACCTTTTACACGAACCACAACACCGTTTCAGACTGCGCATTCGAGGTCGTTGATATCGGCGTACGTCTGACTGGGGCGACCGGATGTTTGATTCAAGGGAACCGGTTTGAAAATCCTCCACCTACAGCGTCAGGGGTTGGTGTCCAACAATTATTGGCAGACAGCGGGATATTCATCGGTAATCACGTGATTGGTAATTTTTACACAAACATGGCTGTACAAATAGACAATCAACTCGAACAGTTCGATATCGGTACGGAATTAGATTATGGCGGCCGTTTTCGAGCGAAGTTCTTCAACCAGATTACTGGGGGTGGCTGGCTAACTTCGATGGACATGAGGAATTTTGCAATTTTGAATGCTGCCTATGTGAACCATCAGGTCAGAACAGCGGCACCGGGTGCAGCGACAACTGGATCGATTGCATATGCAAATGGATTAGATGGAGGATGGCGTCCAAAGGGAGACATCGAAGGACCATTTGTCCGTAAGGCGAACGGTCGTTGGGAATCGCTACTCGATGACTATCGAAATTCGCCTCCAGTTGAAGGAACATGGGAGCGCGGCGATATCATCTATCATCGTTCTCCAAGCACAGCGACTGCAACGAATTTCCTCGGTTGGGTTTGCGTCACGTCAGGCGCACCGGGTGTCTGGAAGCGATATGGAGTAGGGCAAATCGAAGCATAAAGGAGTGAAGGTGATGGCGATCATCACGAACAAGACATTGAACAACGGACTTTTTTTACAAGGAGTCTATGGACGGATCGATACGATATCGGGATATAAGGGAGGACTCGACTTCTCTCTCAACTTCTACGTGTCACGAGATCATTTCATCCAAGGGAAAGGCTACATTCACCAAGAAATGCATCATTTCATCCCGGACGTGGGCAACCGTTCGGAGAATTTCATCCGGCAAGGATATTTATATTTAAAAACGTTGGAGGAATACGAACGAGCGGACGACGTTTGGGAAGAAGGACAGTTCTAAATCTAATTCGAGGAAGGGTATTATTAGGAGTAGTATGTTTAGAAAAATCTACGATTATGTCGAATTGAAGTTTAGCAACATGTAAACAACAATTTTTATCTTGAACCCAACTCATTAGAATTCTCCTCTCACTATCGAAAGTTAATCACGTAATTAAAATTATAGATGTTAAAGGAGTGAAAATCTATGGTAAGCGAATCTCTACGGGAACAAATCATTAATCGCTATCGAGACGCACTTGAAGAGTGGACTTGGTCACCACGTGATGCAGACGATGTCGAGAATGAAGTGGAGCAATTCGAAAAGTTATTACTAAACTATAAAACCGAAGAAGCATAACGGGGGTGAACAGATGCCGGACATGGCAAGGATGCAACAAAAGGTGGAAGATTTAGAAGAGAAAGTGAACGAGCTCAAATCGATGTTGAGCCAAGCGAGCAAGACGAGCCACGACGATGACTTACGGTTGCACGAACGGATCGACGAAGTGGAGGGGCGTGTCCGTGCAGTCGAACAAGAAGTTCGCGAAGTCGTGCTGAAAATCCCGAGCAACATGAAGGACTTGGAACGAAATATCCTAAAAAAGATGGACTCCGACCAGGTCGACCAATTGAAGAGCGTGCTCAAATCCTATCGGAGCATCGTGGCCAAACTGGGCTGGGCGATCATCGGGATCGTCAGCTCGGTCATCACGGCGCTCATCTTATCGTATCTGAGCCTCAACTGAGGGTGAACGGAGACAACGGAAGGAGGTGATCAGATTTGGACTGGTTCATCAAAGGATTGGGATGCCTCGTGTGGGGATGCAAGAAGACCTCACGGAGCATGGACACGGAAGTACCGCAGGACCAAGAGACGTTGCGCGAACAACTCGTCGCATCGCTCATCGCACAAGCAGAGTCAGAGGGGGACAAACACCCCGAGAAGGCATGGGATGCGTTCTCGAAAGACATCCGCAACCGATTGAAACAAGCAGGATAAACAAAGGGACCCGTGTGGTCCCTTTCTATTTTGGAAGGAGGAATTGGTATGGCTGAGAAAGCGATCCTCCCGTTGAACCGAGCCCGGTTGACGGCGGGGTACAAGAACGCGGCGTATCGGAAACGAATGGGATTTACCCATTACGGCGTGGACATGGCCGATCTGACACGCAAGGACATGTCGGTGTATGCCCCGTTCGCGATGAAGATCGTCGCAGTGGGGAACGATGACCTGATGGGCCGAACGATCATCGGGGTCAGCGAGAACCCGGTCGAGGTACACCACGGACCGAAGAAAGGCGCACATCGTCTCGTCGTCCGGATGGCGCATCTGGACAAGGTGTTCGTCAAGAAGGGGGACGTCGTCAAACCGGAAGGGAAGAAGATCGCGAACTACGGATCGACAGGGAAGTACGGAAACTCGCCCCATCTGCATATCGAGATCGACACGGACGTCAAGTTCCCGACCCATTCACCGACACTTGCGAGTTCCTCGAACATCTGGAAGGCCGGGGCAGACACGACGATCAACCCGATGGACGTGTTCAAGGTCGACCAGAAGGGCGAGCGTGGGATGAAGCAATCCTTCTCTCACGCGAACGCCTCAGGAGACTGGCTGAAGACGGACGACAAGACGACGCTGAACCTGCAGGGGAAAGTCATCAAATCGAAGGGGGTATAAATCATGGACGTGTTCACAACGACCGTGTTATTCGCGGCGACCGTTTTGGCGGCGGTGACGATGGGGATGGTACAAGTCATCAAGACGATCGGGAAGGTGCCGGCGAACTATATCCCGGCGGTCGCGGCCGTCGTGGGGATCCTACTCGGCCTCATCTCGTTCCCGTTCACGGATCTGGACGTCTACTCACGTGGATGGGCGGGCTTGATCGCAGGTCTTGCATCGACCGGTCTCTATGAGTTCACACAGGACCGGAGAAATCGAGCCAAATGAAAAAGAGACGGCTTCCCGTCTCTGATAATTGATTTCATGTACAATAAAGTTACTGGGCATGTGGAGACGGTGGCGTGGTTGGAGAAAGTAGAATAAGATGAATGTATCATGCCTTCGATTGAATCAATCGGGGGCTTTTTGTGCAAACAGTCGAAAGGAGAGTCGGAGATGAGGAAAATCATTGTTCTGGAACACCTGTCGTTAGACGGTGTGATTCAAGCACCAGGTGGGAGAGAAGAAGATTTGAGTGGGGATTTCATGCATGGGGGATGGACGGAACCTTTTTCGAGCCAAGAGCTCGGGATTTGGATTCGGACGCAAATGCATAGTGAGTTTGATTTGTTGCTCGGTCGAAAGACATATGACCAATGGGCGAGTTACTGGCCGAACCACGATGACGTCTGGCCGGAAGCCAATCGGGCGATGAAGTATGTGGTCACGCGGCAGTCAATGGATACAAGATGGGAAGCGACTACGTTTTTGACAGAACCGGTCGAAGTATTGAAGCGACTCAAACAAGAAGAGGGACCCGATTTACACGTCTGGGGAAGCGGTGAACTCGTGCACACGCTACTCGCAAACAATCTCATCGATGAATACCGATTGATCGTATATCCTATCATTATCGGTTCAGGCAAACGACTTTTCCCGGACGGCAACATCTTGCCACTGCAACTCGACGTGATCGAGCAACAGCTGATGCCGAACGGGGTCCATGTTGTTCGGTATGGGCGCCTTCAATCGGAAGGGGGGAAGATATGAGAATCGAGCAACACCTCGAAATGACCGTATCAGAATCGATGGATAAGGAGCTAACTGAGCTATTACGACATGCGTTTCCCTCAATTTATCCGAATCGCCGCTACTTCAAGCAATTACCCCATTTCCGACTCATCGCGTATGAAGACGAACGGATCATTGGACAAGTCGGGTTAGACTTTCGTGTGATGAATATGAACGGGGAATCGATTCACGTGCTCGGCATCATCGATCTGTGTGTCCGGGAAGAAGTTCGGGGACGTGGGGTCGGACGGGCACTGATGGAAAAAGTCATTGCTCTTGGGGAAACGTACCCCATCGATTTTCTTCTGTTATTCGCAGACCGACCAGACCTCTACGAACGCATCGGGTTTCACACGGTATCTAACACATGCACGTGGCTTCAAATCGATGACGAGAATCAGACGATACGAGGGATCGGGGAGGCGTCGTTTGAAGAATTGATGATTCGTCAGGTGGGAGACAAACGATGGAGCGACGGAACACTCGATTTGCTTGGATATTTATACTAGGGGGATATCGATGAATCTTGAACAGGTGACAAAAATGTATGAGACGTATGCACAAAAAATCGCGGACCGAAAACAAGTGTATGAAACGATTGCTGATACTTTTGACGTGAAGCAGGCGCTCTATCCGGGGAGTCACGTCGACGTCGCCCCTTCCCTCGTCATCCCTCATGTCATCTATGTCGACAGTTTCAAAGGGACGATTCGTTTCTTCAAGCAAATTGAAACGGTACAGGAGCTGATGGATCAACGAAAGGAATATGATGAGCCGTGTACGATTGAATTTTTTGGTCAGGACTATACGCAGCCGCTCGACATCGAACCCGTTGACTTGATCATCTCGCAATATGCGGGGTTTGTCGGTCAGGCGACGAAACAATATTTGAAGCCGCGTGGCATCTTGCTCTGTAACGATAGCCATGGAGATGCGACGTTGGCGCGATTCGATGAAACGTTCGAGCTGATTGGGGTCATGGGAAGTACAAATGAACTCATTCAGACGGGGCTCGACGATTATTTCCGATTGCCGAAAGGGAAAGACGTCGATGTAGCCGAAGTGAAGAAGACGATGAAAGGTCCAATGTATACGAAGTCAGTTGAGAATTATGTGTTTCAAAAAAGGAGGGATTGAATGAAGCAATATACGATTCGAACTCGTAACGTTCCGCTTTCCCTGCATGACGCGGTCATCACGGAAGCGACATTTATGGGTTCGACAATCCGTCTCGTTTTTGCGGATGGCATCCGTGACTTGTTCAAGAAGGAAGCGGTATGGACGGGACGTGCCGTCGTGACAATCTCGAACGTAGACCGGGATTCTTCGTCGCTCGTCCGCTTCGGTGAATCGTCTTATTCGGTATGTCCGATCGAACAATTGGGTCAGTTTGTTAAAATGGGGCGCTTCGAAATCATCGATGAACTGTACGGATATCGGCAACTATTGTTCCGCTGCATGTGGTTGACCGATACGATGTGTGAAGCGGTGGAGCTGAGTCTATCCCATTCAAGTGAGCTCGTCATCCGATGGGAAGACGAGCCGTCCGAAGCGATGTATGAATCTGAATCATTTTGAGGCAAGTGTGAGACCGACATGATCGGCGACCGCTCGCGCAACATCTTGTTTTGATAGGTGATCTGTTACAATTTTTTCTGCATGGATTTCAGATTGAAATGCGGACTGGCAGCGAACAATCTGCGCTTTCCCCCAAGAGTTGAACCATTCGAAACGTTTATTCAATCGTTTCACGAGCGTCTGTCGATGCGCTTCGAGGATCAAATGACGTACGTCGATCCCGTCCCGCTGAAGCCGACCGATGATTTCGTCTACATACGTTGCGTCCACCAATGTCATGGGAACGAGGATGACCCCATCGAAGGACGTGGCAATCTTCGACAACATCCGATAGTTGAACTCCCGCCATTCCGGATGGTGCTGAAAATCGGGCTGTTGAAGGCTTTTTGGCAATTGGTTCCGAATGAAAAAGCCGACTTGTTCCGGGTCATAGAGAAACGCGTTCGGCAACTGTTTCTCAAGTAGCTTGGCACAGGTTGTCTTGCCCGAGCCGAATGCACCGTTAATCCATATAATCATCAAAGTCCCCCCATTTTTCATCATGTCGTCTTGCAATTATAACGTATAGTTGAGTTTGCAGAATCCTATAGATTGACTAAAGGAGATTGAAACATGTTATCGATTGATGTATATGTTGTCCATGCTTTTTCAAAAGATGGAGAAGGAGGGAATGCGGCTGGGGTCGTATTACATGCAGATGCCTTAACCGAATTAGAAATGAAACAGATTGCGAAGAAGGTCGGTTACAGTGAGACTGCCTTCGTGAGTCAATCGCATCATGCGGAAGTCCGCGTCCGTTTTTTCACACCTGAAGAGGAAGTCGACCTCTGTGGTCATGCAACGATTGCAACGTTTCATGTATTGAAAGAACAAGGTCTACTTGGGAGTGGACGATTTACACAAGAGACGAGAGCTGGTGTGTTAGAGGTCGAGATCCGAAACGATTTGACTATTATGATGCAGCAGCGACTCCCAGAATTTTTACCCGTGATAAATCATCAAGAAATTGCTGATTCACTTAAGGTTCCGCTTGAGGTATTAGATGATCGTTTTCCGATTCTGATCGGTTTCACTGGACTCCAGGATATCCTGATTCCTATCAAATCGCTTACTGAACTATTGTCTATTCAACCGGACTTCGAAAAAGTGAAGGAAATCAGTCGACAATCTGACGTGGTTGGGTACCATCTTTTCACTCTTGAAACGATGGAGGATGGCATCGCCCATACACGAAATTTTGCGCCACTATATGGAATCGATGAAGAATCTGCCACTGGAACGTCGAACGGTGCGCTGGCTTGTTATCTGTTCGAGCAATCTCTTGTTTTGAAGAAGTCGTCTACGCTTGTCATGGAGCAAGGATATGGAATGAAACTTCCGTCAGAAATTTTGGTAGAACTAACTGTAGCAGGAGAAGAAATCTCACACGTCACAGTTGGAGGAAAGGCGACTACTCTGAGCGTACAACATCTTGATTTCTAGGAACTCAAAAGACGAGCCGCGGCTCGTCTTTTTCATGCTGTCTTAGGATTAGGAGATTCTATTTCTCGTAACGCATCGACTCGTTTGTATTCTTCAGTATCGGTCCACAGCTCGTCTTTCAACGGGTTGAGACGTCGTTTCATAATACGTGATACCTGCATGACGGCGAGCACGACGTTGAGGGCAAGACTGATGAGTGCGAGCGTCCAGTTCGCTGCCGGATTATACGAGACGCTCACGTTGAACGTACTGCCGACCGCAAAGAAGTAAGGGAAGGTCATGACCCACATCATCCAAATCGAGAGCGTTTGGGCACGGTTCTGCATCCATGTTCCTTTCGCCCAAAGGAGGGCAGGGATGGTCGCGGCAATGTTCAACGCAAATCCGGAATAAAATGCGTTACCTGGTGCACACGAATAGACGTAGGAGATGTTCCAAATCCCATATGCGATGATCCACAATTTCGTCTGGTCCGGCCAAATCATATCGACTCGCTTACCGGACGTCGCAAAGATGCCGAACCAGCCACAAATGGTGAGGATGTTCAAAATTCCGGCGAAGGCGTTGACGTAGTTCCACCCACCGGAGATGTAATTCATACCGTCGACGACTCCATCAAATCCCATGAAGCCGACTTGAAACTCCCGTATAACGGCCTCCATGATATTGATGGCAAGAATGGCCGGGACGAGTACTAAATACCAAGGATGTTTCTTATGGTAGTTCGTGAAGCGGATGACCATGTAGATGAGCGCGCCGGCGAGTGCCGAATACACCTTCACCCAATGGAACCACGACGTGATTTCCGAATCGACGACAAACAACCAGATTGGAGTCAGTGCGATCGGTAACGCCATGAACATAAGTTGGCTCGCCCGTTTACCAGAACGGACGAACTCGTTCAACCCCATCAGCAGTCCAAGGACGACGAACCACATGACAACGTTATACCAAGGCATTGATTCGA
Source organism: Exiguobacterium sp. 8A (assembly GCF_902506275.1). Taxonomy (GTDB): domain Bacteria; phylum Bacillota; class Bacilli; order Exiguobacteriales; family Exiguobacteriaceae; genus Exiguobacterium; species Exiguobacterium profundum. Next base: position 1,340,591 of record NZ_LR733630.1, on the reverse strand, counting down.
AGAAAAACATAACATGACACTCCTTTCGAAAATGAGATAATCAGAAATAAATGCAGTGACTAAACATACCGAACGTTCGTTATGTTTATGTGAAAAGTGTAACAAAGCATTGTAAACGCTGTCAATAGGATGTGGGAGCTCACATGGAAGTGTCGAAAGTTCGCCACATCATTATGGTATAATGAGCGTTGAAAACAGAGGAGGGTGCGAGATGATGATGAACGAAGGAAAGTTGAAAATCTTACAAGCTGCGCGTGAAATCATCGTCGAACAGGGCATCAAAGGCACGACGCTCCGAGGGATTGCGGAGCGGGCCGGATTCAGTACGGGTGCGATTTATCATTACTACACGTCCAAAGAGGCGATTCTATATGACGTGATGGACGAGGGGCTCGGTGAGGTAAAACGCATTGAGACCGTCTCCCATGACGATCGAAAGGAAGCGGCGGTGATTATCCAGGAAATCTATGAAGGTATGCAGGAACGCCTTCAAAAAGATGCGGAGAGCCGACTTCAATTTTATCTCGCCCACGAAGCGATGATTGGCAATGAGGACATCGAACAAAAGTTCAAAGAGAAATATGAAGACTGGATCACGCGCATTGAAGCAATCTTTGTACGGGCTTACGGAGTCGAGCAAGGGCCGATGACTCGGGCGGTCGCGACATGGACGATGGCCGGGATTGACGGGATGGTGCTGCAGACGCTACTTCGCACGGGAACGATTGAACCGGAATACACGAATCGTGTGCTTCATTACTTATTGACCGAAGGATTCCCGCACTTTTTTCAACTCATTCGCTCGAAAGAAACGGATCATGAGTAATGTCAGTTGATACAATCCGACGGACATAATAGAATAGATGAGTGATTTTGTTGGACTGTATGGATGAAAGGAACTGATTTTACGATGAAAGAAAACTTTTGGCGCGACCTTCCGCGTCCGTTCTTTATACTTGCCCCGATGGAAGATGTGACCGATGTCGTCTTCCGTCATGTCGTCGCCCACGCGGGACGCCCGGACGTCTTCTTCACAGAATTCGCGAACACGGACAGCTATTGCCATCCGGAAGGAAAAGGTAGCCTCCGTGGTCGTTTGACGTTCACTGAGGACGAACAGCCGATGGTCGCCCACATCTGGGGAGACAATCCGGAATATTTCCGTCAAATGAGTATCGGGATGGCCGAGATGGGCTATAAAGGACTCGATATCAATATGGGTTGCCCGGTCCCGAACGTGGCGAAACGTGGAAAGGGGAGCGGTCTTATTCTCCGTCCGGAAGTTGCAGCTGAGCTCATTCAAGCAGCAAAAGCCGGTGGTCTCCCTGTCAGCGTCAAAACGCGTCTAGGTTTCGCGAAGCTCGATGAGTGGCGTGACTGGTTGACGCATCTCTTGAAACAAGACATCGCCAACTTGTCGATTCACTTGCGCACGCGCAATGAGATGAGTAAAGTCGACGCGCACTGGGAAATGATCCCGGACATCGTGAAGTTGCGGGACGAGATCGCCCCGGATACGCTCATCACCATCAACGGGGACATCCTCGACCGTCAAATGGGACTCGAGCTCGTTGAGAAATACGGGGTCGATGGTGTCATGATCGGTCGCGGGATTTTCAAGAACCCGTTCGCGTTCGAGAAAGAGCCTCGCGAACACTCGATGGAAGAACACCTTGATCTATTGCGTCTGCAACTGGACCTTCAGGATAAATTCCAAGAAGACGTGCCGCGTTCGATTTCGAACTTGCACCGTTTCTTCAAGATTTATGTCAAAGGATTCCGTGGGGCGAGCGAGCTACGCCATAACTTGATGGAAACGAAATCGACGGATGAGGTACGAGCGTTACTCGATGCCTTTGTCGAGAAATATCATGAAGAAGAGGCAGCACTCGCTGAGGCGGTTTCGACAGTCGAATAGTTTTTTGAAGGGGGTCAGTGAATACTGGGTCCCTTTTTTATATGAAAAATAGTAGATGACGATGAAACGTTTAATCTGGCTGATTCGTATGTAATGAGTGGAAAGAAGAGGAGGGGTGAAGATGAGCGAATGGCGCGAATCAGCAGTCGGGCTAGGACTTGTATTTGGCACGGTTAGCGGAATCGTCATCTCTTTATTAGTTGATTTTCCGTTTATATACGGTATTGTCATCGGTTCAATCATCGGATATGTGATTGGTCTTTTCATATCCATTCGTGCGATCAAACGATAGCGACCCATTACAGAATTTCCGAGCGGGAAAGCCCACTCCTTTAGGGGTGGGATGAAAGCTCGGCAGGATGCGGAGTGTCAGTAAAGAATCCGAAGGTTTTGGCGTTTTAAGTATCTGGAAATCTTCTTGTTGCAGTTTGTTGGTCAAACTGACACGATATGAATATGGAAACCAACTACAGAAGAACTCATACTACTGTTTCTCTAATCAATTATCACTTCGTCTTCTGTCCTCGATACAGAAGAAAGATATTCCTTCGTAACGATGTAGAAATACGTTTCAAAGGTTTGATGTCCGAAATATGCGAAGAACTGAATATCAAAATTATAGCCTTGGAATGCGATAAAGATCATACGCATATGTTCCTTGACGCCCCTCCAACACTGAGTCCTGCTGACATCATGGCAAAAATAAAGAGAGTAACATCTAAAAAGTTAAGAGAAGAATTTCCTCATCTTCAACATTTGCCGAGTCTCTGGACACGATTCTATTTCGTCTCCACCGCTGGAAGTGTATCGAGCGAAACGATTAAACGTTATGTCGAACAACAAAAAACAAGGGGGTGACACCGTGTCTCAGACGCTGACAGTTAACATTAAACTGAAGCCGACAAAAGAACAGGAAGTTGTTTTAAAAAGCATGGCAGAAACATATATCGAGACGGTCAATCAACTTATCTCTGATATGGCGGATGCTAAAGCGACGCTCAAATTGACAAGTAAAAGTGTTTGCGCTCATTTGCCTAGTGCCGTCAAGAACCAGGTCATCAAAGATGCCCAGAGTGTCTTCCGGAAAGTGAAGAAGTCGAAATACAAGGTCGTCCCTGTCCTGAAGAAACCTTATTGCACATGGAACAACCAGAACTATTCGTTCGATTTTGAGTCCATTTTTCTTCCAATCATGGTAGACGGGAAGGTCAAAAGGATAGAGATCCGTGCCGAGATGGTCGATCGAGACAATCGTAACTTCTCCCTTCTGAATAACAAGTTGGGCGCGGTGCGCATTACGAAAAAGTCTAATAAGTGGATGGCCCAAATCGCCGTTACAATCCCCACGACGGAGAAGACCGGTACGAAGGTTCTTGGTGTCGACCTCGGTCTAAAAGTCTCGGCGGTCGCATCGACTGATTGCGACAAGGTGAGGTTCTTTGGGAACGGTCGTGAAAACAAGTACATGAAACGCAAGTTTCGTGCGAGACGGAAAGAACTCGGTCAAAAGAAGAAGCTGAACGCGATCAAGGAACTGGACAACAAGGAGCAGCGTTGGATGAAAGACAAGGATCACAAGGTGAGCCGTGAGATCGTCGACTTCGCAAAAGAGAACAACATTTCTGTCATTCGCCTAGAGAAGCTAGCGAATATCCGGCAGACGGCAAGAACAAGCCGTAAAAACAATAAGAATCTGCATACATGGTCGTTCTATCGCCTGGCATTATTTATCGAGTACAAGGCGAAACTAGAAGGGATCAAGGTTGAATATGTCAATCCTGCGTATACATCTCAGACATGCCCTTCTTGCGGGAGTCGGAATAAAGCGAAAGACCGTACCTATTCGTGTTCTTGCGGATTTAATAAACATCGAGATGTAGTCGGTGCGATGAATATCCGATACGCACCTGTGGTTGATGGTAAAAGTCAATCAGCCTGAGAATCTATATGATCTGTCTCAGGAGGGGTGATGGCACACCCTCATCTGGAGGTTTGAGCAAAACAGAAATGGACTGCGCTCACACAAGCACTTCAGAATCCCACTCATCCCGCGAAGGGTGAGCTTGCGGCTTTAGCCGTGGGAGTGTCAAATGAGTGAATTCCAATTTATTGTGAGCAATCACCCACTAAAAGAAGTCGAAAATCCATATGTCGAGTTCTTATCTATCAACGAGGCCATCCAAAAAGGCATCGTGTTGCCTGACATTCTGACAGACGTCGAGGACCTCGACCGTGATGAAAAGATTTTGATGAACGTCGAGTCGGAAGAGCAACTTGACGAGATTGAGATTAAACATAGTCTCTATTATGCGATGGAGAACGTCGAGGCGTATTCTTCAAAACCGCACGTAGTAGAGTTGCGTTGGCGTTATTCCGATGCGAGAGCCGAACAGCTCGTCGAATATATAACCGACCATTTGAAGACGGCGGAGGAAGTCGAGATTTGGAAAGTGTGGGTCGATGAACAGACCAAGCCGAAAGTTCAATCCATCAAGCTCGACGAGTTGACGATAGATGCATTACGATTCTTAGGCGAAGTCGGATTCGTACGACCGGAGTGCCTTCGAGTTACAACATCCTAATCCGCGTGCAAATAACGTATTGTCCTCCCTGACGAGATTTCTCGTTAGGGATTTTTGATTTCTCACCTCACTTGAATAAAGACTGCTATATTATGGGGAGAAGAGTCAGGAGGGAATACCATGCATATTCTAATCGTAGAAGACGACCGGACGATCGCCTCCGGTCTCCAATATTCACTCGAACAAGAACAATTTAGAACAACGTTATGCCAAAACGTGGCTGACGCGACGCTTATGATTGAACAACAGTTACATACAATTGATTTATGCCTCTTTGATTTGTCACTGCCAGATGGGAGTGGATATGACTTATGTCGGCTCGTGAAGCAACAACAAGACATCCCTGTCATCTTTCTGACGGCATTCGATGATGAAGTGAATGTGGTGATGGGACTCGATATGGGAGCGGACGACTACATCACGAAACCGTTCCGTGTCCGAGAACTCGTTTCACGAATTCACTCGGTACTTCGTCGATACAATAAAAACGTACGCTCGCCTCTGTTGACGATTGGTCCAGTTGAAATCAATACGCAAGATGCAAAAGTAAAAAAGAATGGGGACGAAATTTTGTTGACAGCGCTCGAGTATCGTTTGTTGCTCATCTTTGGGAGGCATACAGGGCAAGTGTTGTCACGGGCCCAACTACTCGATCAGATTTGGGATGTGGGTGGGGAATTCGTGAACGATAATACGTTGACCGTTTATATTAAGCGACTCCGCGAGAAACTAGAGGATGATCCACAACACCCGATGCTTATTACGACTGTGCGTGGAATCGGATACAAGGTGGGGCGTTAATATGTTGCGAAACCAAGAAATAAGAATATACTTGTTCACTTGTCTATTTTTTATTGGAATAGCTGTAGGTATTGCCGTCTTATTCATGTCCATAGAGGCGGCCGTTCTGGTCGTCCTATTAGCAATCATACTTTTCGGCGTTACGTATCGTTTCACGGCATGGCGTTATCGAGAAATCGAGCAGCTCTCGGGATATCTTCAAGAAATCAGTAATGGCAACTATACATTGGATGTCCGTGATAATCGCGAAGGGGAGCTCAGTTTGTTAAAGAGCCAACTCTACAAAGTGACGAAAATGCTATCTGAACAAGGCGCGTATCTTGAAGAAGATAAACAGAAGTTAACGGATGCGATCTCCGATATCTCCCATCAATTGAAGACACCGCTCACCTCGATGACCGTCATGGCGGATCTCCTCAGTGACCCTCGTCTATCCGAGGAAAAGCGTCAAGAATTCACCCATAACGTACAAGTACAACTTGAACGAATGGAGTGGCTCTTGTCTTCTCTTCTCAAACTATCAAAAATTGATGCCGGGACAATACATTTCAAGCGCGAATTGGTATCTGTCCCTGCGCTCATTGAAGCCGTAGCGGAACCGATGCTCGTACCGATTGATATTAAAATGCAACGACTCCATGTTCAAGGCGAAAAAGATGTTACATTCGAGGGTGATTTGAAGTGGACGACGGAGGCACTCATCAACATCTTAAAAAATTGCGTGGAGCATACGCCGGAACAGGGCGATGTATTCATCGAGTTTAGTGAAAATACGCTGTATACAGAAATTGTGATTCGTGACACGGGGATTGGCGTCGCAAAACAAGACCTCCCGTACATTTTCCAACGGTTTTATAAAGGTGTGAATGCGAGCGAAGAAAGTGTCGGGATTGGGCTTGCCATGGCACACAGTATCATTATGAGCCAGGAAGGTGAGTTGACTGTTCGAAGCGAACCTGGGGTCGGAACGGATTTTCATATTCGCTTCTATAAAGCAGTTGTCTGACCGCTAAGTGACGAAATCGTCACTTTCGAGTCACAGACGAGTCACACTCACTCGGTACACTCGAAGTAGATCAAGTACTGGAGGGTGCAAACATGAACATATTAGAAGTACAAAACTTATCGAAAGTATACGGCAAGGACGAGATGGAGGTCAGAGCGCTCGATGACGTCTCGTTCACGGTGAAGAAAGGTGAATTTGTCTGTATCGTCGGGCCTTCGGGTTCGGGGAAATCGACATTGTTGCATTTACTTGGTGGTGTCGATGTGCCGACGAGTGGACAGGTGTTGATTGATCAAACAGACATTTATGCATTGGACGAGACGCAGCTTGCCATTTTCCGTCGTCGACAAATCGGTTTGATTTATCAGTTTTATAACTTGATTCCGATTTTAACTGTCGAAGAGAACATCACGTTACCGATGCTATTAGATGAACAAAAAGTGGATATCGCTCACTTGGAACGCATCATCGGCATCTTGGGCTTGTCAAATCGATTGACCCATTTACCAAATCAATTATCGGGAGGGCAACAGCAGCGCGTTTCCATCGGTCGGGCACTGATTAGTAATCCAGCTATTATCTTAGCCGACGAGCCGACAGGAAACTTGGATAGTCAAAATAGTGAAGAAATCATGAGCCTGTTAAAACTGTTCAATAAGAAATTCAATCAAACGCTCATCATCATTACCCATGACGAGCGGATTGCCTTACAGGCGGATCGTATCATTTCGATTGAAGATGGCAAGATTGCGAAGAATGAGGTCGTCCGCGCATGAACATCATCAATAAAATGACACTTCGGCATTTGCGCGAGAACAAACGACGCTCGCTTGTTACAATCATCGGAGTCATCATCTCTGTATCGATGATTACAGCTGTCACAACGCTCGGATCTTCTTTTTTGGATTTGATGATTCGTCAAGACATCGCAGATAACGGAGAATGGCATGTTCAGTATCTAGATACAAACGAAAAGCAAGTCGAAGCTATTCGGGATGATGCGAACACGAAGGCTGTCATCCTTTCAAATGATGGTTATGCTCAACTAGAAGAGTCACAAAACGCTTACAAACCATACTTATATGTTCGAAACTATAACACATCCGGATTGAAGAGTTTTCCAATTGACTTGACTGAGGGGCGTCTACCGGAAAAAGAAGGCGAAGTCGTCATTTCAGAAGGGATTCGCCAAAATGCCCTCGTCACCTATAACATCGGTGATGAATTGACACTTGAGATTGGAGAGCGGATTGATCCGTCATCAGGTCACGTGTTGACACAAAATGATGGTTTGATCCGAGAAGATGAGACGATTCTCGAACAATTAAACGTTGAGGATACGGTGACATTGACGGTTGTTGGAACGATGGCTCGACCTGACTGGGAACCGACTTGGTCGCCAGGGTATACAGTCGTCGGATTCATCGATGATCAAGAATTGAATGGAGCAAGAGTCGATACGTTCGTCGCCTTGAACGATGTAGACAACTCGATTTATTCGGAAGCGAAACAGTTGATGACCGAACAGAACATAGAACGTGTCGCCTACAATTCTTCGTTGCTTCGTTATTATGGAGTGACAAATGACGATGGCTTGCGTAAAACGCTATATGGATTTGGTGGAATCATCATGGCGGTCATCGTGATCGGTTCGATTTCTCTAATCTATAACGCATTCGCCATCAGTGTGTCGGAGCGTTCTCGTTACCTCGGAATGTTGGCAAGTGTCGGGGCTACGAAGCGACAAAAGCGGAACTCGGTCTATTTTGAAGGGATGGTTATTGGGGGAATTAGCATTCCACTCGGTATCCTGGCGGGGATTACGGGTATTGCGTTCACATTCCTATTCATCAATGCATTTGCCGAAAAAGCGTTAAACGTGACGGAGAAGTTTGAAGTTGTCGTCACACCGATTACTTTACTATTAACTCTCTTCATTTCGAGCGTAACCATTTTCATTTCCTGCTATCTTCCGGCGCGTCGAGCCTCAAAGATTTCTGCGATTGACGCCATTCGTCAAACGCAAGATGTACGATTGACGTCAAAACAAGTGAAGACGTCAAAACTAGTTCGTCGTCTTTTCGGTTTAGAAGCAGAGATTGGGTTGAAGAATACGAAGCGCAACCGTAAACGGTATCTGGTTACCGTCTTCTCGCTCGTCATCAGTATCGTCCTGTTTTTAGTGGTCAGTTACTTCACTGATCGTCTCGAACAGTCCCTTGACATGTCTCAAGCAGACTATGATTTCGATATTCTTGTGAATGGTTCAACGCTTGATCAAAATGATTTACGACGTTATGAATCGTTAGATCATGTGACGAACGGAACATATTTTGAAAATGCAACGGTCCAAACGATGGTCAGCAAATCTCAATTACCGAGTGCGATTACCAAGAACGAGAATTTGGCATCAACGATCGTTGACGGAAAATTTATGTACTACGTATCCCTCTATCAATTAGATGATGAAAGTTTCAATGCGTACTTGAAACAAATCGGAGCGCCTGTCAGTCGTTTTGAAGACGGGGACGTACCAGGAGCCGTCTTGATTGATGAGATCTCGTATCAAGACATGGATCAGAAAAAATTCATCACTTCAGAGACGGTCGAAACAGAAATCGGTGATACGTTTGAATTGAGGGACGAGAATGCAACGGGCGACGCGGCACCGCTTAAAACGATTCAAGTTGGCGCAATGACAGATATCGCCCCGACCGGTGTGATGACAGGTTCTCTTGGATGGCTAGATGTGATAGTACGAGAAGGGACGTTTGAAGAAGACGCAATCGGGGATTTGATGAAACAATCGAGTCCGTCAATCGCGTTGAATACAGATAACCCCGAGGACACACAACAAGTGATTGAAGCGGAACAGAATTTGGATTTGTATGTCTTTAACATATCGGAACAACGGGAACAACAAGAACAGATGTTGTTACTTTTATCAATATTTGTGTACGGGTTTATCGTGCTAATTTCGCTAATCTCGATTGCGAACATTTTTAACACGATTTCAACGAGCGTCTCACTTCGTCGTCGTGAGTTTGCGATGCTTCGTTCGGTTGGGATGACTCCGAAAGGATTCAATAAGATGGTGTACTATGAAAGCATTTTTTATGGGGTGAAAGCCCTTGCGTATGGGATTCCCATCAGTCTTCTCATCATGTACCTCATCTATCGAGCGCAAATCAATACGTTTGATGCTCCGTTTACCTTGCCGTGGAATAGCATTTTGTTTGTCGTCATCATGATTTTCATGATTGTGGGTGCCTCGATGCTATATTCCGTTTCAAAAATAAAGAAAGATAACATTATCGACCGATTGAAACAAGAAAACGATTAAGAAGATTATTAAATATTCATGACAAACCATGAAGTACAAAACAAGGGGCTCAGTACATATTGAGTCCCTTTTTTATGATTTCATGACAAACAAAACAAGATTGCCAAAACAATACGAAGAACGACCAAAATAAAAATATTTTGTCACAGCTCTTGTTAATTAACCAAAAATAGGATATTTTTGATATATCGGATGACGATATAACGAATAACGATACAAAGGAGCAGGATACGTGACACAACAGTCAAATACAGGCGCATTAACCGAGGCGGTTTATTATATATTATTATCTCTGCAAGTCCCGAGGCATGGGTATGGGATGATGCAATTCGTTCAAGAATTGAGCAATGGGCGGGTTCAACTCGCGCCAGGTACATTATACGGCGCCCTCAGTAGTCTAGTAGAGAGAGGTTGGATTCAGGCGCTCGAAGGTACGGGGCGGAAGAAAGAGTATGAGATCACGGCAACTGGTCGAGAGGCACTTCGGTCGGAATTAAGGCGACTAGAAGAACTGGTGCAGCACGGACATGAATGGACGAAGGAGTTGGATACATGAAGACGAAAACGGTCTATCGCATATTTGTTGATTATGAGAAGGAAGAGAAGTGGCTCAATGAGATGGCTCAAACCGGTTGGGCGCTTGAATCCTTTCGTTTGATGCGATATGTGTTCAAACAAGTTGAACCTGGGACGTTCACCTACCGAATCGAATTGTTGTCCAACTTACCTTCTCACCCCGAGTCGAAGGCGTATATGGCATTCTTAGATGAAGTTGGAGTCGAAGTGGTCGATACGTCGTATCGGTGGATCTTTTTACGAAAACGAACGAGTGACGGACCGTTCCAATTGTATTCGGATTTTGATTCGATGATTCAGCGGGAGAAACGAATCATCCAACTGTATGGAGCAGTGGGACTCGCCAATTTTGTTGTGGTGGTAGCGAATCTTTCCAATCCATATGCGCAGTGGACCATCCTATTGAACATAGCTGTCGTCGCGATGTTGGCTTATGCGGTCCAACATCATACTCGGAAAGTCAGGACACTAAAAGGTCTCAAAGCGATTGGAGAGATGAAGTCGTCAGATTGAGCGCATAGGTTAGGAGGAGCAAGATGGATTCACCAGAATGGAAAGATTGTATCATTTGTTTTGGGTTGATTGCGGGGACGACACTCGGTGTAATCCTCTCGTTCTTCTTCCATATTCAATTGACATATGGGATTGCGAGCGGGGCGATGATTGGCTACATTGGCGGGCTTGTCGTATCGATTTGGAAGCAATGATGAATCAGGATAACATTCCTCGTCTCGATGACGAGGTTTTTTAACTAAATCAGGCGAGAAATCTCCCTCCTCTAAGCGTCTCGGGGCGTAGCCCAGCGTAGGCGGGAGATGAATCGCCCGGTCCAAAAGTCTTATCTCCCTATGACAGATGTTACGAACAAAAGTTCGTGATTCCGTCAGATTCTCCCTCCCCTTCCGCGGGTATCGGACGAGGAGGATACATCACGATCTGCTGGAGGGAGGAGGGACGGACATGCTGAAGGGCTATAAATACAGGCTCCACCCAACGCCTGCACAGGCCGAGTTCCTGGTCCGGACAATCGGCTGCGCCCGGTTCATCTACAACAAGCTGCTCGAGGACCGCATCGCCATCCGCGAGGAGGCGAAAGCGGGGAACGGAGCGAGACGGAAACCGGCGACACCCGCCTCCTACAAGCCCCTGTTCCCGTTCCTCGCCGAGGCGGACAGCCTCGCGCTCGCGAACGCGAAACTGAACCTCGACACCGCGTTCGCGAAGTTCTTCGCCGGGACGGGCGGCTTCCCGAACTTCAAATCGAGACGACGGTCGCGCGCCTCCTACACGACGAACAACCAGCATGGAACGATCCGCATCGAGGCGGGCAAAGTCCGTCTGCCGAAGGTCGGGTTCGTGCGGTTCACACAACATCGCCCGTTCGAGGGCGTCATCCGGTCGGCGACGGTCTCGATGACCAAGACAGGCAAGTTCTTTGTCTCCATCCTCGTCAAACAGGACGATGCACCATGGATTCCAGCCAAGAACAAGGTCGGGATCGATCTCGGCCTGGAATATTTCGCCGTCATGACGAACGACGCGATGGTCTTGGAGAAGGTCGACAACCCTCGCTTTCTCCGAAAATCTGAGGCGAAGGTCAAGAAGGCGCAACGGGCGCTGTCGCGAAAGAAGATCGGAAGCAAGAACCGTGAAAAAGCCAAATTACTTTTGGCTAAGAAACACGAAAAGATTGCCAACCAACGCAAGGACTTCCTTCATAAGCTGTCGAGACGGATCGTTGACGAGAACCAAATCATCGTCGTGGAGACATTGAAGTCGAAGGACATGATGCAAAACCATAAGCTCGCCAAGTCCATCGGGGATGTCAGTTGGTACGAGTTCGTCCGTCAACTCGAATACAAATCAAACTTCTACGGACGGACGCTCATCAAGGCGGATCAATGGTTCGCATCGACGCAGATCTGTTCTTCTTGCGGCGTAAAAGGCGAGAAGAAGGCGATGGATGTCCGTGAATGGACGTGTACCTGTGGCGCGCATCATGACCGAGACATCAACGCGAGCATCAATCTGTTGATGTTGGCAAACTAAAACGAATTCCTTCAGGGTGGGAACCACCCGACGAGCTTGGTAAATAATCGTGGCTAATAAAAGTACGATCTTCCCAAGAAGCTCCCCCTTCAATTTGCGAAGCCAATAAGTGGCGAGTAGTTCACTAGATTGTGACGGATGATATGAGATTGGGATCTATAGGTATAGAGGGATTATACGAAGGGGGTAACTGGATGGATGACCAGGTCATCATCGATTGGTACTGGGAACGATCGGAGTATGCGATTGTCGCGACGAAGAAGAAATACGGAAGCTATTGTCATCGTGTTTCTTATAATATTCTACAGAATCGCGAAGACACAGAGGAGTGTTTGAACGATTTATATATGAAAGCGTGGGAGTCGATCCCGCCGACACGTCCGCTTCGACTCGGAGCGTATTTGACGAAGATCGTGCGAAATCTCGCATTACAGCGTTATAAGAAGAATCATGCAAAAAAACGTGGCGGTGGGGAAGTACCGCTCGTCTATGAAGAACTAGAACATGTCCTTACGGAATCGATGAAAGACGAAGACCTCGTCGACGTGTTGAATGAATTTCTAGCAGACCTACCTCGACTGACAAGGGTGATGTTCATGCAACGTTATTTCTATTTACACTCGATTCAAGAAATTGCAACGACACATCAGCTCGGTGAGAGCCATGTCAAAATGACCTTGAAGCGCACGCGGGATGCGTTACAGCGAGCGCTTGAAGCAGAAGGGGTTCGCGTATGAAAAGTGAGCAGATCCTTCGACTACTCGGGGAAGTCGATGACCGGTATATAGAGGAATCGATGATGATAGAGCGAAAACCTTATCAACGACTGAAATGGGGAGCAGGATTCCTCATCGCTGTCGCTGCGGGATTCATGCTCTTCACATCGAATGTCTGGAACGAACAAATCCCGCTATCCACGGATTCCACTGCGAATTCCGTTCACATTGTCGATCAATCAAAAGTAAAACCAGATATTTCCGAGGAAAATATGATGGAGATGACAGAGGATGAACTATTCTCAAAATGGAATCCGGTCGTGGTCAGAGGAACGGTCACGAACATCTGGCATATCGAGATTGACTTCAACGGAGAGACAGAATATCAGTCTCTTATCAAGATACAGGTATCCAGCGTGTATCGTGGGGATGTGCGAGTCGGGCAAGATTTGATTGTTCGTGCTGATGCCATCACGGAAACCGGACAGACAACAGATGCATCCGTTATCTCGCACGTGAAACAAGGCATGGAAGGAATTTTCATGCCGATTCCATACGATGACGAATTTGTCTGGGAACAAAATGAAGCGACACTTCGATTGAAAGACATTGCCGATTACGGTTTTCCGGATGGGGAACGCTATCTGTTTTTAGATACACCGAACGGATTGTTGTTCGAGCGGGATGCTTACCCGTCCTTACAAGGTTTGGACTCACTCGATGAAGTAGAGCACTGGATGATGACTCGATTTTCAGAATAACGGAGAACTCAAATCGATAAGGGGGAAATGGATATGGAACGGAAGATTACCGTAAAAGGGACAGGGAATGTCTCATCTCGACCTGATTTGATTGTGATTCACATGGACCTTGTCTCGAAAGCGCCACGATACGAAGATACGATGACCGAGGCGACAAGTGCGGTGTCCCATCTTCAAAAAGCCATCACGAGCGCAGGGTTTGACAAGACGGACCTTAAAACGAGTGACTTTTCCATCGATACGGAATATGAGAGCTATCGTGATCGAGATGAGAATTATCGGTCGCGGTTTGTCGGATACGTCTGTAAACAGAAGACGAAGCTCGAATTTGCGCTCGATACGTCCAAACTATCGGACGTCATCGAACAAATCAGTCAATCTCGCGCAAATCCTACACTCTCCATTCGTTTCACGATGAAAGACCCGAATACGATTGAAGATCAGCTATTGGTGAGTGCTGCGGAGAATGCGAAGAAACGAGCAGAACTTCTTGCGAAGGGAGCAGGCGCTGAACTAGGGGACTTGCTTCAAATTGACTACACGTGGGGGGAGATTCACCTGTTTTCGCCTACAAACGTCCTCTATAGTCAGGACGTCGTCTATTCGGAATCACGGATGCCCGAACTCGAACCAGATGACATTGACGTCAGTGATTCGGCGACATTCGTCTGGAGTCTCAAATGAGGCGACTGATTTTCTTGATGCTCCTTTCACTCTCGATTGCGCTGCCCGCATCTGCCCTTTCCTGGGCCTATACGTTTGTCGTGTTCGACCGAAACGCATATGAAGTGCTCGACACAACAATCGAAGAGGATGCACTCGGTGACGTGATCGGTGAAGTGGAGACAGTGGTCAATGATGAGACGGGACGTTACTACGGGAATGCTTCGAACGGATATCCGATTGGGACGGTGTACCGTGAAGTCAACGGGGAGTCTGTGGAAGACGTCATTGCGGTCGAGGACGGTTCGGAGTGGAAGCGAGCGGAGTATCGATTCGAAGCACCGTATCATTCACGTGATTTTATCACCTTCTTCGGCTATTTGCTGCTCGGGATGGGCATCATCATGATAAGTTGGTCGTTCTTCAAGCGAAGTTCGCTGTACCAAAAAGAAGCATGAACGAACGTGGAAATGGGAACGGGAATAAAGAAAGGTTCGGTAAAGGGGGATTTATCATGAACATCTTGATTATTTTTGACTCACTATATGGTCATACTGAAAAGATTGCTCATGCGATGCAGCAAGAGCTGTCGAAAGACCATGAGGCACGTATGGAACACGTATTGAATATTGGATTAGGCGACTTGGCACATGTCGACCTGGTCATCATCGGCTCACCGACACATGGGGGATACGAAACGGAAGACATTAAAGTATTTTTGGACGGAATTTCGGACAATGCGTTACGAGGGAAACGGACGGCTGCCTTTGACACGAGTGTCGTCAAAGAGAAACAGAATCCGATACTTGGTAAAATCATTGATTGGTTCGGTCATGCCGTCAATCGGGTCGAAGGGGAAATGATTGAAAAAGGGGCGACGGGTGTCCAAAAAGAGTCGTTCCTCGTCGATGGGACGACGGAGATGTTGAAGGAAGGCGAACTCGAACGCGCGAAAGCGTGGGCGCGTGAGTTGGTCGGATAATACACGAAACGCATTCTGATAACAGAGTGCGTTTTTTAGTTGAAGAGGACGAGAAGAAGAGAAAAGCGGGTAAATATTAAATAAGGCATAAAGAACGATAATTGTTCTCTATGCCTGTTCGAAAGATTAATTCACTTCAATGATATCTTTTACAATTGTTCGAAGTCTTTCTGTGTATTCTTCAATTTCATAGACATGATTAATTTTGTGGCGAACGTTAGGCTCATCTCGGAAAGTGATGTATTTGTTCGTTAATGAATTTAAATGTAGACGACAAACCCATTTCCGATTACTATCATCAATCAAAATATTGAAGTAACTAGCGTTATCTCTATAAAAAATTCGGTCTTTATCAATTACTGATCCTAATAATACTTTCACTGTCGCATATCCTTCGATTTCTTCTTGAGTTGTTTCAATGATTGGTTGTGCTGGAATATCGACCGTTATTTCTTGCTCTTCTTCATTGGAAACAGGATCATCTATATTTGGCATTGCAGTGGGTTCTGTTTCACCCGAAATTGCATGCTTGATTCGTTCATTTAAATTTTCACTGATAAATTGATTGAAGGCTTTAGAAACAATTGGTCGGAACTTATCGACCACAGTTTGTGTCTTCATACCAAGGTAGCATTCTTGAATGAGTAGTTTGATTAATTCATCACTCGGTGACTGAGACAAGGTCTTTAGTTGATCTTTAATTGCACTGAGATATTTAAGTTCTTCCGCTGTCGAAAGAATTGTATTTACGTTGAATTCTTGTTTTTTAAACTTATATAGTTCTTTGATTTCATTATCTTTAATGTTTGATAATACGATTTCAAAGAAAGGAGTGCTATCCATCACATTAGGAGATTCTAAATCTGTATAAAAGCGATACATGTCACCATTTGTCAAGATTGCAAATTTTGCTTGTGTCGTTCCAAAATACCGAAATAATTGAGAATCATGTTTTGTTAATCGTTCATTAATAGATTTAGCTTCAATTAGAATTGTTGGTTTACCATCCTCCATAATGGCATAATCAACCTTCTCGCCTTTTTTTATACCTACATCAGCAATATATTCAGGAGTAAATTCTGCTGGATTGAAAACGTCATATCCAAGCGTTTGGAAAAACGGCATAATCAGAGCGGTCTTCGTGGCTTCTTCTGTCGAAATTGAGTGTTTAAGTTGTTTGATGCGTTGAGAAACAGTACGAATATCTGAAGAAAACTTTTCCATTATAATAACCTCCGATATTTGCATTTATTAAGTTAATACTACCTTTTATTATCGTGATAGTAAATTTGTCTTTATATAGTTTTTTAATTGTTAAGGAGATTGTCACAATAGAAAGGGTGATATCCATGAAAAAAATGGAGCGGGATGTATTTGTCGGTTGGATTGTCGTCGTGCTTGTCCTCTTGATGCATTTTCTGATCACCGTGTCTCTCGGCAACTCGTACTTTGCTGAAAGTTCGTTGAATCGAATGTTGTGGCTTTCGAGTTTTTCGGCATTCTTAATCGCATTCGTCGCAGCCTTCTTCCAAAAAACGAACACTGTCTTCCTAGCGGTTCGTCGTGGGCTACTGTGGACCATCGAGTTGATGGTCGCCTTCACCATTCTCGCTTGGGTGTTCCGTTCTTTCGAAGGACTGTATGCGAATGCTGGTCTCTACTGGTTGTTCGGTGCCGTCTTAATTGGACCAATCTTTTATATGATGGCGTTCCGACGTCAACATTCGAAACGAATCCGCACCCCTTGATTGAAACGCTTCCTCTCAAAGGAGGCGTTTTTAGATTGCCTCAGGATGGGAAAGGATAGAGAGAAGAGAGATTGGAGGAGAGTGCGATGAGCCAGTATTTTTCATCATCTTACGAAGAGTCGCGAGAGAAGTTCTTGAACTTACTGTCTGAAGTGAAACGATTTTATCCGAAAGCGGAGCTGTTGACACACTCGATCGGGGATGAGAGTATCGACGTCATTTTAGGAGAACCGAAACGAGAACGAAAAGCGATGATTCTCATGACGATCGGGGAACATGGGATTGAAGGGTATGCGGGCGCCGCGGTGACCCATCAATTTGTACAAACGCAACTCGCGCATGTCCGTCATGAGACGACGGGGATTTGTCTCATACATGCAGTGAATCCATGGGGGATGAAACACTTTCGACGTGTCAATGAACACAATGTCGATTTGAACAGAAATTACGTCATTGATCGTGAGTCGGTCCCATATAACGTGAACCGTGAATATGAGCTGATGCGCCATCTCTTCGTACCGGATGGAGTAATTGACGACTACCATGAGGCGCGTGAACAGATCTATTCATTTCTCGGCTCTGGAATTAAGCTTGATGGCTTCAAAGCGATGAGTGGAGCAAAAGGGATGGGGCAATATCAATTCCCGAAAGGTGTGTATTACGGGGGAGAAGAAGACGAACCGTCTGCCATCTTTTTAAAAGGGATTCAACATGATTTACTTGAGCGCTACGGAAAAGTCGTCCATCTCGATTGGCATACCGCACTCGGACCGACGAACGAGGTTACGATGGTCATCAGCAAACGGGACGGTCGCACGGAAGATGAGTTAAAACAAGCGTACGGTCTAGTCAACGTCAACGTGTATGACCCGGACGAGGTACTCGGAGATTCGACGAATCATTTTTACTACGTGCGCGATACGGAATACCCGGACAAGGGTCTCGTTTCTGCCTTATTTGAATTCGGTACGTTTGGGACGTCGACAAAAGCATCCATCCGTGAATTTTTAACGATTATTTTAGAGAACCGGCTGTACTTTGAAGGGACAAAGGACCCTGAGGCACGAAACGGTATTCAAAACGAATTCATGGCGATGTTCTATCCGGAAAACGCGGATTGGCGAGAAGCTGTTTTACGAGAAGGAGCGAAAGCCGTTGAAGGTTATCTAAAAGGTGAAGCGCTCTGGCGCGACACATAAGAGGGTTTCTCGAAGTTGGAATAGGGAACAATGAAGTTGTGAGTGTTTTCGCTAAATAATGACTGTGGAGGTTGGATGATGGGATATATTACAGCACATGACGGTACAAATCTATACGTAGAGGATGTCGGGTCTGGGGAACCGATTGTCTTCTTGCACGGCTGGCCAGCAAACAACAATATGTTCGAGTATCAGAAGAATGCGCTCGTCGAAGCGGGATATCGCTACATCGGCATTGATTTCAGAGGATACGGGAAATCTGATGCCCCGGCGACAGGTTATGACTATGAGACAATGGCGTCTGATGTGCATATGGTCGTTTACGGACTTGGCTTAAAAGATTTCACGCTCGTCGGTTTTTCAATGGGTGGGGCGATTGCAGTTCGCTACGCTGCCGACTATAAAGAGGATGGTCTGAAAAAGTTAGTGTTAGCGGGAGCAGCAGCACCAATCTTCACACAGCGTGCAGATTATCCATATGGAATGACAACGGACGAAGTCGACGCGTTGATTGACGATACACGGGCCGACCGACCGAAGATGCTCGAAGGGTTCGGAGAAATCTTCTTCGAGAAAGAACATTCGAAACCGATGCAAAACTGGTTCCACCATCTCGCGCTCGTCGCGTCGAGCCATGGGACGATTGCCTCGGCACAGGCGTTACGTGACGAAGATTTACGAGATGCCCTGCCGAAAATTGATGTCGAGACGTTGATCATCCATGGAGTACATGACAAGATCTGTCCTTTCGCATTCGCCGAGCAGATGGAGCAAGGCATCTCGAACGCGCGAATCGAGCGCTTTGAAGAGAGTGGACACGGTACGGTGCTGGATGAACGAGAGAAATTTAACGATACGTTGTTGCAGTTTGTTCAATAATCGATGGCCTCCGAATCGGGGGCTTTTTGTATGTCGATAAGGGTAAGAACCAACGAAAACGGGTATAATTCAATTGGAGTTCCCTTCCATTTTTTGAATCACTGAAACATCGCTGTGACTAGAGTCACGATGTTTTTTTGTGTTGTTTTGGAGAAAGGGGGATGAAACCAGATTAGAACATGGATTTAGTTCAACCTGTCCTACCATTCATGGTACAATAGCGGGGTGGATTAACAGATTGAGGAGAGATTTAAATGAATATCGCTTTCTTTTTATATCCGAAAGAAGACGTCAAATATTTGGACCCCGAATCAACGGTACGACAAGCACTTGAAAAGATGAAGCATCATCGATTCACGTCTGTCCCACTCGTTTCGGAGAACGGATTTTACGCCGGGACGATGACAGAGGGGGATTTACTCTGGGCACTCGCAGAACAGCTTCGCGGGGAAGAAGACTATGAAAAAGTGCTCCGGACACGTCTAAAAGACATCAAGCAACGCGTTCGCTATAAGCCGGTCTCGATTACGGCACAAATTGAAGAGCTCGTCGATGCGATCACGGACCAAAACTTCGTGCCGGTCGTCGATGATGGGAAGTATTTCATCGGCATCATCCGACGCCGTGACATCATCGAGTATTACTCGACAAAGTTGAAACAATTGGAGAATGAAGTCCGATAATGAACAAGCCAGAACCGACTTACGGTTCTGGCTTGTTTTACGTTTCTTTCAGCTTCGTTTTTAAAAATAGGAGTAGGGCAAACCTCAATCAAGTGGTGGAAAATGTGGAAGTACATATTCACCTAATTCATCGATGACTTCTTCGGCTGGACGTTCTCCGTCGAAGAGAGCGAAGAAGAGGTGGTTCACGCCGATGGCACGATACGCTTCAAGCAACTTGATCAAGTGGTTGCGACCGAGTCGGAATCCGAGACGAATCGGTGTCGGTGGCTCGTCTGGGTCGTGCGTCAAATCAAGATGCATCGGCATCGAGAACGGACGAAAGGCACGACCATGCGCTTCACCGCTCGCACGCCACGCGTTGAGCACTTGCTGTTGTGCGAAAGGTGCCTGAGGGTAGTACATCCACCCGTCTCCGTTCGTCCCAAGCCAGTCCATGTCTTGTTGTGCGAACCCGGTGATCATCGTCGGGATCCGCTTCTTCGGACGTGGCACGAGCGTTGCCTGTTCGACCTCCCCATAAGGTGATTCAATAATTGGGTAGTTGTTATAGAGCGCCTGCTCCATGACACGAAGCGATTCTTTGAACTGGTCGCCACGTGTCGAGTGATCGACTCCGAGCCCTTTGAAATCGGCGCGACGGTCACCTGAAGAGATCCCGAGAATTAATCGTTCTGGGAACAATGCTTCAATCGTTGCGACTTCCTTCGCCGAACGAAGGGGGTGACGGAGTGGCAAGACGAGCGCGGACGTACCGAGCGCAATGTTTTTCGTTTGACCAAGTAAATGTGTTCCGTAGATCAGCATATCGTAAATTTGACCGACAGCCGGGTCTAAAAAGTTCGGGTCTTTTAGTAGGACATCCCGTAACCAAAGAGCCGTGAAGCCGTAATCGTCTGCCTTTTGGGCAAGCTCGACTTGACGCTCGAGGGTCGGGGTACGCATTTTAAAATTCTCTAAAGGAATGTGGAGGCCGAGCGTGAGCTCGCCCTCCCGGTACATCCGGTTGTAGCTTCTATGATTGTTGAACATAAGCGCCTCCTTAGTTTGCTTCCAAACGACGTGAAATGGCTGTCAAGATGACGGCGATGATGACCATGATGCCACCGACCCAAGGGGTATGCACAAGTCCGATTGAATCGGTGACGAGTCCACCGATTGTTGCGCCGAGGGCAATCCCGATGTTGAAGGCCGCGATGTTGAGTGCGGATGCGACATCGACAGCGGCAGGTACATATTTTTCAGCCAATTGCACGATATACAGTTGAAGTCCAGGCACGTTCATGAAGGCGAGGAGTCCCATCAAGACGATGGCAATCAGACCTGCCACTTTGAACGGAATCATGAACGACATGATGATCATGACCGCTGCGTGAACGATGAACATATAGAACAATGCTTTCGCTGGATTTTCGTTGGCGAGCTTTCCACCGACCGCGTTCCCGATGGCGACTGCGATTCCGTAAACAAGTAAGACGACACTGATCAAGCTCGGGCTGATCTTTGTCACGTCTTGCATGATGGGTGTCAAGTACGTGAAGGCGACGAACGTTCCGCCGTAACCGAGTGCTGTAATCAAGAATCCGAGCATGAGACGACTGTTTGTGAGCAGTTTCTTCATATCTGAGAATTTCGCAGGTGGTGACTGTTTCAAATCTTTCGGGATCAAGAAGAAGCTTGCGATGATTGAAATGACACCGAGTGCTGCGACGGCGAAGAATGTGGCGCGCCATCCGAACGCTTGTCCGATGAAAGTACCGAGTGGGACTCCTGTAACGGTTGCGACAGTTAAACCTGTGAACATGAGTGCGATGGCACTCGCTTTTTTATGTGGTGGCACGAGTTGAACAGCAATCGTTGCCCCGATGGAGAAGAAGACACCATGCGAGAATGCGGTGATAAATCGGGCGACAATCAAAAGTTCAAAGGTGGTCGACATGGCCGAGACCAAGTTTCCGCCGATGAAGACGACCATGAGTGCCATGAGTAACGTCTTGCGGTTCATCCGGTTCGTCAGTGCCGTCAAAATCGGTGCACCGACGGCTACGCCGATCGCGTAACCCGAGATAATGAGACCCGCGAGAGTGATGCCGATGTTTAAATCACTTGCGATCGATGCGAGGAGACCGACCGGGACGAACTCGGTCGTTCCGATGCCGAAAGCGCTGATCGCGAGGGCGAGTAATGCCAACCCTCCATTTTTAGGTGCCTGTTCTTCGACAGGTTGTGTGTACGGTTGATTCATGAGTAGTTCCTCCTAAAATAAATGAATAGTGTGGAAGACGAGGGCCCTTCGTCTCCGGATAGCAAAGACATCTCACTTTCCTCTATTGTTCAGTACGGTCGAAAAAGTACCTTACCGTCTCAAGGGGATGTTACAAGTGAAATGAACTTGTATAGATTTGCTACAGTTGCTATCATAAGTGCATGAAAATAGTTTGAAAAGTACGTACTTTTTAGTGCGGTAGGCACCAAAAAGTGCCTATGTAAGAAATGGAGGAAACGAAATGCCATATAATATTCCGGTCGAAGCGACACTTGACGTCATCGGCGGTAAGTGGAAAGTCGTCATCATGTGTCACTTGATTAAAGGGGAGCGACGGACGAGTGAACTTCGTAAACTCATGCCGAACATCACGCAAAAAATGCTCACCCAACAATTGCGTGAGCTCGAAGCGGATGGTGTCGTCGTTCGTACGGTGTTCGAGCAAGTTCCGCCGAAAGTCATTTACTCACTCTCTGAGTACGGATGGTCACTCAAGCCAATCTTGGACGCCATGTGCGCCTGGGGCGAGTGCCATATCGATCAGTCCGGTGAAGAGGTCATTTCATAACCATCACGGTCGTCCAATACGGGCGACCGTTTTTCGTAGTGACAAGTCGGGTACAGGGACAGAGACAAGGAGGGAATTAGGATGGACGTGAAAACTTTTTTGTTTACAGATGACGGCTCTATTCCCAACCATCCGGATTATCCGGCGCTCCTCTATCGTGGCGTCTTTGATGACCCGAGCGGGATGCGAGAGACGTTTGCCCATAATGAATGGACGAACAGTTGGGTGAACGGGGTGTTCGACTATCATCACTATCACAGCAACACGCATGAAGTATTGGGCATATTACAAGGTGAAGCGACGCTTCAACTCGGAGGGACGAACGGTGACCTCGTCCGCGTCCGCCTAGGTGATGTCCTCGTCTTACCGGCGGGAACGGGACATCGTCGCATCGAGGCGAGCGAAGATTTTCAAGTGGTCGGGGCATACCCGGACGGTCGTGACTATGACACGTTGACAGGAAAGACGGAAGAACGACCGGACAACGTAAAGCGAATCGAACAAGTCGAAAAGCCGAAGTTTGACCCCGTCTTCGGGACGACGGGGCCACTACATGAAGCATGGACAAAGGAGGAAACGTTATGAATCAACGACTACCACATTCTTTATTACTTGCAGCTTTGAAGCAAAACGTCGTCAAATTGAAAGACGGGCGCGAGATGCGCGCACTCGGACAAGGTACATGGCGCATGGGGGAAGACAAATCGAAGCATGATGCCGAGGTTGAAGCGCTTCGGACAGGAATCGACTGCGGACTCCATGTCATCGACACGGCGGAAATGTATGGGGAAGGGGAGTCTGAGAAGTTGGTAGGGGAAGCAATCCAAGACCGACGCGAAGATGTCTTTCTCGTCTCGAAAGTGTATCCATACAATGCGTATGGCGACAAACTCGTCAGCGCATGTGATGCGTCGCTCGAACGACTCGGGACGGACTACCTGGATCTTTACTTACTCCATTGGCGAGGCGATGCCCCGCTCGAGGAGACGATTCAAGGGATGGAACAGCTTAAAGCGGACGGAAAGATTCGGGCATGGGGAGTCTCGAACTTCGACTTGGACGATATGAAGGAATTGCTGTCGCTACCGAATGGAGACAAGTGCGCGGTCAATCAAGTGCTCTATCATCTTGGCAGTCGCGGGATTGAGTACGACCTCCTTCCTTATCTAAAAGAACAAGGGATTCCTGTCATGGCATACGCTCCACTCGCTGAAGGAAGTGACGTGAAAGAAGAGGTCTTCAATAACGAAACGATCAATCGGATCGCGGAGTCGTATAGTGCCTCAGTCGCGCAAGTCTTACTTGCTTGGACGATCCGGAGCGGACACGTCATCGCCATCCCGAAAGCCGGACAGGCCGAGCATGTCGAGGAGAATGCGGCAGCGCTCTTGCTCGACATGAGTGAGGAAGATTTTGCTTCGCTCGATGAGGCGTTCCCGCCACCGACAACGAAACAACCGCTAGACGTCATTTAAAACGATAAAGGACTGGTAATTTCGCCAGTCCTTTTGCATGTTCACTTTGACTGAATGTCAATTTCTGAAAAGATGAATTGTGTTTTTGTTTGAGCATACGGAATAACTTCATCAATAAATGATTCAGCCGCAGAAAAAGATGAGAACTGTATTTTGATAAGGTAACAGGCGTCACCCGATATGCGATAACAAAATGAAACAGTAGGTTGCTGTTTCAAATAATGAAGAAATGCTTCGTATTGTCCATTCTTCACTGTTGCCTCGATGATACATTGAATTGGAAGACCTAGCTTTTCGTGATCAAGTACAAGCGAGTATTGTTTGATGACTCCAAATGATTCTAGTCGTCGAACCCGCTCGTTAACGGAAGGAGCGGAAAGTTTAATACGTCGTCCGAGCTCACTCATGGAAAGACGGCTGTCTTGTTCTAATTCATAGATAAGTCTGTGATCAATTTCATCGATTTTTAGCATGACAGGTATTTTGCCTCATTTCGTTATTTATTGAATGTTCATAGGTACATTTTGATTGTGGATGAAATGGAGTTGGATGAAAAGACCTTTTATCATATAAGTACAGGAGGTGAAGGAAATGCCAAGAATTAAGTTAGCAGAGCATGGAGGGACAAAGTTTGAACGTTTACTTGGTCATAATATCGAAATTCAAGAAAATTGGTCAAAACTAGGGGATTCATTGAATAATGCTGGTCAACTTTCTCCCAAATTGAAAGAACAAGTCCGTCGAACACTTGCGCAACAAAATGGATGTGAATATTGCCGAGCAAAGGGAAAACCAGATCAAGTTCAATTCGATGAACAGGTAACGGTTGCCGTAGGTTTTGCGGAAGTTTTCTTAAAAATGAAAGGAGAAATTCCATCTTCTATCATTGAAGTGTTAAAAGAAACATTCACGGAGGCGGAAATTAGTGAATTGTGTGCCTTTATTACGTTTATGACAGCATCCCAATATGTAGGGGCGATGTTAGGGTTAGAAGCGGAAATTTGACATATACATATCAAATTCTCCTCTCTTTTTTAGGGAATAAAAAGATTGATTTGCCTTTCATACTTCAGTACGAAGTAAACCCAAATGAAAAGACCACCGGAAGCTTCCGATGGTCTTACTTATCAGTTCGCGAGCGGATGTTTCAAGAGATAGTCTTCGATTTGATCAATCGTTTCTTTCAACACGCCGTCTGCGAATGGTGATTTGAGACCTGCCAGTTCGACGAGTTCGAGGAACGAACGGCTTCCGCCTGCCTGACAGAGCGTGAGGTAATCGCTCCATGCCGCTTCGCGGTCTTCATGCATGCGCACCCAGAACTGGAATGCACATACTTGTGCGAGCGTATAGTCGATATAGTAGAACGGGCTTTGGAAGATGTGACCTTGTTGGTGCCACCATGCGCCCGATTCAAGATAGTCGTTCGTCTCATAATCACGGTGCGGGAGATAGACCTTCTCCAAATCGCGCCACGCCTGACGACGCTCGGCAGCTGTCATCTCTGGGTTGCGGTAGACGACGTGTTGGAACTCATCGACGAGCACGCCATACGGAAGGAACGTCATGCTACCTGCCAAGTGATTGAACTTATACTTGTCGACTTGGTCGCCGAAGAAGAGCTCCATCCATGGCCAACAGAAGAATTCCATCGACATCGAGTGGATCTCACACGCCTCATAAGTCGGGAAGGCGTATTCCGGTGTCGTCAAATGACGGCTTTCATACACTTGGAAGGCATGACCGACTTCGTGCGTGAGAACATCGATGTCGCCTGCCGTCCCGTTGAAGTTCGAGAAGATGAACGGAAGTCCTTCAGACGGTAAGTACGTGCAGTATCCGCCGCCAGATTTCCCTGGTTTCGCCGTCAAGTCGAGGGCGCCGCGTTCCTGCATGTACTGGAAGAACTCGTCCGTCTCATTTGAGAGTTCACGATACATTGTGTTTCCGCCTTCGATGATGAACGACTCATCGCCTTGCGGTGTCGCGTTTCCGTCTGGGAAGACGAACGACTCGTCATAGTAATAGAGGTGGTCGACACCGATTCGTTTCGCCTGCTTTTCTTTCAAAGCAGAAGCGAGCGGGACGATGACGTCACGGACTTGTTTCCGGAAGTTGTCGACCATCGACTCGTCATAACCGACACGCTGCATCCGTGCATAACCGAGTTCGACGAACGACGGGAAGCCAAGGGCGTGAGCGATTTCCGTACGGACGCGTACGAGTTCCCCATAAATGCGGTCGAGCTCATCGCCGTTATCAGAAAGGTATGTATAGCGGGCGACAGATGCGGCTTTTCGGACATCACGGTCTGGTGATTGAAGATATGGGCCGAACTGTGACAAGTTGAGTGTCTTGCCGTCAAACTCGATTTGCGCAGCGGACATGACCTTTTGATAAGCTGTCGCGAGGCGGTTTTCTTCCTGCAGTTTCGGGATGAGTGACTCCTCGAACGTTTCAAGTGCGCGCTCGGCGAGAGAGAACAGTTGGCTGCCCCATTCCGCTTCGAGTTCAGTGCGAAGCTCGTGGTTCGTCAAGACGCGATAGTACGCTTGAATCTCCTTCTCATAGACCGGAAGTGCGTCGTCAAAGAATGCCTGTTCTTCTTCGTAAAACGAATCGCGTGTGTCGACGGAATGTCGGATCGCGACGAGTTGACTTTGTGTCTCAAAGTCGTTCCGTTCTTTGTTGATTTGGCGAATGAGTTCGTTCGCTTCCTCGAGTGTGCTGGCTTGCTGTAATTCGGCAGAATAGTCCGACAATCTGCTGTTTAAAGCGTCCAAGTCGGGCCGTTCATATGACAATTTTGTGAAAGTCGTCATTGTAAGCGCCTCCATCGTGTGAAATTTTTACAAAGTGTAAAAAGGG
This sequence comes from Exiguobacterium sp. 8A, assembly GCF_902506275.1. Classification (GTDB taxonomy): domain Bacteria; phylum Bacillota; class Bacilli; order Exiguobacteriales; family Exiguobacteriaceae; genus Exiguobacterium; species Exiguobacterium profundum. Next base: position 1,313,508 of record NZ_LR733630.1, on the reverse strand, counting down.
CTTGCAAAAGCGATTGCACACTCGTATTCTTACGATGTGTAAAACGATTTCGCACTACCTTATTACAACTATACCGTTAATAGGGTAGGGATTGAAGTATTAGCTTTTCGGGTATAAAAGTGAAGACTTCGATTCAATAGAACATGTTGGAGGGATTAAGCTATGGGATTCTTTAAAAAACTTTTTGGTGGTAAAGAAGAACAACTCAACGCGGTTTCACCGCTTACAGGAAAGGTCGTCGACATCACGAACGTACCGGACCAAGTATTCTCACAAAAAATGATGGGTGACGGGATCGCAATCGAGCCGACTGAAGGAAAAGTCGTCTCACCGGTTAGCGGAACAATCGCGACAGTATTCCCAACAAAACACGCGATCGGTATCAACGCGGACAACGGTGCGGAATACTTGATTCACATCGGTTTGGATACGGTAAACCTTAAAGGTGAAGGCTTCGAGACACACGTTACAGAAGGTCAATCTGTCAAAGCAGGCGACCCACTCGTCACGTTCGACCTCGATTTCATCAAAGCGAACGCGCCATCGACGATCACTCCGATCATCATCACGAACCACGACAGCTTCGGCGTGAACAAACTTGTCGCAGAAGGCGACACGGTGACAGCTGGATCTTCGGAAGTCGTCGAGTTGACAAAGAAATAAGAAGACGACCCATGACTCGGGAGCTTAGGCTTCCGAGTATTTTTTTGCGAATGCGGGAATTATAATGAAGAGAGGGAAGGGGGAATTGAGATGGATGGAAAAAATGCACCATACCGGGGATACGGGGATCGGATTCGAATATTACGGGAACGGGCCGGATTGTCGATTGAGACGCTTGCAGAACAGATTGGTGTCGCACCGTACTTTATCCGACGTACCGAACTGAGTGAGGTCTATCCGACCATGCCTTACATAGAGGCGCTCGCAGACGCTTTGCAAATCGACCCGAACTATTTGGCACGCCATATTTGGACGGGCGAGTCGCTCAAAGTCCTCATGCGAGGAAAAGTGCCGGAACTCGAACAGATGAAGCTCGCCTATGAAGAAGCGATGCACGGGAAGTCCGTCGAAGAAATGCAACGGCAACTCGAAGAGCGGATGCGCATCTTTGACTTGATGCACGAAGAAGAGTTACAACGAATCTTTGACCAAGATGAAGAGCCGACGACGCATCATGCACTCGAAGCGCTCGTCGATGCGGTGCTTGACCTCGGACGGTCACATGACACGACGCGTCACATCGTCCCGTTCGCACGCTATGTGGAACGGCTTGTCCCAGACCAATTCGCAGACAACTCATTCCAGTACGCGGAGTATGGTGTCGTGGATAAATCGTATAAATTGCAATGACCGTAGAGCATTCTACGGTTTTTTTGTGCACAAAAAAGTGACCAGGAGAATCCCCTGGTCACTTCAATCAGCGCATCGGACGCGCTTCGTAGCGTACTTTTGGACGAGTGCCGGCGAGTAAGAAGCCGAGCACGATATTCAAGATTGTGAGCACCCATCCGACATAACCGAATGTGTAGGCAAGACTCGCCAGCATCGTTTGCCAGTCGAGCAATGCTGCTGCGTCCCCGCGGAATGTGAAGCGGATGACGGTGAAGCCAATGAGTGTCGTTGCAGTAATCATGATGCCGATCCATGCGCCACCGAAGCGGGACGTTTGAGAGCGTCTGCTGACCGGATACCAAAACGCGAGCGTTCCGATGAACGTACTGCCTGCATAGGCAAGCAGGATTTGCCATAACGCATCCGCGTCTAAGAAGACGGTATAACAGATGAACGTCGTGAGCGTCGTCATAAACGTAAAGATTAAGGCTGCGAGTAATCGTGATCGCATAGTTCGTTTTCCTCCTCATTTTGCACATTCTTTAGAGTAAACGAAAACGAATTTGCTGTAAACGTTATTGACGGTTTTGTAATATTTGTCGCCATTGTTTAATAGCGTTCGTTCCATAGAACAAGACGCCGCCACGATAGAATTTCGAGCCAATCCACAGTGTGATACCGATCGTTCCGATGAGTAACCCAATCGAAAGCGCCACTTCCCATACGGCCACATCGACGAGCATGACGCGAAGGAACATGAGCATCGGAGCGAAGAACGGGACGAACGAGAGGATGGTTACGATGGTCGCATCCGGGTTGTTCAATCCAAACATCGCGACTAAGAACGCAGCGACGAGGAGCATGATGACCGGCATGACCATTTGTTGTGACTCTTCGACACGGCTGACAAGTGAACCGAGGACGGCGAAGAGTGAGGCGTACAACAAGTACCCGAGCAAGAAGAACACGAGTAGATAGATGACAGCCCGTGCGTTGCCGGCGTTCTCGATGACCGTCGTCGCCAGTTCGCTACCACTCGCACTTACATAACCAAACCCAAGGAAGATTCCGATTTGGATGAGGGCGAGTGTCCCGATAGCGGTAACTTTCGCAAGCATATGGGTCACTGGATGAGTCGTTGAGATGATGAGCTCCATGACACGCGATGACTTCTCCGTCGTCACTTCTGTTGAAATCATCGATCCGTACGTGATGATCGAAATGTACAGGAGCATCAACATGACGTAAACGAGCGCCGAAGACGAGAGGAGCTCATCCGAGTTCTCTCCACCGCGTCCGAGATAGGACTCGTCGAGTTGGATCGGTTCGCTGAGGGCAGCGATGACGGCCGGATCGACATCGGACGATTCAATCAATTCCGCATTGCGCAACTGTTGTAAAGATGTTTGCAAGATGGTCGTGAACTCCTGTTCCGGTCGTTCGGAGATGACGCGGGCATCATAGCCGTCGACAAAAGCGACGACCCCATACTCTCCGTCGTTGATGCCGGTCCGTGCCTCTTCTTCCGTGATTTCGCTAGATGCGACGTCTTCATAGCCGAGTGACTTCATCGTGTCGACGAGTTCTGTGTTCTCAGATACAACGAGAGCACTCGCCTGTTCAGAGTCCTCGAATGAGGACATGATGCGGTCGATGTTCGTGAACCCGAAGATGAATAGGATGGTTAGCGCCGTCGAGATGAGGAATGCTTTTGAACGAATTCTCGATTTGAGTGTGAACGCATAGAGCGGTCCAAAGTTATGAAACATGCTGTCCGACCTCCTTGATGAAGATGTCATTGAGCGATACCGGTTGGCGCATGAACGTCTTCACGTTCGCCTGATGACGGACGAGTGCCGACAGGACCGCGTCACTGTCTTCGAAAGAATGTAAGCGTACTAGATGACCGGATTTGTAAGGCTCGATTGTCTCCACGACTGGGAGCGACTCGAGAATGTGAATCTGGTCCGTTTCAATAAAGAGGGCAGGTTCTTCGTATCTCGACTTGATTGTCGGGACGTCACCGCTTACGACGGCACGGCCACCTTTCAAGATGCCGACGTGTTGGCACAATTCTTCGACATGTTCCATTCGATGACTCGAGAAGACGATGGTCGTCCCGGCGTCACGCAACGCGAGAACTTCACGCTTCAGGATTTCAACGTTAACCGGGTCGAGGCCGCTGAACGGTTCGTCTAAGATGACGAGTTCCGGGTTATGGAGCAGGGCGGCGACGAGCTGAATCTTCTGTTGATTCCCTTTTGATAGCTGCTCGACGCGCATCGTTTCATATTGAGGAATTTCAAGGCGTTCGAGCCATGACTTGACCGCGCGTTTGGCATCGCTCCCGCGCATGCCCTTTAGGCTTGCGAGAAAGACGAGCTGTTCACGCACTTGGGATTTGGGATACAGGCCACGTTCCTCGGGCAAATAGCCGACGATGCGATGGTCGACCGCTTTACCGTTCCACGTGATACTCCCATCGGTCGGCTTCAAGATGTCGAGGATCATCCGGAACGTCGTAGTCTTTCCAGCACCGTTTGCACCGAGCAAACCAAACATTTCCCCTTGTGGGACGCGGAACGTGAGGTCGTCGACAGCTTTGAAGTCACCAAACTCCTTGGTGACGCGTTCGATATGTAATGCCATATTCTATTACCTCCTTAGAATGTCTCTTCTTCTATCGTACGCCACCTTGAGCAAAAAGTTTCACTTTTTCTGGTAAATGATTTATCTTGAAATCAAGATAATAAAAGGAGGATGACAATGAAAACGCAGTCTACGGGAATCCATCACATTTCGTCGATGGTACAAGACCCGCAACGTACGCTAGATTTTTATGGACAGGTACTCGGTCTCCGCTTCGTGAAACAGACCGTTAACTTTGATGACCCTGGTACGTATCATCTCTATTTTGGGGACGAAGTCGGGACACCAGGGACGGTGATTACGTTCTTTCCAATCCCGGGCTTAGGGAAAGGGCAGGTCGGGAGCGGACAGGTTGGCGTGACGACTTATCTCGTACCGGCAGGGAGTTTACCGTTCTGGGAAGAAAGACTACAACAGCACGGCATCGCGACCGTCGCCACTGAACGGTTCAGCGAGGCATCACTTTTATTTGAAGACCCGGACGGACTCGTCGTCGAACTCGTCGCCCGACCGAGCTCTAAACAGACACGCTGGGTCATCCCCGGTATCACAGAACATGAAGCAATTGTCGGATTCGCCGGAGCGACTTTGTTGTCGAAAGCACCGGACGAAACCGTGCGCTTGTTGACGGAACTGTTCGGCTTTGAACGGGTCGCAGAGGATGAAGAGTGGATCCGTTTGAAAGGGTCAGCAGATTACGGGAACGTCATCGATGTGAAGAAAACGATTTTACCAAACGGGGTCCCTGGAACGGGAACGGTTCATCACATCGCGTGGCGCGTTACCGACGGAGACCATTATCCGACCTGGCAAGACGCCATCTTTGATCTTGGATTAAGACCGACCGAAGTGAAAGAACGAAATTATTTCCGCTCCGTCTATTTCCATGATGCCGGACGTATCCTGCACGAACTCGCGACGGACGTACCTGGATTCACTGTGGACGAATCCGTTGACACGCTCGGTGAGACGTTGCGCTTGCCACCATGGCTCGAAGCGGACCGAGATAAAATCGTCCGCACACTACCAGCAATCACGATACCGAGAGGAGAACACATATGATTCATCAATTCATTCAAGGTACAAAAGATACGACACTCGTTTTATTACACGGAACTGGAGGGACCGAGCAGGATTTGATTCCGCTCGCGAAAGAACTATCGACCGAGGCGAACATCTTGACGCTTCGAGGGGATGTCATTGAAAACGGGATGTCCCGTTTCTTCCGTCGCCACGCGGAAGGGGTGCTCGACCTTGAAGATTTAAAGAAACAGACAGAGCGCTTCCTTCATTTTTTAGATGAAGCGGCGACAACGTATGGCATCGACCGGGATAAGATGATTCCGCTCGGCTACTCGAACGGGGCGAATTTGATCGGGTCGGCACTTTACCGTCATCCGGCGTTCACTGCTTCACTCCTATTCCACCCGATGGTACCGGACCGTTCATTGACGCTACCTGACTTGTCAGGAACGAACGTGTTCATCTCGGCTGGCGAACGCGACCCGATTTGCCCGAAAACAGAAACAGAAGAGCTGACGTCGACACTCCGAAACGCGGGAGCGGACGTCGAGCTCTTCTATCACTCGGGGGGACATGAACTTCGTATGGAAGAAGTCGAGGTAGCACGGACATGGATCGCCGCATACCTCGACTGATTCATTCAAGCCATTTTTTTCGGTTTGTTCGGACGAGAATAGACGACGAGGACCCCTCGGTCAATCAAATAGGCGGCGAATAAACGTTTCGCTTCCTCAGCTCGCACAGTTCGGTCGATTTGGATATACAATCGGCCGAGCTTTTTTTGTGAGGTGCGCGTGAGCAACCAAATCGAGTCGAGCGTATACTGCCAACTTTGGAGCGTGTCGCCACCGATATATAAGTAGCGGTTTTGGGTGCGCTCGAGCAAGTAGTTGAGCCACCAGACGTCACGAGCCAGTTTAGCGCAGACACCGAGCACGAACGTGAGACCGAGGAAAGCCATGCTAGACAAGACAGGATGAATGGCAGAGAACCCGTTTCGGACGGACTCGAAGGCGACAAGGAGCAATCCGACGGAAAAGACGCTGACGAACCACCAGAATCCGAAGTTAGAGAATGAACGTTTTGGATCGTGCACCATATGATGTCGATTCCGGATGATCGATGCCATTCTCTCCACCTCCTTTATTAGAATATTCTGAATATTTAGTAACACCACTATACTATACTGTACCCAATCCCGTCTATTTGAATACGCACACAACATGCTGAATCGTGAGGATTTTTTGACGTTTCGGCTTGTATTCCTCGAATTATGGGAATGATGACAGTGAAGACATGAAAATTTTGTTGAAACGTAATTTCACTTGGCACAGGAATCGCTTATGATAGGTGAGGGATTTTCCAAGACCTTCATGGATTCTGTCTATAAAAAGAACGTGAAAACATGAAGGTCAGCTTCATTGCAGTCATCATAGAGAACTAGAGGGAATGTTATGAGAAATTATTGGTATGACAATATTAAAGGAGTGCTCGTCCTACTCGTCGTCTTCGGACACTTGTTGACCGATGTCCGCGGCGCTTATGACGATATTTTACCAAAGTGGGTGTATCTGTTCCTGTATACCTTCCACATGCCGTTGTTCATCATGTTGAGCGGTTACTTTTATCGGGAGAACCGCTATTTGCGCGTGATCCAGCTATTCGTGGTCTATGTCATTTGGCAGGTCATTCTTGGGTCATGGTTCGCATTTACAGAAGGGATTCCGATTTTCTCACTTGAAAATCCGGGTCTGAATTTGTTGAAGCCGTATTGGGCGCTTTGGTATCTGATGGCCATCATTTTCTGGTACATCATCACCCCGTACGTGACACAACTGAAAGGGTACGTATTGTATGCACTATTATTTGCGCTTCTGTTCGGATTCCAAGCCGAGGCGACGGGGTATTTCGCGTTACGGAAAGTCATCATGTTCTATCCGTTCTTCTTGATCGGGAACTGGATGTCCGAGCGCAATACGCTCAACTTCTTTGAGTTACCGAAACGGGCCGAACACCGGAATCGATATCGCATCGGCGGGGCGATTGTCTTCACCACGCTCACATTGGGACTCTTGGTCTCGATGCGGGTCCAGCAAGACGATACGTTCTATCATATCGGGAACTTGTTCAAGTTCCGTTTCGCCTATGACACGGCCGTCCCTGAGGCGATGTGGAGCGGACCGTTCGCCTTTTTGATCGTCTATACGGTGTCGCTCCTCATGTCGATCAGTTTCGCGCTCATCATACCGGGACGACAGCTCCCGATTTTCTCGCGTGCCGGACAGTATAGTCTGTACGTCTATCTCGTCCACGTCTTCTTTGTTGTCGCATGGAAGGCGTTTATACCGGCAGGGTTCATGCCAACATCTTGGATGCAACTACTCGTCTTGTTCGGTGTCGCCTTTGTGATGGTCCTCGTGATTATCAGTCCACCGATGGTCCGTCTCTTGCGCCCGCTCGTCGAGATTGACGTGAAGCGTGTCCAAAATACCAAGGGGGTAAAAGGGTAAAGTCTTTTCTAAACGCTTCATTTCCGCTACACTTTATTAAGAAGAAACGAAACTAGAGTTAAGGAAGTGACCCTATGCCATACGAAAATGGAATGCACAGCACAGAAGGCGACGTGAACGTATCACGTCACGTCGTTGAAATGATTGCCGCGGTCGCGGTCAAAGAAACGAAACACGTCTCGTTCACGCAAGAAGATACGAAATTGTCAGAGCGTGCTCTCATGAAACATGTGAAAGTCGATGAGTCGGACGAAGGCATCACCATCAACCTATCGCTTTATATCGCGTACGGACAGTCGATCATCAAAACGGTGACGGCCGTCCAAGAGCGCATCACGCAAGATATGGACACGATGCTTGCGATGACACCACGTTCTGTGAACATCAAAGTGGTCGGTATTCAGCTGTAATAAGGAAGGGGAGAGCGCATGCTCTTCTCTTTTTTTGATTTTTGCGAAAACGGTTGCATCAAGAGAACGTTTTCATTTATAATAGAAATCGAACAAGTGCAACCGTTTGCATCATTGACCAAACGTGCGACGGGTACTTGTCAAGTTCCCTAAATGTAGTCTGACGACACAAGCATTTGAAGGAAAGGCGGAAAGCATGTATGTCAACGATTGAAGCAGTGATTTTCGATTTGGACGGTGTCATCACTGACACGGCAGAGTACCATTACCTCGCTTGGAAGCAGCTCGGTGAAGAGCTCGGAATTCCATTTGACCGCGAATTCAATGAAACGCTCAAAGGCGTGAGTCGGACTGAGTCGCTTGAGCGGATCCTTACGCTCGGCGGTAAACAAAACGATTTCACACCGGAAGAGAAAGCAGAACTCGCACAAAAGAAAAACGAGCACTACGTTGAACTTATTCAACATATCTCATCCGACGATCTTCTTCCTGGTATCGTTTCATTCCTCGATGAAATCAAAGAGGCGGGACTCAAAATCGGAATGGCTTCTGCTTCAAAGAACGCATTTGCGGTCGTTGACGCACTTGGGGTCCGACATTACTTCGACCATATTGTCGACGCAGCAACTGTCGCCCAATCAAAACCACACCCCGAAGTGTTTTTGAAGGCCGCTTCTGCCCTTGGCGTGAAACCCGAACTCGCCATCGGCGTTGAAGACGCGGCTGCCGGTGTAACTGCAATCAAAGCGGCAAATATGTTTGCTGTCGCCGTTGGAGAAGAATCGATGCTTGGTCATGCAGACCTCATCGCCGCTTCTACTGACGATCTGTCACTTGAACGCATCCTCGAACGCGTTCATGTGTAAATGACTACAATCATCTTCCGTGAGACGGCGACTGCCCCGAACAGTCGCCGTCTTTTTTGAGCCTAAAGTCCTAAATAGACAGAATTGCCCAAAAAGAGATGACAAACACATTACAAATCCGTTACACTTTTATAGAAGATATAGAGGGATTATTAGGAATTACTGATTTAAATTAGGGAATTCCAAATTATAATTGGATGTAGAAGGGGATTTGTGTATGGAATCTACGAATGTCAATGACCACATTTATCGAGAATTGATGGAAATTGAGGAGTCGTATCGCCAATTGCAACGACGTGCCGAGTATTTGATTGCGGAATTGAGTCGAGATAGAGAAGATAAGGACTCCATGACTGATGCGTCAAAACGCCTACGTCCGCGCCGTGTGAACCAGCGTTATCCGCTCGAGGTGTACGTTCATCAAGTGACGGATCTACTGAAAGAGCGTCAGACGATGAGCGTGCGTGATATTCAAATGGAACTTGAACTTCGTTACCGTCATCACATCAGCAACATTTACCAATTGATGGTGAAAATTGAAGGTGTCAACCCGGAAATCAAAAAAATTGGTCGCGGCTTGTATACATACGAACCGACAGAAGAAGTGGCAGCGACACTTTCATGATCCAGAGCTGATGGGGAACGCCTCATCGGCTTTTATTGTAAACGGACTGATATCCACTCCTCGATTCAAAATGTGATATAATTCGCCAGAGTCTATTTTTTTGAGAGAGGAACTGTCGGCCCATGCTATGGATTGCCATGTTGGTCAGTTTTGTGATGGCCATCTTGATTACACCGCTCGTTCGTCGATTCGCATTTTTCATCGGTGCAGTCGATCATCCGAACGCACGAAAAGTACATTTACGGACGATGCCACGAATCGGGGGTCTCGCGATTTTTATCGCATTTTTCATCGGCTACGCCTTGCTGCTTCCGACGAGTCGATATAACGACGCTATCTTGATTGGCGCTGTCGTCATTCTCCTTACCGGACTGATCGATGACCGGTTCCAGTTATCAGCCCGTGTCAAGTTGATGGGACAGATGATTGCGACGGTCGTTGTCTTGAACTCGGGGATGCGAATTGAACTCATCAATCTTCCGTTCGACCAGCAACTCTACCTAGGGTCATGGAGCATCCCGATCACCGTCCTTTGGCTGATTGGGATCACGAATGCCATCAACTTGATTGACGGTCTCGATGGTCTCGCCGCCGGTGTGTCGAGCATCGCCCTCGGGACGATTGCCGTGTTAGCCATCATTCAGGGGAACGTCTATTTGACGATGATGGCGCTCTTGCTTCTTGCGAGTACGCTCGGGTTTCTCGTTCATAATTTTTATCCGGCGAAAATCTTTATGGGCGATACGGGAGCACTGTTCCTCGGGTACATGCTCGCCGTCTTCTCGCTCATCGGGTTTAAGAACGTGACATTGTTCTCGCTCGTCGTCCCGGTCCTCTTGCTCGGGTTGCCGATCTCGGATACAATTTTCGCCATCGTGCGCCGGCTCGTCCAAGGGCGACCGCCGATGTCGCCGGATAAATCGCATATGCATCATCAGTTGATCGATATGGGCTTCACGACACGGCAAGCCGTCTTGCTCATGTACGGGATGACCTTGTTCTTTGGCATCTCATCCATCTTGTTCGCCAAGACGACGATGCTCGGTGCGGTCATCACGTTCATCGTCGTGTTGATTGTCATTGAATTGATCGTGGAATCAACCGAACTGATTCATCCAAATTATAAACCGATTATTCGCACGTCCCGACGACTGCTCGGTCGACCGCGAACCTAAAAAATAGCCAGTATCGCCGCGCGATACTGGCTATTTTTGTTTTAGTACGTGATTGTCTCAGTCATCGTATCGTCTGTTTCGTCAGTTGATGGTTCATCCGCTGTAACGGGCATGCCGAGCTCCGTCTGGAGAAGGGCCTGGGCGTCACGAAGGTCAGCCGGGTCGATTTCATAATAGTAGACCCCGTTCAGCGTCAGGTCCGTCCCTTCAAGTGTTTCGCGGTTGAACGACTTCAGCGATTTTGCGTAAGGCTGAAGTTGTGAGGCCTCTGACAACGTCATGTTCGTCCGGATGTTCTCGCCGACAGCATTCATGATCCGGTTCAGCTTCGTAAACGAGTTGATGGTCGTCGCCTCATTGATGATGGCCTCGATAACTTGCTGTTGTCGACCGGCTCGACCGATGTCGCCGGCAGGGTCTTGCTTCCGCATCCGGGCATAGGCAAGTGCTTCTTTTCCGTTCAAGACTTGAACGCCAGGCTCTAGCTCGACATTTCCGGTCGCTTTTCCGGAGATGGGGATGAGGACATCAATCTCGACGCCACCGACCGCATCGACCAAATCTTCGATTCCATCAAAGTTGATGGTCGCATAGTAATCGATTGGGATGTCGAGCAGGTTCTCGACGGTCGCAATGGTCGTGTCAATGCCTCCGTAAGCGTAAGCATGGTTGATCTTGTCTTTGAACGGATCCTCATCGTCGATGATGATGTCGACATATGAGTCGCGTGGGATGCTGACGAGCGTCACTTGCCGCGATTCCTTGTTGAACGTGGCGACCATGAGCGAATCAGTCCGTCCTTCCTCGAGCGAGGCGCCGCCATCGACTCCTGCTAACAGGACGGAAAAGTGATCTTTCGTCAAGTCGATGGTCTCGTCGCGACGTTCTGACTTGTCGCCACGTTCCAACGCCTTGTTCGCGTTTTCGGCGGTTTCATTCGCTTTGAAGACAAAATAGCCGAAAGCGGAACCACCGATGAGCAATACGACACCCAACACGATGAGGACAATTTTCCAAGGTGATCTTTTCTTGCGTGGGGGTGTTTTCATGTTGTTTCCTCATTTCAGTCGTTTCTTTTAGTATAGGCGTTTCAGCGTTTGAAATCACGTTCGATGATGCGGATCCCATGAGTTTGAAGCTGACCTTGACCGTTCGTCATGTCTGTCAGCCAAGCGAGCGCCTCCTCTGTCTCTTCCACGGGTACCGAGACATGAAACGTGACGAGGTCCGCGTAGATGATGTCATCGAGCAGATAGCTAGACTGTCTCAACTCGTTTTCGACTTTCCCAATCCATGTATAGTCGACGGTGAGTGTCAATTGTTGCATCGGTAGGCGTTCGACGATGCCGACCGCATCAAGTCCTTCGCTTACAGTTCCACCGTAGGCACGAATAAGTCCGCCGCCACCGAGCTTGATTCCACCGAAATAACGTGTCACGACGACGACCGTATCTTTCAAGTGGCGTTTGCGCAACACCTCGAGCATCGGCATGCCGGCCGTACCGCTCGGCTCACCGTCGTCGTTCGCTTTTTGGTGCTCGTTCCGTTCCCCGATGATATAGGCGGAACAGTTATGGTTTGCATTCCAATGCTCTTTCTTGGTGGCTTGGATAAACGCCTGCGCCTCTTCCTCTGTTTCGACACGTTTGAAATGAGCAATAAATTTTGATTTTTGGATAACGACTTCGTATGTTCCACTTTGTTTTATAGTATAATTTGACTCAATAGACATTTCTGAAAATTCTCCTTTCTATTTTTAAATATTTTTTTTAGAATTCAAGTAGGCACATACGCTATTTATAGCGAATGGAATTATAGAAAATCTCTCATGTCCGCTACAAACCTGTTTAGAGTGGGACGATATATAAGAATAGATGAGGATTAACTACCGAACTATTAGGGGATGGCATCGTGAATCATATTACCGATCGGACAGCTTTAGAACATATCATAACAAATATGATTGAAACGGTGACGGAAAGTAAAGAGGAGATTGTCCGTATAACCGAAAGTTCTGCAACTGAATATTCAGCAATTCAAAACGAGTTAAAAGAATTGACGGATAAAATCGAGTTCTACATCGAGGAGTCCGATCGACTCGACCGACTCGTGAAAGCTGCAAAGGCCAAGCTCGTTCAAGTCAGTAAAAAGTTTCATATACATAGTGAACAAGAAATTCGCGAAGCCTACGAACGGGCAAATCAAATGCAACTCGAACGTTTTCTTGTCCAAAAAGAAGAGATGGCGGCACAGCAACGCCGGAACGACTTAGAGCGTCGTCTGCTCATCTTAGAGGACACGATCGAACGTGCCGAAAAGTTGATTGGTCGCGTGAGTGTCGTCTTGAACTTCTTACGGGATGACTTACAGCAAGAGTATTCGGACATGATGAAAAAACAAGAGATGGCCATCGGCGTATTCGAAGCGGCTGAGCGCGAACGGCGCCATCTCGCCCGCGAGATGCACGATGGTCCAGCGCAATCGCTTGCTCATATTCTGATACGGGCCGACCTGATTGAAAAGACATTTGATAAACGAGGAAAAGATGAGGCATTTGCCGAATTACATGAATTGAAAAAGCTAATTCGTGGGGCGCTCGTCGACGTCCGTCGTTTGATTTATGATTTACGTCCGATGTCGCTTGATGATTTAGGCTTTTTGCCGACGCTCGAGCGCTATCTCCATCAAACGGAGGAGTATACGGCAATCAAAACACGTCTCAACTATCGAGGGTCGCGTGCGCGATTACCGGAGAAGCTGGAGATTAACGTGTTCCGTCTCGTTCAAGAATCGGTACAAAATGCGATCAAACATGCAAAAACAGCCGAAATCATCGTCAATGTCGAGCAAGCGAGCGACGTGATTCACATCCACGTCCGCGACTATGGCATCGGGTTTGAACCGAGCGCAATTGGCGAAGAGTCGTTTGGGATTGTCGGAATGCGCGAACGAATTGAATTGGTGAACGGAAGCATCACCATCGACTCGGAAGTCGGCAAAGGGACAGTCGTCCGGATGTCGATTCCGATTCCGTGAGAGAACAAGGGGGAAGACATACATGGAAATGACACAGACACGCATTGCGATCGTGGATGATCACGAACTGTTCCGCGAGGGATTGAAGCGGATTTTTGATTTGGAGGATGAATTTAAAGTTGTCGCCGAAGGGCGTACGGGACGCGAAGCAATCCGCATCGCTGGCGAGCAAAAACCGGAAATTCTAATTATGGATATCAACATGCCGGACATGAACGGAATCGAGGCGACGAAGCAACTGTCACTTCTTTCACCAGAGACACGTGTCCTCATTCTGTCAATCCATGATGATGAGTCGTATATCACACATGCGCTTGAAGCGGGGGCATCAGGGTTCTTATTAAAAGAAGTCGCATCGACAGAATTGATCTCGGCAGTCCGTGCCGTCGCAAAGGATGGGGCGTATCTTCATCCGAAAGTGACAACGAACGTACTGAAGGATTACCGCCGTCTCTTACAATTCAAAGGGGAACAGGCGGGACGTGGCGTCGAGAGCCGTACAGATGACCCGGTCTATCAATTATTGTCGCGCCGTGAGGTCGAGGTGTTGCACCTTCTCGCTGACGGTCGCTCGAACCGAGACATCAGTGACATGCTGTTTATCAGTGAGAAGACGGTCAAAAACCACGTCTCCTCCGTACTTCGTAAAATGGACGTGAACGACCGGACGCAAGCCGTCGTGGATGCGATTCGCCGGGGTTGGGTCGAGATTTGAGCGTCACCGATGCTTTACCTCGTTTTTGTGTTACAATATGGAATGGAATCCTAACATAATTGGAAAAATGAAACGACGTAAAGTGAGGATATAGTATGGGAAACATTGCGATTTTAACCGACAGTACCGCCTATCTGTCGGATGATTTTTTGGCGCGACATGACGTCCATGTCGCACCACTCAGTGTCATCTTCGATGGTGCGTCGTACCGCGAGTCGATTGATATGTCGACCGAGGCGTTTTACGAGCGTATCGAGGCAGGGAACCTGCCGACGACGTCGCAACCGGTCATCGGTGAGACGGTTGAATTGATTGAGAGCTTGCCGGACGATGTGACAGACGTGATTGCAATCACGCTCTCGAGTGGGATTAGCGGAACGTACCAATCGATGGTCGCGCTAAATAACATGGTCGATGTGACGGTTCATGCGTTTGACTCAGAGATTTCGTGTATGCCGCAAGCGTTTCTTGTCGAAGAGGCTCTTCACCTCCGTGACAACGGGGCGACACCAGAAGAAATCATCGCCCGACTTGAAGCGGTCCGTGATTCGATTCGCGCGTACTTCGTCGTCGATGACCTTGACCATTTACAACGCGGCGGACGATTGAGTGCGGCGCAAGCGCTCGTCGGATCGTTCTTACAAATCAAGCCGGTCCTTCATTTCCAAGATAAATTGATCGTCCCGTTCGAGAAGATTCGGACATACAAGAAGGCCGTACGCCGAATCGAAGAGATGATGGACGAATCGATTGTCGGAGATGGGGAAGGGTACTGCATTGGTATCATTCACGCCAACTGCCCGGAGCGTCAGGCGGAAGAGATCGCTTCGATGAAGCAGAAGTTCCCGAAAGCACATATCTCGGGAAGCCATTTCGGTCCCGTCATCGGAACGCATCTCGGACCTGGTGCAATCGGCATCACATGGTATCGTCGCGAATGGTAAGAGAGACGACCGTCTAAGGTCGTCTTTTTCAATGGAGGAGGGAATGAAATGGCGAAATATCGCCAAATCTTTGAGCGTCTGGCAGAAGAGATGCGAAATGGCACGAGACCCGCTGACTCAAAGCTTCCGTCTGAAACCGAGTTGATGCATCAGTTCGAGGCCAGCCGGGGGACGGTCCGGAAAGCGCTCGATCTTTTACAGGAGAACGGGTATGTCCGGAAGCATCATGGAAAAGGCGTGTTCGTGTTGAAACGTGACCAGATCGAGTTTCAATTCAATGGCATCGTCAGTTTTTCAGAGGTCTACGCGAGCATGCTCGGTCGTTCCATTCAGACCCACGTCGCTTCGTTCGAAGAGATAGAAGCCCCGACATGGCTCGCCGAACGGATGAACTTAGCGCCAGGGACGCATGTGTTTCGCATCGAACGGGTTCGAAACTTTGACGGGGAGAACGTTATCTTAGATATCAACTATTTCGTCAAAGATCTCGTCCCCGGTCTGACAGAAGAGATTGCGGCTCGATCGATTTATGGATATATCGAAGATGAGCTTGGGCTACAAATCAGCTATGCGAAACGGAAGATTGCAGCTGAAGACGTGACGGAACTTGACCGGAAACGGCTCGACTTGCATGACTATGAATACGTCATCGTCATCACGAACGATACGTTCTTATATGAAGGACAACAATTTGAATATACGGAGTCGCGTCACCGATTGGACAAGTTCCAGTTTAGCGACGTCGCCCGTAGGTAAACCTCTTTCGTACAGGAAGGGGTTTTTTGTTTGTCCTAAGTCAAAATAGGGGAATTTTAACAGTAAATCACGACGCAAAACTTTCATGTTTAACTTATCTATATAAGTTGTTGACTTAACTTATATAGATAAGTTATACTTTGTTTGTACTCATAAGTAACCGTTTTCATTTACAGTTTTCAAACAAAGGAGGACATTCAACATGAAGGCAGATTATCGTCAAATTGCCGCTGAGATCTTAGAAGCGATCGGGGGCAAAGACAACGTGGACAAGGCCGCGCACTGTGTGACGCGTCTCCGTCTCTCCCTCAAGGATCAATCAAAAGTCGATGAGGCACGCGTGAAAGAAATCGACCTCGTCAAAGGGGCGTTCGAGAACTCCGGCGTGTATCAAATCGTCATCGGAGCCGGCGATGTCGATCGCGTCTATACCGAGTTCATCAAGCTCGCTGGACTTGAGGCGGCGACGGTCGCCGAGGTCAAATCCGCGGGCGGCAAAAAAATGAATCCGCTTCAAAAACTCGTCAAAGTCTTCTCTGACGTCTTTATGCCAATCATTCCAGCCATCATCGTAGCCGGTCTCCTCATGGGGATCAACAACTTACTTGCATCGGAAGGTCTCTTCATCGAAGGACAGACGCTCATCGAGGCGTATCCGAACTTACAAGGACTTTGGGATCTCATCAACATGATGGCGAATACGTCATTCGTCTTCTTACCGGCACTCGTCGGTTGGTCGGCGACGAAACGATTCGGCGGGAGCGAAGTACTCGGGATCGTCATGGGTCTCTTACTCGT